>CADAIL010000053.1:831-2277 GCA_902788035.1 uncultured Lachnospiraceae bacterium | reverse complement strand
GCCGGTCTCTCTGAATATTCTCTCAAAATCCGCCCTCATCCGGTCATTTATGTCATATTCATCCGGAAAGGCAGAGACGAGAAGGCAGCGGGAATCCGGCCTCCAGTAAGACTGCAGTTCCTCCACCATACCGTTGGCCGGATTGAGCCCCTTGAAATCAGGTGCTGCCGTACTTCTGTATGCGCCCATCGGGCTGCTTGTCATAAAGAGTTTAATATCTGTCAGCATCCTTTTCTTCCGCTTTTGTGGTCCTCAATGGAGCAGGCCTCCGGAGAGCCGTACTCAATCAGCCCCGCGTCCGCCGGATCAATGGATACCCGGCCGTCTTCAAACACAAACGCAGGGATTCCGACATCTCCGATCGCTTTCATGCGGTCAAAGACGGGATTTGTGTCGCGAAGTTTCGTAAAAGCGCTCATGTTGCGAATGTTCTTGCCGATATCGATGTACTCAAACTCATTTTCTCTTCCAATAATCTGCGATATCGATGTACTCAAACTCATTTTCTCTTCCAATAATCTGCTGGTGTACATACGCACAGTAAGGGCATGAAGGCATACCGTAAATCTTGATCATTTTTGCAGCTCCTTTCTTTAATTCAGATTTATTTCCAGTTTTAGTGTATCACAGAACGGATTCTTTTACCCGATCACATACTCATACATCTTAAAGTCAACGCGCCCTGTATCTTCATAGAACAGCTTCACTGTGTCAACATGCGCAAATCCTATTCCTTCATACAACTTTTCCGCAGGGAGGTTTCCCTTGAGCACGTCCAGCCGGACCGCTTTCATGCCGGCTGTCTTTGCAAGTTCTATGGCAAAGCGCACCATTTCCTTCGCCAGACCTCTCCCTGCGAAATCACCATGTACTCCCAGCATATGTATGACCATGAACTCATCCTGTGTCAGCTGTGTTGGCCATTGGACTTCTTTATACTCTTCATTGCACTTCTGATTGACGGCCATCGCGGCTGCGATTCTGCCGTCAGCAAGCAAATAGTAAAGCTCGCCCGCTTCAACCACAGCGCGCAACTCTTCCGGAGCCGGATAAATATCTTTCGCCCACATCGGATGATATTTGGTCCCTTCCAGTGAATCGATCAATGAATAGTAAAAAAAGAGGATCTTGTCGTACTCTTCCGGCAATGCTTTCTTTATCTCCAACTGCATGTCATTCCTCCTGTACGTACTGTGGATTGCCTGCAACAAGTGCCTGGTTTAATACTCTACTAAGTCTTCCATCGAACAGTGAAGTGCCCTGGCCAGCATCCAGATCGTCTTCGTCTGCGCTTTCCCAAGATCCTTCTGCCGCTGCTCGTAGTGCTGGATCATTCTGACTGATACGCCGCTTTCCCGCGCCAGTTCAGACTGGCTCAGTCCCAGCCGTTCACGGTACATCCGCAGCCGCGTCGACATCTCCTTCCTGCGCCTGACTGCGTCCGCC
>CADAIL010000053.1:0-803 GCA_902788035.1 uncultured Lachnospiraceae bacterium | reverse complement strand
GCCAAAATCCATCCTGTCCAGTAGGTTGGGCTCTTTTCAAGCCCAAATGTCGGCTTCACCTGCGGCCATTCCCCGGTGAGTCGCCAGACAACTTCCCATGCGGCCTCCACCCCCGACATTCCGACAAGAAACCGGAAGTCTCCTTTCCCGAATAGGTCGGCGACACCTGAGATCAGAAACATGTCCCAGAATTCATTCAGTTCAATATGCATATCCTCTTCCGCGTAGCGCAGCATTTGTGCAAGAGAGGTCTGCGCCTTGGCGGTGTAAATCTCGTCGTAAGAGTGAAGCATCGACAGCCCTCCGAAATCTATATATTGACGCGCATAAGGCGCGGATCATCCGGTCTGATCTCCTCGTCCAAAATAGCGGCCGCATACAGTTCTCCCCTTCGATACCGCATCCTGTCGGACTGAAGATATTCAGTACGCGCCCGTCTGTCGCGCTCGGTCTTCCTGTGGAGCCAGTCGCTTCGAAGCGCCTCCTCACAGCCGACATAATGAATTGCCGAAAAAGCTGCCGGACTAATGAGCACAATCTGTTCTCCGAGTTCTCCCAGGTACATGGCCCTGCACAGCTGCTGATATGAGATCGCACCGCTCAGGAAGTCCTGCGCGAATGAAAAATAGCTGTCATCCGCCCGATAGCCGACGATCAGATCATAATTCGTTGTATCAACGCAGAAATTTTTCTGAAGGTATCGGGAGAATTCCGCAGCAAGCGGTGTATCTATGTTAAAAGTCCGGTTCTGGATCAGTACAGTGAGCCAAGTGAGAATGGAATGATCACGATTCAGATTCAGG
>CADAIL010000052.1 GCA_902788035.1 uncultured Lachnospiraceae bacterium | reverse complement strand
GTAGACAGCAAGTGTGAGGGTGAAAGATCTCTGTGTGTAGATCGTGTTCGGGTTTTCTGAGAACTTTGTGAGCAGGATAACGAATGTGGAGTTTACGAACACGTTTCCGAGTGTCTGGAAGATCTGCTGGATGTTGCCGAGAAGTCCGCGCTCATAGGAGTCTGCTGTCACAAGACCGACCATTGAATAGAACGGGACCAGCATACCGGTAAGGCACACAGCGTTGCAAATGTTGTAGATCAGGAACACGTATACATATTTGACCATGTCCGGGAAGCCCTGGGGAACGAAGAACAGGAGCATCGTTGAGATCGCGAACGGGATGCACATCCTGAAGAGCCACACTCTCGCTTTTCCCATCTTGGTGTTTGTATTGTCAACGATGCGGCCCATGATCAGGTCGGAGATACCGTCAAAAACTTTTGATACTGCAAGGATCGTCGCGATAATTCCGGCATTCAGTCCTGCTGCCGAAGTGAAGTAGATGGTCAGGAATGATCCGATGATTCCGTTGATCATGTTGAATGCAAATCCGCCGGAGCCGTAAGCTAAGCGCTCTCCCCATCCGAGCTTGCCATTGGGATCGTCATGTTTTGTCGTAAGCATTTCTTTTTCCTCCTAAATTAGTGTGGTGCTCTGCAAACGCTGTGTGTTTGCTGTTTTTATCTCTTTGTTATGTCTCAATAATAGCGATTAGCAGCCACTCTCTATATCCTTATTCTGTCCAAAATGTTCTTATTTCACCCTAATATCAGGATTTCTGTTTTCTTTTTGTCAGCCGGCGCTGATCTGATTCCGCGCCGGATTTTGCGAGTGCGCCTTAAAAAGATCGCATCGATTCTCGTAAAAACGCATGTCTCCCCAGGTCTCCATGAGATGCCTCCGGTCAAGCCTCTCAGCTTTTGACTCTCTGTTGAAAATCATGACCGGTGAGTCTGCGCCTTCAAAGCGCGGCCAGTCACATGCAGCAACAGGCTCTGCATCAAGGGAGCCGGCTGATTCGCTGCCGGCTCCCTCCGGAAGGGTCGGAACACCTGTCTTTGTGAAGTTGACCCATCTTCCGTGAATCTCAGCAGCGATCTTGTCAAAGACTTCTTCCGGCTCTCCGTCAAATACGAAATGGCTGAAACCGTGATCCCTGTTGCAGAAGACTGCGGGCAGCTCAAACGCATGTGAAGCCTTCCAGCCGGTCATCTCCTGAATGGCTTTTACGCGAAGTCGAGGCCTGCAGCCGTCCTCGGGATCGGTGAACAGTCCGAAGTAGACTTCCGTGAGACCGCCAATCTGATTATCCTCGATGCCTGCCCGCTTCAGCATTGCGTTTTCATTCAGAAGACGGAAATTGTGAAGTGTTCGGACGTACGGCATTTCCATCGCGTAGTGAAGAATCTTCTTAATGTCGTCTCCGTTCTGTCTTTATGAATTTGGGGTTCCCATTCCGGGGTTACTGCCTGCTTTTTGTTTCATCCTACGTGCAGTATATAGGATGAAAGCTCCTACTGATATTCCTATTTTGCACAAAATGGTAGTTTATTACCCTGAATGAGATGCTTTTCAATGCGCGGGATTCAGATCAGCGTAATCTGATATAATACCAATATGAATCCCTGCACATATTCCATCCTCTTATATGATGAAGCACGGCACACTCGTACCTGCAGAAGAATGTACACCGCATGTGGCTCTGACCATGAAAAGAAAGAGCAAAATAAGAACAAATCGTGTGATATAAGAATATAATTATATAAAATATGTGGTAAACTGAACATAATCAGATACATGACACTTGAATGATTATATGAAGAAGACAATACATGAGAATAAGATTCAACTGCTGGGAGCAGTAATCAAAGTTAATCTTGTCTACGAGGCACCTGACGGAATGCTGACTTCTTTTTATGGCGTGGATGCGGAGAGCCCTCTTATGCAGTCGGAAACACTGCGGAGCGTGCTTCGGAAAGGAATCCGTACCCAGGATATTCCTTTTATGTACAGGGCGGAGCATAAATGCTATTATGCTGCCCTGCATGCAGGAGATGGAATCCTGTTCATGGGGCCGATGTGTCACGAAAAACTGCGCAGGATCGAACTTCGGCAGATGTACCGCGAATTCGGAGTGGGGGGAGAAGACCTGCCGGAACTGCCGGCATTTACACTGCCGGAAATGCGCAATATGGTCCTTCTTACCAATCTGATCCTGGAGAATGATACGCCGGGGAATGGAAAGCTTCTGCACCTCAATCAGCTGATCACGGGAGGTGTAGAGAGTGAAAAGGCGGATCAGACAAAATTCCTATTGACCAGATGCTCGAGGTTAACGAAGATGCGGCAGATATTCCTTTCTGGCCGAACGGAGAGACCTGGGGGCTCGGTGACAGCCCCACCATCGGTGTGTTCCTGGAAGATCCGAACAATGCGGATTTCTTTGATGAGATAGAAGCGCCGTCCATAGACTATACCGACTTGACATATCACTTTGACGAGCCTCACCGTAAGATTCGCGTCTTCAAGCATATAAACCCCAGACTGATCCTGGACGATATGTTCGCGAAAATAAAAATCAATTTCGGTTAATTACAGTAATTTTCAGCCTACAGGTGACAGTTCAGGCAGGCGGTCTTGAACTCCGTTTCCGGAGCAAATCATCCATCTTCGTGAGAAAAGCATTGTAAGTCTGACCGAGAGATCAGAAAATGCCCCTGCATTTTCTAAGCTCGCAGTGGAAGACTTACGCTTTTCGATGAAGATGATGTTTGCTGCCGGATCCTAAAACTTAGCTGTCGCCTGTCTGAACAGTCACATCTACAGGAGAGATAAGCGATGAGTGAAGCAAAACCCATTATGATTTTTAAAGTGTATGCAGATAATAAGGACGTTTCGAACCTGGAGTGCCCCTACGGCGCAGTGACCATGATTCCTTTCCGGGCAACGGTCGAGTCAGAGCTTTTTACAGGTGAAACGCTGCCCGGCGCAGTCGACGTGCAGATCGAAAATCCCGGTATGAGCCGCAATATGTGCGCCAAATACATGTTCAAGGGGACAGACAAAGACGGTAACCCCTGCCAGCTCTTCGTAAAGAACGACAGCTACCTTGCTCCGATAATGAGAAATGAGCCGTATTTTGACGGCTGTCCGATGTTCCTGACGGACAGCCCGGTTTTAGGTGAGTATCTCTGCGCTCAGCATTTCCGCTCCGAAGTGCAGGGCGCTGAATGGGGTGTGGAAATCAGGATTT
>CADAIL010000051.1:4600-5187 GCA_902788035.1 uncultured Lachnospiraceae bacterium | reverse complement strand
CGGCATGCGCGGCCGTCCGGTGAACTTCCACGGGCGGCGCCCGTACTCCTTCAGGGCGGACTGCCATGCGCCGAACACGTCGGCCGCCTCCTTAAGGACGCGCTGGGCAGTCTGCATGGGGAGGCCTCCGAAGAAATCAGGATTGCCGTTCGCCCTCATGACGGCGTCCAGTGCCCGGTAGGACAGGACGCGGCTGACCTTTACACGCGGGTACTTTGCCTGCATGACGCGGATCTCCTCGAAGACGGCCTTCTCGTTGACCGTCCGTGCCTCCCGTTCCCACCCCGTATAGGCCTGGCGGAGGCGGAACAGCGCGGCGTTGTAAAGGCGCTTCGCGAGCAGCGACATGCGCTCCATATAATCATAAAAGTCCGGGTGATGGCCCTTCGACAGGACGGTCGTGTCCGCAAGATACATGGATGGGTGCTCCTTTGCACATACCTTTATTTCATGGTATAATTATACCACTAAAGCAAATGGATGTAAAAGAGAAACCGAACGTATGTACGAGAAAAAGAAAGGGCAGCCTTACTATACGAACCGCCACAGCTGTTTCCTCCTGCAGTACCACATGGTGCTGGTGACGA
>CADAIL010000051.1:0-4540 GCA_902788035.1 uncultured Lachnospiraceae bacterium | reverse complement strand
GAAGACGAAGACCTCCCGGTTCGCCAGGAAGGAGTACGGGGAAACGGTGCTCAGGAAATATTACTGGAAACCGTATTTCTGGTCAGACAGCTATTTCGTGACGACGGTCAGCGAGAATTCCCTTACAATGGTCCAGGAATATATCCGGGGCCAGTAAGTTTGACCCGGCATTCACCCACGCCCATGCGGGGCGGCAGCTCCTATGGACGTGGTACTCTGCTGCTACGCTTCATAGATGGAGGTGACGCGTGTGCCCATCTTGATGCACTTGACATGGTCGATCTCCTTGCACATCTTGATCAGGGTCTCTACCGGATAGAAAGCCTTGGATGTTGCCGGATACAGATGGATGATGATGTCGATGTCAGCGCCCTCTGCGACGTCCTTTACATACTGGAACGGAGCGTTCGGGTTCATGCCGAAGCGGAGCCACATATGCGGGGGCATAAGGAGGATGCCGTCAGCGCCGGCTTCCTTGGCTTCTGCTGCCATCTCGATGGATTCCTGTGTGTTCTCGCAGTTGACACCGGAGATGATGGTCATGACATCGCCGCACTCCTCAGCGCAGATCTCTGTGACGCAACTATGTGATTCAGGCTTCGGAATAATTTCCCAGGAAAACAAATTCCGGGCACTCATTCCTCAGCTCATCGAGCATGACCCGTACCTCCGGGTCAGCGCATGATGCGTCCGCGTCGATGTAGAAACGGAACTCGAAGTTCCTGCCCACAATCGGGCTGCTCTCGAGCTTTGTGATGTTGATATCTCTCTTCGCAAATTTTCCTATGACCTTATAGAGTGACCCCGGCTCGTGCGGGACGGAGAGTATCATGGAGATCCGGTTCGATCCGGGATAGATTTTCGGATCCTTTGATATGCAGACGAATCTCGTATAATTATTGTCGCTGTCGGATACCCGGGTCGACAGGGCTTGCAGACCGTAGATCTCAGCCGCCTCCGGGGAGGCGATGGCAGCGGCTCCGTTGTCTTCTGACTCGCTGACATAGCGGGCTGCCATGGCAGTGTTGAGGACGGGGATAATGGCTGCCTGATCCTCCATTTTCTTCAGAAAATGAGAGCACTGGCCGAGAGCCTGCTCGTGGGATCTGATGCTGGTGACGTCGGCAAGGTTTGTCCCGGGTTTTACCAGGAGCTGATGGCGGATGAGAATTCTCTCCGCCCGGATGATGTACACGCCGGCATTCTTGAGGAGCTGGTATGTCGCGCGGACCGATCCGTAGGAATTATTTTCAATAGGAAGAATTCCGTAGTCGACCATGCCGCTCTTCACGGCCTCGATCACGCCGGAGAAGGTCTTGAAGAACATCGGCATCGATTTTGCGAACATCCGGTTCGCGGCCTGCTGTGAGTAGGCTCCTTTTACACCCTGGCAGGCAACGCGGCCTTCATTGGGAAATGTCTCCGTGCTGCTCAGCAGTTCCATGTTGATTCCTGCAACTCTTACTGTATCGCTCATTTTTTACCTCCCTTTTTCATATCTTGATTAACACTATCCTTGACTGAGATATTGGTCTGCAGTTTATATGCTTTTTGAGAATAAGACTGCCGGGTCGACAGTCGTAAGCAAGAATTATTGCAATCAGTAAGAATTCTTCTTTCCTGCTTCTCGACTGTCGTAGTCAATTCAACAATCAGCAATTGAAATAAATGATCGAGATGCCACACTGGTAGCCTTCTCACTCAGCCGCACCTGCCGCCCCGAACAATTTCATGTATTGCTTTGAGCTCCGGCACCGCCTTCGCAAAGCTGTCCGGCGTCAGCGACTGCGGTCCGTCGCACTTTGCGTGCTGCGGGTCGTTGTGGACTTCAATGAGGACGCCGTCGGCACCGGCGGCGATGCCTGCATTTGCAAGAGACGGGACCCACTGAGACTTGCCGCAGGCGTGGGACGGATCAATGATGATCGGCAGGTGGGTCAGCTGGCGGAGGACCGGCACGCACGAGACATCCAGCGTGTTCCGGGTGTAGGTCTCGAATGTCCGGATGCCGCGCTCGCACAGGATGACCTTGCCGTTCCCGCCCGCGAGGATGTACTCGGCGCTCATGAGCCACTCCTCGTAGGTCGAGGAGAGTCCGCGCTTTAAGAGGACGGGCTTGTCCTGCCTGCCCAGCGCTTTCAGGAGGGAGAAGTTCTGCATGTTCCGCGCGCCGACCTGGAGAATGTCGATGTCTGCAAATAGCGGCAGCTGCGACGCGTCCATTATCTCCGATACGACCGGCAGCCCGGTGGCCTCTTTGGCCGCGAGAAGAATGCGGATGCCCTCGATGCCGAGCCCCTGGAATGAGTAGGGTGATGAGCGCGGCTTGAACGCGCCGCCGCGGAGGATGGTTGCTCCGCTCTCCTTAACAGATTTGGCGATGCCCACGACCTGCTCTTTGGACTCGACGGAGCAGGGACCCGCGATGATGGTCAGTGTCCCGCCGCCGATTTTGACACCTCCGACGTCGATGACGGTATCATCCGGGTGGAACTTGCGGTTCACATTCTTAAAGGGCTCCTGCACACGCTTGACGTCTTCAACGATGTCGAGCGCGGAGATGAGATCGATGTCGACCCGGCTGGTGTCACCGACGAGCCCGAGGATCGTCTTGCCCGTTCCTACGGTCGGGTGTACTTTGATGCCCATGCCGGACAGCCAGTATTCCAGGTTCTCGAGTTGGTCCTTGTCTGGGTTGTTCTTCAGGATGATGATCATGTGTGTGGCCTCCATTTTTTTAGGTTCAAGTCTCGCTCGCGAGACCTGGTGCGGGATTCGCAGTGTGCAGCTGAGTGTTTATCTCGGTGCGGGGCTTCCCCGCTGAGATAAAAAAAGCACCGCAGCCTTGTCGGCTGCGGTGCGGGGGTTACGTACCGGGTGGAGCGATGCCAGATTACACACTCTTTTCAGCCAACGCGAAAAAATGCCTTACCGAAAAAGGTAAAGCCCGCAAAGCCGAAAAAGAAATTCATTGATG
Organism: uncultured Lachnospiraceae bacterium; assembly: GCA_902788035.1. Lineage (GTDB taxonomy): Bacteria > Bacillota > Clostridia > Lachnospirales > Lachnospiraceae > Chordicoccus. The sequence goes on along the minus strand of CADAIL010000051.1, from coordinate 1,563 downwards.
TTGAGTGTGACATGGTTCCGATTCCTTATGTATTGATATGTGCATTACTTTAGCAAAGTGCAGTGATGATGTCAAGATAAAAAATCCGGAATCTTGAGCGCGGCTGCTTTTGGACCTGGCGGTTTACACAAACTCTCCAAGACCAAAGGCAGCAACCACGCCTCAGAGACAGGATTTTGCTGCCTCTGCCGAAGACCCGAAGAAACTCGCCAAGGTCAAAGGCAGCAATCATCCCAAGAAATCAAGAATTTGCTGCCTCTGCCGAAGACCCGAAGAAACTCGCCAAGGTCAAAGGCAGCAACCATGTCTTAAGAAGCAGGATTTTGCTGCCTTCGGACTCGACGGGGGTCTATTTATGCCCGGGTGACCTTGCAAAGCAGAAGATTTCTACAAGTGTTTTAGGGATTTTTGTGGCATTTTGCTGAGCGAGAATTATTTTTTCGTTCTTTTGCGCATGAGCAGCAAGCATAAAAGTGCTCATTTGTGCACAGTGCTGACTATGTTTGACGAAAAAGACACAAACGCGCCCGAACGTGGTAATTATTACAGAATCGTTACAAAATATTAAAAAACTCTTTTCTTTTTTTTGCCACGATGATAAAATCTCCCCTCGAAAGGAGATTTCTATATATGTTCAGTAAAAAAATAACAAGTATGTTGCTTGCGTCATCTATGATCGTCGCTATGCAGGCTGGTCCTGTATATGCGGGAGATATGGCCTCCGACATTAACTTTTTAAAATATACATCAGAGGCCGGTACCGAATCCGGCGTAGAGCTCTTTGAGAATTTCGAAGAGAAACTTGAATCGGATGACGCTGAACTTGAAGAGGGACGCATCGCTGCGGATGCAGCAGCAGACGCGGCAGAAGCTGCGGCTGGAACAGCCAGAGGCTACGCCGATGAGACTGAGAGCTCGGAAGTAGAGGAAGCGGCAGCAAATGCTGCAGCGGATGCTGAGAATGCCAGGGCTGCGGCGGAAGTTGCAAATGAAGCAAATGACAGTCGTACTGTGGCAATGGCAGTAGAGATCGCGGAGGCAGCTCAGGCAGAAGCTGAGGCGGCTCTGGCGGATGCCGCGGAAGCGAAAGCGGCAGAGGAGAAAGCCAAAGAGGAAGAAATGCTTGCTTCGGCTGAGTACCTCGGAAACTTCACACTGACCGCATATTGCAACTGCGCAAGGTGCTGCGGCACTGCGGGGAATGCGACTGCCAGCGGCGTCATGCCGACATCCAACCACACGGTTGCCATGGGAGGCATTGATTTTGGCACGAAGCTTTTGATCAACGGCACAGTTTATACCGTTGAGGACCGCGGAACACCGTACGGACATGTGGACATTTTCATGGATTCCCATTCGGAAGCTCTGCAGTTTGGTATGGGAAGCGCGGATGTGTATCTTATAAGAGAATAAGCCTCTGGTAACACAATTAATTATGCTTAGCAGGGATGATTGAGCCCTGATAAAAGGGGCTGTGAAAAAAGTCCTATGAAAAAGAACGCCTTTAGGTGAAAACCTAGAGGCGTCCTTTTTCATTTGGTATAATTTTTTGCGATGAATAAT
>CADAIL010000050.1 GCA_902788035.1 uncultured Lachnospiraceae bacterium | reverse complement strand
CGATAATATTCATATTGTTTTTGCCTGGCCTCAATCTCGGCAGGGAGTCCAACACTCAGGTCGGAACATATAGATTCAAAGTTGTCCAAGACATTAACCAATCTTTCCTGGACAGCAATCGGTGGAATTGATAGCTTAACCTTTCCGAGCATTTCGCCGCTGACATGAGGAACTCCAGCCCCACGCTTCATTGCGTTTAGTTCTGGTTCTTTCCTCTTAAGCACGTAATATAAGTACTTCGGAGTTGCTACATCTTTTTTCGCCTCATAACCGAAGCCATCAGTAACATAAATGGGCTGATTCCAATAAGACACAAATCCGGCTGATACGCCACTTCGTGCAATGACAACGATTTCGCCGTCATGATTGGCTTTATCAATATAGTAAGCCGGTTCCTGGCCCCCAAGGATTACTGGAATATCTCCGGGCTTGGAGCCCTTCTGAGTTATATATTCTCCACGAAATAGATTGGCCACATCTGAAAGTGGCATTTTCTTTGATTCATTATCAAAGGTCAACAGTCGGTTTCTGTAGTATTCATATTGCTTTCTGCGAGCTGAAAGCTCCTCTGAGAGAGTATCCAAGAGAGCTTCAAAGGCTTGGAGTCTTTGAACAATTTCATCCTGAACTAATAGAGGTGGAATCGCAACTTTGACTCTTTTTAAAGAATTAACCGTTAAGGAAACGTTTGCTCCACCCTTCATCAATGGAACTATCAGGGTATCTTTTTTCAGATTTAGATAGTAGTATAAAAACTTGGCTGATAATCCACTCTCTTTTAATGGCGTTACAGCACAAAGAATATTGCCTAAAGCAAACTTACCTTCCTGATAATACACTTGGTTCAAGCAAGCTACTCCATGTCCTCTGGATGATACTAAAGGCACACAAACAGATGGTTGATCAAACTGGAATGTGCTTGAACTCTTCCGCTCATTCGTTGTCACGACTAATGGATATTCACCAGGAACTGCCTTTTGGATTGGAGTATTGCCTTTTTCCAGATTACAGCATTCCTCAAGTCTTTTGAATGGGACTCCATCTGAGCATAATTCATTTAATAGAACATCGAGCCTGGTCATCTGCATCCACCTTCTATTTCTTCAATAATGCTATCAACTAAACCGCGTAGCTGGTCTACTCTGCCCTCAATTTCTTTTACCTCACGGTTCAGTTGTTGGATATCGATGATTGTCTTGACTTCTTCCGCTTCAACATATGATGAAACAGAGAGATTATAATCATTTTCGACTATTTCATCGTATGTGGACAAATACGAAAAATGAGGGATTGTCTCTTTAGCAGTATACGTTTTGACAATTTTGTCGATATTATCCGGAGTCAGTTTGTTATTGTTTGTTACCTTGATGCATTCATTCGTAGCATCAATGAAAAGCGTACTACTATCTGCTTTGTTTCGCTTAAGCACCATGATATTTGTTGCAATGGTCGTTCCGTAAAACAGATTCGCCGGAAGCTGGATCACACAGTCCACAAAGTTGTTATCGATAAGATACTTCCGGATCTTTTGCTCTGCCCCACCACGATACATAATGCCGGGAAAGCAGACGATAGCTGCAGTACCATTCGGAGCTAACCAGGAAAGAGAATGCATGATAAAGGCCAGGTCTGCCTTGCTCTTGGGAGCCAGCACACCTGCCGGAGCGAAACGAGGATCATTGATCAGCAAAGGATTCTCATCTCCCGCCCACTTAATGCTGTACGGTGGATTCGATACGATCAGTTCGAACGGCTCATCATCCCAATGCTGTGGCGCGGTCAGCGTATCCTCGCAGGCGATATCAAACTTATCAAACTCGATATCATGCAGGAACATGTTGATCCGGCAAAGGTTGTACGTTGTAATATTGATCTCCTGACCGAAGAAGCCATTGCGGACCTTATCGCGGCCAAGGACCTTTTCCGCTTTCAGAAGGAGAGATCCTGAACCGCAGGCCGGATCGTAGACCTTGTTGATCTCTGTCTTGCCGACCGTCCCCAATCTGGTCAGCAGCTCGGAGACATCCGCAGGCGTGAAGAATTCGCCTCCGGACTTTCCAGCATTGGAGGCGTACATAGTCATCAGATATTCATAGGCGTCACCGAAAGCATCGATATCATGATGCCGGACGTCGCCCAGATTCATATCAGCCACACCGTTCAGCAGCTTGACCAGCTTCTCGTTACGCTTGGCAACAGTCGCTCCGAGCTTATTACTGTTGACATCGAAGTCATCAAACAGACCGGCGAACTGGCCTTCGGAAGAAGTGCCCTTTGCCGATTCCTCGATATGGCGGAAGATCCTCTCCAGGGTCTCGTTCAGGTTCTCGTCAGAAGCAGCTCTGGCTCTGACATTGCAGAACAGTTCACTGGGAAGGATGAAGAAGCCCTTTTCTTCAACAAGGCCTTCTCTGGCTTCCTCCGCATCAGCATCCAGCATCTTGGCAAAGTCAAAATCCGGATTGCCTGCTTCGGCCTCTCCGGCATTGATATAACTGGTCAGATTTTCGGAAATATATCGATAGAACATGGTACCCAGGACGTAGTTCTTGAAGTCCCAGCCGTCAACGGCACCACGAAGTTCATCGGCAATCGCCCATATGGCCCGGTGAAGTTCGTCGCGTTCCTGCTCTTTCTTGGTGTCAATCATGATTAGACGCTACTCTCCATTCTTATTGTACCGACCTAGCTGTACGTTTTTTGGTACTGTCAACTGGATCGGGGTAGATCTCCATGATGTCTTCAATGTTACAATCCATGTTCAGGCAGATCTTCTCCAGCACATCCACCATGACGTTGCCACCGTTCTGAAGTTTGTTCAAAGTGCCTTGGCTGATACCAGTAAGCTCCTTGAAATCCTTCTTCTTCATGTCACGATCAATCAATAATTTGAACAACTTCTTGTAAGAAACTGCCATAACATATACCTCTCATTATGAGTCTAAACTGGATACAAAACCACTTGTAACACACTATACCATAAAGTTATCGAGATTTCATCTGTTTTGTCGAGTTCTTGACTACTTTTTAATCTTCCCGATGCTGATTTTTCCTGTTTTTGGACAGAATTGATCAAAGACGTGAAAATGGAATCGAAATTCAAGGCAAGAGTAACTGTGCGAGCAGTGTCTGTGTCCAGACAAACGCTCCGCGTGCTCGTTGGGGAAGCGCCCCAATCCCTTTTGACATCACCGGTAGAACCGGTGATGAGCTGAGCGGCAATGCCACTTAATGTAATGATAGAAAGATAGACTGTCTGCCTAATTAATCAGTGCATGAAAAGACCGCCCATCGGTTTGACAGGCGGTCTCAAATGTAATTTCACAATGTTACTATTCTACGTCGAAATCCGTCTGGGATGATTCATCCAGGTAAGATTCGATCTCTGAAATTCTTTCTTCCAGATATCCCTTTACGTCTTCACAGCATTTTTTCCCGATCAGGATCCTCTTCGGAAGTTTTCCGCTTTCAATGATACTATACAGAAATGCTGCTGCTTTTGCAGGATCTCCCTCCTGCCTGTGATTATTGGCCACGAGAAAATCCCTGGCCGCGTGAACAGCCGATCCCTCATAAGCTGCCAGCGAAGTTTTTGCATGTTTCATGGAACTGTTGTCTCTGAAATCTGTTCGGAAGGAACCGGGCAGAATGGAAGTCACCTGGATTCCGAACGGAGCCAGTTCCATACTGAGTGCTTCCGACAGCCCCACCACCGCATACTTGGAAGAGCAGTAAGCAGAGCTTCCGAGGAACCCCATGGCTCCTGCCTGGGAAGAGACCGTCAGGATCATGCCGCTTCCCTGTTCCCTCATGGTGGGAAGAACAGCTCTCGTTACGTTCGTCACGCCGAAAAAGTTGGTTTCCATCAAGGTCCTGAGTTCTTCATCCGATACTTCCTCAAAGGCACCGCTCATACCAAAGCCGGCATTATTGATCAGTACGTCGATCCTGCCGAATTTCCTGATTCCGGCATCGACCGCAGCAGTAACGTCTTCTTTTTTCGTGACATCCATAATAACCGGAAGCACATTTTCGTTTTTCATCAGCGGATCCACATCATTGACTTTGCGGACCGTGGCGATAACCATGTCACCGTTTTTTACCGCTTCTTCCGCAAACGCACGGCCCAGTCCGCGGCCTGCGCCCGTAATCATCCATACTCTGTTCATGTATCTTTTCCCTCTCCTTATTTGTTTTTCATATTGCGTTCCCAGAACTCTACGGCGCGGTCGATCCAGCCTTCCGCAACGGTGCCTGTGCCAAGCCCGAAGCCGTGAGACAAGCCATTAAAGACTTCGATCTCCGCATCTGTGCCGTTTGCCCGAATAGCATTGATGCGTCGCTCTATTGTCCTGTAGGAAGCAATGCCATCGTTCGTCCCGACGGCGCTGTAGGTGGGCGGCTCATAGCCAGTCACCTCGGAAAGACCAGTATAGTTCACAATCACGGCTGCAGGACGGGGATAAGCATCCTCGCCAAAGCTATCCGTCCCGTAAGTACCGAGCCATGCCGCCATCCGCGCCCCGGCCGAGCCTCCCCACAGGGAATAGTCGGACGTATCGACCTCCAGCTCGTCCGCATGTTCAAAGATAAATGCGATGGCCCTTGCCAGGTCCTCACAAGCCGTCTGAGCACCGGGGCGGTAAATCAAAGCAAAGGCATTGAAGCCCATCTTGGAGAGTCCCAGGGCATGCGGAAAGCTGTCGTGTATCGCGCCTACATAGGCAAAACCGCCTCCCGCGTTTACGATAGCGAATCTTGCGCCTGAGTCTCCACGGAAGAAGAGCAGTCCGGTGTCCTCCTTGGCAGGATCAGCTTTCTTTTCTTCCTCCGTATAAATGTCATAAAAGATGGTATCCCCGCTTTCCGCATGATCTCTCATGTAGTTGCAGATCTCCACAGTCTTATCCGGATCAATGTTGTTGTACCAGGTAAGACGAAGACTCCCAAGCGTATCACCGCTCATATATCCGCTGTTTACAGGAAAGAGCAGCCTGCCGTAATCGCCGAAAGCAGGATCATTTTGAACATCGATGATCCTCGTTTCTATT
>CADAIL010000049.1 GCA_902788035.1 uncultured Lachnospiraceae bacterium | reverse complement strand
GCGCAGACCGTGGAGAGCGGCGACTGGGCGCTGGTCAGCATTCTTCCATTCCTGAGCGAGGAATCTCTGACCGTCACCATGAAGACCGGGGAAGTGTTTACGATCAAAGTGACGGATGCGCAGATCACAAAGACTGTGATCGACGCGAAGGGCGACACTTGGGAAATCACTGTTACTTATGGCGAAGAAGCAGGAATCCCGAATGATGCCGAACTGAAGGCTGAAGAGATTTTGCCGGAGGATGCGCGGTATCAGGAATATTACCAGAAGGCTGTCGAGGCAGTATCTGGAGAAACTGCAAAGGACAACTATGCGCATTTGTTCGATATTGAAATCCGGGCTGGCGATCAGAAGATCGAGCCACAGGCAAATGTGTCTATGAGCATTAAACTGCTTGATGCCCCGGAAGACCCCGTCAGCGAGCTGAAAGTCGTTCACTTCGGCGCAGAGGGCGTTGAAGTGATGGAAACGGAAATTTCAGGGAATGATGAAACTGCTGCAACTGCTTTTAATTCAGAAGGAACTGCAACTGAACTGAAATTCATGACGGATGAGTTCTCGGTGTATGCAGTGGTGGAGCCGAATGCGCTGGAAACTGCTGCCGATGTCAGCGAGCTGGATGGAAATATGTTCTATGTCTCAATTGACAACAATAATCTGAGGTACTATGCAAAGAACAGTCTGAGCGGAAATTGTATTGCGAAAACGAATGCTTCGGATATCAGCTCGGCTGCACTTTACTATTTTGATGCGGTGGAAGGAACCGATAATCAATTTTATGTCTATACAGTTGACGAAAACGGCAACAAAAAATACGTTCGGTATAAGTCTGACACCAGTAATGCGTTTGAATTTTCCGATGAGGCAACAATGGCTTTTACTGTTGAACAGCATACCGATTCGGGCGCGTTCTATATATATTATCAGAGAAGTAATGGCAATAAATGCGCATGGGGGTATAGCGGTAACGGATTGATCGGAGAGGATCAGAATGCAAGAGCAAATAACAAGGTGATCCTTACAAAAACCTTGAAAAGCGACCCCTATGGGCTTGACGGAAAATCATACGGCATTATATACGCCACCACAACCTCGGGCAATGCTATGACGGCGACTGCCGCAAATAGCAATACAAGACTTTCCGGAAAGACAATGACCATTAAAGTGGATCCCATCTCACGCACGGAAAATGTCTATGTGGCCAAGGACAGCAACATCCAGATGTGGACATTTACCTATATTAGCGGCGCCGAATATTACATCACAACAGAGGTTAACGGCACATTAAAGTACCTTAGAATTGCCAGTGATTCAATCTCATTGGTGGAGGCGTCGGATATAGATGACAACTGCATCATTACTGTAGAAGAAGGTACCGGGACATACAGCGGCAAATATAAGTTCAGCAGCAATGGTTATGCGCTGAAATCGAACGGCTCCTTCCAAAGCCGGACGGACCTTACAACAGGCAATGATGCTTCCTGCTGGCTGAGCTTTGCCGAACTCTCCAATCTGAATGAGGACGATTTTGTCACCTACACAGCTACCAAGGTGAGTGTATCCGGAGACACAGATGAAAATGGCAATATCGACTACGATGTGAAGAATGGCGACCAGGTCATTATCTATACAAGAATCTGGAATGAAAATACCCTCCAATATGACTACTACGCCATTGACCATGACGGTATGCTGGTGAAGGCCTATGAGAGCGGCGACACCATTTCCTGGGTTGGCACCAAGGTCAATACCATGCTTTGGGACTTCACAGAGTATTATAACGATGACGGCACGCCAAACTATTATTACGAGCTGCAGAATGCCTATTCCGGCAAATACATCGCGCCGCAGGTGTCCGGCGGTACGTTCCTGTCTGACAATACCATCGGCATCAATATGAATGGCCGCCGCAACGGGGATTATTACAGCACGATCATTGCCTGGGATGACCCGTACTATGATTACTCGGCTCTGAAAGCTCTGAATTATCAGCTGACCTCCGCACCGCTGTCCAAGGCGGATACCTTCTACTTTGCGATTATGAAGCCGGATGATTCGGAAGATAAGCTTTCGCAGGTGGCTACTATCGATCATACATCCTATGGCATCACGCTGAAGATGCAAAATTACACGGGAACCGTAACGGGATCGAACTGTGCAACACAGACGGAGGTATTGCAGAACACTACATATAACCAGTGGAACGGCGTAAAGAATCTGCTGAATAAATATATTGCGGAAGGAGAGGAGTATCCGACCAGTACGCTTACCGGTACTTCTCTGGGACAGCTATACAGTGGTGCAATGGAGGTCAATCACCAGTTTCTCCTGAGTACCTACCAGGAGACGGGATATTTTGAGTTTGACAGTACGCAGAACTTTGCCCACCTGATCACCAGTGTGAGCGATAAGTGGTATGGGGTAGAGAGACCGGACGGCAACGGCACCTATACAGTCGGCGATTTTGTAGTATACGATCAGATCGCAACCACAGATGAAAGCAACGGTATTACCCGTCGTCATGGACAGTTCTTCCCGTATAATGACCTCACAGAAAATTCATATGTAAACTGGGTCAATGACACAGATATTCATGGCAATATGCTTTCCTCACTGGATCCCCGCTATGGAGAAAAGCTGTATAAAATCCATCGTACCAACAATGCGAACACAGATCCGGCCAATGCGATCTATTTCTTCGGCATGGAGATGGATGCCAGCTTCATGCAGAGCGAGAGTGGACTGGATGCCTGGGGACACGACCTGATCTTCGAGTTCTCCGGGGATGACGATTTCTGGCTGTATATTGATGATGTGCTGGTGCTGGATCTGGGCGGTATACACTCTGCTCTGGATGGAAGCGTCAACTTCAGGACCGGCAAAGTCATTGAAAACGGAAAAGAATCCAACCTGAGGGACCGCTTTGAGACCGCCTACAAAGCGCAGTATCCGGATAAGATGCAGGATGAGGTGGACGCATGGCTGGATGGCATCTTTAAGGATGGCGGGACTGTATTTAAGGACTATTCCGGTCATACGATGAAGATGTACTATATGGAACGAGGCGCCGGCGCATCGAACATCCACATGCGCTTCAATCTGGCTCCCTATACTGCCGGTGAAGTCCTGCTGGAAAAGGAAGTCAGCGGAACAGAAACCACAGATTCCGGTATGCTGTTCCCGTTCCAGATTTTCTATAAGGATAGTACGACAAGCTATGTATATCAGCCGGTGACGGGTGATTTCTCTGTGACGGATTCTCAGGATGCCTCTGTTCCGATTTCCTATGCAGCGTCCGCAACCGTAAATGGCATGACGTATGAGCATGTGTTCTATCTCAAGCCTGGTCAGATTGCTTCCATCAAACTGCCAAGGGAGGAAACAGAGTACTATATTGTGGAGTGCGGGCAGGATACCGGTACCTATGACAAAGTGACCATCAATGGAACCGAGAATGAAGGGACCGCAGCAACAAAGGACGGGTACAGAGATTACAAGACCGCGGAAACCACTGTTTCCGGCCAGAAAAAGGTCATTTACGACAACCATGTCAGCGAGGACGCGCTGCACAGTCTGATCATTACCAAGAAGCTGTGGCGAGAATACGCTAAGGAAACGAAAATTACAGCGGATGAAGATGAAACAACCTTCCGCTTCCGTATCTATATCGGAAAAGATGGCGAGGATTATACGGTCTACAACACCGGCAGATACTATGTAAAGAACCCGGCGGGAGAATACTGCATCTATCAAAACGGCGGCTTCGTGTCTACAGGAAAGACAGTATTCTCCGAACTCGGTAATACGTCCGAGTCTGTGCTTGTAAAAACCGAACAGGAGCAGGCGACGTTCCATACTTCTCCCGGCGGCGCTGCGGACAAAATTCCCGCAGGATACAGTATTGAGATTCCGGGTCTGACAGATGGCACCGCATTTATGGTTATAGAACGCAGCGATGAAATCCCGGCAGGCTATAACCTGATTGACTATGTTCGTAGCAGCAGAGAGACATTGCCGGAAGGCGAGACCGCGAACGCCGGTGTGATTGACAGGCAGGATGAAACCGTCATCGTGCACAACCAGCATGGCTACGGCCTGACGGTAAAGAAGGTCTGGTCAGACGCGGCGTTCATGGATGACCATGACTATATCTATTTTGCAGTCTATATGAAAGGTGCCGATGATTCCCTGACACTGGTGGACGGCTCTGTACGACAGCTTGGAAAGACGGCAACGTCCCTGAACTGGTTCTTCCCGGAGCTGACGAATGGAAAGACACTGAATGATTATCTGGTATATGAAATAACTCTGTCCGGTGACTATACGGTTGATGAAGCCGGGAAGGTTACTTTGGGAGACGGCTGCACCGTCACAAAGATCGAAGAAAATGGAACACTGACCGTTGGCGGAACCACGAACGAACACGGATACTCTGACAAGTTTGACTACACGGCAAGCTATAGCCGTCAGGAGTTGACTGAAGCGCAGCTTGCAGATACAAGTGTTAATTCCCGGACGGATACGGTGACCAACACCCGCCCCGGCATCAAGCTGGTCAAGACGGACCTGAGTGGTGCTCCGCTGGAAGGCGCAAAATTCACACTGGTGAAGTCAGGTAATGAGGCTTCAAAGAAAACCTTTACCTCTGATGAGGCTGGTCTTATTGCGGTCGCGTATCTGACATCCGGGGAAGAATATATCCTGACAGAAACAGCTGCACCATATAAATATCTGTCGCTGATCGATTCGCTGACCATTAAGGTTGAGAATGGTACGCTGTATGTAAATGGCGAGACTGCCGCCGCTGAAGGTGCCTGCTATTCCATCAAACAGGTTGCGGAACCTACCGCAACGGATATGCCGACCGTCACCATTTCGAACCGCGCGTTTACCCTGACCGCAGTCAAGAAGGACGCTGTCAACAACGAAGCGATTTCCGGCGTAACATTCGCCCTTTATAATGAGACGACAGATTACTATACCGGAAATCCGATGCGGGACTATTATCCGAAGGATGGATTTGAAACCCTGGTCACGGATGAGAACGGAGTCATTCCCAAAATCGATCTGGATCATCTTGCTGCGGGCACGTACTATTTGCATGAGACAGGCACGCCTACAACGTATCAGCAGGCCGATTATGATATCCGCCTGACGATTTCCGCTACCGGACAGGTGACGATCCAAAAGGCAGTCTCAACGTATGATTCAAAAACGAAGACCTACAGCTGGACATTTTCAGATATTGAATCGACAGAGGCCGAGGTAATAACGGAAGCAGATGGCAATGTGACGCTCGTGGTTAAAAACCAGCCGGCTAAGGGTGTGCAAGTTCTAAAAGTTGGTGACGGCCTGAAAACGAATCCTCTTAGCGGCGCTGAGTTTGCGTTGTACAAAATCACGCAGATATCGGACGATCAGCCTAAGGACGGTGAGACTCCCATTCTGACCGGCACAACGGATGAGAAAGGCATCCTGAATCTTGGCGCTTTAGATAGCAGCACAACATATTATCTGTATGAGACAAAAGCGCCCGATGGATATAACATGCTGACCGCGCCGGTGAGAATTATCACGATGAGCGGTGGTAAGATATCCGCTTACCTGACGGGACCGCTTGATGTAACGACCATTGAAGAAGAGGATCGCACGGAAGTGGTGAGGATTCAGGTGAGCAATTCCTCCGGCTATGAACTACCCTCCACCGGCGG
>CADAIL010000048.1 GCA_902788035.1 uncultured Lachnospiraceae bacterium | reverse complement strand
GGACCTCAAGGGTGAGAAGAAGAAGGTTTACATTTACGGTATTTCGGAAATCAACGACAAGCAGAGCGGTATCGTCTATGACGACAAGATCTATACAGTCAAGGTCACTGTCACAGATATAGGCGACGGAACAATGACCGCAGTGGCAGATACAGCCATCGAAGAGGTCAAATTTACCAATAGTGTCAGTACTAAATCTAATAAGACAGGCGACAGCGCCAACGGAGCTCTCTGGGCACTGCTTCTGCTGATGGCAGCAGGCGGCGCGCTCGGCGGAACCGTATGGTACAAGCGCAGAAAAAAGGTCTGATCGACACTGGTCGGATCCATGACTAAGGTTTACTGAGTTCATCTTGCGTAAACTCTCCCTATAAGAAGACCGGTCACAGCATTCGCTGCGGCCGGTCAGAAGGGTGGAGATACCGAAGCCAGACGGTGGAATGAGGAACCTTGGAGTACCTACAGTAGTTGACCGCTTTGTGCAACAGGCGGTGGCACAAGTGCTCACTCCGATATTTGAGGAGCAGTTCCATGACCACAGCTACGGATTCAGACCCAACCGATGTGCACAGCAGGCAGTCCTAAAGGCATTAGAGATGATGAACGATGGGCACAGCTGGATTGTAGACATTGACCTTGCTAAGTTCTTTGACACGGTAGACCATGACAAGCTGATGACCATCTTCGGCCGCACAATCAAGGACGGAGACGTCATCTCGGTGGTGAGAAAGTTTCTCATCAGCGGAGTAATGATTGACGATGAGTATGAAGATACCATAGTCGGCACGCCGCAGGGAGGAAATATCTCGCCGCTGTTGGCGAACATCATGCTAAACGAACTGGACAAAGAACTGGAAGCAAGAGGACTGGATTTCGTCCGATATGCAGACGACCTGATCATCATGGTTGGAAGCAGACAGGCGGCAGACAGAGTCATGAAGAGTGTGACCCGATTTATTGAGGAGAGGCTCGGATTGAAGGTAAATGCCGAAAAGAGCAAGGTGGATAAGCCGAAAGGTATCAAGTATCTCGGGTTTGGATTTTACTTTGACTCATTTGCCAAAGCATACAAAGCCAAACCGCATCCGAAAGCAGTAGCGAAGTTCAAAGCACAGATGAGGAAACTGACATGCAGGAGCTGGGGAGTGAGCAATGCCTATAAGGTACAGATGCTGAACCAGCTAATCCGAGGATGGGTTAACTACTTCAAAATCGGAAGCATGAAAAGACTGTGCGAGCGTATGGACAGTAATATCAGATATCGTCTGAGAATGTGTATCTGGAAGCACTGGAAGACGCCACAGAACAGAGCTAAGAATCTGATGAAGTTGGATGTGCCACGCTGGGCGGCTTTTAAGATTGCGTACTGCGGAGACCGCTATGCAAGACTTGCCCATAACGGATGGGTACATTTGGCTATAAGCAACAAGAGATTAGCCGATTTTGGGCTAATCTCCATGCTTGACTACTACACCGCAAGGTGTGTCATTTGTTAAGTTGATTGAACCGCCGTGTACCGAACGGTACACACGGTGGTGTGAGAGGACGGGGAAATATCAATTTCCCCTCCTACTCGATTGCATGGGACTAATTATGAACCAAAAAAGTATACGTTTCTGCACTTGCGCAGAAGATGAGGAAGCTGAAAATGCGCATAAAGGTAACCAAGTGAAGATAGATGACGAAGGCGATGTATATGTAAACAACGCAAAGATAGATGAACCGTATCTGCGGCAAAAAACAAAGGGAGATACAGATATTGAGTTTCCTTATACAGTGCCGAACGGAAAGCTATTTGTAATCGGAGATAACAGGGCGCTGTCCCTGGATTCAAGAAATTTCTCCATCGGATGCATAGCGGAAGAGCAAATTGTAGGAAAAATCGTATTCAGGGTGTGGCCCCTTATTAAGATCGGGGCGGTGCATTGAACAAAAAATAGAATACGCGGAGGAGGCTTCCCGGGAACCTGCCATTCAAACACCAGAGCGGAAAAAAGGGGCTCCCGGCAGTCAATGCTTCCTGATCCGGGAGACTCCGGTGTTTTTTATATAGATTATCTGGCGGTGTCCTTATCGCAGCAGCCGGTTTGCTGGCAGGCTTGAGAATGAATCGAGATAAGGAGCATCAATGAGGTGGTCCCTTATTATACCAAATAACTGTCAAGCGGTTTAGTCCGGAATCGGCAGAGACGGTGCACTAGAACAGAGACAATTCCAACAAAAGAAGAGGAGATGAAAATGAACTTCGTAATGAAAATGGTTGAACAGATTATGGAGCTCTTCCGAAAGACAAAGCAACGGAAGAGGGTCGTTTCTGTGATAGCTGCATTAGTCCTTATTGTGTCGACCATAGCGCCGGCTGCTTCTGCCTTTGCGGTTGAGGAGAATACTGCATCCACACAGGCATATAGTGAAGAGATTGCCGAAGAGGTGGAACCGGAAGAAAACGACGAGACAGTTGATAATGAAACCGGAGATGATTTGCTTTCCGTGGATACGGAGAAGAGCGAAGCGGATATAGAAGAAGCGGATATAGAAAGTGAAGAAGCCGGACAGGAGGAATCCGCGGATGCCGGCGAGACTTCCGATGACACGGCGGATATGGACGATCAGGCTATAGAAGAAGCAGTCGATGAGACTTCGGAAGATGCAGCTTATTCGACAACTGCAAGAGCAAGTGAAGCGGCTGCGGGAGAGACCGCACAGGAAACCGCGCCGGTTATTGAACCCGCAAGGCTTGTGTTCGAAGCTGAAAACTATACGGTGTATGCGGATTTTGACGAATCCGCCGGGTTACCTGAGGGAGTAGAACTCAAGGTCAAGGAGATCACCAGGGAAGATGATCCCGAGATCTATGACCAGTACTATCAGAAGGCGTTGGAACAGGTGCAGGACAAGTATGACGAAAACACCGGACTTTCTTTTGCTAAATTTTATGACATTTCCTTCGTGCATGATGGCAGGGAAATTGAGCCTTCAGGGGAAGTAAAGGTCAGAATTGAATATAAGAAAACGGTTGAGACCGAGACGACGAAAGCGGTTGAAGCAATTCACTTCAACAAAGAGGACGAAGAAAAAGCGGAAGTGATTGATGCTGAAGCGGAGGGTACGGAAAAGGCTGTCGAAGCGGTCGAGTTCGAGTCCGATCAGTTTTCCGTTTATGGAATTGTCGGGACGGAGACGATCACGACACAGTTTACAACCGGTGATGGCAGCACATATGAAGTAGTTGTAAGTTTCGATAAGGAAGCTGGTATCCCGGAGAATGCAAAGCTTGAAGTATCTGAAGTTACCGAAGCAGATACTGACTATTATGAATATGTATCCAGAACCGCAGATGCAGTTGACAGCAACATTACTGATCTCAACTATATTAAGCTGCTTGATATCAAAATTATTGACGAGAACGGCAATAAAGTAGCGTTAAATGCACCGGTGGATGTGCAAATCAGATTGCTGGATACAGAAGAAACAAATTATGTTCAGGTTGTTCATTTTGCGGAATCAACAAAAGTAGAGGTTATCGATCCTTCTGTGGATGTAAACACGGTGTGCTTTGAAACCTCTGGATTTTCGATTTATGCAATTGTTGATCTTGAAGAAGAGGATCATGTAGCAAGAGTACAATATACATTTCAAAATTCTGATGGAAGCAGGTTTGAATTTTTAGATGCTTCTGGAAATAAAGTTGATTATCAAATCATCAAAAATGGAGAAGCACTTGAACAGGTCGACATACCTGCCATAGATGCATCAAATCAAACTTTCCGTGGCTGGTTCATTTACCTGAAGGATGGTGACAATTATGTTGCGACAGGCGAAGAGATTGACTTTGGAGAAGCTATTTCCATAAGTACAGGAGCCGATGAAACAACGATTACGGCAACAACTGTCAAAATTGCGAATGAAGATAATACATCAGGCGATACAGGAAAATATCCTGACTATACGGTTTATTTAAGACCTGTGTATGGTAATGTGCATTACCTTACTTTCTATAATTCCATAGATGGAGCACCGGTATATTCAAGAATACAGGTGGATGATGGAAGTACATATGACATTTCTCAGATGGAGGCAGTCCCGCCGGATGCAACTGTGGAATATGATGAAGATGGCAATCCCATTGTGACAAGCCTTTCTTATGTTTTTACAGGATGGAGCAGTACTGCCGGATCAACATTGGAAACAAGTGATGATCCTGATAGCAGGACAGAAATATCGAATACAAATGTCACAGTAAACAGTGATATGGAATTCTATCCGGTGTTCCGTTTATCACATTGGCTGAATTTCTATTCCGCGCCAACTGGCAGCGGCGCCACGTATTTCCCGCCTGTTTATATTCTGAACGGGCAAACGACAGCTTCGGCAAGACCCACAGCTGATCCGGAATGGCAGGGCCATGAGTTTGTTGGGTGGTTCCTGACAGAAGATACAGACTATCTGTCAGATGGAGAAACAGCGGATGATGCTTATCAATTCAATGGAACAATATCTTCTGATACAACTTTGTATGCGCATTGGAATGCCGGTACTGCAAATGTAACAGTTGTATATTGGAGAGAAAAAGTTACTGACGATAAGAGTGTGTGGGAAGATACAACGGGTACAACTAAGAGCTATGAGTATTATTCACAGGCTAATTACACGGCAACGGTTGGAAAAGAGTTTGCGTTTTCAGAGGACATAATCCTTGATCTCGGTCGCGGATATACGACAAACACAATAAAAAGCGACGCCAGCGTGAGGGTTCAACCCGATGGCTCTTCCGTGCTGAATGTTTATATAGACAGAGATTTGATTCGTTACCTGTTTTATTATGGCGGGACAGTAGGGACGAATCCTGGGTTTGATAATGAAGTATATGCTAATAAAGAAGATTTGGAAGGCACAATGCTGGTTATGACTGGACTGCAGGGTCAGACCATTTCAATGTACGGATATACATTCCCTAATGTAGGCGATTATGAAGGATATGTTTGGATGGCAATTCGGACGGATGGCACAACACTTATGGATATCTCTACCAGTTTTGGTGCGGAGACTGAGTACGATCCATATGAGTATACAAGCACAATTCATGAAAAGAGGTTTTACGTTCATTCTAAGTCCGCCAACAGTCATTATGAGCGGTACCGTCAGAATACAGATGGAGAGACATATGAAACGGAACCACAATCAACATTTTGGTATACTAATTGTACCGCTATGAATTTCTCTGTGCCCAGTAATACGGCAAAATTTGTAGTGGATCATGTGCGTTTGTTCCTTGATGATGTCAATGGGAACCGGACATATTTCAAACCGGTAGAAAATACCAATGGAAAAGGGATTCCGGAATCGACAGAGAGTGAAGAAGAACAATGGACAAAGGTGACGCCGCCAGTAAGGATACCGAGTTACGCATGGGAATATGTTCGCGATGATGAAGGAAATATTTGTCAGGATCTAAATGCGGTAAAGGCGGCGGCAGCAGATGAGCTTGCACTGTATCCTAATAATGTTAAGTTTTATCAAAATTCGACGGGCGTTTATAAGATAGTATATTATGGGATGGAGATTTACTATAGAAGGAATCAATTTACCGTTAAATTTATTGACACTTATGATGGGACTTTAGTAGATGAACTTGGTTCCAAGCAAGTTTATTATGAGGAATCTCTCTCGACAGTTAAGCCCGGTGAAGATATTACATTGGAACCGCCGACGCAGGAATATGAATGGGATGGAAAGTATTATGCGGATGTGGAGTGTACAGTCGAATTTGACTGGACGCAAACAATGCCCGGCAACGATGTTCCTGTATATATTAAATGGGATCCAATCTATTATTGGGTAAAGGTTGATCCTGATGGAGGAATTCTGTCAGATACGGAGTCAACCTGGTTCTGGGAAACGAAGGGGTCGATCATTGAAGAATATACCGATGTTGTGAGGCCGTACGTTGAGAACTCTGATGGTGCTTACTATTATCACTATGATGAATTTAATGAAAAAGATCCGGATGGGACACAGCCTTCTACCAGGAAAGCATACTACACAACAGATGAAGGTGAAGCAACAGATACAGAAACCAAATATGCTGTCGATGGAACGGCCTATTCATTTGTGGGCTGGTATGAAGTTGATAAGGAAACCGGGCAATTAATTGGTCTTTATAACTTTGATGCTGGAATAACGGGAAATACGTATTTGAAGGCTGTGTGGAGATCTGTTGGTGTTTATACAGTTAAATACAGTCAGGACGGTGTAACAGCAGAGGGTGATCCTCTTTTGGATGACGATGAAAAAAGAATATCTACCAATGGAACAGCACCTGAAGATAAGAACCAGTACATCGATAAATCTTATACTTCTGTTGCAGGCTCAATTTCGGCACCTGAAGGATACGTTTTTACAGGCTGGTACTATAACGGAGCAATGTATAACGCTGGTGATGTATTGCTGATTCAATCCGAAATGGCAAATGATAACAGAGAAATCTGGCTGTATCCAGTATTTGTTCCGATTGAGGATATTCCGGTAGAGGTCACACAGATCACATTCCATGGCAATGGGTATAACAGCCAGACAGAAATGGAAACAAATGGTAATGTGACAGTGCATACAGATAACAGTGAGGATCCGACGATCGTTATCTATCCGGAAATAATCAACAAGACTGTTTCCCTGGAAGGGTCAAACCAGTATTTCAGCCGTCCGGGTTTTGTGTTTAAAGGGTGGGCCCTTAGCGCAGAGGCGACTACACCATGGCTGATATATGATGATTCAACAGACAAATATTCGCTTTCAACTGGTTCTGGAGCACAGGTGAAGGCCGTAGCAGCAGATAATATAGGTGCAACGGAAGAAGATGGAAATATTGTGTATGCAAACGACCTCTATGCGATTTGGGAGATCAAGATTGTAATAAGAAAAGTAGATATTTCCAACACAGATAAAAATCTTCAGGATGCTGTTTTTAACCTCTATAAGGTTGATGATGAAGGCGAAGACGAATTACTTTTTGAAGACATCAAATCAGGAGCGGATGGTTTGCTTTATTACAACAATTCTTCAGAATTGCAGCTTCCATTGGGAACTTACCATCTCGTTGAAACATCAGCGCCGGCTGGCTATAACATAAAGACATCACCGGTGAACATAACGGTAAGTAAATCAGGAATAACATATGATGAGAGTACAACACTATCTTCAAGCGGAAATGGTATTACTTACGATGAGGAAACTGGCGCATATATATTGCTCGTGACCAATAGCGCAGGCGAAGAACTTCCGCACACCGGTGGAACCGGCACACTTATGACTGCGAAGGCAGACAAGAACAGCGCGGATATCAAATTCACCAACACCTACAATCCGCCGGAGAAACATCACAAGCGCGGTTCCAGCACCGGCGTAATGATCGGATCCATAACTAAGGTTTACTGAGTTCATCTTACGTAAACTCTCCCTATAAGAAGACCGGTCACAGCACTCGCTGCGGCCGGTCTTCTATTAAGGAACGATATTTTGAATGATCGATTAATAAGACAAAGGACTTTCGTGCCGAGGGATCGGCGCGGAAGTCCTTTTTTGCATGGGCCTTATTGGAAACGAAAAAATATCAAAAAAGTATAATTTTCTGGCTTGTGATTTTTTGTTTGAGGATTTCTATTTTTTGGCAGTTGATATTATCGGTCATCCCGGGAAAAGCGCTGAGAACAGCCTGCCCGCGTCAGGATATGATTACGGCAGGTGGGCAGGCGAGGTGATCGACCAGCTCGGGTTCGACAGAATCAGCTTGTTCGGGGGATCTTTTGGCGGAGTCATTGAGAGAGCGGAGAAGATCATTCCGAATTGCACAACATACCTTCTTCGCGGCCGGGGACACATGCATTACAGGTACATCATATCCTCTTGACTAGATTGACAGTGTATTAAGCACTATGTGGCGACCAATTATTGACCAAAAA
>CADAIL010000047.1 GCA_902788035.1 uncultured Lachnospiraceae bacterium | reverse complement strand
GAACTCCGCAGAGTTCGTAAAGGTCTCTTTGATAACCAAGTCTACATTTTTTTCAGTCACCTTATCTGCTACTTCTGACAGCTTACGCTGTTCCCAAGTAATTGCTTGCTGTTTAGGGTTAGATATGGGACATATGCTTGGGAACAGCGTAAGCTTGCGAATCACTGTGTAATGTTTAATGGTGACAGGAGCGCAAAATACCCCAATGCACAAGATATGGTATCTGATGGCATACCGTTTATTAACGCAGGAGATTTAGTAGACGGTCAGGTGAAACTTGATTCTGCTAATAAAATCACACGAGAGAAATATAATGATCTTGGGGGTGCAAAATTACAGCTTGGCGATATTGTATATTGCTTACGCGGAACCCTTGGGAAGAACGCTTATATCGACAATTTTACGGAAGGAACGGTAGCTTCATCTCTTGTGGCAATCAGACCGCAAAACATTGATGGAAGATATCTTTTTCATGTGCTTAATTCTGATATTGAATATAGGCAAAGAGTTGTTCATGACGAAGGCGCTGCACAGCCAAATCTTTCCGCAAAAAACGTTTCTGAATTCCTGATTCCTATACCAAATATAGATGAGCAAAAGAAAATTTCGGCTTTTCTTGACTACTTGAGTAGTCTTATCACCCTTCATCAGCGTAAGCATCTATGATGCAAGACATCATTTACATAGTAGGAGGAACCTGTATGACTACCGATGCATCCACAATGCTGTTTCATGAGTACTATAATCAATGGATCACCATCTACAAAGATGGAGCTATTCGTAAAGTTACCATGGCAAAATATCACTTGTCTGCTCAGTGGGTCCAAAAGCTTGTACCACAGCTCCGTGTTTGTGAGATGACTAGAGTAAACTACCAAAAGCTTTTGAATGACTACGCCGAGTACCACGAAAGACAAACAACCATGGATTTCCACCATCAGCTGAAAGCCGCCATTTTGGATGCTGTTGATGATGGTTTAATTGAACGAGATCCAACTCGTAAAGCTATCATTAAAGGAAAAGCTCCTCGTGCAAAGAAAGTAAAATATTTGAGTCAATATGAACTTCAACAGCTTTTAGCTTCTCTTAATTTAATCAGTGGGGTGAATTGGGACTGGCTTATTCTACTTATTGCAAAGACCGGATTACGCTTCTCGGAAGCCCTAGCGCTAACGCCAGCGGACTTTGATTTTGTACATCAGACATTATCAGTCAGCAAAACCTGGGATTACAAAGAAGGAACGGGGTTTTTGCCCACCAAAAACCGCTCTTCCGTACGTAAGATTCAGATTGATTGGCAGCTTGTTTCCCAATTTGCAGGTCTTTTAAAAGGTTTACCCATCGATAAGCCCATTTTTGTCCATGATAATAAAGTATATAATTCCACTGTAAACGAAATTCTGGCTCGATATTGCAAAGCTGTAAACATCCCTGTGATTTCTGTCCATGGACTACGCCATACTCATGCATCTCTTCTCCTTTTTGCTGGTGTTTCAATTGCAAGCGTTGCTCGCCGTCTTGGTCACTCCAGTATGACCACTACGCAAAAAACCTATCTCCACATTATTCAAGAGCTGGAAAATAAAGATGTAGACTTGGTTATGCGTTCAATGGCTGGCTTATGTAACTAGTTGTTTGTGAATATACACCCCATTTCTTACTAGTACATCTGGGAGAGCCTTCTCCACAAGCAACGCACAAATTAGGTGACAGCGGCAGGGGTTCAACTCCTGCCGCTTCTATATGTGACTCTCTAATCTTTTGAAGCGAAAATTGGGAAAAAGCACGTAATGTTCTCCGATTGAATAGACAATTTCATACTTTGAGACAGCACACTACACTACACATGATGAGTAGCTGTAGTGTGACCCGGAAATGCTTTTGGCGTCTTTCAAGACCTTCGACATGTCTTTCCATTTCTTCATACACGCATGGAAGAAGTATATGGAATATATTAACGACAATTATAATCAAGAGCAGTTTCAATTACACCTCGAAAATTGAGATGACTTGATGCCGATCGAAACAGCCGTTGATGCTATCGTCCTTGTGCCGACTGTTGAAGAACTTGACGACGTGCTCAGGGAAGCACATGCCGGCGAAGACATTGAGCAAGACTTATATATAGTTGTAAAAGTGATACATTATCGCCCTTGACTTTTCCTTGAATTTTTGTATAATAATACACACCTATAGAGAGTGCGTAAGGGACAAGCCCGTTGACCGCACAGCAACCTGCCAGTCTGGTAAGGTGCTAAAGCTTGTATGATGGGTGTTTGTTGCATCCATCTGACGATGGGTGCATTTCTTTTGCTCTCCTATAGGTAAATCATTATTTAGGAGGGCTTACCTATGAGGAAGCTGATGGATCTCGCGAAGTTGGACGAAAAGGGCACCTTTGTATACTTTCGCACGCCGGATCTGTGCAAGAAGTTTATGCGGGCTGCTGAGGACGAAGGTTTCACTTTTGGAGACGGCGGTCTGCCTTCAAAGCGTGACACGGCGGACATCTTCGCAATTCACGAGGATAAGACGATCATCTATGTTGGCTCCATTGGTCATATTGCCTTTCAGGCAAATGCTCGTGTTCGTGTCGACTACGAGAAATATATCGCTGGTGAGGAAGACTATTTGTTCAAGAGTTGAGAAAATTGAACAGGACGGGCGTTGATTCGTCAATCGCCCGTCCATTTCACAGTTTCTTATACACTTTCATGATAGAGTAATTTGGAAACGCTTCTGGCAAGCATTCTCCTACGACCAGGACTACCATTACTATCGGCGGATATTCAGAGATGATGTAATCCACTGCCTCAACGCTCTCATCTTCAATGCGATAATTGCTAGTGTGGTATTCCGGCCCCTGCCAGGCTATCACCTACCGAACCAGCCCGGCTTTTTCAGGCATCTCATCTTCGTCTAAGCTATCATCGTCCAGATCATCGTCTTTAACCCATCATGTCTCCCAAAATCGCCCCAAGCATATAATGACCTCCTAACAGGCGCCCAAAAGGGGCAGGTCCTGTTCAAACAGTTTTTCGTTAATCTCGAAAATATCGTAGTTTCCTTTGCGAATGTAACTCTCTACGAGACGATCCAGCGCGTAGTAGCGTGACAGAGTCATGCCAGCCCTCATAAGGAGATCCTGGGTCTGATCATAATCCAGCTGAAGACCGATCGCGCAGGCTAGTGCATTCGTCTTTTTGGGGATCTGATCCGGGTGGTGCTTCATGTTCCAGAACATAGACTTATTGATGTTCGCAGATACGTAAAATGCCTTCTTGGAGATGTTTTTCTCCTCGCACCACCACTCACACATCTCAGCAAAAGACAGGTCCTGTGCTGTGTAATCTTCTTCAGCCAGCATCGCCTGCATGGCCATGGTGTGGTCTTCCCAAAGTGCCGCTCCATCGAAGAAACTATCCGCGGTCTGAGGAGGCAGTATATTGTTCGCCCGTCCTAGTTTGAATTTGAGGCCAAGACCCTTTTTCTTTATTTCCGCATATGCCGGAGAAATGTACTCCTTAACATCACCGTCGATCTTGTTTCCATACTCAACAGACTGCTGATCGAATAAGACCAGGTAGATCATCATGTCCTCGTCTTCATCAAGAGAGAACAGAAATTGACGGATACAGGACGTGGCGATCTTATAGGCTTCTTCCTTTGGGAACGCATACGCGCCTGAGGAGATAGACGGGATGGCAAGTGAGCGGCAACGCTTTTTATAAGCCAGATTCAGGATGCGATCATAGCAGTTCCAGAGAGCTTCTGCCTCTCCATGCTTGCCGTCAATGTATCGCGGTCCGACAACATGAATGATATACGAGCAGGTTTTGATGTTGTATGATTCCGTGATGACCAAGCTCTCAGGGGCGCAGTAGCCAATCTGATTCAGCTCCTCCCGAAGTCTGGGGCCAGCTGCTGCGTGGATCGCTGCATCTACGCCATGTCCGCCGGGGTGCAGATACTCATTGGTTGAGTTCACGATCGCGTCAACCTTCATCTTCACGATATCATTGCGAACGATTGTCAAAGCCATCTGTCTCTCTCCTCCCGAGCTGATCTGGTTGAATTATACTTTATCTGCCGCGTTTTTTAAAGTCCTTGTCTGCGGCTTCACGCCACAGCCGCTTCTCCTTCAGGTGAACACCATTACGAGCCTGGCCTATCGCCATATTCATCGTAGCGTATGCCATCTGCGTTCCTCCGGCGTCAGGGACATAATCGACAGCCATCTCGGCGTCAATCCCGTAGGTGGTTGCTGACTCAACCGCATCGATATTAGCCGCAAGGAAGATAAACTCCCAGCCGTATTTCTCCTTCTCATGCTGGATCATCCGCTTGGCCTCATCTGCCTTATAGTGATGGCTCGCATTTTCCATCCCGTCAGTGGTGATGACAAAGACCGTGTGCTCCGGCACATCCTCCTTGCGGGCATAGCGATGAATCCCTGCAATGTGATGGATCGCGTCACCAAGCGCATCTACAAGTGCCGTGCAGCCGCTTGCCCGGTATTCGTTCTTCGTCATCGGTGGCACATCGGTGACCGGCAGGCGGTCATGGATCATGCGGCTACTGTTGTTGAACAGATAAGTGGTGACCATAACCTCCCCTTCCCTAGCGGACTGCTCCTTCAAGATGCTATTGAAGCCTCCGATCGTGTCAGCGCTCAGTTGCTCCATGGATCCGCTCATATCCAGGATAAAAACCAGCTCTGTCTTGTTGTTCATGTTCGTGCTCCCTTCACAATTATTCTATGTGATCACAGTTGCATTGTATCTCTCAACGAGCTTTTTGAGGTCAAGTAGCACTCGACTATTTGGCTAAAACAAAAGTGCCGATTCCTTAACGGAAACAGCACTTTAGAGATGGTGGGCCTTTTTGTCGATTATGTGTCTGCCTATAGGTCTAATGCGAGTCACGTCTTCAAGACCTTCAGTCCTTCCTTTGGGACGCAGAGCCGGGAACGGCCGCCGGATCAAATCTCGTTCCACACCTCATTCTCGCCGTTTTGTTCAGACTATCGCTCCGCCGTTCTGAGCAATGCCAGCACATCGTTCGCAGTCGGCGGGCATCCCTTTGCGTAGCGGTCAGCTCCGGCACAGCAGTTGCCGATTCCGAGACCCTTGATGCTTTTTTCGCGATAAGCCTGTCCGATGGCGATCTCGTTCCGGACGTGGATTCCTTCTTCCTGCGCCATATAGAGTCCCCGGACAAGAGACGCATAACAGGCCGAGCAGGCGCTGTCTGCTTTGACCTGATGGGTCAGGCTCCTGACTATACTGGACGGTGCAGGATAAGTTCGACTCTCCGTAGGTTCATTGAGTGTGATGATATCGCCTTCACGGATTGTTGTGGAGCCGGCGCCCCATTTCTCCGCAAGCTGGATATAAGGAACGTCCTCTATCTGCAATCCCATAAGGCGGCATCCGTAGGCATCGATCTGCACGGGATCGGTTCCCAGATACATGCGGTTGGTCTGCACCGGATTGCCGCCCTCTTCAAAGTTCAAGTCGCCGCAGATGCTGTCCACAATAGTAAGAGCAGGCTTGAGAGTCGCGCCCAAGGCGGCGATCGGTTCTATCAGACCGTCGGCATGGAATCTGCGCTTCTCCCGATCCGGCAGACAGCCTTTCAGATTTTTGAGAGCACAGGTCATCAGGGTTTGGCAATGTCCCTTCAATACCGGCAAGTCAATCAGAAAGTCCGTATCCATCGCGCGACTGGTGATCTCCATATCCCGCAGCGGGGTATGTACCATGCGGACCTTGTCCTTCTTTAAATCATAAAATGGCACACCGTATTTCTCGCAGACCTTGTCGTATCCGCAGAGTTTCATGGCACGATCTGTCCGGTCACCGACCCAGGAGCCTTCCATCACGCAGATATCCGAAAAGCCTTCGCCCTGCAGATAGACGATACAGCCGGACAGGACCCCGGGATGCGTTGTTGCGCCGGATTCGGGCTCACCTGCCAGAACCAGGTTCGGTTTAAGCGCTATGGATGCCCCTGCTGGAATCATCCCCGCTACATTTGCGGCCTGCATGAGTGTCACGGTCATCTCATGGGCATTTGT
The DNA here is from genome assembly GCA_902788035.1 of uncultured Lachnospiraceae bacterium. Classification (GTDB taxonomy): domain Bacteria; phylum Bacillota; class Clostridia; order Lachnospirales; family Lachnospiraceae; genus Chordicoccus. The sequence continues at coordinate 2,570 of CADAIL010000047.1, read as the reverse complement.
CCCAAAGATTTCATAAATTTTCGCCATAAGGAAGTCTCCTGTCATCAGAGCTCGATATTCTGAGGATATTGTCGAACGGGATTGTGATCCCATTGCTCATTTCCAAAATGCCCAGATACTCGTCAATTTTCTTCGCGGCCCCCGCAATGGAACGATAGGCGCCCCCAGCTTTACGGCTGTCAGGAACAAAGTAGGTAACGGTGACCATCGGATCTGTTTTCAAACGTGATTGAAGCTCAAGCAGTTGTTTGCTGATCATTTCTTTCTGCTCCTCTGACAGTTCTCTTTTCGTATCTGTCAGACGGGCGGTCTCAACAATAGCCGCATCATAACCCGTAAGGGCGGCGAAGGGAGAAAACTGAGCTGCTCTGTCGATCATCGGCATGTGCGGACGGTCAGCAGAAACATGGTGGGGCAGGTTTATAATGTCGTCGTATTCGTGCGAGATTTCCATTATGCCTTGTGCCCCCCAATCTGCCTGTTCCGGTCACGCCCGGTTGCTCCTTCCTCATAGCTGGTTCCGTGGAGGATTGCGTTTTTCCCGTACCGCTTTTTGATTGTCAGCATTGCCTGCTGAAGCCGCTCCTCTTTTGCCCGGGCGGCTTCTTCCTTTTCTCTCTTTTCCTTCTCTTCCTCCATATTGGAGAAGAGATCCATCTGCTCAAACTTTGGCTCTGCCCTAGCGGCCGCAGCATCTGCTATATGGTTTGCGACAACATACATCCGCCGGACCAAGAGTTTCTTATCTATGATCCTGTCGTACAATCGCATAGCAGCATCCATAATCAGCTTTGTGGATGAGGTCAGTTTGCCGATATTCTCTGATCCATGTGCCATCTTCGGTACTTTTCGACCATACCAGTCTGTCTCCACCGCCCCCTTGTATTCAGGGGTAAGACTCTCTATATCATAACCAACCGTGAGCACAATCTGATCTGTCAATAGGCCCTTATCCACCAGATCCAACACCAGGCCGTCTGTCATCTCCCGGACGATCATACGAGCCTTATCATAAGAGTACGGCTCCTGCAGGACTTGACCTATGCTGACACTGTTGTTTTCCGGCTTGAAGGCTTTGATGTGCCGGATCTCACAGGGTTCCCAGCCCCAAGCATGATCAATCAACAGCTCCGCGTTCACGCCGAAGAGCCTGTATAGGAGTGCCTCATTTTGATAATCGTTGGCTCCTCCGATGGAGCAGCGGGCAACATCGCCCATGGTGTACATCCCATGGTCGGCCAATTTCTTTGCGATGCCCCTGCCGACGCGCCAGAAGTCCGTGATCGGCTTATGTGCCCAAAGATACTGGCGATAAGTCATCTCATCCAGCTCAGCAATGCGAACGCCGTCTTTGTCTGCCGGAATGTGCTTGGCCCAGACATCCATGGCAACCTTGCATAGATAAAGGTTGGGACCGATGCCAGCTGTTGCCGTGATTCCGGTAGTCTTCAGCACATCCTGAATCATTAGCATGGCGAAATCATGGGGGCTCATACCGTTCGTCTTCAGATAGTCAGTCGCGTCGATGAACACCTCATCGATTGAGTAGACGTGGATATCTTCCGGTGCGGCGTATTTCAGGTAAATGTTATAGATACGCGTGCTGTAGGTTATATAGTAGGACATACGGGGCGTCGCAACAATATAGTTAAGCTCGAGCGACGGATCTTTCTCCAACTCAATAGCGTCGGAGGATTTCCCCACAAACTGATGCCCCGGAGCTTTCGCACGACGTTTGGCATTTACGATCTTGACCTGCTGTACGACCTCGAAGAGCCGTGCCCGTCCCGGAATGCCGTGAGCTTTCAGGGATGGGGAAAGGGCCTCCACCCGTAAGATAGTTTTATCGTCATTTGCAGGGACGGCATGGCATTTGTCATGCCGTTTCCTGCTTCATCAGTTCATTCAGCGGGATAAATCCTATCAGATCGTACTCAATGTGGATGCTCTGGCGGCGCTTGCCGCTGCTCTTGTCCGGCGCTCCCACATAGATCGCCTTGATGAGCTCGTGCGCAACATAGGGCGTCAGTTCCTCCAAAGGCGTGTATTTCTGAATACGCTCAATGAACAGATCTAAATTCTGGTTCTGCTGTTCCTGTACTTCAATCTCCTTCCGGAGAACATCTGCCGCTTCCTTCAAGCCCTGCTGTTCTTCCTCGTAGCCTTGGCTCATCGCTGCAAAGCGCTCGTCACTCAGTTTCCCGGCAACGTTGTCCTCGTAGGTTCGCACGAACAGACGGTCAATCTCCTGGATGCGCTTCTCCGCTTTTTCAAGTTGCTTCCGCTTGACCTTAAGGATCGCTTTACTCTCCGTCTGCATCTTCTCTTCCATGATCGCCCGGAAATGAGCTTCATAGCGGAGCACAAGATCAATAACCCTCTGTGTATAATTCCAGACCAGTCGTTCCAACACAACTGCACGGATAAAGTGGGCAGAGCAAGGAGAATTGCTGCCTCGGGAGTTCGAGCAAGTGTAATTCCATTTGTTCGGGTCGTCGTGAGAACCGCTGAAGTACATCTTGCCTTTGCAGTCCGCACAGAACACCAAGCCGGAGAACATATGCGTATTG
>CADAIL010000046.1 GCA_902788035.1 uncultured Lachnospiraceae bacterium | reverse complement strand
AGACAGCAATATCTATTGGGGTCAAAGGTCGGAGGTGCAAACCGTTACTACGACTGGGCAGTTACAAGCCCATGACCTTTAGGTCGTGGGTAGTTGACAGTGGTATCACCCATGAAATACTCCATCATTGTCTGAGAACCTGAATTTTTCGGCCTCTGAAAAGCCCTGATTGCCTGATTCTTTCCACCGACCTCTTTCCAGTTCGCGATATCCCCATGGTAGATCGCTCTGAGCTGCTCACTCGTCAGATTATCCACCGGGTTGTCCGCCTCAACAAAAAAGACAAATGCTTCCCTGCCGATCGGCGTAATATCAACCTCAACGCCGAGATACTTCGCTTCCTCGAGCTGGTCGGCGGATGGTCTGGCTCCAAAGATCATATCAACCGCGTCATCGTATTTTTCCGTGTCATTTCCCCAGTATATGAGCCGGTCAAAAGCCCGGAGCGTGTTTGTGAAGGTGACGATCTTTCCGTTCAGATACTGATTTTCTCCGGATTTCAGCCACTCTTTCTCAATGACGTCAATATCTTTATAACAGGCTTTTGCAAATGCCGCATACAGCGGATAACAGGCCTCCGCACCGTCGAGCACCGGCATATCCTCCTCATTTTCTATGAATAGATCCGGCTGATGGTCCAGCATGACCAGCCTGGAGTTTTCGCTGTAGACTGTGTAATCGGTGAAATCCGTGCTCGAGAACCCGTGCATGTACTTAAACCCATGACCGGCATATTTGACTGCAGGTCTGTTCATGTAAAGGTATGCGCTCGTTCCGATACACAGAATTATGATTCCCAGCGGGATATACCCTCTTCGCAGCCTGAGATTCGACCTGTATGCAAGAAAAAGAAAAACAGCAGCATAAAGGATGAAGGCTGTCGCGTACAGGACCAGCTTCTCACCCATGAGCATCAGCATCAGGGAAACAGGGGCAAACGGAACAAGGAGCCAGGTGAAATATCCCATCACCACGCCCTCTACGGCGCCCTTCGCGATGATCATCATGACCGTAAAGCAGATGAGCAGAAAGAGGCATGCTACGCCGTTGCACATAGCGGCAAATCTCACGTTGATCCTTCGGTAAAGAGCTGCGTATATCAGAACTGCGACCAGCGGAACAACAGGGAGTACAAGTTCGGCTTTTCCGGTCATGCATACGAAAAAACCCGCTATGCTTGACACGAACGGAACTGCGATTATATAGGCTGCGGCTTTACATATAGATGCCGGATCGATTCGTCGTCCCATATTGTTCCTCCATGACAATCCACTTCAGTCCCATATCAGCAAGCGTCTGTTTTTCTTTTATCGTAACATCTGAGGATGACAAAATCAAATGCCATAGTCTGTACTGCAAAAAAGCGGGGCTATTATCCCCAATGTGATAATAGCCCCTGATTTTACATATGGTTTACTTCGCCCTGTAAAGGAAGGTTACAATCTGCCCTCTCGTGCAGTTCTCATCAATGCCGAAGGTACCTTTCTTCGCACCGGAGGTATAGCCGGTCGTGACCTTATTCTGAGCTCCCCAGAGAATCGCTTTATAGAAGACATGGGTCTTGGGGACATCCGAGAACGGGGACTTTGACACCGCCGTCGGAGCCGGCTTGTTCTTAAGCCTCCACAGGAACATCATGCACTCACCGCGGCTCACGTTCCTGTTGATACCGAACGTACCATCCGGATAGCCTTTGGTAATGCCTTTCTGAGATGCCCAGAGAATAGCGTTGTAGAATGTATGGGTCTTAGCTACATCCGTGAACGGAGACTTTGACACCGCTTTCGGTGCAGGCTGTCCCACGTATCTCCACAGGAACATAATCATCTCACCGCGCGTACAGGGCTTGTTGATGCCAAATGTGCCGTCCGAATATCCTTTGGTGATGCCAGCATCGGCTGCCCAGTAAATGGCATCATAATATGGATGGCTAGGATCCTGAACATCGGAGAATGCGCCTGCCCACACAGCATAAAGCGTAACTGCCTTATCTTTCGTGTAACTGCTGCCCGCTTTATAGGAAGCCGACGTCGCTGTTTTGCTGGTCGACCACCCCAGGAACTGATAGCCGGTCCTTGTAGGCGTCACGGAGGAGAGCTTCAGAGCATTTTTATAGTATTTGGTCTGCGCTGAAGGCGCTCCGGTCCCGCCGTTGGCGTCGTACTTAACTTTGTACTCAGCCTTCACGAACTTCCAGGTCTGCGCGGTAGATCCGTTATAATAGTGCTGCTGGATATTCGTTCCATTATCGGTCAGACCATTGTAGACATCAGCGACAAGCCCGCTTTTCCTCGACACAAGCATGTAGCCGGATCCGAGCTTCATGATGGCCCATCTCTGGTTCATTGCGCCAGTCGACGTCGAAATCTGTATATTCGCCTTGTTCGTGACACTTGAGTCTTTAACTTCCAGACTCTTGCCGGATGCGTGGTGAGTGAGACTGTAATATCCGTGGTCAAGATACTTTACGTCGATCGAATTATATTTGCTCGGACAAGTGTCGCTCCATACCTGAACATTTGTCCCATCATTCACATTGCCTGTGTCGCCGGAAATGTCCATGACGATATTCGGATTTATCGCCGAGACCAGCACATACCGGCCATTGGCAACGGTCTTCGCAGGCTCGTAGGGAACAAATAACCACCGCTGCGCGTTGGAGTCATTCCCTTCCCACTGGCGGACATTGGTATTTCTTGCCATTGTTCCGTTCTCCACGTCCAGAGAGTAGCCGCTGCACTTGGACTGCAGTCTGTAGCCCACTCCATTGCTGAACTTAGAGATTGCCCATTTCTGAGGATCTAACCCGTTGTCAGGCCATACCTGGACATTTGTTCCTCTGAGTGCGGATCCTCCGCTGACATCGAGGCACTGGTTTCCGCCCTTCTGTTTGATCTTATAGAATCCGTTGCTGTAGGTGATCGTCCAGATATCGCAGCTCGGAAGTGAGTCGGAAGCGGGGTTATAGAGTTTTACATTTGCACCGTTCGGCTCTGATCCGCTTCCGTCTATGTCCAGATAATAATCTGTGTTCGCGGCACAAAGTATCTGATAATCTCCGTCCGGAAGAACTGCGTCATATCCGCTTGTCATCGTTTTTCCGCTGGGAGTAATATCTTTAATATGTATATAGCCGGTCGGATTGGAGGCTGCAATCGTACGTGTCCCATAGCCTCCTCTGACATTATAATTATATTCTTCGATAAAAACATTGCTGCCGTTGACGGCGCTTACCCATGCGACATGCCCATGATCACCTGATGACCACCAGGCAATCGCACCGACGGCCGGAGTCTTATTGACTGTCACGCCCTTGGATTTGGCCACCGTTCCCCATGTCTTAGCATGTCCCCATGCGGAAGCTCCGAGATACTGATTCGTGAAATTCACTCCGTTCCTGGAGTTAAGACACCAGGCTGCAAATGAAGTACACTCGCGATTTAAGAACTTCCACGGATCAATAATGGCATCGATCGCCGCGTTTTTCAGATTGGACGGATAGTCGTCTCCTGCTCCGACGATTTCTTCACTCTCAAGAGACGCGCCATCTTCTGTCACGATTTCATCTTCCGGCGCAATCAACTCATCCGTTTCCGCTTGAGGAATCGAGTCATCTATCTCCGGTGCTTGTTCGATGGCTGCATCAAGTTTCTTATCGATATCGTCATATGTCTCCGAATCAGAGGCATTTTCAACGATGTCCACATTGATTTCCGCTGCTTCGGTTTCGAAATCCGCTTCTTCCGGATGAACTTGGGCCGCCTCCGAGACGATAACTGCATCTTCCTGCAATTCTTCTGCCAGGACCGCGGATCCTGGCATTGTGAAGAGCATCGACAGGGCGCAGCCCGCCGCCAGGAAAGTTTTCCATGTTTTCTTCATTTTGTTGTCACTCCTTTCAGTAAGTTTAGCTGCCTTGCGCATTCATAGTTGTTAAACTGATAAATATGTTGACCTTTATATTATATCATCGAACAAAAAACTGCCCCACACAAAAATATAATTTTTCGTGTAAGGCAGATTTATGTAATTATCCCTGGGAATCTTCTTCCCGCAAATCAGAGATGCGCAGACGCACAGAATCTCATGCGCTCAGGGTGCTGACCCGATAGAGGAACGTGACGATCGCGCCTCTGGTACAAGTAGCGGTATCTCTGAACGTATTGTCCGGATACCCCTTGGTGATCTTGTTTTCCGCAGCCCAGATAATCGCTTTTTCGAAGGCAGGGGTCAGTTTGTCCTTGAACGGACTCTTAGCTGCCTTTGGTGCAGGTGAACCGCAGTATCTCCAGATAAATGTGGCAATCTGACCGCGAGTGCATGTTGTGTCTGTTCCGAAGGTGCCGTTCGGGAAGCCTTTTGTGATGCCCTTTTGCGAAGCCCACAGGATCGCTTTGTAATAAGCGTGATTCACCGGTACGTCTTTGAACGGGCTCTTCCCGGTATCTGTCGGTTCAGGCATTCCAGCCATTCTCCACAGGAACATTACGGCATGTCCTCTCGTACAGGACTTATCAATGCCGAAAGAGCCGTCACTGTATCCTTTCGTGATGCCGTACTGCGAAGCCCAGTAAATGGCTGTATAGTACGCATGCGACTTATCTTTGACATCAGTAAATTCTTTTCTGCTCTTCATCGCGAACGGATCAAGCGTGTACAGGATCGGCGATTCGCCATCTGTCACATACCAGCGGACAAATCCGTCGCTGCACACAAGCGGCTGGCAGTCGGACAATCTCAAAATACTCGAATCGATCACATCGGATGTGATGTGCCCCTCACTGTCGATGAGGACTGCTTTCGTTGTCACGAATTTATATTTGCTGTATTCTTCCCACATGACAAGGTACATATTGTCATGTATCTTTGTGATATTTGGGGTCGCAACTGTGCGGGAAGAGGTCGGCTTATACTTAGTCAGCCAGACAGTGTTCTGCAGTGACATATCTTTTTTAATGATACTTACAAATGCATTTCTATTGTCAGCATCATCCTCCGTGTCCTCATTCCCGACCAGCAGACAATTCTCTTCCGAAAGCTCAAATCCTCCGACAGACACACCTGTATAGTTACTGCTTACGTCTTTCAGGGTATTATACTCAAATGCGCAGACATAATCGACATCCTCTACATCACCTGTTACATCACAGCTTGTCATGTAGACCCCTCTCGGATATGCATCACCCTGATCGACCCGATAAACTTTGCTGCCATCGGTCTTTACGAATTGGTTAAAAGAATGGCTGACATAGCCGGCCTGCGCGATATTCATCACATCATAGTATTGGTCGACTACTTTCATAGTGCTCTGCTTGATGACGAAGGTCATGTTAGCCTGATGGTGATAACCGCTGTTGTCGTCATCATACATCTCATGGCAGGTATGTATGTATAATTTTCCTCCGGTCTCCGTCATTCTGAGAGAACCCGCGTCAAACGGTATATATGTGTTCGCGCCTTTGATCGATACTGCGCTGAGTCGTTTCCAGTTCTTATCATATTTTACGATGCGAATGACCTCGACAGAATCGCTCTCCTTCGGGTTCTGCTGTCCGAAAACAAGATAATTGTGTGATTTGCCGCTGAAGAATCCTCCGAATATCGGCAGTTCCATGCTATAAGCCGCGGAGCCAAGAACTTTCCCGTTCAGATCATATTTCTCGACCAGAACATTTTTTGCGTCCGGTTCCACTCTGTAAAGCAGATTGTTATATTCGCAGAGATAGGATGCAACAGTCGATGACCAGGTCGGGTAATCATTTTGCGCTATATTTTGCAGCTTTGTATTCTTTGCACCTCCGGTCCTTAGGAAAAGAAGAGGATCGACAGCATTTGCATATGCTTTCACACGGAACTTGATCGTTTTGCTCAATCCTCCCCGGGTCTTCGCCGTGATGATACAGGATCCCTCATGAAAAGCAGTGACCTTTCCGGTAGATATCACAGAAGCGACCTTGCTGTCGCTGCTTGAGAAGGTCACGATATCATTTGCAGAATCGGTTTCTGCAGTAATCATAGCAGATTGCCCTGGATTCAGCGTTGTTTTATTGGCACTGATGGTCAGGCTGGCTGCGTCTTTCCAGGGGATTATTTCCAGATAGTAAGTTTCGTCTTCAAGCTCGACCGCCGCAAGTCCGTCACCGTACGGGTACATATAAAATACAGGATGCGGCGTCTTTGCGGAGGAAATCAATTTGCCGTCAGCAAGGCCATATTCGCAGATCGTATTATCATTCATGTAAATGATCAGACTATTGCGGTCGACATTCACATAGGCCCGTACGCCCATGCTCCAGATATCGTAAGCCTCTCTGTCTTCACTTTCTACGCCTGCTCGGCCAAGTGACATAATCGAATCAAGGCTGTCACTGCTAAAGTCCAGAGAAGGCGAGTCAAACACCTCGACATTTCCGAATGTTATGCTTTGACCTATGAAATATCGGCCGGCAAACATGGCTCCGCTTCCCTGATGCTGGAGATAATAGTTCTGTGACGTGAGGAACATGTATTTATTCGTCACAGAAACTTTATTGTTCGTGACCTGTCCGGTGAACATAGCATGCATGTCGTGCTCATAGCCCCAGTACAGCCAGTTAGTGTAACCTTCATAGTAGAACTTTCCGCTGACTGAATCGAATCCTGCAAATGAATACACCGTCGACTCACAACTCGTCTGGGAAAGCAGTTTTCCTTTAGAGTTAAAAAGGTAAATCCTATACCCACCGGATGAATCAGTATCGGAAATATAAGCCGCCACATAGATTCTGTTGGACGCATCGACGCCCAGAGCATAAATCGAAGCTTTCTCGGGCAATGCCAGCTGTGTTTCACTCTGCTTTTTCTTCGTCGCCAAATCATACTTTATGACATAGCTGCTGCCCTCATATGCGGTTTTGTATATCTGGTACACAGCTGAATCAGTGCAATAAAAGCTTGTATCGTATTGGGTCTTAAAAGTATAGGCTTTATTGATAGTTTTTTTCTCAAGTGAATAAAAACTGAGGATATTATCGTTCAGAAAATAAATGCCACCGTTTGGCGCATACGGGATAATCTGGCTCCTTCCGTCGCCGCCGCCATACTTGATTGCATCTTCGCTGAGTATAATAGGATCGGGGCGGCTGCCGGCGCCGATGAGAGGCTCATCCGGATCCGAGCCAGGTTCGACAGCCAGAGTATCATTGACAGTATAGCTTCCCAGCTCAATTCGCTGGTCAATGTCTCCCGTCTCTTGCGATTCATTGCTGAATACGTCCAGAGGCTCCGGATTCTCTGCACTTTCTTCTGGGACACTTAATACATCTTCATTTTCAGTAGGAGCATCTTGAACGGTCGGTACGTCGGCGTCCTGCTCTGTTGGAGCTTCAGGGTTCTGAACAGCGGCATCGTCAACACTATGAGCGACAGGAGTATCGGCGTCCTCAGAAAGCGCTGTCTCTGTGTCTGAAATGGCTGCGTCGGAATCCGCATTTTCAATATCATCAGATGCAGCTTCTATCGGATTCGGTGCAGGAATATTTTCTTCATACTCACCGCCATATACTGGTATAGAACCGATGCACATTATGACGGCAAGCGCCAGTACAATCAGATTTGTTATGTGCTTTTTCATTGTAGTCACCTCACTTTTTCATATATTGCGCCAACTTGTACAGAAATGCATTACTCTTACCATGCTATCATATGTACGAACCTCACAGAAGTATCTTCCCAAAAAAGGCGCAATATCGCAGAGAAAGGTAATCGCCAAATGGGCTTACAGAGAAAGCCTATACTTCAATAAGGAGCTGCGTATGGCAGCCCCTTATGATGATAACCCTTACCTGCTTATCTTGCCCTATAAAGGAACGTCACGATTGCCCCTCTCGTACAGTTCTCATTGATGCCGAAAGTTCCTTTCTTTGCGCCAGATGTGTAGCCGGTCGTTATCTTCTTCTGATATCCCCAGAGGATAGCATTATAGAAAGCGTGGGTCTTCGGCACATCCTTGAACGGGGATACTGAAACTGCTTTCGGTGCCGGCTTGCCCTTCAGCCTCCACAGGAACATCATACACTCACCGCGGCTCACGTTGCGGTTAATGCCGAATGTACCGTCCGGGTAACCTTTGGTAATGCCCTTCTGGGAAGCCCAGAGAATAGCGTTGAAGAATGCGTGTGTCTTCGCCACGTCCTTAAACGGAGATTTAGAGACTGCTTTCGGCGCAGGCTTCCCTGCATATCTCCACAGGAACATGATCATCTCGCCGCGGGTACAGGATCGGTTGATGCCGAACGTGCCATCTGGGTAGCCCTTGGTGATTCCTGCGTTGGCGGCCCAGTAGATGGCTTTGTAATAGGCGTGGTTAGGATCCTGGACATCGGAAAATCCGTTAACCGTTGTGCCCTGGGTCTTCTTGAAGGTCGCCAGGATTGTGTGCTTCGACGTCACATTCGTGAATGTGTAGGTCTTCACCGGGCCGATGCTCTCCCCATCGATGAACACATCACTGATCGCGTAGCCGCTCTTCGGCGTGATGGTGTACTTCTGGCTGCCGCCCCGCATCACGGACACGGTCCCCTGCGGGCTTACCGTGCCGCCGTTCGATGTCTGCGCCGTTATGTCGTACACTCCGACCTTCTTACCATCGACCATCAGGCTCCCGATCTCGCAGTTGTTCAGGATGATGCTCTTCCCGCTCTGCGAGATCTCGATGGACTCGCCCTGGCCCTTTCCGTCCACG
>CADAIL010000045.1 GCA_902788035.1 uncultured Lachnospiraceae bacterium | reverse complement strand
GATCAACGTTAATCCATTCTTCTATCTTCTCAGACATATGCTTACCTCACAGTCTTCCGAACAATACAATAATCCATTTAAAATCATATCACACGCTCGATCAATTTTCAATGTTTTCATTGTTTTTTATGCGTTTAGGTATGTTTCCGTAATTAGTTAATGCTAACCCTGTCTCAAAAGAAAAGCCAGCCACCGAAGTGACTGACTCCTCTGTAAAACTTGTGTTAAATTGTTCTCCGTCTCCTCCACAGCAGCACGCCCGCTCCAAGGATCAGGATGCTGCCGAGGATCGTGAAGAGCCGTGTGCCGGGGCCGCCGGTGGAGGGAAGCTCATATCCGGCATTGTTGATAACCGTCAGTGTGTATGGATCTGTCTCCTTTTCATGGCTTATGCCGTTTCCACTCTGCGAAAGGCTGCTGTTACTCTGGTTGTAGGTAACGCCGGAGCCAGTTACTATGATTTCCACCGGCTCTGCAAGAAGGATATATCCCGCCGGAGCCGAGTTCTCTACAAGGTAGTATTTCCCGGCTGTCAGCCTGCCAAGGTCAATCTTGCCGTCAGCACCTGAGGTCAGATCGGTTTTAGCAGCCTGCTTTGGAGCAGCGTTATAGCCGTTCTCCGTATACAGGGAGAATACCGCACCGGACAGAGGTGTCGACCCGGCCTGACTGGTTTTCAGAATGATCACGTGCTGTGTTGGCGCTTTGTTCGTATAGGCCGTGCTGTAACGTGCGTTGGCAAAGGCAATCTTTCCACTGATACCCGTATTGCTGTTGTTGCCACTGATGTTGGACGGCAGAGAAGTCATTGTCTGCGCTGATCCCTGGTCTGTTCCATCTACCATGTTTGCGATCCACCGTGTGCCGCTAACCTCCGCCTTGACAAAGCTATAGCCTTCCGGGATATTGGTCTCTTCAAAGGAATAGGTCGTGCCAATCGGGAGGTTCAGGAAACGCACATTCCAGCCCTGCTTGATCTTCAGCGTCATTGGTTGTCCGCTTATGGCAACCAGATAATTTGCATAAGCATCGCCGCTGAATTGTGCGTTCTCCTCGACCGGAGTAATCGCGCCTGTACAGGTATATTCAGCAGGCGCCAGCGTCCGCTTGTTGACTGAGTCATATACGCTGAACCAGATATATTTCTCCACGGTATCATAGTTCGCAATACCGGAAGGAACTGTAAAGGTGATCTTGTACTCAAATTCCGTATCATCTACCGCTTCATTGCCGGATTCATCTACTACGACCTTTTTCAGATCCATATAGCTCCTGTGTGTGTTTGTGGCGATCAGCAGAACATCGGACTGCGTATCCCGATAAATCTTTCCATCAAGACGATAATAATGGTGCGACCCGTCGCTGTAATGGAACACACTGTCGCTCATTTCTGCCGGAGCCGCATCCATCTTCTCCAGAATTGTTGGCGTACCATTGATGAACATCGGCCGGAAAACGCCTGCTGTCAGCTCATAGTAGTGAGCCTCATCGTCCGTTTCACGAAGCGTAAAATCATGACCGGTCTCATAAATCTTGGCACCTGCATTTGTAGTAGTATTATAGGTCACAAGGCCGTAAGAAACATAATTGTTCTCCGCGTACCAGCCCTCACTTCCTTTCAACGTGATTGTCTTGAAATCATGAGACGTAACACCGTCAGGATCCACACCGTAAAGCTCCATGGTAATACTGTCCGTAAGCGCCCGGCTGTCGACATAGTTATTGTGCCATTGCTTCTTGACCTTCAGAGGTTTGGTTGTGAGCTCCAGAGGGTCCACATCCGGGAAGCTGCCCGGTTCGCTTGGTTCTCCAGTCGGCGTGACCGTATCGCCGGATTTGGTTGCTTCCCGATAGGTATAGCTGGTGTCGCTGTTTGTCTTGAGCGTATACATACCGCCTGCAGTTGTCGGTTCCTTGATCTGTGCTTTTTCCGACTCAGACAGGGATGCATAGGTCTTCACACCGTTGTTCAGATCGGCCAACAGGTCGTAGGCCGCCTGGCTGGGCCATACCTTGAAGCGCACCTGATAGGTATAGCCGTCTTCGAGCATGAAGGTCTCGCCCATGTTCCACTCAACCGCGCCTGTCGTTGTGTTGTACACAGCCCTGGCACAGCCCTCGGAAGTGGGATCCCAGTTATTCCATACTACATACTTGGTGCCTTCTCTGTTTACAATTTGGGCACCCGCTGGAACTTTTGTGGAATCGCTTATTTCCTCTGCTGTCGCCAGACGTTCCTTTGAATATGTAAAATCATCCTCTGCGAAGTTGACGAGTGTAGACTTCTGTACTGTCTGCGTCAGGGCAGTGATACCATCGGTGATCTTTACATCACTGTGACCCAAATGGGCAATGATGGAGGCAGCTATGTCATCAAAGGCGGCAACCAGTTCTTCGTTGGAGGTTGCTGTTTTGCTGTGATCCGCACCAGCACCGGCTTCCGTCGTCAACTTTGTCAGGTTCGTTACGTCATTGGAAATACCGATGGTATAGAAGTTCTTGCTATGGCTGACGATGGACTTTGCTTGTACCAAGGCTGCAGCATAATTGCGGCCCCAATCATCGTTGTCTCCTCCTCCGTAAACTCGATATTGATAGAAATAACTCCCAACATCGCCTACCGTATATCCCAAACTCGCATTGTACTGTGTTACACCTAATCCATTGTTGGTGGAGCTGTTATTCAATGTACCACGGGTCTGCCGGAAAGTTGGGTTGCCGTCGGTGACAAAAATCACAAATGTGGCTCGGTCGCTTTCCACCGCCATTTCGTTGGCTATCTGTAACGCATACTCCCAGTTCGTGCCGCCATCTGGGGCTGGAAGATCATCTACAGCATCTGTAAACGTGGTTTTATCTGCAGTGAAATCCTGCACCTTCTGGGCAGTATTCGAGAAGGAGATCAACGCCATTCGGATCAGATCCGGATGCTCAGTTGTGTTCTTTCCAAGCAGAGATTCGGCCAGTGCCTTTGTGGCAGCTTGCGCATAGTCCATTCTCCGTTGTCCCACAGATGCATCAGTTTCACTATCCATACGAAATCGCATACTGCCAGAAACATCGTATACCACGATCACATCCGCCAGCTTCTCTGCTTCCATGATGGAGGTATGGCCTGTCACGCTCAAAGAAAGTGTATTGGTTCCGTCCCCATTAACCATGGAATCCTTGGTGATAGTCGGAGTATCAGGGCGCTCACCTGTGATTTTCGGAACTGGCGTACCGCCTTCAGGCACGCTTGCTTTCGGCTTGTAAACAACATAGATGTCATCATCCTGTGAAAGGTTGGTCCAGCTATTGTTACCGTCCCTATCTGTACCCGTTGTGTACTGCCATCTATTATTCCTGTAACGCAGGATTGGCGTGATTCGATTGGATGGCGCATTCGCATTGCGGTAGGTGTAGGCATACTCATAACTATTTACATCATAGATCAAATAGTTCAGGTTACCATTCGTATCATTCACCGGCTGGCCATTGCTGACGGTCAGCTCATTGCCATTTTCGTCCACATAGTGGATGGTGGCACTGGAGTTGCTGGCACCGGCCCCTTGTTTTTCGAAATAAACCGCACTTCTGTCCTGAAATGGATATATTCCCGCAACATTCCAAGTTCTGAATGTTCCATTATAGCTCTGCAGGAAAGTATCACCAGCGCTGTGAATACAATTATCCCACTGCCGCCACTCCGTGGTGTTCGCATTACCGTATCCATTACGATTTCTATTGGTAGTGACCTTGTTACCAGTTGTACCAGCCGCAAGATAATATTTTGTACCATCTTGAGTAAAGGAAAAATATATTCTTTGATTATCACCAGAACCAGATGTTTCCACATCCCAGTAGAGGTTTTCGCTGCCGGAATACTGCACGAGATCACCGTTCACTGTGACCTGAACGGAATTGAGCGCTGTGCCGGGAACAAGAGCATAAAAATTGTTATTTGCAGCGTCCCTGGCATAGAGAATGTATTTCCCGTTCGAAAGTTGGGAAACTCTCAACTGATTGGATGTCGTACTGTTGTTGTTCCATGTCACCGTAAAAGTTGAAAACACCGGAGTAGGGAAGGACACTTCGATTTCATCATCTTCGGTCTCCGGCGCGTTGGTCACGATGCTGCCGTCGGAGTACAGGTCAAAGGATGAGAATTCGAATGCGGACAGATCGGCGGCATCCGGATCAACGACCTTGCCTTCCGCAGCTACCGCTTCATTGGTGTCCATGCGGAAGCTGGCTTCGGTGCCTCCATCGTAGACCGTCTCCACCACGATGCCATCCTCGGTCTCCACGTGGTGCTGGATCGCCAAGGTATCCGCGACCTCGCTCAAGTCCTCCACGCCGGGCAGAGATTTGATGGTCAGATCCACTTGGACAGGTGCGGCGGGCTCGATCTCGTTACCCTCCGCATCCAGGATTGAAATATCCAGTGCGGACAGATTGGAGAAATCGATCTCTTCATCCCTGGCTTGTTTATCTGCCAGAACGGTCTTCCAGGCATACCTGTAATCGTCTGACCCCTCTGCAAACTCCGTCACCTTCAGAGTTGCACCGTCCGGAATCTGCGCATCGGAGCCATAAGTGACTGTGACTTCGTACAGCTCACCGCTGTCACTGAGGAACAGAGTGCTGATCTGCGCATCCGTCACCTTGACGGTGAAAACCTCACCATTCTTCATGGTGACCGTCAGGGTCTCTTCGCTCGTAAATGGCTGCACACTAATCAGCGCCCAGTCCCCGGCCTCCACCGTCTGCGCATTAATCTCCGCAATTTGCTCCTCCGTCAGTTCTGCACTGTACTGGCACTCCAGCCCACGGCTCTTCTTAATCTGACCAACCGTGAACAAATTTCCTTGTGGCTTCGCTGACTTCCACATCGCCCAACGTGAGCGCCGTATTCGTATCGAAGTTTACACTATTCTCTTCTACCACATCGTTGGCGGCGTTTTCCTCAGCATTTTCTACAATTTCAGACTCGGTTTCGTCCCCATTTCCCTCAGAGTTTGTATCGCCAATTATACCCAGCACTTCTACCAGGTCTGTAAAGCTTACAAATCCACCTCCGGGAAGGCTGAACTGGTACATTTTGCCGTTCACGGAGTACGCAAAGTCCACTGTATAAATAACGCCATACACGGAGAAAGACTCCGCCGTAAACTCTACAGCAGACGTCTCTTCATTCTGCGGCTCGACAGCATTTGCCTCGATTACTTCCGCGGAAGCGGCGTCATCCGCAAAATGCACAGCGCAGACCTCGGCGTCCGATTGCTGCGCCAGCGGTTCATCGTACGAAATCTCAACGGACACGCCCGACTCCGGCGTAAACTCCTGATCGCCGTCCATGATCTTAATATCAAAAAAGCGCGCAGCATAACGCGGAAGAGTGTCCTCTTCCGCATAACCCATAGCTTTTTTTGTCTCTTCAAGATAAGTCTTATACTCTTCCGAGTCCTGCGCGATCTCGGACACAGCAAGAGTTGCCCCCTCCGGCACATTTGATGTCTCATCATAACTGAGAATCACAGTATAATCACTGCCGGCGGCCTTCAGTGTCATGATTTCCGCAGCAGCTTCCTGTTCCGGATACATGTCCCCTGCCCGGTCGACATTCCCCTCATCCGGATGTATAGCCTCCGCCTCGCCTGCGGTTCCTTCTTCAAGGTACAAGCCCGCCACTTCGTCGGCACGATTCTTTTCGACAGTGATTGCCGGAAGTATCAGCGCATACGTTGTAACAAACGTAACGACTGCCGCCAATGTGGTGACAATGCGCTTCCACTTTTTCATCTTCCTGTGCTTCTGCAATAATTTGCTGAGCAGCATTAATAATCTAGTCATTAATTCAAGTATCCTCGCTGCTAAATAATTGTCCCCAATGAAGTAAATCTTGAATCAGCTTTTGCCCGTCGCCCGCCTGGGCATGGGTTCCAATGAAATCAAATCCCGTTTACAAAAGAAATACCCAGACTTGCAGGGTCCAGGCATATCAATCAAATTAACGTATCCACAGTTGAATCGAGGTGTATTCTACACCATATTTCGCGCATTTCCAACTACTTTAATCTTAGAATATCAAAAGGGAAAAAGAAAGGCCGATCCCATTTCTGAGATCAGCCTCTCATTATACCTGTGTCAAATCAATCTCCGCCTTCTCCAAAGCAGCGCGCCCGCTCCAAGGACCATGATACTGCCCAGGATGTAGAGCAGCCTGGTGCCGGGGCCGCCGGTGTGGGGCAGAACGGCGCCGGGAACATTTTCAGACAGCATTCGCGAAACGGTGCAGAGGCTTGTTCCCGGCACATTATTGTGTTCAAGGCGATTGAACACTGGCAGTTGTTGAATTCTGTGGTCACAATTGGTATCATTATAACAACAGAATGCTTCAGAGGAGGTACCCACATTGGCAAGAAAACTTCCGGTTGGAATACAGGATTTCGAAAAACTCAGAACCGAGGGATTCGTTTATGTTGACAAGACAGAGTATGTCTATCACCTTGTGCACAACAACGTGCCCTACTTTCTGAGCCGTCCCCGACGTTTCGGCAAAAGCCTTCTTCTGTCAACAATAAAAGCTTACTGGAAAGGCCGGAAAGAGTTATTTGAAGGTCTGAAAATAGCCGAGCTCGAAGCTGTACACGCCGATGCCTGGAAGTCCTATCCGGTTTTTTATTTTGACTTCAATGGGGTCAATTATCAGGAACAAGGTGCATTGGAGGCAGCACTGGATATACAACTGACAAGATGGGAAAAGGAGTATGGAAAAGGAACCGACAGCATACTCCTCAGTGCCCGCTTTCAGGATCTTCTAATCAATGCAAAAGCCCAAACAGGCCTGAGGAGCATCGTTCTAATCGATGAATATGATAAACCGCTGTTGGACGTTGCGGACAGACCTGATCTGCAGAACCACAACAAAGAAGTGTTTAAAGGCTTTTTCAGCACCCTGAAAAGCTTTGATGAATACCTCCATTTCATTTTCATCACAGGCGTATCCAAGTTTCATAAAGTCAGCATTTTCAGCGATCTGAATCAGCTGAACGATATCTCTCTGGACGAGGACTATGCCGCTATGTGCGGTATTACTCAACATGAACTCAAGCATTATTTTTCATCAGAAATTCAACTTTTGGCCGAGCGGCAGGGTTTATCTGTGAACACCTGCATGGAGATGTTGCAGAAGCAATACGACGGATATCATTTTCATCCGAATAACTGCGGCGTATATAATCCATACAGCCTTTTAAAAACTTTCTTTTCAAAAGATTTCGGCTCTTACTGGTTCGAAACTGGAAGCCCGACATTTCTGGTAAGGAAACTGCGGGAAAAACGATTCGATGTGAGAAGCCTCACCGACAAAACTATTTATGCGAACGAAGCTGTATTAAAAGACTACACCGGCGACTATCTGGATCCTATTCCTCTGTTGTATCAGACCGGTTACATAACTATTACAGATTTCGATCACAGGAGAAGACGCTATACCTTAGGTTTTCCCAATGAAGAAGTAAAATACGGATTCCTGGAAAGCATGATTCCTTCCTATGTTCCGGCTGCGACTGCCGGAAACAAGTTGGACATTTTTACATTGGATGAGTACATTGAAAATGGTCAATTGGATCAGGTTCGAAATGTTCTGACAGCACTCTTTGCAAATATCACATATTCTCAGGAATCTGATCCGTTTGAACACTACTTTCAATCCGTTATTTATCTGGTGTTTACTTTGCTCGGAAAGTTCTCTTTATGTGAACTGCATACATATTCCGGTCGGATCGATTGCAAAGTGGAAACTGGCAATTACATTTATCTCTTTGAGTTCAAACGTGATGATTCTGCTGAAGCAGCCCTTGATCAAATCGATTCCAAGGACTATGCGCTCCCATTTATAGCGGACTCCAGAAAGCTTTATAAAATAGGAGTTTCCTTCGATTCAGCTTCACGAAAATTAGTTGACTGGAAAGTACGCGAACAATAAGCAACAAAAAGAACGCCCCCAGATCATCTGAAAGCGTTCTTTTTGTTTTATAAATCTCAAGAGACCAGCCTTTTTTCCTTCATAATATGCTGTTTTTCTTTTCTGTCTTAATACCAGCCCAGCTCCTGTCAGGCTTGTAAGTATGATGCCAGGGGCGTAAATCATATCGGTGCCCCGACCAATATGTCACAGCTTCTTTATCATTGCAGATTTTTTATAAAAAGATATTCCGTAGCAGAACACTGTTTTATACCCCTCATCCAGATATTTTGCATATCCTTCGTCCACAATCTGCTTTAATGCTGTATTACAGTCTTTTTCCATCTGCGCTTCGTTGTCAGACTTTTTTGTCTCAATAATCATAGCTCTGCGGTTATCCTCATCAAGTATCTGAAGATCCGGCCTTCCAAGTCCCCTCTCCTTATTGGATTCTGTCTCATATCCTCTCCCTACGAACAGGCCGGCAATAAAGGCGTGATAATAGTCTTCATGGTAATCCATGTAACTTATCGTTTTCCACAGAAGTTCTGTCATCAGCTCAGAGGCTTTATTCGTGTCCCCCGCCCAGAGAGCAGCCATCAGATTTTCCTGTGCTTCTGTATCCAGAGTATCCTTAAAATACACTACGACCGAGTCCCTGAATATCCCGGCAATCTCCTTGTTCGGTATCTTAAGTGCGACCATATTTCCCTTTGAAGAAGATCTGGCTTTCGTCAGATATCCAGTCATGAGGAGCACGCTCCACAGGTTCTGTTCCGTCTCATGGAGAATATCATACGTCAATTCCTCCGAGATAGTCTCTGTGATCGTTCCGCCGTTCATCAATGTCTCAAACTTCCGCTTGACCTTAAATCTGCCGACAAATTCCCGGATTATGCCATTGCTGCTGGTGTTGCGCCAATAATTCTCCGGTTCTGCATTCGAATCATAGAGCAGTGCAGAGACATAATTTACCACATCCCACGGACAATATGCAGAGGTATCGCCAAACATATAACCATTATACCAGGATCTGAAAACATCTGAGTGTTCAGACAGCTCTGCCTCCCTCAGCAATTTATCGACCTCAGTCTGTGTAAATCCAAAGTATTCGCCGAACCGATTATCCAGGACCGAATAAGATATAAAGTTGTTTGTCCCGGTGAAAATGCTTTCTTTTGCAATCCGCAGACAACCCGTAATTACAGCAAAATTCAGATACTCATTCGTCTTCAGTGAAATGCTGAGCATGCCTTTGACCAGATCGAGCATCTTATCATAGTAATGATTATGAGAGGTGTTTTTCTCGCTTGCCTTGGAAAGCGGCACATCATATTCGTCAATCAGCAGAATTACCGGCTTTCCATACACTGTATACATCATGCGCATAATGGTTTTCAACGATGATTTCATTGCTGCCGGGGCAACCCTCTTTTCCTTTAATGCAGCAAATGTTGACCTGTCGATTGGATCGACCTTATCATCTTCAAGTACTCCTGAATACCTAAAGCAGAGATCAGACATCACGCCCGAAAGTGAAACATACGCACTCTTGAAGTCCAGGCCTTCCACGTCCTTGAACGATAAAAACAGTACCGGATATTGGTTCATCCATTTGCCGCAGAAGTCTTCATGCTTCAAAATATCCAGTCCTTCAAAGACAGACCTGCTGTCCCGTTCAATATCAAAAAAACTCTCCATCATACTCATATTGAGAGTTTTTCCGAATCGTCGCGGACGGGTAAATAGAGTGACTGCATTATCAGCGTTATGGATAAGATCATAGATTAACTCTGTCTTATCGACGTAATAAGACCCGCTTTTTCTCAGCAAATCAAAATCTTCTCTGCCGACTCCGATCTGTATAGCCATTGTCCGGGCCTCCTCCCAATCTGTAAGTTAAAGAAAATGTCGTATACACTCAATAATACTACCACTTTTACCTCTTATATACAATGTCGGCTCACCGGATAATGGTCTGGAGCCGGGCGGTCCCGAGCGCCCTTCTCAAGCGCCGGATCGGCTGCTTTCCACGATTCCCGGCGGGACGGCGACAAGAGCCGGCGCAGGATTGCGGGAGACAGGCGCTGTAGACACGGGCAGTTCTATTGATAATGAGCTTCTTTCTGCGTGCCGGTCCCTATACTGTCATCGTATGCAAAAAAGCCCGGCAGAGTATCATCTCTGTCGAGCTTAGTTTCGATATTTTGAGCGAATATATGATTATAGTTTCTTAATCATCGCCGATTTCCGGAAGAAGGATACGCCATACTTAACGAACTTTTCATATCCCGGCTCCAGGCTTCTGGCATAGCCTTTATCCTCGATCTGTTTCAGTGCCTCATCGCAGTCCGCGCTCATGCTTTCCTGTGATTCTGATTTCTTCGCCTCTATCAGCATGGCCCTGCGGTTTCTGCGGTCCTTTACGAACACATCAAATCGTCCAAGACCACTCTCCTTGTTGGAATCCACCGCATAGCCCAGACCAACAAACAGGCCTGCGAGAAACGCGTGGTAATAATCCTCGTGATAATCCATGTAGCTGATGGTATCCCACAGGAAATCACTGAGCCGTTTCGTCGCCTCCTCAACATCCTCATTCCAGAGAGCTGCCATCAATTCTTTCTGCCTGCTGTTGTCGAGAGTATCGGCAAACAGCTTAGCAACCGTGTCCGCAAAGATTCCCTCGATTTCTCTATTGGGAATCCGGAGTGGCACCCTGCTGTCTCTGACCTTCGGATCAGCCTTGGTCAGATATCCTGTCATCAGCAGGATACTCCACAGGTTCTGCTCCGAGTCGTGCAGAGAGTCATAGGTCAGTTCATCGGATATCGTCACCGTAACGGTGCCCCCGTTCATAATAGACTCGAATTTATCCGGAATGCCCCAGTCATCATTGTGACTCACAAAATCGCGAAGAATTGTATTGCTGCTGGTGTTGCGCCAGTAATTCTTTGGTTCTGCATCCACTCTGCGGACAAGCGCGGAGACATAGCTGACAACATCCCAGGGGCAATAGACCTGACTGTTTCCAAATGCATATCCGTCGTACCATTCACGTATGATGTCAGCTTTATCCAAACAATCGGCAGCTTTCAGAAGATCTGCAACTTCTTTTGTCGTAAAGCCAAAATACTGTGAGAAATCTTCATCCAGCACAGAATAGGACATGAAGTTATTCGTGCCGGTAAAGATGCTCTCCTTCGCAATGCGCAGGCATCCGGTAATGACCGCAAATTTCAGATACTCGTTGGTCTTCAGCGCAATACTGAGCATCCCCTTGATCACATCAAGCATCTGTTCATAATAGCGGTTCTGCGCGCTGTTCTTCTCGCTGGCCTTGGCAAGCGGCACGTCATACTCATCGATCAGAAGGATCACAGGTTTGCCATACACTGCATGCATCATGCGCATGATTGTTTTGAGTGAGTTCTGAATATCCGCATCTGTCGCCTGTTGCGCCTTGAGTCTGGAGAATATTATTCGATCATCCGCATCCGCCCTGTCATCTTTGCCAAGGAGCACAATCTTCTTACAGTAATCAGCGATGACGACAGCAAGTTTTGCATATGCGCTGTCAAAACTCAGCCCGTCCACATCCTTAAAAGATATGAACAGCACCGGATACTGATTCATCCATTCTTCGCATAAAGATTCATGTTTTGTTATATCAAGCCCCTCAAACACACTTCTGCTGTCGCGTTTGATGTCGAAGAAGCTCTCCATCATACTCATATTGAGCGTCTTGCCGAATCTGCGCGGGCGGGTGAACAGTGTAACCTCATTATCTGTGCCGCCGACGAGATCATAGATCAGTTCCGTCTTATCTACGTAGTAAAGCCCGGATTTTCTGATCTCATCGAAGTTTTCTTTCCCGACAGGGATCCTTATTGCCATCGTCCGAGCCTCCTTTCTGCACCGCATCATTTTGGGGTACACGTTTTGTGGTATTTTCTACTGGTTTATACAATAAACCTGTCATAAGAATGCTACCACGTTTGGTCTTTTTTATCAAGGAAGCTTGACTATCAGACCAGGTTTGCTGCACGCTTTTGTCAGAAAAGACCGCCCATCAAAGTGAGCGGTCTCTTCATCGCTTTTGTTATGCTGCTCTCCTCTTCCTGCGCAATGCCAGGATAGTGCCTGCAAGGCATGTGAGCATGGTGCCGAGAATGTAAATAATGGTGGTGCCGGGACTGCCGGTGGCGGGGAGAGCGGCGCCGGGATTATTGGCTATACTATAGTATATAAGATCAGTATAAGCGCTTGGACTTGTATAGTAATTTATCAAGTAACTTCCTTCGGGAATAATCACGCCATCCCCGTCATTTAACCTTACATTAGACGCAGTTGCAAGTATTAAGGCTGCCTCCTGATCCCAGTCATAGAGTTCTGTCGCAGGCCTCTCCTCAACTCCCAACAGGATTCTGAACAACACAGCAGACCGCCGGTTTGTAACAACGCAGTCAATCAAAAAACTGAAGGGATTTCTCAAGGATTTCTGCCTCTCGGATGAGGGATGGCATCTCAGTGGGAGCCAAAGTACGTTCAAGCTCAGTGAATTGGATGAAAATGACTATTACGATAAGACTTTCTATAAAGACCGATGGATAAATGAAGACGGAGTGGAACAGCATCTCATCGTGACATTCTCATTCAAGTACAGCGATTATCAAAGAAAAGTACGCAACCGCCAGCTTGAACGCGCCGCAAAGCTGGCTGACAATCCTTCTGCCCTGAACAAGAACCGGCAGAATGATCCTAAGAGGTTCGTCCGCCAGGACCACTGCACATCCGAGGGGGAAATAGCGGATAAAATAGTAACCTCAATCGATGAAGATGTTGTCAGAGAGGAAGAACGGTATGATGGCTTCTATGCCGTCTGTACGAACCTGGAAGATGATGTATCAACAATCATTAGTATCAACCAAAAGCGTTGGCAGATTGAGGAATGCTTCCGGATAATGAAAAGTGAGTTTCGGGCTCGGCCAGTATATCTTAGCCGGAAAGACAGAATCACGGCACACTTCATCACATGTTTTACGGCACTGATCATCTAGCTGAAGTCATTGCCGGTGTAAGCCTGCTCGTTTAGCAGCTTGTTCACACCGGGCGTCCAGGAGGTGCCCTTCGTGTAGACGTTGACCAGGCTGGCCTGGCCTCCTCCAGCACTCACATCCACGGTGTCGGTGGACTTGCTCGTGCCGTCTACAACCACATAGCTGTAATCATCGATGCCGACGCTGTCAGGCCCGGTCTCGGCGACCGTGTAGCTGCCATAGGGCACGTTGTTGATGGTCAATTCCGTACCAGCCGTCACTGTAAGGGAGGTTTCCGGTGCCTCGGTACCCAGCGTGCCGTTAGTATCCTGCACGTAGTATTCGGTACCGTCCAGCGTCACTTTGACGGTGATCGGGTAGGTCGGGGTCTGTTCCATCGTTTCACCGGAGGTGGACTGAATGGTCTTGGTGACCTTCAGGCTGCCCATGCTCAGCTTGTTCTTCAGGGCGCCAAGAGTAATGGTGTTGTTACTCACCGCACTCCCTTCAACAGAAGACACTTCGGCGGTGTACCCTGACGGCACATCCTCGACTACCCTGTAAACCTGACGTTCTGTATCGGTTTCGACCGGCTTTGTCAGGTTCTTGATGGTATAGGTCCAAGTGTCGGTGTTTTCATCCTTCACCCAATCCACGTTCAGCGGGCTGATCTCAGTTGCGCTCTTCTCTGTATTGTCAGCCTTGTCGTAGGTCACCTTGTAAAGGTGAATGGTCAGGCTGTCAGGCCTGTTCTGTCTGTTCTTCTCGTCATCCCACTCCTTGGTACCCTGCAGGTTGATCTGCCGGTTGGTGATGGTTTCGGTCTTTTTATCTGTCAGCTTTGCGGATTCAGCGCTGTCATATCTATATGTCGTTACATAGTTATCGGGCGTCTTCTCAATAGCAAAGTAGGTGTAGGCATTGCCCTTTTCGTCAGAGACGACATACTTGTCGGCATTATCGGAGCTGCTGCTCGCCCAATGCCAGCTGCCGTCGCCCTTTTTGAGGGTCACGGTCTCCACGTACTCGAACACTTCAACCGGTGCATCATACCCATTATGCTCATTGGACTCGTAGCGTGACTTGATGTTATCCTCGCTCATGTCCAGGAACGCCGCAATGTCGGACTTCTGAGCCGGAGTTAACTGCGCGCCGGTGTTGGTATCGGGCGTTCCGGAGCCATTCCCGGCGCCAAGCCGGTCTGACGCGGCCTTCAGCAAAAAATCTTAACTTATTTCTGATAATCGCCGTACCGGTTTTACTCGATTCATATTAAGAAAAGACCACCCACTGAAGTAGATGATCTTTCTGCAAATCACGTTAAGACCCGTCCGGAGCGATGTGCCCGCCTGCGATGCCTTGATACCGTCGTTTGCCATGAGGCCCAGCGCCACAGAGGTATCTTCTGCACTGATCCCGAGGGAACCGGCGACCGGCGCTGCATACTTAAAGGACTCGCCGAGCATTGAAACGTTCGTGTTTGCATTGGTGCTGGCGGCAGCAAGGATATCCGCGAAGTGCCCGGAGTCCTTTGCCGACAGGCCGAATGCGGAGAACTTTGTCTTACTTCCCATTTCACGGGCTTTGGCTCTCAGGTCATCAAACTCATCCCCAGTCGGTCAGGCCCTTGATCCGGTTTGCCATTCTCTTTGCGCCTCCTTTCCTTCGTCATGTGCGTTCACGGTATCTTTACAATTTTTCAGTTGCAATTCCGGCTATTTCGCGTATAATATGAAGTGAGAGCAGATGCTCTCCCGGAATTGAAAATGTTGCCGCTTATCGATGGTGCGGGATATAAGTTATTCGATGCGAAAATGTTCTCGCTTACCGATGGTGCGAGGAACAAATTATTCGGTACGAAAATGTTGGCCCCATCTCCCTTTGCGGAGGTGGGGTTCTTTCATGGGAGACACCTTATGATCATATCTGAAGGATATTTCTATCACATCAGTGACAGCTATTTTGAACTTGCAAATGAGGACACACTCATGTCCAATTATGAGAACGGCGGCTACCGTCCCCATTACCTCGCAATCAGGGATTCTGAAAACGCGGATATTTTCTGGATGGTTCCGGTCTCATCGCGATACAGCAAATTCCAGGGAATCTACCAGAAGCAGGTGGCCAAATATGGAAAGTGCACCAAAATTGTCCTCGGCAAATGCGGAGGAAAAGACGCTGCGTTTCTTGTGCAGAACGCCTTCCCAATAACATCTGACTACTTTGATCACATACATACCAGTCAGGGTAAGCCGCTGACACTCCACGAAAGTACCAGCAAACTTATTGTCAGCTGCCTTCAGAATAATCTTCGCTTAAACAAGCGCGGCATCCGCCTGTTCTTTGCTGACATTGATCGTTTGTACAAACTGATGCTCGATCACATCAGCGAGAATGCCGCCCAATCGGAAGAATCAGATCCAACAACATAAGAATCTTTACGAGGCCGCACATGTCGGTCTCTTTTTGTTAAAAGACGTCGAAATCATGTCGGATATTTATGAAGACCTTGGTCATCTGATGGGGGAGCTGGATTTCGGAGAGTCCCTGCTCGAAACGATGATACTGAATGGGAAAAAT
>CADAIL010000044.1 GCA_902788035.1 uncultured Lachnospiraceae bacterium | reverse complement strand
CTTTGGTGTAAATATAAAATGGTGAGTGTTTGACAATAAAAGAGCAGATTTGCCGTATTTTTGGCAAAGACTCACCATTTAAAAACTCTCTACATAATGGCGGAATGAATGGCAGGTGAGCCTCCTGGGCCATCCGAGTTCTTCTTCGTGGCGACGGATATGCCGCGACAGGAAGAAGGTGTCGATGGGACGGGAGGGGTCCGTCTGTTTTGGGAAGAGCCACCCGGTGGGTCTTCCACAGGTGAACCAGTACTGTGTGAGGATATCAAGGGCTGCGCTGGAAAGGAGGGCGTACCTGTCGGACCGGTTCTTGCCATGTGCGATATGGATCCGCATGTTCCTGCGCTGAATGTCCTCATAACGGAGACGGCAGACCTCACCGATCCTCAGGCCGGAGGAATACATAAGGGCGACCATAGCCTTCTGCTTGATGTCCGTCATGGTCGAGATGAACTGTCTGGTCTCGTCCTGTGACGGGACATATGGGAGATAGGTGTCGAACCTGCGCATGGGGACCTGCGTCGGGTCCCAGGGCTTGTGAAGGACGTACATCGTAAAAAAACGGATCTGGGAAATCGCGCAATTGATCGTCCTGTCCGAGAGACCGCGTTCTTCCTTCAGGCTGTCCAGGAACCGTATGATATCGGGATACCCAACTTCGGAAGGCTGTACGTGAAGAGTATTGGCGACAAAGTCCAGATAGGCAGTAACGTAGGTGCAGTAAGAAGTCATGGTGTGGTCAGTCAGGCCACGAAGGGAAATCATCTTTTTGTAGTTTTCTAAATAATCCATTAGGAACCTCCTGAAAATCAAGTCAACAGTTACAGATGATTTTCAGGGAGGTGCCCTGGACATTATAAAAAACCGGTTGTTGATGGTTGAAAAGCATGATAAACTGAACATAAGTAGTGGTGATTTTGTTTTGTTTATTGTGTGAGTAGGGGTACTTTAACAATAAACTAAGAACAAAAAAGCCGCTACTTTTTTATAGAAAAGGTTGCGATTTTGAGAAGTCGAGTAGCCGTCGCGCTAGCGACTTGGTACAATGGTCATGGATCAGCTGGACATGCGGAGGAATGTGAGCATGATGAAATATCCTGACGAATCATTATGTGTAGGAAAAGATGGTACGATGAATGAAAATGGAGATCATATCTTCAATAGTCAGCACTTCAAGGCAGTGTTCGATGGAGCCACTCCAAAGGGAAAGCGGTTGTGGGAGGGAATGCCCGGAGATGTATATGCATCACGGGTGCTTTGCGAAGCGATGAGAAATGTAGAACCGAGTATTAGCCCATCTTCGCTGATTTCATATTTAAACGATGTAATTAAAAAGTGCTATGCTGAAAATGGTGTATCCTTCGAAGAGTTACCTCCCGAAGAAAGGCTCCAAGTCAGTGCTATTATCTACAGTGTACATCGGAGAGAAGTGTGGTGCTTCGGTGACTGCAGTGTAAAGATTAATAATGTGCTATATAAGCATACCCGGGCGGGTGATAAGCTGCTATCAGATTTGCGAGCCTTTTATACTGAGTTGTATGGATTGAAAAATGTTATTGAAACAGTTGAGGATCCGGGAAGAGAAGCTATACTACCTTTGTTAAAGGAATTCCCCGTTATGGCGAATCAGGCTGGTGAGTTTGGGTATGATGTGATTAATGGTGGTGACATTTGCACAGACAATATTGTTATATATCACGTGAAGCCGGGTGACCGCATAATTCTGGCTTCTGATGGGTATCCTGCTCTGTTTGACACACTTGAAGAAACGGAAAAGTATTTATTTAACCTGCTGGATAAGGACCCTCTGTGTATTCATGAACTTCGTGGAACGAAGGGAGTGATAAACGGAAATCAGAGTTTTGATGACAGGAGCTATATCAGTTTTTATGTGTCTTGATTTCATACAGACTTGTGGTAGCAGTATCGGATGCCTTCACATGTAACCATATAGTTGGATAGGATAAAGCGTGCATATGCACGCTTTATTTTACATAATTTTCTATATGCACATATTTTTGAATGAATTGTTGATTGTCAAATGCACAATGTGTATAATTTTTACAGGTATTACATCATTTGTCGATGCTGTAAGACGGATACCCGAAGGCAACGGTTTAAGAAGACCACGTATGTTGAAAATGGAGGAAGCCCTATGAGAAAAGTGCGGTTATTGTCTGTTTTGATTCTGCTCGTCATCCTGATTTCGGCCTGTGGCGGACAGACCACTCTCCCGGACGAGCCCTATTCACCGGTGGAGTATTCTCTATATCCCTGCCCGGAAGGCGCCTATGTTGGAGACACCATGCCTTATGTGACCGAGGATGGGACTCTGGAACTGTATTATCTGTATGACACTGACCACAACGGTCAGGGTTATCACCCAATTTATAAATACTCGACGAAAGATCTCTGCTCCTATACAGATCATGGTATGGTGCTAAATTACGGCCTCATGTCAGATCCCGATCCCGCGATTGGAACCGGCTCGGTGATGCGTGACAATGAAGGTCTCTATCATCTATTCTATACAGGTCACAATGATACCGGGAACAGTGGTAAGGGTAAGGAATGTGTTATGCATGCCACCAGCACTGACCGTGAGAACTGGACAAAGATTCCGGAGGACACGTTCTACAGCCCGGAGAATTATTCAAAAGATGACTTTCGTGATCCGGAGGTGTTCTGGTCGGAAGAGGAGAACTGCTACTGGATGCTGATCGCGGCAAGAGAGAACACACTGGGCGGTGTTGTCGCAAAGTACACATCTACCGACCTTAAGAGCTGGGAGTTTGCGGGACCGATTTTCGCACCGAAGGAACAGTATATGCTGGAGTGCCCGGATGTGTTCCGTATGGGAGAGACATATTATCTCACATACAGCTGGGACTGTGTAACATATTACGCAATGAGCGATTCACCGAACGGGCCTTTTACCGTTCCCGAGGATAATGTACTTGACGGCAATAATTTTATCTTCTATGCAGCAAAGACTGCAGAGCTGAACGGCAATCGATATCTGTGTGGATGGCTTGGACGTGCAGGACTCTCAAGCGATTCAGGTGTTTACCAGTGGGCAGGCAATGTCCTTAATCATCAGCTGATTCAGCGTGAGGACGGGACATTGGGCGTGTGCGAACCTGCTTCATTCGAGGATTATTTTGCTACCGAGAAGCAATTTGCCGCTGTAAAAAAAGAGGGCAGCGTGAAGATCAAGAACAACACGATTACCCTCTCGGAAGGCGCTCTAGCTGATATGGGAACAAGACCCGCAACCATGTTGCTTGAGTGCGATGTAACTCTGGATGCAGACGGATGTGCTGGATTTGCCTTCGGCGGGAGTGAGAGCGATGAGACCTGGACAGTCCTCTGCTTGGACGCGAAACGTGGACTCCTTCACTATGAGGGATATGAGATTGCAGATTTATCTAGGTTTGATCCACAGGCTTTCACTAAATTCGATTTTTCAGCCAATGAAGTCCACCATGTCACCCTGGTCTGCGAAAACGAGATCGTTGTCCTCTATGTCGATGATATGAAGGCGCTAAGTTCCCGGATTCGTCATTCAATCGATGGTGCACATATAGGTGTGTTTGCGGAGTCAGGCGGGGCAGAATTTTCAAATATCAGCATGAGGTTGCCAGAGTAACTGCTGCGACAGTCAGAAAAAGTGCTCATGCTACTCTCATGTTGATGCTATAAATATCCAGTCAATAAAATGATGAGTTTTCAATGCCGGAATTCGATATTTTAAGAATTCCGGCTCATCTTTTGTCTTAAACGCTGAATGAAAGAACAAATAAGAATAAGAATAAGAATTGAACACAGAGTGTTCACTTGACATTTGACAAATATGCAAGTATATACTTTAATTAGGTGTTTTATACGCTGATATGAAGAATGTCGCATCAACTTATCTACAGTGAATTAACACAAGCGAAAGAGACAGATCCTATGAATCGTTTTCTCTCTATTTTAAATAGAATACTGAAAAATCTTCGGTTCTTAAGGAGATGGAGGCGCGTGGTCATGTTTTTGGCATCAGTGTGTGTTTTCGTAACGACATACAATCTGATTCTGCCGGCCATTAGTGTGGATAAAAACAATGTCGGGAACGTGTCAGGGCTTTATCTAGACGATGCCGATAGTACTAACGATGACCAAGATACTCCAGATGAGCCTGTATCAGATGGTATAACAATCCAGGAACCGAAAATACATATGCAGAAAACCCCGAATAGCGATTCGGAGCATTCGGTAAATGTATATGAACTTTCAGCCGTTGGTGATACTTATGAGACGGTTGTAACTTTCGATGATAAGGCCGGGATACCGGACGGCGCAAGTCTTGAAGTTCAGGAGATTACACATAATCAGGAAGCTTCTGATTCGGATGGGGGCACAAAATACGATGAGTATATTGACAGTACGTCAGATACGCTCGGACTAAATGCCGGGCTTATTTCGTATGCACGAGTTTTTGACATCAGTATCGTCAAGGATGGCGAAAAGGTAGAGCCGCAGGGGACGACGGTTGATGTGCGATTAGCGCTTTCAGATGCTGAGGAAGACAGTGAATTCAATGTCGTGAACTTTGCTGATGGCGCAGACGAAGGCTGTTTAGTTGAGAATACTGTGGATGGTCAGACGATTGAATTTGCATCAGACGGATCCTCTGTATATGTCATTGTCGGAACAACGATCGAGAAGATTGTACTGGCATCTGACGGACATAATTATCGCATTACTGCGACCTATGGAGCCGAAACAGGCATTCCGGCTGACGCTGATCTGGCCGTTGAAGAGATTTCGGCAGATTCCGAACTGTATGGCGAGTATGTATCAAAGACCGAGAATGCCCTTGGAATGGAGGAAGGCAGCGCCGGTTATATCCGTCTCTTCGACATCAGCATAATCGGCAGGGACGATCCCGGCATCAAGTATCAGCCTGCGGCAGGTACTGCTGTTGACATACGCATTGAACTGGCGGACAGCATAAGTGAATGGCTGAACGTAGTGCACTTTGCAGATGGGGAAGAGGAAGGCAAAACGATCGATAGCATCACTGAAAATGGTGAAGCCTGCTCTATGGTAGGTTTTCAGGCAGACAGTTTCAGCGTCTATTCGATTGTGGATGCGCCGGAACCGGCTGCTATCATATCGACCGGCTGGTATACGGCAAATTCACTGGATCAGATTGAGGAACTCGGTGAAAACGGATTTTATGTAAGCTACAACGGGTATTATCTCACCGGCGATTTAGCACATAATGTAACGAACAACAGTGACAGAGACGGTCTGGTTGCAACACCCGGCCAGCATAATTCTGTCCCTGAGGATCTGGCTGCAAAGTTTTATTTCAGCAGGGTGGAGGGAACAGATACATTTAAAATCTATGTTGAAGACGAAAACGGAGTAAAAAACTATGTAAAATTGACAAGTGTCAGCGGCAACAGCAGCCGCGCCGGCCTGACGCTTGTCTCAGAAGAATCGGACGGGACTGCTTTTACGATAGAGAAAAATGGCAACAGCAATAACTTTTACATCTCGGCACAGTTGCCCGGTTCAAATGAATACTGGTGGAACAGAAATAATAAAGACCCCGGAAAGGGCGCTTTCGTCGGATATAATCTAAAAAAAGATCAGTATACTGCGAAAGTTACACTCAGCTATTATTATACTGCGGAGAATGATCCATACGGGCTGGACGGCAAAACCTTCGGCATCGCCTACAACGATGATTCCGTTACGGCGGCAGGCGTGTCTGCAGCAGGCAAGACAGTGAGCGGCCAGGAACGTCTTGAAGGCGTCGATATGCTTATACGCAGTGACGTACTCACCAACAGCGGAAACCTTCTCGTTGCCGAGAACAGTGATATTCAGGCGTGGACGTTCGAATCCGTTATTGAAGACAAGTACTATATTATGACGACGGTAGATGGAGCCGTCAAATATCTGAGTATCAGCGGCAGCAATGTGACACTGGTCGATACGCCGGCCGATGCATCTGTCATCAAAGCCACGCCCGGAACGGGCTCCAACAGCGGCAAATGGCATTTCACAGCCGGCGGCTATTCGCTGAACTATGCGGGAAGTGCTGCAAATGGCTTTAATGCTGCGAATGGCAGCGGCGCTTCCACCTGGCTGAATCTGGTTGAAAAATCCACTCTGACAGATGAAGACTTTGTTGAATATTCTGCCCGCAAAATCAGTGCCAGTGACGATATTCTCAGCGCGACTCAAAAGGATGACAATGGTGAAATCCTGAAGGACGACGAAGGCAATGTCGTTTATAAGTCGGAAAAAACCAAAGTCGTGATCTATACGCGAGTCTGGAACGAAACCACCAAAAAATATGAGTTTTACGCCGTGGACCATGACGGCTCGCTTGTGCGTGTCTACGACAGCGGCGACAGGATCAACTGGGTCGGCAATAAGGTCAATTCGGCTCTCTGGGAGTTCACGGAATACACCAATACTGACGGCACTCCGAACTATTATTATGAACTGGAAAACACTGCCTACTCCGGGACATATCTGGTTCCTCAGTCCGAAGGCATCATTTCCGATCAGACTGTCGGTATCAATCTGAACGGACGCCGTGAAGGTTTTGATTATACAACCATCGTTGCGTGGGATGACAATGCATATGCATATTCAGGTCTGAAAATAGAACGGAATGCAGATGGCACACTTAAGGTTGTTACCTGTCCGTTAGATGATGCCGATGATTTTTACTTTGCTGTGATAGCGCCCCCTGTTGAGACTGCAGGTTCCACTTCGGAAGTTACGACTGTAGACAACAACGAGCATGGCATCAGCATCAGGATGGTCGATTTCAATAATACGCCGCTCCTGAATGACCGTGATCCCGTACAGAATCCATTTTTTGGAGCGCATCCGTGGGATCAGCATCATCCGGATACAGGATTGCTTTCTACAGATCTGACAAATGGATATCCTGTGACTACAGCGCATACCGGAGAGCAAGGCAGAAGTCTGTCAGAACTCTTTTCAAATATGACACCTGCCAATCATCTGTTCATTCAGAGTGTCTATAACGAAAGCGGCTATTTTGAATACGACAGTACGCAGAACTTCGCACATCTGAATGAGGACGGAACATTCAAGGTTTATAACGAGCTTGGCGCGATCGGTACAAGTACAGGACCTACCAGGGCGCACGGCCAGTTTATGCCTTACAACGATATCAGCCCCGAAACCGGCTATGCAACGGATTCCCAGGGGAACATAATCACAAACCGTTACAATGTCCGCGGGCAGGAGCTTTCGGACACAGATCCCCGGAAGGGCGAGCCGCTGTATCTGATTCCGCAGAAGGATGCGGACTATTTCTTCGGCATGGAGTTATCTGCCAGCTTTACCCAGACTCCGGACGGTGTTGATAACTGGGGCCATGATATCATCTTTGAGTTTACCGGAGATGATGATTTCTGGCTTTATGTGGATGAGGAGCTGGTTCTGGATCTGGGCGGCATACACAGTGCCCTGCCCGGTTCCGTGAATTTCCGTACAGGTGAGGTCAATGTCAACGGGACGTGGACAACTCTTAAGACGATCTTCTATGACAACTATGTGTCCCGGGGACACACAGCGGCTGAAGCTGACGAGTATGTAAATAACATCTTTGAGCAGAAGTTTGATGATCAGGGGAATGTCTTAAGGGATTCACAAGGAAATGAAGTTTATACCTTTAAGGACTATACTAATCATCAGATGAAGATGTTTTATATGGAGCGCGGAGCCGGAGCGTCCAATCTGAAGATGCGCTTCAATCTCGCTTCCGTTAAGCCCGGAACGGCTGAGCTGACCAAGAAGCTTACCGGAACGAGCAGCAGTTCGAATAAGCTGATACAGTATCCCTATCAGATCTGGTATGCAAAAGCTGTGTACCGGACAAATGAAGACGGCAGCTATGCGCTGGATGGAAACGGGCAGCGTATAGTGGATTCTTACACGCAGCCTGTTTTATTGGAGCAGCCGAGTTCGAATGCTAATCTTACCGGCGCGGAATATGCTGCCTATAAGGGAACCAATACACTTATTCCATACAAAGACAGCATGTCCATAGACGGACAGGTGTATAACAATGTGTTTCTGCTCAGGGCAGGGGAGACGGCAGTTCTCAACTTCCCCGAGGATACGTATCAGTATAAGATTGTCGAATGTGGTGTGAACACCCAGGTATATGAGCATGTTTTCGTGAACGGCACAGATATCACTGGGAACGGTATGCTTTATAACAACACAGACACGGGAACACAGGCTGGTCAGGGAGAGACGTGCCTGGATTTCGGCATCGACTATAAGACAACAGAAGAAAGACCCAGAGTGGAGTATACAAACCAGATGGCTCCCGATGTTATGCGTACACTGGCATTCCGGAAGCAGGTTTACGGCACGTCTGATGAACTGCTCACAGATACAGAGGCGGCTGCCATTGAGGAAACATTTACCTTCCGGCTCTATCTGGGCAATGAGTATACAGATCAGAACAGCATTCCGCCTGCGAATATGTATTCCTATCTTGTTAAGGATCCGGCCGGGCACTACTGCAGATGGAATTCCGGGACAAAAGCTTTTGAATCGCTTCCGTACACGAGTTACGAAGGCGCAGGCGGTTTAGAAGAATATCTGGCGACACTGGGCAGCGCCGAAAAAGCCGCCATCGTCTTTACAACATCCATGAACGGTACCATCTCGAACATCCACGCCGGATATACGGTGGAGGTGCGGGATCTGATCGTCGGCACAAAGTACAAGATTGAAGAGCGTGACGGAGGGATCCCGAGGGGCTATACCCGCCGGGCAGCCGATGGCTATGTCCGCACGGATTTAGGCAGCGAATACGTCTATTATACCGAAAACGGCACATACGGACGGTATGAACTGACGGATGGAAGTACCGCTGCCGCCGAACCCATCAGCGACACGATTGCGTCAAAGACGGATTCTCCCATGATTGATGTCCGCAATCAGGAGGGCTGGGGTCTGTCGGCGAAAAAAGTATGGACGGACAAGGACTTTGTGGAACATGACGACATCTTTCTGGCTGTGTATCTGAAAGATGAAAACGGCGGGCTTGTCAGGCCTGTCGGCGGAACGGTCCGGCGGCTGACAAACAGTGAGACGGAGGCTTACTGGTTTTTCCCGGATCTGCGTGATGAGTATGACAGTACAGTTATTCACAGCTTTGACGAATACATAGTGCGCGAGGTAACACTGACCGGCAGCTATACAGTAGATGCTGATACCGGCGCTGTTGAAGGATTTGAGACCATTACTCCGGTTTCCGGAAACACAGTGATCGGATGCACACCCATCGGAGGTGAGCATCGGTATGAAAGCTACAGTGTCAGCTATGATATCGGTTCGTTCAACGGACGCAACAGCAATATCCGCATGGATACAATCACGAACGCCCGGCCAGGTATTGATATATACAAGATAAACTGGGACGGAACAGAGTACCTTTCAGGTGCAGTCTTTACACTGAAGGATTCAGCTGGAAACAATGTGGCGGCAGCATCCTATACCTCCGGCAGCGAAGGTTTGGTTACTACAGCTTATCTTAGCCCCGGAGTCTATACACTTGACGAGATAAAAACGCCGACAGGGTATACGGCACTGGATGAACCGATTACGATCACAGTGACGACGACAAAGCCTGAAAACTATGATCTGACTGTGCCGGTGGGAGATATAACGTATTTCATTGCGCTGAGCGGACCTGAAGGCTTCTACTCAGCAGCTCCGGCGACGGCTGAGAACATGGCACGCATCACTGTGAAAAACCGCACTGTGCAGGAACTGAAGGTTGAAAAGGTCGGTGATGACGGCAGTACACGGACACCGTTAAGCGGCGTTCATTTTGCGCTGTATGATCAGGTTCTGGACAGTGAGGGGAATCTGCGTCCGGCTTACAATCCAAAGATCGGTTATGAAGATCTTGAGACAAATGAAGAGGGCATTCTCGAGACTGTTACGATGAGTCTCGGGGCAGGTACATATTACCTGAGAGAAAAGGCGGCGCCCAGCGGCTATAAGAAGCTGGCCGGCGACCTGTGCTTCAAAATCGGTGCGGACGGAACCGTACAGATCCTTAACAGCGAATATTCGGACTGGCTGACTAAAGATACTTCCGTGCCAGGCGCTGTTTCCTATAAGATCAGCATTGTGAATACACCCGTCGGCATTACCATCCGAAAGACAGATGAAGCGGGTAATAAACTGCTCGGATCCAGCTTTTTGCTGCGCAGGAAAAATGATCAGGGCATATATGTGAATGTCACAGAATATGGCCTCGGAGAAGGAGGGCAGATAGATCTTACAGATAATGCGGAAATAACTATTACCGGAATGTCCAGCGGCACCTATCAGCTGACAGAGACCAACGCTCCTGCAGGCTATATTATTCTGACGAAGGAGATCTATTTCAGTGTGGCCGACGGAGCAGTAAAGCTTACCGATAAAGATGGAAATCCTCAAACGTATTCCGGCGTATCACTCCTGGACGATAACACGACCATCGCAGTGAAAAATACGCCTGGTGTTCCCCTGCCATATACCGGCGGCCCCGGAACCACTGCACTCTACCTCCTCGGCATCATGCTAACAGGCATCGCCGGAGCTGGTTTGGTGATGAGGAAGAGAAGGAGAATATAAGAACAAAAGAAACTGGCTCTGTGAGTGTGAAAGCTCATGGAGTCGTTTCTTATATCCGAATACTTTAATACGGTACAACTGCGCTGTGCGAAAAAGCGGAATTGCACAATCGCCAATGCTTATCTTTGTCACATAATCAACTCATTATCTCCTTGCAATATCACGACTTCAGAGTGATTAATACAGTACCGAAAAAAGTAGGTCAAGAGCCTGCGAAACAAGGAGGTACACTATGAAGCTGAACTACAACGTAACAGGCAAAGAACGGAAAAGGATGGTGGCTGCGATCGGGGAAGTGACCGAAATAAAGCCGATCTACACCCGGATGCCGGAATGTGCTTATGTGATCGGTGATATCAAGGTGAGCAAGATTGGGGAGTTGATTGCAGAGGATGAAGAATTGGTAAACAGAATCGCGGTGGCTCTTGCAGGAGCAGGATTTACGGCGCGGAGGAGCCGGTGGAATATGCTGTGACCACAGAAGACGCAGCAGTGAATACCGTCTCCCCTGAAGCCACTGGTCTGATCATCTCCTTCCCACTTGACAGCGGGAGCAGCGGAGAGCCGATTACACAAATCGTCCTCCAGAAACTCGAGAAGATCATAGCCTCCAAACCTACCCTCATCAAGAAGGCTCTGAACGC
Organism: uncultured Lachnospiraceae bacterium; assembly: GCA_902788035.1. Classification (GTDB taxonomy): domain Bacteria; phylum Bacillota; class Clostridia; order Lachnospirales; family Lachnospiraceae; genus Chordicoccus. The sequence continues at coordinate 1,920 of CADAIL010000044.1, read as the reverse complement.
AGATCAGCTCACAATAACCACAACGGAATATCAGATATCCTTCCCATGGTGGAATGAACTGCCGGAGGATGTGAGCCCTGACGGCTTCAATGAGATTACAGCATATCAGGAATTCCTGACTGCGCTCATCAGAATGGCGAGGGGAGCCAAGCGGGTGACGGTAACAGAGAAGCCAGTAGAATCAGAGAAGTACGCCTTCAGAACATTTCTCCTTCGCCTTGGTTTCACCGGCTCGGAGCATAAACACACGCGGCAAATCCTATTGCAACGCCTGAGCGGACACAGTGCATTTCCGAATCAGGCCACAGCGGCTGCTTTTTATGCACGGCAGAAGGGGAAACGGCAAGCCAGGAGGACAGAAGAACCAGAGGAGTGATGCAGCCCTACGGCGCTGTATTTGCCCAAAGATCTTTGTGCAGCTTTATTTTATCTTCTGCTTGCAATTTCCTCCGATCAGAGTGATATATACAGTACGAAAATGAACGGAGGACAAGACCATGACAATCACAGAAGCAATGAGAACATACCGCCTGCAAAGCCCCTCAACCCCGGAAGACCTTGAGAGCCGCTTCTGGGGCATGGACGGCAAGATGCTCACCTTTTCGGATAAGGTAGTCATTACAGGATACTACTGGAACAGCCCCGGAAAGCCCTGCTACTACGGCGCAGTATACGAATGGCTGGGTGAAGACCACAGCTGCGAGTCTGGGGAATCGGGCGGTAAAGAGGAAATACACCACAGGTTAATACCTATGCAGAAAGACCTTCGGTAGCGAAAAAGGGCAACTCCGAAGGCCTTTTTGTTATCACGGGGATATTGGCTTACTGCTTCAGCCATTCCTCGTAATCGTACATATCCAGTTCTCCTTCTTTTGTCTGATCACGCTTTTCCTGCGCCTGTATTTTCCATATCTCGAAGGCATCTTCGCTCATCTGTCCGCGCTGTACGCGGGCATAGTGAGTTTTATAAGATTTCCGATACAGACCGGAGGCCGAAGTGTCGCCGGTCATCTTTCTGCCATACACACGTATGCGGCCGATTTCTGTGCAGAGCTTGGAAGAACCCGGTGCGAGACGCGAACAGTACTCCTGGTTGGATTTGTCAACAATGAAATATTTGCCGCAGTTCTTGCATCGTTTCATTCTGATATCGGAATGGACCATCTGGAATACTTCCAGCTCCAGAAGATTAGAAAAGCCGGAAAGTGTGTAAGTAATCGTATTGCAGTCATCGCTGGCATCGGACGTGGCGTCAATGACTTCCTGCAGGGAAGCAGGGATAGCTCCCTCCGGTTTTTTCCTAAGCTGATCAAGTTCCCTGTATAACTGTGTGAAGTGATCCCCGTCGTCGCCGTCCAGATTGCTGAATTCCCACTGCGCGATCTCTTTCCTCATGCGCGGAGAAGGAGTGGTAGCGTAGTCAGTTGTCAGGCTCAGTTCCGGGTTGTAGATGCCTTTGCATGCAACATGAGCATAGAGCATTGAATGGCGCTTGGCACTTAACCCTGCCAGCACGGGGTTCGTGTTATCGATGGTCAGGAATACCCACTCGGCGATATCAGACTGCAGGTTATACAGATGATCGAGGATGTGTTCCTCCCCGGCATCGAGGCTGTAATCGAAGATGCTGTCAGGGTCAGCATAGATACTGTAATCCGTGACGGCCACCTTCAGAAACAGATCCTTCTGCTCCTGATCATCCATTTTGCCAAACTTCCTTTTAATATACCCGGCGAAGATGCGGTTAAGAAGCCAGGCTGCGTTTTCGCGGCAGAAATGAAAATAGGGATGCATCTGCTGCAGCTCCGTGATAGCCGATATCAGGAGCTGTTTTTTTGCGTCCTTTCCGGTATCCAGACAGGTCAGGTATTCCGCAAGCGGCTGCTCTGCCTTGGAAAGGTCATAATCGATAAACTGCAT
>CADAIL010000043.1 GCA_902788035.1 uncultured Lachnospiraceae bacterium | reverse complement strand
TTCACGCACCATACCACATGGTAGTTAATATTACACACAGGTCCTGTATCTAACAATATTTGTTTTCATACATCTATCATATCACACCAAACGCATGTTAGCAAACATTTGTTCGTATTAATAGATAAAAAAGGGGCAATTCCTCTCGGCAATTGAATTACCGAGAATCCTTGCCTATTCTTCTTGAAAATGACATCTCGCTCCTCGAGAAAGCCGGCTGGGGTGTATGTCTCAAAAACGGGTCCGACGAGACAAAGGCGGTCGCCAATGCTGTCACGGATTACAACGTGGCGATGGACGGCGTCGGCCGTTATCTGGACGATCATTGGTTCCGGGGCAGGTGATTCTGTCGGCCGCTATCCGGACGATCATTGGTTCCGAGGCAGGTGATTCTGTCGGCCGCTATCCGGACGATCATTGATACTGAGTGGGTGGCGGTCGTCAAAGTTCAAAACCTTGCTTCATGACTGCCGGGTGATTTTGAGGGCAGTAGCTTTCAATGAAATCATCTTAAATCGACTGAAAGCAGGAATGGAGGCAATCAGTCATCAAAGGTCAAAGCGTCGCATCACGACTGCCGACTTCTTGATCACAAAGTTTATACCAGATAAATTACCGAAGGCAAAGCAAAAATATGACAGGGGGCTGTTCACTATTGCGACAGTCCCCTGTCTTTTTTTATCTCTGCTCTTTAAGCAACTTCTCCCAGTCTTTGATTATCAACCGATCTTCAAAATAGTTAATCCGCATTGCCCTCTGGACTCTGGCCAGCGTTTCATTCGTGACTTCCCTGGCCTTTGCGCTGCCGGCAAGCGCGATATCATATACACTGTCGATATCCTTCTCCCACTGCGCACGGCTTGCGCGTATCGGAGCCAGCGTCTCCTCAAGAATATTGATCAGGAACTTCTTGCAGGTGCCGTCGCCGAGACCGCCCCTCATGTAATGTTCCTTCATCTCGTCAAGATTCTGATAATCCGGCAGATACTCCGCAAAATGCTCGTCCCTGCAGAAGGCGTCAAGGTACGTGAACACCACGTTGCCCTCGATGTGGCCCGGATCCTCGATTCGAAGGTGCTGCGGGTCCGTGAACATCTTTCCGTTGACCTGCTTCTTTACGGTCTTAGCAGTATCTGAGAGATAGATGCAGTTGCCGAGAGACTTGCTCATCTTGGCCTTGCCGTCGACGCCCGGGAGACGGCGCTGCGTCTCATTTTCAGGAATGACAGCCTTCGGAAGCACGAGGGTCTCGCCGTAGATGCGGTTGAACTTCTCAACGATCTCGCGCGTCTGCTCGATCATGGGCAGCTGGTCCTCGCCGACAGGAACGATATTGGCATCAAACGCAGTTATGTCTGCAGCCTGGGATACCGGATAAGTGAAAAATCCCGCCGGCAGCCCTTCATCGGCAAACCCTCTCATCGCAATCTCCGCCTTAACAGTAGGATTGCGGGACAGTCTGGCTGTCGTGACAAGATTCATATAATAGAATGTGAGCGCATGCAGAGCCGGCAGCGAGGACTGGATGCAGAACGTGACCTTATCCGGGTCAAGACCCACTGACAGATAGTCCAGAAGGACGTTAACAATGTTGTCCCTGATCTTTCCGGGGTTGTCGGCATTGTCCGTCAGCGCCTGATCATCCGCGATCAGAATATATATCTCATCAAACTTGCCGGAGTTCTGCAGTTCAACACGCCTCTTGAGCGATCCGACGTAATGTCCCAAATGCAGTCTGCCCGTAGGACGGTCTCCTGTTAATATAATCTGTCTGTTGTCCTTTATCATGAAAAATCCTCCTTGCGAAAGCTATGTATCCATTCAGTCCGGGACTTATGCTGTGCTCCCATTGACCGTCGGCCATCACGGCTTGCTGGGCAGCCTCTCGCGGTCGCTGGCTTTCATGGCCATCACTGCCGACTGGGCAACCCCTCGCGGTCGCTGGCTTTCATGGCCAACCTCGGCATTCCCTTGTGATATGTCTCTGCCACACTTTTCATTCGGTCTTTAGACCACCCGTGTATCGATTTACGGCATCTTTAGACCATCACTGATTATTTTAACATGTCAAGCCCGCATCAACAACAAAATATCCAAATCATTCGCCGTTCGTCACAGCTACCGCTTCTATCGAGGTCACGCTGTACTAGCCGGCAGTCGATCTTGCAAAATAATCCTCATGTGCAGTGCCCTATATAAGTCAAAATACAATGCTCAGGCAGTATCACTGGCTCATTTTTCGATAAATCAGCTTACCACCCAAAAAAATGCCCAGCTTAAAAGCAGTCACGTTTGCAGGTTTTGACACTGGATGACGGTATGACTTTCTTATGCCAGGTTTTTGCCAGCAGTAGATAAAAGGTGGTTTTTACAAAAGCTACTGTCCTCCATACCACCCGGGCAGTCGTGTAACGCCGGTTGAACTTAGTTGACTGCCCGCAGGCTTTCTTGCTTTCAGTCGATTAAGGTTGATTTCACCCAAAGCGACGGCCATTCACCCCGGAGTATAAATAAAATAGTGCTCCCCGGGCAGTAGAGACAGGGGGATCAAGCAATCATGACTGCCATCACTCATCAAAAGCAGGGGCTGCCGCGGCAGCCCCTTATAGTACAATATTATGTAAATCTTTCAGCAAATTCCCTTAAACTTCCACTTACCGAGCCTCTGTCAGCCAAAGACGAGACTACTCTGAATGTGTTCTACGGGAAGTATAAGTTTATCTCACAAGACAGGGCTTCTTATGGTCATAGACCCAGTTCGGAATCAGATACTGCATTGCCTTGGCATCATCGCGGTCGTGCGTCGGCATGCTGTTATAGAGGGCGTTGGCCTCCTCGACACGCTTCATGTTGAGGTGGACACCGAGACCCGGAGCATCCGGAAGCTGCAGCTTGCCATTAATGATCTGCGGAGCGTCAAGCAGCAGATTCTGGCCGTCCTGCCAGATCCAGTGTGTATCCATAGGAGCCGGATCTCCGACAGCAGCGCAGCCGACCTGTGCAAATGCAGCCAGCGTAATATCGAAATGATTATTGGAATGCACGCCCCAGGTAAGACCCCAGGATGTCAGCAGCTGGGACATGCGGATCGCCCCGTCAAAGCCCCAGAAATGCGGATCCGCGAGAATGATGTCGCAGGCGTTGAGGCTCACTGTGTGATAGAACTGTCTCCAGTCCGTGGCGATCATGTTCGTAGCCACCTGGAACTGAGTGGCGTTCTTGAACTCGCGCATGATCTCACGGCTCGAATAGCCCGCCTCCGGGCCGCACGGATCTTCCATGTAGGTGATCACATCATGCATGTCGCGGCAGAGGTCGATCGCTTCGGCAAGGCTCCAGGCGCCGTTTGGGTCGATGTTAATGCGCGCGTCCGGGAAGCGCTTCTTGAGGGCTCTGCAGGCTTCCATTTCCTCGGCACCCGCGAGCACGCCGCCCTTCAGCTTAAAGTTCTTGAATCCGTACTTCTCTGTAAGGGCTTCCGCCTCCTCGACAATGCGCTCCGGAGTTAGGATCTCCTCGCGTCTCAGTCTGAACCAAGGATCACTGCTGTCGCTCTCATCGAGATACTGCATGTCGCCTGCGGGAACTTTATTCTTGTCAGAGACATAGAAGAGGTAGCCGAGCATCTCAACTTCATCTCTCTGCTTGCCCTCGCCCATAAGAGAAGCCATCGGAACGCCGAGGAACTGGCCGAACAGGTCCATCATGGCGCACTCGATCGCCCACTCGCTCTTGACGACGAATTTCAGCTTGGAGATATCCAGCGTCTGGATTCCCTCTCCGTCGTCCGCGGAGGATTTCTTTGCGATCTTGTGGATCTTCTGAAGCACTTCACGGTAATTGGACACCGGCTGGCCTTCAACGAGCGGTTTCATGGCGTTAAGGCAGTCGCAGGTGTAATCACCGCCGTGGATCTCGCCGATACCCGTGTGGCCTGCGTTATCGTGGAGCACGACAAGATTGCGTGTAAAGCACGGTGCGTGGGCGCCGCTTAAGGTCATGAGCATACTGTCATATCCGGCGACCGGAATGACCTGCATTTCTTTAATAATAGGAGTATTGGACATATGCGCCTCCTTACAGTCTTTTATAGTCCGCGCGGGACCTGTTCATTTCTCCGAAAGTCTGATAGCAGGGGGAACGGCTCAGACAGACTTATCTTTCAGTTCGTTTCCGGCAGCAAAGCATCCGTCTTCGTGAGAAAAACATTGTCGGTCCGACTGAGAGATCAAAGAATGCGAATGCATTCTTTAAGTTCGGAGGTGAGGACCGGCGTTTTTCGATGAAGGTGATGCTTGAAGCCGGTTTATAGAACTCCGCCGCAGCCTGTCTGAACTGTTATTAGCAGAATAGGAGGGGCATCCCCTCCTATTCTACCGGCCGCCGTCCTCCGAAGAGGATGCACAGCGGCCGCCATATCAAAACTCACAGGAGAACTGTAGTTTCAGAGATTAACTTAGCGGACAAGGCACGGTCTCTTCGGATCGAACTTCCAGCCCGGAATGAGATACTGCATGCCTACAGCGTCGTTTCTTGCGCCCTTGCCGAAGCACTTGTCCATATAGAGCTGATGAGCCTTCATAAGCTGATCGCGGTCGATCTCAACGCCGAGACCCGGCTTATTCGGAACAGTTACGCAGCTGTCCACGATCTGAAGCGGCTCTTTGGTAAGTCTCTCAATGCCTTCCTGCCAGATCCAGTGCGTATCCAGAGCATTGTAGAAGCCCGGTACGGAAGCGCCGACCTGTGTGAACATAGCGAGGGAGATATCAAAATGGTTATTGGAATGAGATCCCCATGTGTAGCCGAAGTCATGGCACATCTGAGCGACACGTACAGAACCTGCCATCGTCCAGAAATGCGGGTCAGCAAGGATGATGTCGACAGCCTGAGATTCCAGAGCGTGTCCGACTTCTCTCCAGTCCGTAGCGATCATGTTGGTCGCTGTCGGGAAGCCTGTTCTGCGGCGGAACTCGGAAACGATTTCACGTCCGGAGTAAACGCCTTCAGCGCCGCACGGATCTTCGCAGTATGTCAGGATGCCCTGCATGCCCTTTACATACTCTACTGCCTGCTCGAGCAGCCAGCCGCCGTTCGGGTCAAGGTCGAATCTTGAATCCGGGAATTCCTTCTTCATAGCGCGGATGCATTCCATTTCCTGGTCGCCCGGGAGAACGCCGCCCTTGAGCTTGAAATCTGTGAAGCCGTATTTCTCTTTTGTTGCCTTGGCGAATTCAACGATCTTATCCGGCGTCATCGCCTCTTCATGGCGGATGCGATACCATGTGCAGTCTGCATCCGGCTCATGGAGATACTCGAGGTCTGTCTTGTTCGGGTCGCCGACAAAGAACAGATAGCCGAGCATGCGGACGCGGTCTCTCTGCTGGCCTTCGCCGAGAAGTTCGGAGACTGTCACGCCGAGCATCTTGCCGAGAAGGTCAAGGCACGGAGCTTCGATCGCCGTCTTTACATGGACGCCTGTACGGAGGTCAAATGTCTGATTGCCGCGGACGTCTTCCTCACCCTTGGCTGCGAGATATTCCTCGACCTTGCGGAGAGTTGTCTTGTACTCTGCCAGGTTGCTTCCCTCAACAAGGAATTTCACTTCGTTGAGCGCGTCGGTGATCTTTTCGCCGCCCGGGACTTCGCCGATACCTTCGTCGCCGTTATCAGCTGTCAGAATTACAACATTACGTGTAAAATACGGTCCGTGCGCACCTGAGAGGTTAAGCTCCATACAGTCATGTCCGGCTACCGGGAAAACTTCCATTTTAGTAATAATTCTTTTCATCGTTGTCTCCTTTGTATATCAGATAAGTCCGGCCTTTTCCATTTCTGCCTTGATATTGTCATAAGCTGCCTTATGAGACGGCTTGCTCGGCAGATATGGTACGCCGATCTCGAGGCCGCGCAGATTAGCCATATCCTTGGCTGCTACCGGGAAGGAAGCCGCGTCCATAGAAAGACGAACCGGATTCACTTTGAACTGAGCTTCTTTTGAGCCCTCAAGGTCACCTTCCACAAATTTGTTATAAACTTCTGTGATAAGCTCCGGCATGAAATTGCCCGCCGTGCACACTCCGCCGACTGCGCCGCAGCACAGAGAGACATAGAGCAGAGTATCCTTACCACCGAAGACTTTGAAATCGATATCGCGATTACGGCGAATAAATTCTTCCGTCTGTGTCATATCTCCGGAAGTATCTTTCATTCCCACGATATTCGGAACCTGATGAGCAAGTTTCTCAACAAGACCGCCGCTCAGAGTGTAGCCTGTACGACCGGGATTATTGTAAATGAGGACAGGGACATCCGGAACAGCGTCAGCAATCGTCTTGAAATGCGTATAGAGCTCATCCTCGGTCGGCTTAAGGAACATCGGCTGAAGAATAGAAATGCCCGCAACGTTGTGGGCAGCTGCCATTTTGGCAAGACGCACGCACTTCTTCGTGTTGATCGCGCCGATACCGAAATAGACCGGGACACGTCCGGCAGCCTGATCTATCATGATCTCAAGGCCGCGCTCCATCTCGTCTTCTTCCATCTGATAGAACTCACCGTTGGAGCCGAAGGCAAGGATTCCGTGAAGACCGCCCTTAATGACGAACTCGACCTGACGGCGCATTCCGGCTTCGTCGATCTTCTCATCTTCATCAATGACAGTAATAATGGGGACGATAACACCCTTGATATAATCTGTATTCATATTTTCCTCCATTGTCCGGGTAATGCCGTCCGCTTTCTATTCTATAAGAAAGGCAGTCACGACAGATAACTTCCGGAAACATCTGCTTATAAAAAGCCGGCAGGCCGGGCTGGCTGTCCCGACCCGCCGGCTATTTATGTGCGTCAGTTCCGTTCAGATAGCGGCATCCTTATGCAAGGCTGTCAGCGATCTCTTTAATTGTGTTGTACATTGTCTCTTCATTTGCAGCGGACTCTTCAGATGTCAGATAGTACGGCATGACCGGAAGATCTGTCAGAGCCTTCTGTGCATCCGGATCCTCAAGGACCTTGGCAACCAGCTCATCATAGTAAGCGATGATAGCCGGGTCTGTGTCTGCCGGGAAGTAGAAGGAGTAGTCGCAGTCCGGATATACAAGGTCGATACCTTCTTCTTTGAGGACCGGAACATCCGGTGTGATCTCATAAGCTTCAGCTGTCGGAGCGCCGATGCAGACGAACTGACCTGCTTCGATATACTCTTTGCAGTTCAGGTAAGCGCCCGGCATAAGGTCGATCTGGCCGGAAAGCATAGCTGTGATCTTGTCGGAGTTGGAGCCTGCGTCTACGAGGTCAAGGTCAATGCCTGCAGCCTTCTCGAAAGCGAGAAGCTCGTAGTATGTGTATGCGCCGACTTCGGTAGCAGCCTTGAGCTGGCCCGGAGCAGCCTTTGCAGCCTCGATGAAAGCATTGAGGTCAGCATACTTCTCAGCGTTGACATAGAGACCCTGAGCCGGATTCTTTGCGAATGTCGGGCCAAGTGTGAAAGCTGTGTAATTGAAATCTGTGATGCCGGCGATATTTGCAACGTTGACAAGCGTATGGCCATACAGGAATGTCATACCGTCGTTAGCGGACTGAAGGACCTGGTTGGATGCGACAGAGCCGGATGCGCCGTTAGCGTTTACAACGATGAAGTCAACGCCTGTAAGCTCTTTCGCATACTGTGCAAATGTACGGGCTGTAAGGTCTGTGTCGCCGCCTGCGCCTGCAGGAACAACGATAGAGACTGTGCCGCTCGGTGCCCACTCAGAGGTCATCTCCGCGCCGCCTGCTGCTGAGGACTCAGCGCCGCCTGCTGCCGGAGCTGCTGCTGATGAAGAGTCGGAGCCGCCGCATGCAGCGAGTCCGAGGACCATGGTTGCCGTGAGTGCAAGTGCAAATAATTTACGTTTCATTTTGTGCCTCCTTTTTTCTTTTAATACTTCCCTGCCGAGAAGATAATGAAACCTTTTTCATAGTCCGGCAGATCATTGCAGATCTGCCGCGGCTTTATTCACCAGTGGAGAACTTAATCCTCGTCCACCTTCTTTGTGCCCTTGATCTCCTTGTAGACAGACCAGAGAACTACGCCGATCGCGATGAAGAAGAATACGTCGAAGATCGGTCTTGCAAAGAACGCGCCGAAGCTCTTGTACTGCATGATGCCTCGTCTCAGGTAAGTCTCAAGCATGTTGCCGATGAGGAAGCAGAGAACAAACGGCGTGGTCGGCAGCTTGAACTTGCTGTAGAGATAACCGATGATACCGAAGATCATGATGGACTGTACGTCGAAGATACGGTTGTTCGTTGCGAACGCGCCGACTGCGCAGAGGACCAGGATGCACGGAAGCAGGATGTGCTTCGGAACCTTGAGGACCTGAACGAAGCCCTTGATGCCGATCCACTCGACAATGAGCATGATAAGACCGCAGACCATGCAGGCAGCGAAGATACCGTAAACGACATCAGCGTTCTTGACGAAGAGTAGCGGACCTGCGGACAGGCCGTGGATCAGGAAACCGCCGAGCATCATGGCCGTAACGCCGTCGCCCGGGATACCGAGAACGAGAAGCGGGATCATGGCGCCGCCGATCGTGGCGTTATTGGCGGACTCTGTTGCGACGATACCGTCCGGGCAGCCCTTGCCGAATTCATCGCGCTTCTTGGACATATTCTTGGCAGTTACGTAAGCGAGCATACCGGATGTCGAACCGCCGATACCCGGAAGGATACCGATGCCGGTACCGATCAGAGCGGATCTGAAGAAGTTCGGCAGATGGTAAACAAACTCCTGCATTGAGAAGCCGAAGCCCTTGACCTTCTCTACCGGGATCGTCTTGGCTGCGCCGGCCTTCATTTTCTCAGCCGTCTTTAAGATATCAGCGACGGCGAAGATACCGATCAGGGTCGTCAGTGTGTCGAAGCCGGACATCAGGTTGACCTGGCCGAAGGTGAAGCGGGCAGTACCGTCAATCGGGGACATACCTACGGTCGCGAAGACAAGGCCGAACATACCTGCGAGAAGACCGCGGACCATGTTGCCGGATGAAAGAACGGCGACCATCGTCAGTGCGAAGAAACAGATACCGAAGTTCTCAGCCGGAGTGAACTGAAGAGCGATATCAGCAAGCTTCGGAGCGAAGAATGACAGGATGAGGAAAGAGAACTCGGAGCCGAGGAACGAGAATACGATACCAAGGCCGAGAGCCTTCATCGCCTGTCCGTTCTGAGCCATCGGGTGTCCGTCGAATGTTGTGGCGATTGAGGACGCTGTACCCGGCATGTTCAGAAGAATAGCGGAGATAAGACCGCCGGAGATACCGCCGATATAAACGGCGACGAGGACGTTCATACCGAGGGAGGCTTCCATAGTGAATGTGATCGGCAGCATCAGGGCGACCGCCATGGATGCGGAAAGACCCGGGATGGAGCCAAATACGATACCGATTGCGACACCGGCGATCATAAGCAGAAGTGACATCGGCTGGCATACGCTGAGGAAGGCCGAGCCCATTAATGATAGTGTGTTCATAAATACCTCCTACTTATAGATTGATCGTGAAGATGCCTGCCGGGAGGACAATCTTGAATCCGTAGCGGAACAGGAAGAAAACAACGAGAACAAAGACGACGTCAATGATCAGGTAGAGAATGATGTCTTTCTTTGTGCGGTTCTCATCCGGAGCCAGAATGAAAATCTGTCCGAACAGGTAGACAAGTGTTGAAACAATGAAACCTACAGGCTGGAGTACGAACACATAGACCAGTGAGAGGATCAGGGATAAAAGAACGCGCTTATAATCGCTGTCATCCTTACCCTCGGCTTCCGCCCTGGCAACCGCCTCTTTCAGGCCCTTAATGCTCTGAATGAGGAGAATGACGGAAAGAATCGTGATAACTGCGCCGATGACGGTCGGCATGAAATCCGGACCGATTTCTACGACAGCACTCTTAGGGAACGTTCTGGCACCGATGATAAGAGCAATGCCGACGACCAGGAAAAAGATGCTGACGCAGATATCGCCATACTTTTTAACGAACATTGAGACTCTCCCTCCTTACTTCCCCGGACAGGCGGATTGCCTGCCGGGTAAAGTTGCTTTCAAAGACTGTTTATTTTTCCTTAACGACTGATGTTCCGGAGATTGCCTCGTAATATTTTACGATTGCGTCGTGATCATCTGCGCCGCAGTCATGCGCATTCAGGAACTGAAGGATCTCCATAGCCTGAGCCGTGAACGGAGCCGGGGAATTGATCGCGTGAGCTGCGTTTAATGCATTGGTGAGGTCCTTTGTGTGAAGGGCAATGCGGAAGCCCGGTTTGTAGTTGCCGTCGAGCATCATCGGGACCTTGGCGTCCATAACTGTGGAGCCTGCAAGACCGCCGCGGATCGCCTGATATACAAGTTCCGGATCTGTGCCCATCTTTGCGGCAAATGTAAATGCCTCAGCACATGCAGCGATGTTGATCGCAACGATCATCTGGTTCGCGAGCTTTGCTACGTTGCCGGATCCGATCGGTCCTACATACACTGCGGAGCCGCCCATGACCATGAGCATGTCATAATACTTGTCAAATGTCTCTTTCTTTCCGCCGACCATGATGGAAAGCGTTCCGTCGATCGCCTTCGGCTCGCCGCCGGAGACCGGAGCGTCGAGCATGTCTACGCCGATCTTCTCAAGGTCGGCAGCAATCTTCTTGCTCTCGACCGGGTCGATGGAGCTCATATCGATGAGGACAGATTCGCCTGCCTTCATGCCCTCAGCAAGACCGTTCTCGCCGAAAACTGCCGCGCGGACATGCGGGCTGTTCGGAACCATTGTGATCACGACCGGGCACTGCTCAGCGACTTCTTTGCCGCAGCCTGCAGCTGCTGCACCGCAGCTTACAAGGTCATCTACCGCAGCCTTGTTGAAGTCATAGACGACCAGCTCGTAACCGGCCTTCACCAGGTTCTTAGCCATCGGTCTACCCATAATGCCGAGTCCTACAAAACCAACTTTCATTTTAGTTTCCTCCTTGATGTTTTGATATGTATACTTAATTCCTTAAGTCCTACCGTGGTGATTAACATAAAGAGATTATAAAAAATCAAAGCGCAGAGAAATAGATAAAAACTGCACAAGATAATTTAATTATTTTCAGTCTTTTGTCATTCTTTCCCATTCATTTCCAAACCATTTCCAATGTTTTTCAAGCCTGCAATTTTGAGTATGCATGTGAAATATTCCTTGCAAATGACACCTCTGAATCTTTGCATTATAAGTTCCCAAAAAAATAAAAAAGACTGCCGAAGCAGCCTTTTTACATAATATTCAATTGATGAAGCTTCTATAGAAGTGGAGATTTCAGGCAAATTGCCTCTCACGCACTCACGACATACGTCCGCATGCGCTCAGCCAGAATTCCTCCGACAGCGTTGCCCGCTGTGATCACAAGCAGGCGGATGATCATATCCATCGACCAGGCACCGGCCACGTGATAGTAGAACATGTCCGCCACGCAGTGCTCCGCGCCGCACAGGATGAATCCCACAACTCCCAGATAGATCGCGGCATATTTTGCGATTTCATGTTTGTTGTTCTTAAAACCGTCGACCGCAATGAAAATGAAAATATTGCAAAGTATCCCCAGAAGGAACAGACTGAGATAGCTGTCGCCCGCCTTCACTTCGCAGATCGAAGCGGCCTTTTCGGCAAGATTGGCTGCGCGCGACAGCCGGACAATGATCGCGACGCCGCCTGTACCAATCAGATTGCCGATCCATATGAGCGGCAGCGATGCCGCATATGCCCCGTCATTCTGAAACGCGTAGCAGACCTTGCCGGTGAACAGGTGAAACCCGCTCGTGCAGATCACGAACAGTCCTGTCGAGAACAGGGACGCCCCAACGACCTTATTGTCAAGTGCCAGGAACAGCATACCACCGAGGCCGATGCAGAAACCGGCCAGGATCGCGGATACCAGAATTTTCAAAGATTTCAATTTACGTTATACCTCCTCATTTGCTTCCATCTCTTTCCAGAGATCTTCCATCTTACCTCTCTTAATCCCCAAAATGACCATAATCACACCGATAAGGACCAGAACGACTATAGCGCCGACACTGCCCTCCACGCCAAAGTTCACATTGTAGAAAATGCCGTTTCTTGCGGACGCGGCATCGAGCCTGAACACAGAGTATGCGGAGACGATTCCGCTGTTCGGAAGTCCGAAGAAAATGCTCTGGCAGAAATTCCAGCCGGTATGCATCATGATTGCCGCCCAAAGGCTGTCAAAGTAATATACAAAAAGTGAGAACAGAATTCCGACGACAACGATCTGCGCGATGCCTACCGCCGTCACCCCGGGGTTGAGCAGGTGCAGACATGCAAATGCCACCGCGTTGCCGATGATGGCTATCCACGGATTTTTGTAACCCCTGCGAAGCTTCTGGTACAGATAACATCGGTCGACAATTTCCTCCGCTCCGGACTGGATCATGACCACGAAAAGGAAGGCAAAAAAGAGCGCAGGATTGAATCCGTTGAAGGAGAGAACAATGTCTCCGAGGATCCAGGACATGATGACGCAGAATCCATTTGCGGCAAAACCGAGAAGCAGGCCAACTGCTGCCCCGCGAAGGTTCACCCCGTCCCTGCGGAAAGCAAGCGACCTTAGCATCGGCCGGTTATTCTTAAAAATACCGGTCGCCAGGAAAAACGCGATCCATATGCCGAAAAAGTCAAAATACATGAGCAGAAATTTCGCCGTGTCCTCATCCCCCACGATTGCGGTAAGCTTATCTGTGGCTCCGGTCAGTGCGAGGACGCCACTGCCGATGAGCTGTCCCACAACGACCATAATATAGGCCAGCACCAGCGCGAGCGGAATAAAATCCGACCACTTTCCCGTACTTCTTGTGATTAACCTCCGTTTCATCTTAATCCCCCTTAAATTTACAGCTGGGCGGCTAAGCCGTGCCGTGTCTGCAAAGTTTCCTCATCCGGGTCGTTATGCAGTCTATTATTATAGCAGGAAGGTTTATGCGCCCAGACTTGTAACATATTATATCTATTATAGGAAGTTCCGCAAGGGGATTTTTGATCTCTGTCGCAGAGCTCCAGTGTTCAAGTCTCGCTCGCGAGACTTGGCGCGGGATTCGGGTCAGCGTTAGAACCGAATCCCTGCGCATCCTCGCGGAGCGTATATCTCAGTGGGGGATTGACACCCGCCACTGAGACTAGTTTGTTGCCCACCGCCTATAGAGGCGGGGGTCATCTCACACTAAGATATAAGTCTGTGATGGATGCGCAAAGTGAAATCCGCCGCTTCACGATTTGTTCACCAAAATGCGGTGCGGTTCTGCTATACTATTATATAAGAAGCGAAGACCGCAGGGATTCGGTTTTGAAGATGTCAGCCGGGGATGCCCTTCATTTGCAGAGAGGACCCGCACCGCGGCAGCATGGCACATCTCAGAGGGTCAAATGTATGGCATATGTTGAATTCCGGAATGTGAAGAAAATATATAAAAGCGGGGAGGTCGATATCCCTGCGCTTAACGGTGCGGATTTCATCATTGAAAAAGGTGAATTCTGCGTGGTCGTCGGCGCTTCCGGAGCCGGAAAGACCACCATTTTGAATATCCTCGGGGGTATGGATTCTCTGACCTCCGGTTCCGTCTTTCTGGACGGAAAAGAAATCTCCGCCTACAACAGAAAACAGCTCACAGAATACCGCCGGTACGAGATCGGTTTCGTGTTCCAGTTCTACAATCTGGTTCAGAACCTCACTGCGCTCGAGAACGTGGAGCTGGCGACGCAGCTGACCAAAGATCCCCTTGATCCCGCCGAGGTCCTCACGCAGGTCGGCCTTAAGGACAGACTGAAGAACTTCCCTGCCCAGCTCTCCGGCGGCGAGCAGCAGCGTGTCGCGATCGCGAGAGCTCTGGCAAAGAACCCGAAGCTTCTCCTGTGCGATGAACCGACCGGCGCGCTGGACTATCAGACGGGCAAATCTGTCCTGAGCCTCCTCCACGACACCTGCCGAAAGGCGGGAATGACAGTGGTCGTCATCACTCACAACTCCGCGCTGACCGCAATGGCTGACCGGGTCATCACCGTTAAGAGCGGAAAAATCGAAAACATGTATCTCAATTCGAACCGTGTAGACATCTCTGAAATCGAGTGGTAAGGGGCAAATGCCGTTTCCGCCGGCACGTAAATCGCGCTCCTTAATCACACGCGAGCTGCGCGGCGCACTCCCTGCATTCTCCTTCGCCGCAGCCCGTCCGGCAGTTACGCACTCACCGAGGATTTAATTTATGAAGAACTCGCGCAGAAAAAAACACATGCTGGCTACAATGACGATCCGCGAGATCCGCAATACTTTCGGACGTTTTTTTGCCGTGTTCGCAATTATCGGTATCGGCGTAGGCTTCTTCTCCGGCGTCCGGATCACAACTCCCGTCATGATCAACACGGTCAACAGTTACTATCAGGAGAATCAGCTCTACGATTACCGGGCCGTCTCTACCCTCGGATGGGAGGACAGTGAGGTGCGGCAGCTAGCCGACGCGGAAGGCGTGCGCTATGCCGAGGGCGCATGGCAGTACGACGTGCTCTGTGAGACGAAGGACGGTTCTAACGGAGTATACAAGGTCCACTCCATCACCGATGAAGTCAATTATCTGCAGATCATCGAGGGAAGAATGCCCAAAAAGGATTCTGAATGCCTGATCGACTCAGAGAACAGGCTGGATTTATCTCTCGGTGATAAAATCTTTTTTTCAGATGCAAATGAAACCGACACCCTGGACGCATTTGCACACACCTCCTACACCGTAGTCGGATTTGCCGAATCATCCCTCTATATCAATTTCGAGCGAGGGACCACATCGATCGGGAACGGCACCGTCTACGGCTTCATGTATTTGCCCAGACAATCCTTCAGCGCCGAATACTATACGGATATCTATGTAAAACTGGACACCGATGAGGTCATTTACTCCGACGCGTATAAAGAGCAGATGGACAGGCTGCGCCCGGTATGGGAAGACCTGATTCAGGCTGCCGCGGACAAGCGGTATGACAGGATCTACAGCGACGCCGAGAAAGAGCTGGATGACGCAAGGACCGAGTTCAATGACAAAAAAGCCGAGGGCGAGCAGAAGCTCTCCGATGCCGAGAAAGAACTCGCGGACGGCAAAAAGGAGCTTGATGACGCGGAGGCCGAGCTTATAGACGGCAAGAAGAAACTCGACGACGCTGCGGCGGAGCTGGCAGACGGCAAGATCAAGCTCGATAACGCCGCAGCCGAGCTGGTCAGCGGTAAGAGCCAACTCGACGATGCCGAAGCTGAACTTGCGAGCGGCAAGAGCAAGCTTGACAGCAATTCCAAGACCCTGAGCTCTGCCAAATCGCAGCTCGATTCGACAAAAAAGCAGCTGGACAGCGGCAGGAAAGAACTGGATGCCGCCAAAGCCAAGCTGGATAAATCGAAAAAGCAGCTGGACAGCGCTAAGAAAGAGCTGGATGCGGGCGAGCCTGAACTGAAAGCCGCCGAAAAGCAGCTTGAAGCGTATGAAGCCCAGATTAAAGAGAGCGAGGAGGAACTGGGGCAGGCTGCCGATGAGCTTACCGCTGCCAAGGCTGCTCTCGACGAAAAAGAGCCTGAGCTTCTTGCTGCAGCTGCCGAGCTTGAAGGGACAAAGGCCCAGCTCGACGCAACATTAAGTGAGCTCTCCGCCGCCAAGGCCGAGATTGACGCCGCCGACGCAGAGCTTGACAGTAAACAGAGCGAACTTGAAGCCGCTTTTGCGGCAGAATTGATCGATGAAGCAGCTTACTCTGCCGGCATGGCTGAGATTGAAGCCCAAAGAGGCGGGCTTGAACCCGGCCGCCAGCAATATGAAGCCGGAATGGCCGCCTACGAGGCGGGACTTGCCCAGTACGAGGCAGGCAAAGCGGAATATGATGCCGGCAAAGCTGCCTACGACGAGGGACTTGCCCAGTACGAAGCAGGCAAGGCAAAGTACGAAGAGGGAAAGGCAGCCTTTGAGCAGGGAAAGGCCGAATACGAAGCGGGCAAGGCAGAGTACGAAAAATCCAAAGCAGCGTATGACAAGGGTCTTGAGCAGTACAAGGCCGGTCTCGCTGAGTATAACAAAGGTAAAGCCGCCTATGACAAGGCGGAAGCAGAATACAAGTCCGGACTTAGCCAGTACAACTCCGGTCTTGCGCAGTACAACACCGGCAAGGCCCAGTATGACGCCGGTGTCGCCGAATACGAGTCCGGTCTCAGCGCTTACAATAGTGCCAAATCCCAGTATGAATCCGGAAAAGCGGACTACGAGCAGGGCAAGGCGGATTATGAAAAAGGTCTGGCCGAATACGAGGACGGTCTTGCCGAATATAACGACGGTCTCGCTGAGTACGAGGACGGTCTTGCTGAGTACAACGACGGTCTCGCCGAGTACGAGGACGCCAAAAAGACATTTGACACCGAGATCGCGGATGCCGAGAAAAAGATATCGGATGCGGAGGAGGATCTGGCTTCATTTGAAAGACCCGATACTTACTCCCTTGAGAGAACGACCAACATCGCCTACGCCTGCTTCGAGAGTGACTCGGAGATCGTAAAGCAGGTCGCGCGCGTGCTGCCGCTCTTCTTTATTCTTGTCGCGGTCCTTGTGTGCATGACGACAATGACGCGAATGGTCGACGAGCGCAGAGGTCAGATCGGAATTCTGAAAGGCCTCGGCTATTCAAGGCGTGATATCATGGTGACTTTCCTTGCCTACTCGGGGATTGCCGCCGCGCTCGGATGCGTGGTCGGTTACGTCCTGGGCGTCATTCTCTTCCCCAGTGTCATCTGGTATGCCTACGAGATGATGTATATTGCCATTCCGATGCGCTTCATGACCAACTGGAAGCTGGCTATCTCCGTCTTCCTCGTCTCCATGATCTCCACCCTGGGGACCACGTACATGTCGTGCCGGAGTGAGCTGATGGAGCCGACCGCGAGCCTCATGCGGCCAAAAGCCCCGAAAGCCGGCAAGCGGGTCTTCCTCGAAAACATACCTGCTGTCTGGAACCGGATGAAGTTTATGCACAAAGTGTCTGTCAGGAACATCTTCCGCTATAAGCGCCGCTTCTTCATGATGGTCGTCGGAATCAGCGGGTGCACTGCCCTTCTTCTGACAGGCTTCGGGATCAAGGATTCCATAGCTACATTTGTCGACACCCAGTACGATAATATTCAGGTCGCGGAGGTCGAGCTGGTCACTGATGAGATCAGCGGGGAATCGTCTGCAGGTGAGAGCGATGGGGATACGGTTGCCGACGAGAACGATGAAGACACGCCTGTCAGTGAGAGCAATGGAGACACGCTTGCCGGCAGGAGCGATGTGCATCTGCTTCCGGACGAACTCGACAAGGCTATGACGGATCTTTCCGCATCGGGATTCTTCTTCCAGCAGTCCTCGTGGGATCTGCTGATGACGAATCAGGTCAAGGGGGTCACTGTCATAGCGCCGGATGACTGGTCGGACATCGACTCGTTCTTCCGCCTGATGACCTTGCAGGGCGAGAAGCTCCCCGCTCCCGGAATCAATGAAGCCCTGATCAGCATCAGTATATCGCGGCGCTATGGCCTCGACGTTGGCGACGAGATCGAGCTTCGTAACGACGAGATGAAGACAATAAAGGCGACCGTCACAGGTGTATTTGAAAACCACGTCTACAACTATGTGGTCCTCTCGAAAGAGACGATAGCGGAGTCCACCGGGGAATACTACCTGAACGGAGCTTACGTGAACTTCCCGGAGGGAACCGACATCTATGAAGCCCAGGCAGCTCTTGCCAAATGCGACTGCGTCGTCAACGCGACCGTTTTCGCGGATTTCCGGGAGCGCATAGCTAACATGATGTCCAGCCTGAATTACGTTGTCCTCCTCATCATCGCGAGCGCCGCTGCCCTTGCCTTCGTCGTCCTCTACAACCTGACCAACATAAACATCATGGAGCGGATCCGCGAGATCGCGACCATCAAGGTCCTCGGCTTCTACCGCAGGGAGACCTCAGACTACGTGTTCCGCGAAAATATGATCCTGACTCTCATCGGTATGTTGACGGGCCTCGGGCTCGGCGTACTGCTGCACAGTTTTGTCATCGATCAGATTGTCGTGGACCTCGTCTACTTCCGAAAAGAGATACGACCGCTCAGCTTCGTGCTCTCCATCATACTGACCTTCTCGTTCACGTTCCTGGTGAACCAGATCATGTCATTCAAGCTGGATCGAATCAATATGGCGGAGTCGCTGAAGTCTGTGGAGTAGCCTTAGGCCGGCTTCATTTGCGTCATCCTGCATCTAAGCATCTACCCTGGCAAATGAGGCAGCCTCTCAGCACGTGAACCCCCACGTGACCACGTGACACCACGTGACACCACGTGAACCAAGGGAAATATTATTGGTCCTCCCTCAGAATCCCTCGTATCTATAATTGTGAGGGCAAAAGGGAGCCCGATTAAAAAGAAAATTTCTAAAATTAATCGATATATTAAGGAGAAAAAATCATGACAGAAATGAACAAAATCAGTTTTGAGGCACTCGAGGAGATCACAGGCGGCAAGATCGTCACAGTAGCAAACGATGCAGTAAATTATGCAAATATCAGGCATACACCGGGCCTTAACGGCAAGGTCGCAGCTAAGGTCTATAACGGCACAAAGCTCAGAACAACAGGCCTCAAGGTCACGAAAGACGGCTATGTATGGTATGAAGTCACACTGCTGGACGGCTCCGACAACGCTTGGATCGCAGGCAGCCTGATTGGTTTTTAATCGCAGCCACATAATGACGAATTGACAGATGGCAGGTCCGCAGTATCGGATCTGCCATTTTTTGTAACAGTTTAGACGGGCTGCACGACACTTCCTGATCCGGCGTCAACATCATCTTCATCGAAAAACGCAGGTCCTGCCCTCCGAGCTTGCGCAACGGCGGCTCACCGCCTTTGCGCGATCTCTCAGTCGGACCTGCAATGTTTTTCTCACGAAGATGGATGCTTTCCGCCGGACTCGTACTTTCAGCGCAGCCCGTCTGAACTGTTACCATCTTTTTTACCATCTTTTATGTTCTTTGCAGAGAATTTCTGAAATATACACCAAGTTGTATACAAATATTGGTATAATATTGTCAGTTGATTTGACCCGAATCCCACGATAAGTCTCGCGAGCGAGACTTGAATTCGACGAAGGGAGGAGACCGCCATGAAAATAATATGCTATGGGGATTCCAACACATATGGGTTCGACCCGCGGCTCGGAAGTCCGGGCAGACTCGCTAAAAATGAGCGTTGGACAGGCATTTTGGACAGCGAGCCCGATATTGAGATTGAAAATGAAGGCATGAACGGAAGATGCATCCCCTCCGCCTCCTACGAGTACCGCTCGCTCAAAAAAATCCTTGAACGTCATTATGATGCCGATATGCTCATCATCATGCTGGGAAGCAACGACCTCTTTATGACGCGGGGCGCAACGGCAGAAAAAATTGCGGACAAGATGCGAAATGTGTTCGTGAATGTCCCGGAGCTGACCCGTTGGAAGACCTCCGGGACTACGGCTGCGGGGGATCCAGGGCCCGCATCGAAAAAACGGATCCTGCTTGTCTGTCCTCCCGCCCCATCGGACCGCGTTCTCTTCTACGAGATGGTCGGGATTCCGATGTCGCAGTCGGCGGAGTCCGCCGCGCGCGTTATGAAAGAGCTCCCGGCGAAGCTTGCGGCGGTCGCGACTGAGTTCGGCCTCGAGTTTGCGGACGCGACCAGGTGGAATATTGCCTGCCTCTTTGACGGGCTGCATTTTTCCGAGGAGGGTCATAAAACATTTGCACAGAATATACTAAGGGTGTTACGCGAATTACCGTGAATTCAGACCATACACATAGGCCAGGTAGCAGGCAAAGTCCCCTAACCTCTTTCTATGCAAGAACTCATCCAGCCCGAGCTCCTCGCGCCATGTAAGGTCCCAGCCCTTCATTTTCATACAGCGCCAGATGGCATTCAGGTGGCTGATGACCGAATCGTGGCATGCCGTGCGGGCATCATCTGTTTCCATCCTCTCCCGGCGCGAAATCATGTACCAGGTCGCTCTGATATTGGCATATCTGGCAGCAACTTTCACGAAGTCTTCCCAGAGCTCGGCGAAGTCCTCGTCCTCTGTGTTCGCATTGTCAATCAGCAGCTTATATATCCTGTCCGCTTCCTCGAATGAGAGGGAATCGGACATGCCCAGGTAATCGTCATATTGCATCGGTTTTGACATATTCTCTCCTCCTGTTTTTGATTGGCTTATCTTTTTTGTCAAACAGCCTGCTGTACAGAATTATAGCACATATTCAGAGAACGTTCCCATGTCCCTGCCCTGCTATATTTCGTATAAATATACAAATAGGCGTATTCGAAGCCCGATTAAAATGAAAATTTTCAAATCAAGGAATTTGGAGGAATATAAAATGAAGCATTTTCTTTACTTTCTCAAAAAGCAGCCGCTCCTTACCGGCATTCTGGCCATCGTAGTTGCAATAATTTCTATTCATTTCATACCCACCGAAGGCCTTCTGGCGGGCGGTCTCCTCAGGATGCTGCTCTCCGCTACAATGGCATTTTTCCTGTATCTGATCTCCGGCGAGAAGACACTCGAAAACTGCGGACATGATGTAGGGTACACGATCAAAGTTATGATGCCTTACATCGTTATCGCAGTGATCCTCGGTGCGCTTTCCCTTTTATCCGCATTCGCAAATAATACGCTGCAGGCAGACTGGTATATCCGGCTTCCGCTTTTATTCTTCGAGATGCTTTTCGTAGGCATTTTCGAAGAGGTTGCTTTCAGAGCAGTCATCAACGACGCAATTGTTTACCAGTTCAGGAACTTCAAGTACGTATTTGTCCTGAGCGCCATTGCAGTAACATTTCTTTTCGGTTGGGGTCATATTGCATTTGCAGACGTCTCCACACCGCTCCTGCTTAGTCAGGCTGTAGCCAAGATTCTCAGCAGCGGACTGTTCGGTCTTGCCCTTCTCTTTATGTACTGGAAAACACGCAACATCTGGGCATGCGCCCTCGTTCACGCAATCTACGATTTCCTTCTCTCACTTTCCATGGCATTCTTCCAGATTGAACCTGTTACGAGCTATGTAAAGACAGGCGACGTTGGACTTGCAGGACTGATTGCTATGTCCCTTCAGACTATTTTTGCAGTGATCATCTGCATCGTAGTCTGGAAAAAAGTGGGCAGGAACATGGATTTTGAAGAGATGAGACAGAACTGGTAAGTAACTGGTAAAGACATACGGGGCTGTCGCATTAAGGCGAGCCACCACTATATATGGCAGACGTCATTTGCAAATGTCTTCCATACATAGTGGTGACACCGTCTAATGCGGCAGCCCCGTTTTATTCTTTCAAATGCCGACCGGCCAACCTTCTCGCCTGCGGATTCCCGCATAAATAATATAAGATACAATAACCGTAAAGAAATCCGCCGTCACCTGCGTCCAGACAATACCCATCATCCCGAAGATCCGATTCATGATGAACAGCAGCGGAATGTTGAACACTACCTGCCGGATGACAGCGAGCCGGAATGACTCTTTTCCCATGCCGATCGCCTGGGTAAAATGGACCATGCTGAAGCACAGGAACATGAGCGGTGTCGCAATACATCTCGCCCTCAGAAACTGTGTCCCGAGCCGCACTGTTTCCGCGTCACCTATGAATGACTGCATGATGACCGGTGCAAATGTAAAATACAATATCACACTCACCACGCCCACAATGAGCCCCATTGCTCTGCCGAACCGGAACACGGCATCCATTCGCTCTCTGTTCCCGGAAGAATAACTGTAGGCTACGAGCGGCACCATGCCGAGGCAAATGCCAATCCCGATATTGAGCGGCAGCCGCTCCGCTTTGAGAACGATTCCTATGGCTGCAAGATGTGTGTCCCCATAGGTCGATGACAGGCGGTTGATGACGATGTTGCACAGGTCAAAAAGAAAAACTGACGACGCTGCGGGAAGTCCAACCCCGAAAATCGATGCCATGGACTCGGAAGAAGGATATCGACCCTGCATTCGGACTCGAAGAATCGTCTCCGCACCGACCCTGCGATAGGTCATAATGAAGTAGGCGAGGACTGTCAGGTTGCTCAGCATGGTGGCGATGGCCGCACCCATGACCTGTTTCCCGTCCGGAAGAATGACGAACATGAAAAGCGGATCCAGCGCAATGTTCAGCAGCCCACCCATGCTGAGACCGAAAGAGGCCTGTGAAGACCGCCCGATATTTCGGAGCATAGATGACATTGTGTTGCTGAGTATGACCGGAATTCCTCCGATCACGACTACGAAGAACATGTACTGCTTCGAATACGGCAGCACATTATCGCTGGCACCTAAAAAGCGAAGCAGCGGAGTCATCCCAATAAGGCACAGGAATGAGAATAGGGCAGCCGATGCCAGTGCCATCCATAAACAGGCGGCTGACACCCGCGAAGCCTCCTCGTTATCTCCTCTCCCGATCAGGCGGGCAATCAGCGTCCCGCCGCCTGTCCCATAGATATTAGACAGAACGACGGTCAGCATGTAGACCGGCAGGACCAGAGAGCAGCCGGCTACCATTTGCGGATTATTAGTCCTTCCCACGAACCAGGTGTCCGCCAGATTGTATACCAGCGTTATGAGCTGGCTTGCGATGGCCGGCATTGCCATGACCCACAGCGCGTGGGGAACGCTGTCCTTCTCGAACAGAAATCTCTTATCTTCCATTAAAGTTAAATCCTGTCAGCCTTCCTATCATTTGCTGTAAAAGCTGCTTCTCCATTTAAGTCTCTTCTATATTGTATGTATCGATTCAGCCTGATATTCCGCGTTTCGTCTGTGCATTCTGCTATGGCTCCATGCATGACACAGCTCTGCAGCACATTCAGTTTCGAATATATACATGACGAAGCTCCGCAGTACATCTGCTTCAATGTATACCTTATTCTTTATCAATAATCTGACTTCGTAATGACTACATTCCCTTCAGAATCGAGCAACGGCGTGATTCCGCCTGCGTATCCAGATTTCCATACAAGGTAGTGAACTCCTGTCTCCGTGTCCACCAGGATCTGGCGTCTTCCGTCATCCCTGAGTTCGCCGCCGTCTGCATAAACTCGTTTGAATCTTTCATCCTGCTTCTTGTTGAACATAATTCAATCCTCCATCAATCCGGTCTTTATTTCGCGCTTGCTGTACAAATCGTAAGTCATGCTGCAAGCGCACACTTTAGGCAAGTGATTTATGCTTATTCTACACGTTTTGTGTATTGTTTCCAAGGTCGCAGACAATTCTTTCGTGAAGAAACAGTTTAGCAGTCGGGTGGAGATGCGGAAAAACAAGGTTTTCTTCACAATCCCGAACGGAACACAGGTCTACACGACAGGCCGCAAGGTCAAGAAGGACGGTTATGTATGGTACGAGATCATGCTGGCCGGCGCTTATGACACTGGCTGGATTGCAGGAAGCCTGATTGGTTTCTGATCCTTCGGATCATACCGAAAAACTTATAAAAAATGATAATTTCGGCGCGGTTCCATCTCGGAGCCGCGCCGTTTTTATTCGAGTACACATCATTTAAAGTCGACACCTTCTAGCCGAAATACTACTATTGCTGCACATCCATTGCAGTGTTGACATATTCCCACGCCTCTTTTTCGTCAAGCGTAAATTTTGTAACCAGCTTCCTGACAATTTCAGCCGGGGAAAGATTCATTTCTTCCCTGTATATCCGTATTGCACCTTTGATTTCACCTTTTTTCTCACCTTTTTCCATGCCGATTGCCTCGACTCGATCAAGCACCTAGCACGGCTTCCACATGTTTTAACGTTTCAGTGCTCGGAACATATTTATTATTCTTTCGCATCTGAGAAAAATAATCGGCAACAACCCTGAAATCACTGCGGAAATACTCCAGCTGCTCATCTTCTAAAAACGCGATCTCATAAAGGTTGATTTTTATATCTGATACATACGGTCGTAAAATATCCGGAACAGTTACAGCTTCAAGCAAAGACTGCGGTTCATCCCAGTGTTTCTTATAGCCAAAATAAAGCACAATGGTAACGACCGGGTATCGCGGATTTCTCCTGTTTTCCTTTAGTAATTGAGCCCGATACTCCGCACTGTCATAGCTGAAAACACGTATCGCCATATCTGGGTGCCTGGTCAACAAGTTCCTCCTCAGCTATCACCTGTTCTCCCTTAAAGAGCAGGGCGTTTACAACATCAGCAAACACATCATTATATGTGAATAGCATCTTCTCCGTAATGTCTTTTTGTGACATTTTCTGATCACTTCCTTTAATTATAGTTTATTTCTGCGAAGGTTAAAAGAGCAGAATTGGCATCAAAACCAGTTCATGAAAATTATCATCTTTCCAGAAATCTGTCCATGGATTTTTACAAATTCCATAATATCCTACCATTTTCCAGAAAAATTCCATAAAATTCTACCATTTTGCATTTTAATTATACCGGTGCTTGAAGAGAGCCTAGGTTCATTTCCAGCTTCTAAATAATGGTCTAATTAAACGTCTAATTAACCCCTCAATTTCTCCTCAATTCACTATAGCCCTTTTTATAAGTTCCTCGTATAATAAGATATGAGGATAAAACCTCTTAAAAAATATCAATACCAAGATAAAGGAGGATAAAGTCATGGCAGATATGGACAAGATCAAAGTTGACGAGCTTCAGGATGTGACCGGCGGCTTGGAAGATGCTACAGTCGGCAGCGGCACAGAACTTGACTCTACTGACACTGAAGTCAAGAGGAACAGCCCTGTATTTTGCTACCCGGCATTATCTATCCTTGTCAAGCTTGTCGATCAGTATTATAGAAGGAAGAATTCTTAACACGAGGCAGGTTGCACTGGATTCCTCAGATGAGAAAACTTAATACAGTTAACAAGTAATGGCCGGCGCAGTTGCGCCGGCTTTTTGATTTGCTCAGGGATTTGCCGGGGAGCAGCAAAAATCCTGTTTGAAAGGCACATCTGCTACCTTTGATCATTGTGGATTCTCGGCTTAAGGGCAAAGGCAACAAATCGCGCCTTCCATTGGCCAGTTTGCTGCCTTTGATCATTGTGATCTCTTTCGGCTCTGGAGCAAAGGCAACAAATCGTGCCTTCTATGGACTAGTTTGCTGCCTTTGGTCATTGTGGATTCTTGCGGCCTTGGAGCAAAGGCAACAAATCGTGCCTTCCATGGGCCAGTTTGCTGCCTTTGATCTTGGGGTGTTTCATTGGTTCGATGGCTGAGGCAGCAAAAATCCAGCTCCGAAGGTCTGTTGGCTGCCTCTGACAAAGATCAGGTCAGGATGATCCCCCGATTATCCGATTCTCAGCTTCTCCGATTATCCGATTCTCAGCTCCTCCGATTAGGTAAATGAGGGACAAATGAGAACCAACTGAAGCAGCAAATGAAGAGCAAATAAACAGCACATGAGGTTGAGCAAAAACATTTAGCCCTCCCCCAAAATCCCTCGTATATATAAATGTAAGGGCTCAAGGGAAGCCCATTAAATATAAATAAACATGATAATCAGGAGAAAAACCATGAAGAATAAATTAGTCGTAACCATCCTCACAATCGCTCTTTCCGCAAGCGTCGGCGCTGCTGGCGTAGCAATTGGTTCTCACCTTGTAACAGTATTACCGGCCAGCAACGTAGCAGCAACCCAGGTCACAGAGATCTCCGCTGAAGAGACAACGACCGAGGACGCTGATGCAGAGAAGGCAGCAAAAGAAGCCGCTGTAAAGAAGGCAAATGAAGAAGCTGCCAAGGAAATCGCCGCTGAGAAAAAAGCCGCTGAAGAAAAAGCTGAGCAGGAATCCGAAGAGCGGATCGCTGCCGAGAAAAAGCTCGCTGATGAGAAGGCTGCAAGAGAAGCCGCTGACAAGAAACTCGCTGACGAGAAAGCTGCAAGAGAAGCCGCTGACAAGAAGCTCGCTGACGAGAAAGCTGCAAGAGAAGCCGCTGACAAGAAACTCGCTGACGAAAAGGCTGCAAGAGAAGCTGCTGAAAAGAAGCTCGCTGATGAAAAGGCTGCCAAGCTGAACGCTGAGAAGAAGGCTGCTGAGAATAAAGCTGCAAGCGAGAAGGCCGCAAGAGAAGCTGCTGAGAAGAAAGCCGCAAATGAGAAGGCCGCAAGAGAAGCTGCTGAGAAGAAAGCTGCCGAGGAGAAGGCTGCAAGAGAAGCTGCTGAGAAGAAAGCTGCTAAAGAGGCTGCTGAAAAGAAAGCCGCCGAAGAGAAGGCTGCAAAAGCTGCTGCTGAGAAGAAAGCTGCCGAAGAGAAGGCTGCAAGAGAAGCCGCTGAGAGGAAAGCTGCTGAGGAAGCCCAGAAACAGGCTGAACTTGACAGACAGGCTGAGATTGAAAGACAGGCCGAGATTGAAAGACAGGCTGAGCTTGAGAAACAGGCTGAACTTGAGAGACAGGCCGAGCTTGAGAGACAGGCTGAGCTTGAGAGACAGGCCGAGCTTGAGAGACAGGCTGAGCTCGAGAGACAGGCTGAGCTCGAAAGACAGAGACAGGCCGAGGAAGAAGAGGCTCGCAGACAGGCTGAGCTCGAGAGACAGAGACAGGCTGAGGAAGAAGAAGCTCGCAGACAGGCTGAAGAAGAAGCCCGCAGACAGGCTGAAGAAGAAGCCCGCAGACAGGCTGAAGAAGAAGCCCGCAGACAGGCTGAAGAGGAAGAAGCTCGCAGACAGGCTGAGGCAAATGCCGAGCAGACACTGAACGGCACAGTCACAGCAGTAAACGGCAACACGCTTCAGATCCGCGCTGAAGGCTGCAGCATCACAGTTCTGATTGGAAATGCTGAGAAGCACATCGCAGACACCATTGAAGTGGACGACGAGATCACGGTTGTAATTAAAGGCCAGATGACAGACAATGGCTGGAACGCAATCAAGGTCACGGACAATGTAAGCCATGCCGCATAATAAAGGCAATAGCCCCGAATAAAGGCTGCAACTAAAACGAATATTCAAGACCGCCGGATCAAATAAGTCCGGCGGTTTTTTATGTTCTTTATAAATTGCTGCAGAATTCGGGCAGGCGGCATCTGATATCTTCCAAACTGAATTACTGCGGTGGACTGCACCTGACAGAATATGCTAAACTTTTCTCAGACACCGAAATCCATCACAATGTGCCGCCCACCCGGGCTCACAGGAAGGAAAACATATGTTAGAAGAACTGAAAAAACGAGTCATAGCAATAGCCCAGAGCGCACAGCGAGACGGTCTGTGCAAGCACAAGTCCGGCAACTTTTCCATGCGGGACCCGGAGACAAATTATGTGGTGATCACCCCGTCCGGCGTGGACCGTGAACTCCTTACGCCTGAAGACATGGCTGTTATTGATCTTGATGCAAATGTAATCGAGTACAGAAAAGGCATCCGCCCCTCCAGCGAAGTTCTGATGCACCTCATGATTTACAAGACTCGTCCGGCGGTCATGGCAGTCGCCCACACGCATTCCATGTACGCCTCTGTCTTCGCAGTTCTCGGCAAAGAGATTCCGGCAGTGGTCTATGAAGCCATGGTCCTCGGGCTTAAGACCGGAGTGATTCCCGTTGCGCCGTACGGCAGACCCGGCAGCATGGAACTTGCCGAATCCGTGATTGAACCGGTCAAAATCTCTGATGCGCTCCTGCTTGCCCGTCACGGAGCTCTGGCTGTCGATGAAAAAGATATCGAGAGCGCTTATCTAAAAGCCAACTATATAGAAGAATTCGCCGAGATCTACTACCACGTTCTCACGGTCACTAAAGGCACGGAGCCGCCGGTCTTCGGACCCGAGGAGCTGCGAGCCTGGGGCTACCCAGAAGAGATTAAATTCCCGCAGTAGGAAAGTGCCCCTGCAGAACAGCACTCCCATACTCTAATCCGAAACGCCGATCTCCGGTCGGGACACAGCTCACTGTGGACAAAACCGTAACGCCGATCTCCGTCTTGACACGATGGACACACTACATCCTGCAGATCCTCTCCACCGCCTCTTTCGTGTTCTCATATGAACCGAACGCGGTCAGTCTGAAGAAGCCTTCACCGCTGGGACCGAAGCCGGAGCCGGGGGTGCCGACGACATTTGCACCTTCCAGCAAATAGTCGAAAAACTCCCACGACGTCATCCCGTGCGGTGTCTTCAGCCAGATATACGGCGCGTTCACACCGCCGTAGACTGTGTAGCCGGCGTCAAGAAGAGATGTGCGGATGTAGGACGCGTTGCGCATATAATATGCGACCTGTGCAGCAGTCTCTTTCTTTCCGGCCTCGCTGTAGACCGCCTCGCCGGCCCGCTGAACAATGTAGGCCGTCCCATTGAATTTGGTTCCGTGCCGCCGCGCCCACAGAGCATTGAGCGAGACATCGCCGCACTTAAGCTGCTTCGGAACGACCGTATAGCCGAGACGAGTGCCTGTAAAACCGGCGTTTTTTGAAAAGCTGCGCAGCTCGATCGCGCACTCTTTCGCCCCATCGCACTCATAAATCGTGTGGGCGACGCCCTTCTCCGTGATATAGGCCTCATATGCGGCATCGTAAATGATGACCGCACCGACTTCACGCGCGTAATCGACCCACTTCTGAAGGTCTGCCTTCGAAATCGTCATGCCTGTCGGGTTATTCGGGAAGCAGAGGTAAATCATGTCTGGCTGCTCCTTCGGAAGATCAGGCACAAAACCGTTGTACTCCGTGCAGGGCATGTAGATGACCCTCGAGTAGCGCTCCGTCTCCGGGACGTAATCGCCGGCCCGCCCGTCCATAACATTGGAGTCGAGGTAGACCGGATAGACCGGGTCACAGATAGCCACCCGGTTGTTCACAGAGAAGATGTCACCTATGTTTCCGGAGTCGCTCTTTGCTCCGTCGCTGATGAAGATCTCATCTACGGTGATGTCCGCGCCTCTGCTCCGGAAGTCATTTGTGCAAATAGCACTCCTCAGGAACTCATACCCCAGATCCGGCGCGTACCCGTGAAAGGTTTCCTGGACTGCCATTTCGTCGACTGCGTCATGCAGTGCGCTGATCACAGCCGGGGCCAGCGGCAGCGTGACATCTCCGATTCCAAGGCGGATGATTTTCTTGTCCGGATGGAGTTCTGTGTAAGCCCGGATCTTTGCCGCAATTGAAGAAAAAAGATAGCTTCCCTGTAGTTTCAGATAGTTTTCGTTGATTTGGAACATGTTTGTCTCCTCCGTTCTGTCTGTTTTTATGCGAAGGCTTGCAGATTCTTTTGCCCCCGCTCCGTGCAAGTCAGAGTTTTCATCCTCTCGCACGCCATCCCTCCACCTGTAAGGATGTGGATTTCTTGCAATTTCCCCGTTAAATGTAAAAAAGGTGCCTTAAAGAAACGTATCCTTTAAGGCGCCTTTGCCGATGACTAATTCTAGCATATAGTTTTTCAAAAGTGAAGCGTGGATTACCTGTGGTCTCCGCTTCGCTGCATATGATTAGTAGTAAATCGCGATCTCCGATCGCGCGTGAGCTGCGCGACGCACTCTGTGCGTCTTCCTTTGCGCAGCTCTGCGATCCGCCGGAGGCTCAATCATTCCCCAATTCCTCGATTTTCCTCCATACTATGTCCTTCTTCTCTGCATTTTCGTATAATACTTAGGGAGAGATAACTCCGCCTTGCAAAATGACGACCATCATACCTGCGCCGCACCAGAGCAAGGTGCACTGGAATCCCTCCGCATGGCGATTGTTTTCACCTCCGCCTGTATTAGCGGAGACCATCACATCAGAATAAAGACTATAAGGAGATTCTTATGAAAAAAACATGCACAATTATTATGGCACTACTTATCGCGCTTACAGCCCTCGGACTCACAGCCTGCGGCGGTTCACAATTCAAAGTCGCCTGGCCGAATGCGGAGCTTCTCGGTTCCGACAAGACCATCACTGCGGACTACACAGGCATCCCCTCCACCGGTTACGAATGGACCGTCGAGCTCGAAGGTGAAGGTGTCCTCGAGGAGACAGAGCACACTACAAAGAAGGCCGACTCCACGGAGTCCGAGGAACTGGTCGGCACTGCCGAGACCGAGCACTACGCCTTCAAAGTTGTCGGCGACGGCGAGACCCGCATCATTGCGAAATATGCCCGCAGCTGGGAGACAAATCCCGATGATCTCGAATACATATGCCGCGTCACCGTGAAAGATGGCAAGATTACCATGATGATGATCGATGACGAGCAGACCGACTCACTTATTGCGATGCTTACTGACTCATCAATCTTGCCGTAAACACAAAGTTCTTTGCAATTTTGTTTATTTGACGGGCTGTGAAAAAACGTTAATTCGTTTCTTCACAGCCTCTTTTCATCTGATTCTTGGACCACTTCTCATGTAGTCCGCTCAATCTTATAAGGCTTATTTTGGGATCTTCCACTAATTTTTGGACCTTTCCCCATATCAAAAATACGGAGAAGACATTTCATAAGAGACAATTTCTTTAAGCTGTGACCCGGCAGTCGATCTTGCAAAATAATGAACTTCCGCAGTGCCATACAAGGGTCAACTCATATCGCATAGGCAGTCACTTCAGCTCATTTTTAGCCAAATCAGTCGAAAGACTACTGAAATTATATAGCATACAAGCAGTCACGTTTTCTGAATTTGATGATATGTGATGGTAAAATGTACTTATATGAGATTTTGATCAGCAGTTAGCAAAAGGTGCTTTTACTGAAATCTACTGCCCTCTATACCACCCGGGCAGTCAATGAATACCGAACTGAACAAAGATGACTGACGACCCTCTTTCCTGCTCTCAGTAGAATAGAGATGATTTCATGAAAATCTACTGCCCTCTATACCAAGTAGAATAGAGATGATTTCATGAAAATCTACTGCCCTCTATACCACCCGGGCAGTCAATGAATACCGAACTGAACAAAGATGACTGACGGCCCTCTTTCCTGCTCTCAGTAGAATAGAGATGATTTCATGAAAATCTACTGCCGTCCAAACCCCAGGCAGTCGAGATCAGGGAATTAGACACGCATGACTGCCTGCCGGACACTCGCCTTGGCAGGCAAGGCTGCGTAAATAAGACACGCATGACTGCCGCCCCGGCAGCAGAAAATCCGACACTCAAAAGGGCTGTCGCACTAGACGGTGTCACCAGAATATATGGCAGACGTTTGCAAATAACGTCTGCCATATATTCTGGTGGCGTGCCTTAATGCGGCAGCCCTTTCTATTATCTGTTTAAAAGACTATTCGCATCAGAACAAACTTCCGATCGACAGGAACAGCGGCGCAAACACCAGCGAGACCACTGTCATCAGCTTGATCAGGATGTTGATGGACGGACCCGATGTATCCTTGAACGGATCACCGACCGTGTCGCCGACGACCGCCGCGTGATGAGCCTCCGAGCCCTTGCCGCCGTAGTTGCCGCCCTCGATGTACTTCTTTGCGTTGTCCCACGCTCCGCCGGAGTTGGACATAAAGATCGCAAGAAGAACGCCTGTGACCAGCGCACCTGCCAGCAGGCCGCCGAGCGCTTCGGTGCCCAGAAGGAGGCCGATGACGATCGGAGCCGCAGCCGCAATGATACCGGGAACAATCATCTCGCGAAGGGCTGCGATTGTAGAAATACCGACGCAGGTCTTATAGTCCGGACGGCTGGTGCCTTTCA
The DNA here is from genome assembly GCA_902788035.1 of uncultured Lachnospiraceae bacterium. Classification (GTDB taxonomy): domain Bacteria; phylum Bacillota; class Clostridia; order Lachnospirales; family Lachnospiraceae; genus Chordicoccus. The sequence goes on along the minus strand of CADAIL010000043.1, from coordinate 11,489 downwards.
GGATGCCGGCGTCCTCACGGAACTGGCGGCGGACTTCCTCGATCATACTGTAGGCCGCCTTGGAAACAGATTCCATCGTGATGGCCGAGAAGAGGAATGTCAGCATGCCGCCGATGAAGATTCCGACGATGACCTTCGGAGCCATGATGTTGATGGCATCCAGCGAAACCGCCTGTGCATAGGATACGAAGAGAGCAAGCGCTGTCAGCGCGGCGGAGCCGATGGCAAAGCCCTTGCCGATGGCTGCCGTTGTATTACCTACAGAATCCAGCTTGTCTGTGATATTTCTCACGCTCTCGTCAAGCCCTGACATCTCGGCGATACCGCCGGCGTTGTCGGCGATCGGGCCGTAAGCGTCGACCGCGATCGTGCTGCCCGTCGTAGCCAGCATGCCGACCGCTGCCAGCGCGATGCCGTACAGCCCGGCAATGAGGTAAGCGCCCATGATGCCGATGCAAATGCATACAATCGGGATGACCGTTGACTTCATGCCGACTGCGAGACCTGAGATAATATTGGTTCCGGAACCGGTCTGGGACTGTTCCGCGATCTTCTTGACAGAAGCGTACCTGTCGGATGTGAACATTTCTGTCGCCTGGCCGATAATGAAACCGACCGCGAGACCGAAGATGACGGCAAATGCCGGCTTCATCGAGCCGAGTATCATATTGCTGCCGATGAGGGCAAATACAATCGTAATAATATATGCGACGTAGCTGCCTCGGTTGAGGGCTGCCTGCGGATTTCCGTTCTCATCGCCTTTTACGAAGAACGTTCCGATCATAGACGCTATGATGCCTGTTCCGGCAAGGAGGAGCGGATAGATTGCTCCTGCTCTGTCATAGGTAAGAATGCCCAGCGTGATCGCCGACACAACAGCGCCGACGTAAGATTCGAAAAGGTCCGCGCCCATGCCGGCAACGTCACCGACGTTGTCACCGACATTATCAGCAATAACTGCCGGGTTTCTCGGGTCATCCTCCGGGATATTGTTCTCAACCTTGCCGACAAGGTCAGCGCCGACGTCCGCAGCCTTGGTATAAATACCGCCGCCGACACGGGCGAAAAGCGCGACAGAGGATGCTCCGAGGCTGTAGCCGAAGAGGACATCCGCATTGCCGGTGACCAGATAAATGACGCTCACACCGAGAAGTCCGAGTCCTACGACCGAAAATCCCATGACCGCGCCGCCGTGGTAGGCAACTGTCAGGGCTCTGGCCATGCCGGAGGTCCGGGCTGCATTTGCAGTTCTTACGTTAGCCTCCGTCGCGATTCTCATGCCGAAAAATCCTGCCATGGTAGAGAATATCGCGCCGATCAGGAAACAAACCGCAGTGATCCAGTTTCCGATGCCCACTCCGATGACGACAAACAGCACTGCCGCAAATATGACAAGAACCTTATATTCCGAGAAGAGGAACGCGTTGGCTCCCTCACGGATCGCGCCGGATATTTCTTTCATCCGGTCGGTCCCCTCCTCCTCCTTGCGCACAGAGCCTGCAAGGTATAACGCAAAGAGCAGGGCAAGCACCGCGCACAGCGGCACAAATACAGGTACAAAACTCATCATGGTCATTCCTCCTTCTACTACCACTCTATATGTCTGCACAGCCAGTCCACATTCCGCTGATTCAGTCCTTTTGCCCAAGAACTTGATTTACTATATAATACTCTGTTCTCACACAAATCTCAAGTTTTTCAGCAAAAATGTTCAATAAACCATCTGTTTTGCAACATTTTATATGCAATATTTCAGCAAAATCCACAATTAGACTGCAATTCATTCCGAATTTTGATGATTACGGAATCAATGAAAAAAAATTCCGATGAATCATCCCTTTCCGATTCCTTATACAAATGCCCGGCTGTCCCCTCATCTGCATGGATTACGCTTTCGTCATAAACATCTCTTACCCGAAGGCCTGATTGCCCCTCTCCAGATAAGAATGCGGGTGGATCGTCTGCTCCTGTCTTTTTCTCGGCGTGATCTCCGGTCCGAAGAACATGAGCCCCCGCTGGATTGATTCCGTCCCGAACCGTTTCCGGATTTCGTCCACCGCCCGATCCACCGCGAGCTGCTTTTCCCGCCGCTCCTCACTCTGAAAAAGGTCGAGCTGATAAGGGTACCGCTCCCCGTGCAGGCTGGCTACGCGCACGCCGACGCCGCGGATCGGTTTCTGCCAGCGGTAATTCTCGAGAAAGATCTGCATGGCCTGCCTTGCAATCTCATCGGAGATGTTCGTGGGAAAAGGGATCTTGTGCTGGCGGGTAAAGCCCATGAGGTCATTATCCCGGACAAATATCTCGATGACGTCTCCGGCGAAATGGTTCTCGCGCAGCCTCGTCGCCACGGACTCGGAGAGCATGTAGATCGCCATCTTCACCTCCGTGTCATTCACCAGATCCCGCGGCATGGTCATACCGTTGCCTATGCTCTTGATTGGCGCGTCCGTGTTCTCCTGTGCTACCGGAGTTTTGTCCTCTCCGCGGGCAAATACAGACAGCATCAGCCCCTGCTTCCCAAGCATGTAGTGCAAATATGACGGATCCGCTTCCGCAATTTGTCCTATCGTGTGGATGCCGACACCGGCAAGCTTCCTCTTCGTAGCCCGGCCCACATACAGAAGGTCCTCCGCCGGCTTCGGCCAGACGATCTGCCGGTAGTTGTCCCGGTTCACGTCCGTCACCGCGTCCGGCTTCTTGTAATCCGATCCGAATTTTGCAAATATCTTATTCCAGCTCACTCCCACACTGATTGTGATCCCAAGCTCACTCTTTACCTTGCGGTTGATTTCCTGCGCGATGGAGACGCCGTCTCCCCGGATCCCGACGCTGTCTGTCACGTCGAGCCAGCACTCATCCAGGCCGAAGGACTCGACCTTGTCCGAATAATGAGAATAAATCTCCCGCATATAGCGGGAGAATCGCAGATACTGGTCATAATTCGGCGGGACGATCACAAGGCCGGGGCAGGCCTGCCGGGCTTCCCAGAGGGCTGACCCTGTCTTCACTCCCCGCCGCTTTGCTATATAGTTGGCTGTCAGTATAATGCCGTGCCGCTTCTCGGCATCCCCTCCCACCGCGAGGGGCTGACCGTCGTATTCCGGCCGGTGCAGCATCTCGACGGCGGCATAGAAGCAGTTGGCATCGGCGTGGAGAATCACGCGGTCCATGAGTGCCTCCTTTATTCCGTTTGAATCCGGTTCTGGGTAAATCGCGATCTCTGATCGCGCGCGAGCTGCATTCTTCAACGCAGGCTTTACACCCATGTTGAAGACGAGTTTGATTTACGCATTCCTCTCATGACTAAAGTCACGAGTATCCTGCGTTGAAGAATGAAGATTATCTTATTATAGCGAAGAATATCTTCTCTATCTGTATTATATGCACGTAATCTTCGCATGTCAATCCCAATGCAGGAAAAACGCAAAGATAAGCTTCGCATTTATGGGGCACAGCACAATATCCGGGGCAATATCAAAAAACACCGGGAAGCATCCGTATAAATCTGCTTCCCGGTGTATCCTGTAATTTATGTCTTGCCCACGTCTCAGTCGGACTTCTCCTGCTCCTCCGGCTCAGTGAACCTCTCTGGTCCCTTGCCGGACCAATGCTTCATCACTCCTTCGATCTTGCCACCCTCAGAATCGCTGCCAGAAGTCCGCAGCCCACGCCGGCTACCGGCCAGATGATCCAGGTCATATCCCAGCGCTTTGTGAGAAAGCTGACTGCCAGGTAAATGACCGTCCAGGCCGACCAGTAAACCCCCATGATGGCCTCGTTGCGGCGGCTCTCCTCCTTTCTTGCGCGGGAGAACTCTCCCTCCTCGAGCAGCGCTTTCATGGCGTCCATAATAATGTTGGTCCGGACGATCAGCATGACGCCGATTGCGACCAGGACGAGCAGAACACAGACCGCCGTCACCAGAGCGTAATCGTCCTCAGTTATAATGAGTGCGACAAAAATCGGAATGCAGGACATTACACAGAGCAGAATACCGATGATCATGTCGCGAGTATGAGCAGTATTGAATTTTTCAATGCGCTCCGTGACCATTCCGCTCACGCCGTAAGCTGTCTCGATTGGCTCTGTCTGAACATATTCGTAGGGCTTCATCTTCATCCCGTAATATACGAACACGCCCACGGCGCATCCGATCATCATCATGAGAATGACGAGACCGATACCGGCCGCCTGGTTCTCTGTAAGTGCAATGTATCCGACTTCCTGGGCTGCCGAGAGCTGCATCAGGACAATCGGCGAGAGGATGCAGAGCATGACGCCGATAGCGATCCACCCGGCGGATTTGTTCTTCATGCGCAGGTATTCATTTGCCTCCTCTATAGAAATCTGCCGAAGGACCGGCACCTCCTGCGCGGCATAGCCGGTCGCCGCAGCTGCTGTCTCCTCTGTCACCGGTATGGCCGGAAGCTGTTCTTCCAGATCCATATCGTCCCTTAGAAGGGTATCTGTACTGACGCCGAAAAGCTCCGCCATACTGAGGATCCTCTTGAGATCCGGAACTGTCTGGGCCCCCTCCCACTTGGAAATCGACTGTCTGCTGACTCCCAGCTGCTCCGCCAGATCTTCCTGAGACATCCCCTTCATTTTTCTAAGTAATACGATTTTCTCTGCGAGTATCATAATGTCTCCTCCGTTCCGCACAGGTAATTGCTCTGTGCTGATAGTGAAATCATACCTGCGCGGAGGGCTTCAGTCTATAAAGCGGGCTTTACAATTTGTCAATTGCGGGTTGCAAATGCGTAAAATCTCAGAAATAACTCACCCTGACACGTTTTCCCATTTTCTCCAGGCACTCTGCCAGGTCCTTCACAAGGTTCATCTTAATATTGAAGTTGATGGGCAGGTCCGGATTCTGATGGGCAGGATTGACTGCTCTTCCGACATAGAAATTGACGTCCGTCGCTTCCTCGAACAGCATGCGGCAAATCAGCGACGCTCCGTCATGCATAAAGCCCCACTTTTCGTACAGCTCGTTCTTATCAAGCGAGTCCTTCGCGTATTCCACGACCCTGTTCATTGTGATGACACCCTCGGTCACCAGATCGACACCGTCGATCTCAGAGATCGGCGGAATATCGCTGTCCGTATCGTAGTCCATACTGACCCTGAGTTCCTTGCGCAGGAATTTTGCGGCGATGGAAGCCGTTGTGCCACCGCAGATGATATGCTTGCCCTCTTTCGAAAAATACAGCGCCATCATGCGGTTGCTGTCGTCCCTGTTCCTCGGCGGGCCGAAAAGGACATTCACGGGCTCGCGCCTGCGCACTTTGACGACACAGGCTGTCGCGTCGTCGGTCGGCCGGTAAGCGTACTCCCTGTCACACTCGTCAACCAGCATGGTCGCAAGGTTCTTGGCTGAATAGCCTGCCGCGGAAATGTTCCTGACGTAATTGGCGATGTCTTTCCATTCCCAGTTGGCGTTGTACTCAAGACCGGCTCCCGCATGAGGACATCCGTCGCTCATGGCGACCATAATGTCATTTTCATGAAGGCGTATGACGGATTTATAAATCATCTTTCCCTCAATATAGAGTTCCTGTTTCGGATACTCATATATTTCGTCATCACGGAGGAAAATCAGATCCGGATTGCCATACTCGATGACTTCCACCCTTTCATTTTCAATGATATGGAGAATCGTGAACGTGGAATAGGCAACTTTCCGGACCGAACAGATCGGCAGCGTCGCCGCGATCGTCGAAACACAGTCTTCGATTTTAAGTCCCTCGGCCATCATTGTGGAAATGATTTTCGATGTGAGCGTCGAAAGGATACTCGCCTTGACCCCGCTCCCCATGCCGTCCGCGAGAACGATGACTGTGGAGTTCTCATCCTGCAATGCCACGTCGACGTGATCTCCGCAGAGCTGTTCGCCTTCATGGTTGATACTCTTCCATCCTATATCCATGCATAAATCATTCATCTTTGATCGACTCCTTCAGTTTTGTCAGCGCAATTTTCGTCTCGGCGGCAGTCTCTCCAAGAAGTGAGGCGATCTCCTGAACGATCCGCATCTGTTTATCTACCACTTTGTCCGCGATCTCCATCGTCTGGCGGCTGATATCCTCTCTCTTTTCCTTCTCGTTCTCCTCCTCGGTAACGTCTCTGAGCAGGCAGAAAAGACTGTTGTATTCTCTGTCATAGATGATTGTCTTTTCCACATATTTTCTGTACTCCGCCAGATACTCCCGCTTGTCATGGATGCTTCCGCCGGTGCCTAATATCTTAAGGAAATCGCCCGGATCCAGGACGCGGACGACCAGATCGCCGAGGATATCATTTGCAGACCGAAGATTCAAAATCTTGAGCGCCGCGCGGTTCACCTGCTGGACTTCCAGACTGTCATTCAGGACGAGAATACCGTTGGGCGAATTTCGTGTAATTGTATCTGAGAAATTCTCGGCTTTTTCCTTCAGGAACGGCAGGCACATGGAGATATCCGCCTTGCCCTGCAGAATAGCGATGGCTTTCTCCCGGCATGTGTCATAACCGCAGGTCCCGCAGTTGAGCTCATCTTCCGGCTTCATCTTGCCCATCTGTTTCAGTGTCTCGCGAATATCGTACTCGCTCGGCATTCTGCTCTGATGCTCAATTACATTAAAGTCTTTAACAGTCTCCGTTCTGTCGGGCTGCTCAACGATGAAATCATTCTTACCGGCATACCTCGCGACAGCGGCGTAATCCTTGACCGGCGCCGCATGGAATTTCTCCATGACAGGACCGCCGATACAGCTTCCGATACATGCAGACATTTCTATAAAGGCGTGGTGGACATTCCCCTCTTCGATTTCTTTTAAGGTCATGATGCAGTTTTTCGTCCCGTCAATCGCCATGTAGGTGTATTCCGGGTTATCCATCGCCATCGTCTTCAGAATTCCTCCGGTGGTGGGGAAGAATCTGGCTTTGCTGTTATCGTCGTGATCGAGCTTCTTCTCCGGTACGATATTCTTTGACTTCAGCCATGCGCTGAGTTCATCAAATGTCAATACAGCGTCGACGAGCCCCTCATAGCGCTGCGCTTCGTCTTTTTTCGCTACGCACGGGCCGATGAAAACCGTTTTGGCATTCGGAATCCTCTTTTTAATTTCCTTGCAGTGGGCCTGCATCGGGGACAGCACATCCGCAAGATATGGAATCAGCTTCGGGAAATGCTTCTGGACCAAAAGGTTCACGGAGTGACAGCACGATGTGATAATAATGTCCCGTCCCTCTTCGTTGCATATGCGGTCATACTCGCGCTTAACGATTGTCGCGCCGATTGCTGTCTCCTCCACATCGTAGAAGCCGAGCTGCTTTAAGGCTTCCCGCATCGATTCTATGCCGACGCCGTCGAAATTGGCAATAAATGACGGCGCAAGACTCACTACGACCGGAACGCCGCTCTGCAGGAAAACTTTTACCTTCTCTGTCTCATCTGTGATCTGCTTTGCGTTCTGCGGACATACGACAAAGCACTGACCGCACATAATGCACTCATCACCGATGATATATGCCTGATTGCCGGTGAACCGAATTGATTTTACAGGACAGTGGCGGATACATTTGTAGCAGTTCTTACAGTTCGATTTTTTCAGTGTCAGACACTCCATGTGATGCAACTCCTTTTTTATGCGTTGTAGTTTAAGACTTTACAATAAATTATATCATATTACATTCCGATATATTCCCTGCAGGGAATTCTTTTTCTGTGTAATTCATAAGAAACGCAGCAGTTCAGACAGTCTGCATGGCAGCTCCCGAATCCGGCGCAGACATGATGACAGCGCCCTCTATATGTGGTACAATAAAATATATGAGATATATATTGTCGGCATAATAAAGATACCAAGTCGTCTTTTTCGGCAAATTCGTCCTTCATCCATTTGCCGAAAACCAAACAAGGAGGAGAAGAGATCATGAACAAGACACGAAAAATACTCTCTGCGCTTTTCGCTCTGACACTGGCCTTTACCTTATGTGCCTGCGGCGGTGAATCGGCCTCCACCGCGCCGGCAGCAAAGCCTGAAAGCACCGCAGCTGCCGATGCAGGCAAGACAGAAACAGCTGAATCTTCCGCTCAGCAGTCGAAATCCACCGCTGCCCCGGCAGAATCCGTCGCGGAAGTCAGTGCCGAGGTGGAGCCTCAGAAGGCAGAACTGCCGGTCGAAGGCGAATACACGCTATTTGCCATTCAGTATGAGGGATACCTGATCCATGCCGCGGAAATGGAAGCATCGTCTATGCTCGCACTGGCGGCGGACTCTACCGGAAATATGACCATGAACGATGACAGCATGCCCATAACCTCCTGGACGATCGACGGAAGCAAGTGCACCATAACGATGGAAGATGAAAGCAGTGCCGACGCCACAGTGGAGGACGGCATTCTGATAATGGACCTTTACGGAGACGAGAGCATGGTCCTCTACTATGCGCAGGAAGAGGCGGATATTTCCATGTTCTCACCGATGACCGCGGATGAAGTCCGCGCGGCAATGGAAGGCCGCATTCTGGAATCCAAACTCGGAACATTCTGGTCACAGCTCGACGCCGCCGACGCCATTCATTTGAGCTATGATATGCACACGGAGTATATGGACGCCACCCAGAGCATCGACTCTTACAGCAAAGGCGGCATGTTCTATTCCTACAAACTCACCAAGGTCGCCGGTTTTGAAAGCCCAAGTGTGGTCGTATTCAGGGATGATACCGCCTACAACCTGGATCCTGAGAAAAAGACCGGTGTTATTGCCACCACCGTGTCAAGCACCTACTTCGCAGATAATATCGAGAGGCTTGACACCCTGTACGGCGATATCTGGACGTACGCGCATGAGTCAGAATGCACACAGGAGACGAGGGAGAAGGACGGCGTCACCTACGACGTGGAATACTTCCCGGCCGGCGAATACACAGCCGAGTGCGCATTCTATTTCGATGAGAACGGTCAGCTGGTCTATGTCGAGAAGGGCGCACCTGTCATCGAAGGCCTCCAGGAAATCGGCGGATCCACCTACACGATCAAGGCGATCGACAATGAGGTGGATGAGGCTCTGTTCGACATCTCTGGCTACGAGATCACGGAATAAAACCTTATCTCCAGATTAAATGCAGGAACGCCCCAGCCTTCCGCGCGAAGCGGGAAGCTTATAAGAATAATTATACCGCCGGTATAATTTACAAACATTTCTTCAGATGGTATAGTATATATAGTTAATTAGAGGTCTCGCCCGGAGCCCGGACTATTTCGTCCCGCAGGGTCGGGCGGAAGAAGAATCTCATATTAAAAATAACGGTTCGCACGGAATCGGGAAAGGAAAAAAGTTCAATGACAGCGATAAACAAACTCTTTAATCTTAATAGTGAATCAGCGCTCGCACTGCCTAAATATGATGGCCAGGGCTATACTTTTTCGTGTTCATTTGAAGGTACTTATGGACGAAAATATCGCGTTATTGGACTCGGATCCTGACTTCAGGGAAAGAAGATTCCGGACCAAATAAGCTGATATAATCGCACCGCCTGCCTCGGATGAACCGGGCAGGCGGTTTTTTATTCAAGTCTCGCTTGCGGGACACGGCGCAGGATCCGGATCAATTACAGCAGGCAAATGCCGGTCGGATGCTCACGTATTCACGCGTGCCGATATTTGCAAAAACAGAAATTTCGATACCAATCTAAAGAACGAGGACAAAGAAATGTTTGAGATAAAGGGAAAAATTAACACAGCCATCTGCTACGCGAAGGTCGTAGAGGAGGAGGCAATAGAGCAGATCCGCAGGATGTGCGACTACCCGATGACGGAGGGTTCCCGCATCAGGATCATGCCGGACGTGCACGCCGGAGCGGGGTGCACAATTGGGACAACGATGACAATTATCGATAAGGCAGTCCCGAATGTGGTCGGAGTGGATATCGGCTGCGGGATGTACACGGTCAATCTCGGTAGAAATGAAATCGATTTTGAGAAGGTGGACGAGGCCGCACACTATATCCCGTCCGGCAAGAATGTATGGGAGGGCCGCAGCGAGCGGTTTGACCTTGAGGAACTTCGCTGCTACAGAGAACTGAAGGACACAAAGAGGCTCGAGCGAAGCCTGGGAACTCTGGGCGGCGGCAACCATTTCATCGAGATCGACGAGACTGGGGATGGGACAAAGTATCTGGTAATTCACTCCGGAAGCCGCAACCTCGGAAAGCAGGTGGCGGAATTCTACCAGAAACTGGCTGTAAAGCTGGACAAGGGGTATGACGAGTACCTGACAAAGAGAGATGAGCTCATTCGCACATACAAGGAGCAAGGGCGGAAGAAGGAAATCCAGAAGGCACTTAAGGCGCTCCATTTTGAGATGGTTGAGAGCGGATCCGGCATACCGGACGATCTGTGCTACTTAACCGGCAGGTATCTGGATGACTATTTACATGATGTGGAGATATGCCAGAGATTTGCACGCAGGAATCGGGAGAAGATGGCCGAGATCCTGCTCGAGCGAACCGGCATGAAGGGCTGCGACGCTTTCCACACGATCCACAACTATATTGATACGGATGAGATGATCCTCCGCAAGGGCGCAATAGCCGCCCACGCCGGGGAGAAGGTCCTGATTCCGATCAATATGAGGGACGGAAGCATACTGGCTGTCGGCAAGGGCAACCCGGAGTGGAACTACTCCGCACCCCACGGGGCAGGCCGGATCATGTCCAGGACCAACGCAAAGAACAGCCTGAGCCTTGAGGAGTACATGAAGGAGATGGAGGGCGTCTACACCACATCTGTGAATGCGACAACACTCGACGAGGCACCGATGGCTTACAAGTCACTCGATGACATCATCGACGTGATCCGTGATTCTGTAGACATTATTGAAGTAATGAAACCGATTTACAATTTTAAGGCATCCGACTGACCTTCCCGGCCGGCCGGATGGCCGGAAAGGAAGGAAAAAATGTGTGTAATGCCGACTATTGATATGGCAGCGACCGGTAGGAACATTGAGGCAATGCGCAAGGCAGCCGGTTTCTCCGTGAGAGATCTGCAGGATGTCTTCGGGTTCGGGACCCCGCAGGCTATTTACAAGTGGCAGCATGGGGCATCCATGCCGACCATCGACAACATGGTCATCCTTGCGTCCGTGTTCGGTGTGAAGATCGACGACATCCTGGTCGTCGGGGACGGTTCTTTTGACGCGTGACTTCACAATCTAATTATGTTACATTCTTATACGTAGGGATTTCCGGTCAATGTTCCGGCCAAATCCCTGCGTTCTTTGTTTTGCCGTGACCGGCGCAAATTGTTAAAAGGAGACACGACTATGTTAGTGAAGCTCACATGGATAAATCCACGTGCTTCCATATGCGGCTCCCGCCGCAGGGCCGCTTTAGGCGGTCGGACTAACGCACCTGCGGATACGCCATCCGCTTAGCTCCGGATACCGATCGGTCTTCCGTCACCACACAGAAGGCAGTCCGCAGAATGACTGCCTGCG
>CADAIL010000042.1 GCA_902788035.1 uncultured Lachnospiraceae bacterium | reverse complement strand
GTCAAATATCAAAAGACCCGGAGGGGCTTAAAGCCCGAAGGGCTTTGATACCACCTCCATAGGACGCGGTTCAGCACCGCATGGGGGTGGAGGTTCATAATGGAACCAATCGCTGCTTATACCATTACATGTGCGGAGGTATCAGAGAGCAGAACTGCGCAGGGCAGGCGCTGCACTAATTGTGATATCCCACTCAAGCAGCCGCGAAAGAACGAAACGGTAAGGAGGCCGGTAACCACATGGAAGAATTAGACAGGAGCCGCAGTCTGGGACCGGCGGTCAAACTGATGCTGGCAGGGGAGATACCGTTTTTCGGTCCCGGGACCATAAAACTGTTTGAGCAGATCGACAGGCTTGGCTCTGTACGCGGAGCCTGCGAGGCGACCGGCATATCCTACAGCAAAGGCTGGAAAATGATATCGCGGGCTGAGAAGGCTCTGAATTGCAGGCTGGTAGACCGCCAGCAGGGAGGAAAAAACGGCGGTGCGGCTGCCCTAACCGATACATGCCGCGAAGTTATCCGTCGCTACAAGGAACTCGAGGCATCGGTCCGGGAATATGCCCGGGCGGAGTATGAGAAAGTGTTCGGGGGTATGAGCTTTTCGTGATTCTGTCTTCCTTGTGAAGTGAGAAATGAGCCTCCGGCGCATTGCAGAGCTGCGCATAGGAAAAACGCACAAGTGCGTTGCGTAGCGCGCGATCAGAGATCGCGATTTACGACTCGGATCTTCCCTGTGAAATGAAAGCACAAGGGCTGAAATACAAAGCGAAAGAGTAATTCGGGTTCGGCGTCTGCTGAAGTGATAAAAGTACTAAGGAGAACAACAGCTATGAAATTAATGAGAACAGAAGACGCAGTCGGGCAAATGCTCTGTCACGACATCACGCAAATCATCCGCGGCGTGAGTAAGGGTCCGGTCTTCAAAAAAGGTCACATCATCACAGAGGAAGATATCCCGGTCCTGCTGTCTGTCGGCAAGGACACGATCTACATCTGGGAAGTCAACGAGAACATGATGCATGAAAATGATGCAGCCCGCGTTCTCTGCGACATCTCCATCAATGATCACATGCACGCGTCAGACATCAGCGAGGGAAAAATCGAACTCATCGCGGACTGTCCGGGCCTCCTCAAGGTCGATAAAAAGAGACTTAATGCCATTAACTCTCTGGGTGAGATGATGATCGCGTCGCGCCATGGAAACTTTGCTGTGAAGGCAGGGGATAAAATTGCGGGCATGAGAGTCATTCCGCTTATCATTGAGAAGCAGAAAATGGACGTTGCCAGAGCGGCGGTAGAGGGAGGTCGGATTTTCAGCCTGCTGCCATTTGCACACAAGAAAGTCGGCATCGTCACGACCGGCAACGAGGTGTTCTACGGAAGAATTAAGGATACATTCACGCCGGTAATTATCGACAAGCTTGCTGAATTCGACACGGAGATCATCGGCCATGAGATTTCAAGCGACGACTCCGCGATGGAGATCGCCGCCATCAAAAAGCTGCTCGATGCGGGCGCTGACATGATCCTGTGCACCGGAGGCATGAGCGTTGACCCCGATGACAGGACGCCCTATGCCATAGGACAGGTCGCGGACCGGGTCGTCACCTACGGAGCTCCCGTGCTCCCGGGCGCAATGTTCATGCTTGCTTACAAGGGTGAGAACAACATTCCGATCATGGGTCTTCCGGGTTGCGTTATGTACGCGAAGCGGACGATTTTCGACCTTGTGCTGCCGCGGATCATGGCGGGAGAGGTGCTGGAGAAAGAGGATATAGATCTGCTCGGCGAGGGCGGTTTGTGCCTGAACTGCAAGGTCTGTACATTCCCGAACTGCGGGTTTGGCAAATGATATCATCCGAAGCGAATTGTTTTTGTTTGCAATTCGCTCTTCGTGCGTCATAATAAATAGAGAAGCTGGATTTTTCGGAAGTGGATTTGCGGTGGCGTGGTTTGTGGCTGCGGGTTTTGTGGCTGTGGGCTTTGTGGCTGCGTGCTTTGTGGCTGCGTGCTTTGTGGCTGTGAGTTTTGCGACTGCGGATTCTTCGGCTGTGGGCTTTGTGGCTGCGTGCTTTGTGGCTGTGAGTTTTGCGACTGCGGATTCTTCGGCTGAGGCTTTCGGTCGGCAGACTTTCTGTTTTTGAGGAATACTGTGATGGGAGATCCTGTAGGCGAGAACAGCTGCTTTTTTATTTCACAGCGAGTTGTTTTGAAAAACAAGTTGCATGGAAGATTGGCAGAGGGACGGAGTTCGAGTCTCGTTTGCGGGACTTGGCGCAGGGCGTTGGCGAGTTCACTTGCTGCACTGACAGTAAGAAGCAGGATTTTGCTGCTTCTGCCGAAGACCTGATAAAACTCGCCGAGACCGAAGGCAGCAGACGCTCCATAAAATCAAGAATTTGCTGCCTCTGCCGAAGATCCGATGAAGAAACGGTAGTAGGAATGATGCTTATTGCTTCTCTACTGCATCATACTAGAAAGGAGAAATTTCGATGAAAAAGAAAATCACAGCAATACTTACAGCATCTGTCATGGCTTTTTCACTGGCAGCTTGTGGGGGTTCCGGAAACGGTGCTCAGTCCGGAACGCCGGAGCCGGCAGCCGAGCCAGCGTCCACGGCTGCTGCGGTCGAGTCCAAAGGCGCAGATTCCGCGGCAGCGGACAGCACCGGAGCTGGATCTGGGGCTGCGGAAACCGCAACAGCTGAGTCCTCAGCTGCCGGAACTGACGCACTCACTGGGGAGGAGACCGAGATCCAGGTCTTTATCGCGGCATCCCTTAACACCGTTATGCAGGAAGTTGCAGCTGCTTTCAACGAGCAGTATCCGAACGTCAAAGTCACATACAACGCTGACAGTTCCGGCACGTTGCTGACCCAGATCGAGGAGGGCTACGCATGTGATGTATTCTTCTCGGCTGCCCAGAAGCAGATGAACAAGCTTGAGCAGGAAGATGGTCTCGTCGTGGAGGGGACCAGGGCTAATGTCGTCAACAACCAGGTCGTCGTCGTTACCCGCAAAGATTCCGGTACGACTGTGACAGGTCTTGCGGATATCGCAAAAGCATCCAGCATCGCACTTGCTGACGGCTCCGTCCCAGTCGGGCGCTACACCCGTGTGGCCATGATCAACGCTGGCCTGCTCGAAGGCTATGAAGTCGATGCGGCATCCGATATCACGACGCAGCAGGTATCTGACGCGCTCGGTGGGGTTGAGATCTCCGAGCAGGGCAATGTCTCCAAGGTCCTTGCGGCTGTAGTGGAGGCGTCTTGTGAGGTGGGTACGACCTACTATTCAGACACCTACGGATATGAGGATCAGCTCGATATACTTGAGACCGTCGGTTATGATCTCACCGGCGACGTCATTTACCCGATTGCTCAGGTAGTGAATGATGAGGCTGATGAGGCGGAGAAGGCTGCCGCAGCTGAGTTCGTCAAGTTTGTGACAAGCGATGAGGCTAAGGCTATCTTCGAGGCGTATTACTTTGATACAGATGTAGAGTGATCTTCTTGAGATTCCGGATTTTCGGGGCAGGAGGAGTGACTTTCGGTGATATTGGTTCTTCGGGGCAGGAGGAGTGACTTTTGGTGATATTGGTTCTGCCTAGCAGGAGGAATGTCATTGGAGGTTCTGTTCTTCTGGGCGCAGGAGCTACTTTTGGAGATTCCGGATTCTGTCAGAAGGAATAACACTAATATGAAATAAGGATTGAAAAGGGGCTGCAATTCTGCATGGAAACATCGGACGCGGCCCCTTCTGTGTGTTATAATGCATATGATATACTGCTCATTGGTTTCCTGAACATACTTGCCAGATGTGATTTTTTGGTCATAAGACCAGAGGCAGCAAAAATCCTGCAACCAGAACACTTTAGCTGCCTTTGAAAAGTTTGAATTCTTTAAGCTTATGGCCAAAGGCAGCAAAAATTCCGCAACAGAGCGCATTAGTTGCCTTTGGAAAGTTCGAGTTTTTTAAGTTTGTGGCAGGAAGCAGCAAAAATTCCGAAAAAGGGCGCATTAGTTGCCTTTGAAAAGTATCAATTCTTTAAGCTTGTGGCAGGAGGCAGCAAAAAGCCTGCAACTAGGGCACTTTAGTTGCCTTTGACAAAACAAGCTTCTTTGGACCCGGGTCAGGAGGCAGCAAAAAGCCTGCAACCAGGGCACTTTAGTTGCCTTTGACAAATCTAGCTTCTTTGCGACCAAGTCAGGAGGCAGCAAAAAGCCTGTAACCAGGGCACAATAGTTGCCTTTGACAAAACAAGCTTCTTTGTGACCAAGTCAGGAGGCAGCAAAAATCCTGCAACCAGGGCACTTTAGTTGCTTTTGACAAAACAAGCTTCTTTGGGACCAAGTCAGGAGGCAGCAAAAAGCCTGTAACCAGGGCACTTTAGTTGCCTTTGACAAAACAAGCTTCTTTGGGACCAAGTCAGGAGGCAGCAAAAAGCCTGCAACCAGGGCACTTTAGCTGCCTTTGACAAATTTGACTTCATCTGAGGATTTACTCTATGCGAGAGGTTTTGAATATAATTGAAAATCTTGACTGGAGCCCCTTCTGGATCTCGCTGAAGACCGGCGTAGTGGCAACATTTTTCTGCTTCTTTTTAGGAATATTCGCGGCAGGAAAAATCATGAAGGCCGGAAGCCGGAGCAGGGCAGTCATTGACGGTATCCTGACTCTGCCCATGGTGCTGCCGCCCACGGTCGCGGGCTTCTTTCTGCTCCTTATTTTCTCAAAGAGACGGCCGCTTGGCATGTTCCTCTACAACCAGTTCGGCATCAAGGTCGTGCAGAGCTGGCTCGGCTGCATCATAGCCGCGATGGTCATTGCGTTCCCGCTCATGTACAGAAACGCGAGGGCAGCCTTCGAGCAGGTGGACATCAATCTCATCTATGCGGGTAGGACCCTTGGCATGTCGGACACAAAAATCTTCTGGAAGATCGTCGTTCCCAATGCGGGGCCGGGAATTGCTTCGGGGACTATATTGACATTTGCAAGAGCGCTCGGAGAATATGGAGCCACATCCATGCTGGCCGGCAACATTCCGGGCAAGACCGCGACCATCTCCCAGAGGATTGCCATGGTCATCCAGGATCAGAACTATCTGACCGCGGGGGTGTGGGTGGCTATAGTGCTGGTGATTGCATTTGCGGCTATAGTCCTGATGAACGTGGTCTCGTCGAAGGCCATGAAAAACGTAGAAAAATGGTAAAACATACATATGAGTTTATCAGTTGACATAAAAAAGAAATTTCCGAAATTCACACTGGACATGCACTTCAGCCTGTCCGGCCGCCGCGTCGGCATACTCGGCGCATCGGGGTGCGGCAAATCCATGACGCTCCG
This sequence comes from uncultured Lachnospiraceae bacterium, assembly GCA_902788035.1. Classification (GTDB taxonomy): domain Bacteria; phylum Bacillota; class Clostridia; order Lachnospirales; family Lachnospiraceae; genus Chordicoccus. The sequence continues at coordinate 7,943 of CADAIL010000042.1, read as the reverse complement.
GTCCATCGCCGGCATCTTCCAACCTGACGAGGGCAGGATCGTGCTCGGTGACAGGGTGCTGTACGATTCAGCCCGACGCGTCGATCTGAAACCGCAGGTGAGGAACATAGGGTATCTTTTCCAGAATTACGCTCTGTTTCCCAATATGACAGTGCGGGAAAATATCATGGCGGGACTTTCCGGAAGTAAAAACGCGAAGATGGCCCGTGCAAATGAGATGATTGCCAAGTTCGGCCTCAGCAGCCTTGAAGACCGGCTGCCAGGGCAGCTCTCGGGCGGACAGCAACAGCGGTGCGCGCTGGCAAGAATCATGGCCTATAGGCCGGATGTGATTTTGCTCGACGAACCTTTCTCCGCCCTCGATTGGTATCTGAGGGACCGGATGCAGCGGGAGCTTTACGACATGCTGAAGGATTACGAGGGCATGGTGATCATGGTGTCCCACGACAGGGATGAGATATACCGCTTCTCCGAGGAGCTTCTCATTGTGGACGCAGGGCATGTGATACGGCACGGCGCGACCCGGGAAGTCTTTTCCGATCCGGGAACGAGAAGCGCGGCAGTGCTCACCGGCTGCAAGAACTTCAGCCGCGCGGAGCGGATCGACGACCATCATGTCCGCGCGACGGACTGGGGCATTACTGTAGAGACGGAGCGGGTGCTGCCGGAAGGCATACGCGATCTAGGCTTCAGAGCTCACCAGTTCAAGCCGGTTTATATGAGAGATGAGGAGACACTTGCAGGCCGGCTCCATGGAGAGGCGAGAAATACTGTGAGTCAGGAGGCTTTTGCAAGCCGGCTCCATGGAGAGGCGAGAAATACTGTGAGTCAGGAGGCTTTTGCAGGCCGGCTCCATGGAGAGGCGAGAAATACTGTGAGTCAGGAGGCTTTTGCAAGCCGGCTCCATGGAGAGGCGAGAAATACTGTGAGTCAGGAGATACTTGCAAGCCGGACCCAGCAGAAGTTGAAAAATGCCGTGAGGTGCAACGTGGTGTCCCAGGCCGAGCTGCAGTTCGAGCGGAACTATTACATAGACCCGAAATCAAGCGATGGGGACGGTTCTCTAATCACGTGGCTGGTCCAGAGAGAGCTCTGGCCTATGCTCGATGAGAAGGGACTCCCGGATTATCTCGTCATGCCGGAAGAAGATTTCCTGTTCCTTAAGTGATCACGGAAACTTGCCGAGTCCGCAGCAGATGCCGATATCTGCCTGTCGGCGCAGGGCAGGTATGATAAACCGGAACATGATGTGGTGATTCAGAAGTAAAAAACGCGGAGACAAAGAGATGAGTATAGATAAAAAAGAATTCTATCAGAAAATATACGAGTGCAACCCCAACCACGAGACCATAACGCACATGGTCATAGAGGGTGACGCAATCGGTGAGAAAGCTGTCTGCTCAAACGGGAAACTTGTCTGGACTTCAGAGAAGAACGGGTTCATGAAACGCTGTGAGCCGTTCATAACCGGGATCAAGAGTTCCGGCATAAACATTGTTGAAGGAAAGCAGGTCTACTCTGAGGTGATCGGGCACGAAAAAAAGCTGGTCATCTGCGGTGCCGGACATGTATCCATGCCAATCATCCAGATAGGTCGTATGATCGGATTCTCCGTGACTGTCATTGAGGACCGCGAAATATTCGCCGATAACGCGCGGAGGCAGGGGGCGGATAATGTCATCTGTGATACATTTGCAAATGGTCTCGCCCAAATCCCAAGCGATGACGACACATATTTTGTCATCGTGACCCGCGCTCATCGCTGGGACCGTGAGTGCCTGCGGATCATCTCGGGGAAGCCGCACGCTTATGTAGGTATGATGGGCAGCAAAAGAAGGGTCAGCCTGGTCCTTAATGAACTCAGGAAGGAAGGCATTCCGGAGGAATTTCTGGGCAGCGTCTCTACACCGATCGGACTTAAGATCGGAGCAGAAACGCCGGAGGAGATCGCGGTCTCAGTTATGGCTCAGATAATAGAGATTAAGAATTGGGATAAGAGGGCATTCGCTTACCCGAGGGAGATGATGGACGCGATTCTCGGTCTTCATCACAGTGAGGCCGGCGGACTCAGGAAAGTTATGGCTACAATCATAAAACGAAAGGGATCTGCCCCCCGTGATGTCGGCACAAAGATGCTGATCATGGAGGACGGGACCTGCATCGGGACGATCGGCGGAGGCTATGCGGAAGCTGTTATCGCCGAAGAGGGCAGGAAGATGTTCAGGGAGGAGCCGCAGCCGAAGGTCCTCGAGGTAAGTCTTCATGCGGATCTTGCCGAGGAAGAGGGGATGATCTGCGGCGGAGAGCTTGAGGTGTTCATGGATCCTCTTTATTAGTCTGTGAAGCGCAGCAGATTACGACGTCCACAGGAGTTGCAGCACCGCATGAGAGTAGAAGTCCATGACTTGGCTGAAAGAAGTCCTTAACATAATTACAGAGGTTGAATCATGACAGGAAAAATACTTGCTATATGCAGAAGCGATAAAAAAGGAACGCAAAAATATGAGATATCCGAAGCTCACCTGATCCCCGAGTGGGGCATCGAGGGTGACGCACACGCGGGCAAGTGGCACCGCCAGGTCAGCCTTCTTTCCTTCGAGAAGATTGAGGAGTTCCGCGCGAAAGGTGCAAATGTATCCTTCGGCGCCTTCGGTGAAAACCTCGTCATTCAGGGTGTTGATCTTCGGAGCGTCCCGGTCGGGACGCTCATCCATTGCGGCGATGCTGTACTTCGCCTCACTCAGATCGGTAAAGAGTGCCACGACCACTGCGCCATCTATCACAGTGTGGGGGATTGTATAATGCCTCGCGAGGGAGTATTTGCAGAAGTGCTCAAAGGGGGCGTGATAAAGCCGGGCGATGAGATGGAATTTCTGCCGCTCGACCCGGACAGACCGTTCACGGCCTGCGTCATAACGCTGTCCGACAGGGCAGCAGCAGGCACTTATGAGGATAAGAGCGGCCCCCTCATGGTCGAGATTCTGAAGGAGACCGGCTATGAGATTGTCGAGTACATCCTTCTGCCGGACAACAAGAACGCTCTGAAGCGAGAACTCATACGACTTGCAGACCAGCGGCAGGTGAATGTGATATTCACGACCGGCGGGACCGGCTTTTCGGAGCGGGACATCACGCCGGAAGCCACACTCGAGGTCTGCGACCGCCACGCGCCGGGAATCGCGGAGGCTATGCGCTGGTATTCCCTCTCAATCACGCCCAAGGCAATGCTGAGCCGGCAGGCCTCAGGCATACGAAAGAAGACCCTCATCGTCAATATGCCCGGCAGTCCGAAAGCCGTGAAGGAGGACCTCGACTTCATTTTGAAGCCACTGGCTCACGGACTCGGGATACTGCGGGGGACGGATACTGACTAAAAAGAGCAAGGAGAGAACAACTATGATCCAGGATATTTACCCACACCAGCTCAAAAATGAATACCATCCGGAGAAAAAAGCACATCCGGACAGCCCTATTTTCGTGTTTGAGGGCGCGGACGTGCTGATAAAAAACGATGACCAACTTGCTATTCCGAGACGCAGAGATTTTCCGGACGATGCGGAGGCAATCTTCCTCTTCCAGGTGGATGACGTCGACTATTATCTGCTGAAAATGAAGCCCATCATAGTCCCGAACGGTTACCGCTTCGTCCCTGTCCGTCAGATCCGGGCGGTGGCGACAGAGCCGAAGGAGCTGATATTTGCAACATACGTCGCATGGCAGCTTGCGCACTGGTACAGAGACAACTATTTCTGCGGCACATGCGGGAGCCGCACCGTCCTTTCAAAGACGGAGCGGGCGCTCGTCTGCCCGGCGTGCGGCAGGTTGATCTACCCGAGGATCATACCCGCCGTCATTGTCGGCGTCACGAACGGCGATGAGATCGTGTTGACAAGATACGCCGACCGGCCCATCGCCTACAACGCGCTGGTCGCCGGGTTCATGGAGATCGGCGAGACCTTCGAGCAGACGGTCGAGCGCGAGGTCATGGAGGAGCTCGGCCTCAAGGTCAAGAATCTGCGCTACTACAAGTCACAGCCATGGTCGATCGTCGATGATATCCTGGCGGGATTTTACTGTGAGGTCGACGGCGATCCGACGATCCACCGCGATCCGCACGAGCTGAAGAGCGCCGTGTGGACCCGCCGCGAGGATATTGTGCTTCAGCCGGATGACTACTCGCTGACCAACGAGATGATGAGAGAATTTAAAGAAGGTCGGCAGTAATCAATAACCGATAAGGCTGCCTGCGATCCAGCCTTTGTCGAAGCCGTCCGGAAGAGTCACCTCATATCAGACATAGCCGTTCTTTTTGACTGTGTGGGCGGCTCTGGTCTGCAGCTTTGTTCCATTGTAGACCTTAGCGATGATTTTGGCATCGATGCCGGGCGCGCGTCTTACATTTGCATAATTTGCCGCATCGTTCTGCACTGTGCGCATGACTCCGCCGCTAATGTCCTCGAGCGCGTCGATATTGAGCTTGTCCATCTCTGACATAATAAAAACCTCCTCTGGTGAATGTTATGTGAGGTAATTGCAAATGGCTTCCGCACACGCAATTACCCAAATAGCTCAGTCTTTATACTATTATATACGAAAGTTAAATCATTTGAGGTAGATAAGTTTGAAAAAGGCAGCGCCGTTTCTGATATTACTTGCCGGCATACTCTGGGGCAGTATGGGGCTCTTTGTTCGCACTCTGAACGGACAGGGGCTTGCTTCTATGGGAATTGTCTCATTGAGAGCGATTGTCACGGCTGTATCCATGCTGATATTCCTTCTGATCTTTGACAGGAGGTATCTGCAAATAAAGATTCGCGACATCTGGTGTTTTTTCGGGACCGGGATTCTAAGCATCATATTCTTCAATTACTGCTACTTTTCGGCAATTACGCTCACATCCATGTCAGTGGCAGCGGTGCTGCTGTACACGGCTCCTGCTATAGTCATGGTCCTTTCCTATTTTTTGTTTAAAGAGAGTTTTACGACAAAAAAGGTCATAGCTTTGGTGCTGACATTTGTTGGTTGTGTGCTTGTGACAGGCGTGATCGGCGAGAATGCTCCGGTCTCTGCGGCCGGGATACTGACAGGCCTCGGCGCGGGGCTTGGCTATGCGCTGTATTCTATTTTCAGCCGCTATGCACTGGAGAGAGGATATCACTCGCTGACAATCACATTTTATACGTTCCTGATTGCTGCGATAGCGAGTCTTTTCATGACCGACCCTGTCAGGGTCATGTCGTCAGCGGCATCGTCGCCGGGTATGCTGCTCTTTTCCGTTGCGTTCGGAGTACTCTGTACGGTGGTCCCCTATCTGACATACACACTGGGGCTCACCCAGGTAGAGAACTCCCGCGCATCAATCATCGCTTCGGTGGAGCCGGTGACGGCGACGATCCTGGGAGCGATCCTGTTCCACGAGCAGCTGACATTTTCAGGGATGCTGGGGATGGCGATGGTCATTGCGGCCCTGGTCATATGTGCGTAAAGAATTGTCGCTGCAATGCTCTGGCGAACGAGGGTGGCAGCTGGATTTTTATGACTGTAACGCGGAAAGAGCCTTGGCAGACGAGAGTGGCAGTTGGATTTTGTCTGTAATACTGAAAGAGCCGGAAGTGGGTCTGCCACATCCGGCTCTTTCTTGTTAATCAGTTTTGAATTGCTTCAGAATCAGAACTCGTCACAGTCATCGAAGTAATCGTATTCGTCATATTCGTCATAATCGAAATCGTCTTCGTGATCTGTGAAGTCATTGATCTGAATTACTTTCCAGCCGTTGTCCGTCATCTGGCCCTTGATCACTACTGTGATTTCGTCGCCTTCGAGAACATAGTCTTCGTAATATGTCTCGGCACCGGCGACCAGAAGGGTGATGTTGCATCCATCAGCGCGAAGCGTCCATGTGTTGCCATCCATAGAGGTTACAATACCTGTTATTGTCTGAATTGCATTTGCCTCTTCCTTGGCTCTGCGTGCAGCTTCTTCTTCCGCAGCTCTCTGCTCGGCAGCCCTGCGTGCGGCTTCTTCTTCCGCAGCTCTCTGCTCGGCAGCCCTGCGTGCGGCTTCTTCTTCCGCAGCTTTCTTTTCAGCAGCTTTGCGTGCAGCTTCTTCCTCAGCAGCCTTCTTCTCGGCAGCTTCCTTAGCAGCCTTTCTCTCAGCGGCTTCCTTAGCAGCCTTCTTCTCAGCAGCTTCTCTTGCAGCCTTCTCCTCAGCGGCCTTCTTTTCAGCAGCTTCCTTAGCGGCCTTCTCTTCAGCAGCTTTCTTCTCAGCGGCTTCCTTAGCGGCCTTCTCTTCAGCAGCCTTCTTCTCTACAGCCTGCTTAGCAGCCTTCTCTTCAGCGGCTTTCTTCTCAGCGGCAAGCCTTGCAGCTTTCTTTTCAGCGGCTTCCTTAGCAGCCTTCTGCTGTGCGGCTTTCTGCTGTGCGGCTTTCTGCTCGGCAGCTTTCTTCTCAGCGAGCTCCTTAGCGGCTTCTTCCTCAGTCTTTGTCTCTTCTGCTTTGACTTCGGTCGTCTGTGCGGCTGCTACATTGCTGGCCGGGAGTTTTGTTACAAAGTGTGATCCTATTGCTACAGCGCCGGCTCCAAGGCTGGCGGAAAGTGCGATTGTAATGATTGTTGCTACGATTTTGTTCTTCATGGTTAATTCTCCTTTTATTCAAAATGTGTGTAATTTGTTTTTTCAGTGGGCTTTCGTTTGCCCTTACAAGTGTATATACGAGGGATTGGGAGGGGAGGGCTAAAAGAATATTGAAAAAACAAATGTCAGAAATTTACGTTAATTTAAGAAAATGTTCAGTATATTGCTCGTTTTGACTTGTTGGTGGTTGCTTAATCAGACCAAAGGCAACTGAAGGCCTCGGTAAGCAGGATTTTGGTTGCCTCTGCCATTGATCTGATGAAACTGCCCAAGACCAAAGGCAACTGTGAGCCCCGGTAAGAAGGATTTGAGTTGCTTCTGCATTTTGTGCGATGTAGATCATAGCTGCCATGGTAGAAAATTATGGAATTTCCCCGAAAAATGGTAGGATATTATGGAATTTATAAAAATCCATGGACAATGATTGATGAAAGTGATAATTAGAAACACACGCATATATGTAGTGAGAACAACTTCTTTGTTTCGGAATCCCATGGCCGGGCTGGAGACAGCAGGGAATCAGGAACTGAGAGCCAGTCAATGCGGATGTAAGCCACATCTTCTTGTTGCTACTTGTTGTAAGAGTGGTTTGATTGACTGGATTAATGTACAATGCTATATTTTAAGAAAGGATCGCAAATGTTGTAACAGGATTGAATTTTGAGTTTGCTATGGAGGGAGTAAAAGTTGACATGTGTAAGGCAATAGAACAGATAAAGGAAACCGCTATGGCAGAGGGAGAAAAGCAGGGATTCGCGCAGGGAGAAAAGCATGGATTCGCACAGGGAGAAAAGCAGGGATTTGATAGGGGAGATAAGCATGGCGAGGAGAAGGGAATACTCAATTCTATCAGAAACTTGATGGACACCATGAGTTGGACAGCTCAGACCGCAATGGATGCTCTGAAAATTCCTGAAGCAGACAGGGCAGGCTATCTGGCAAAACTTTGATGCATCAAAAAAATAAATAGATATAGGAAATGGCAGATCTGATTTGAGCAGCATATCAATTCGGATCTGCCATTATTAAGTCAGCCAATAGGCTTATCATCAATATTTTACTTCTCAAAATGCTGGTAGTCCTTACGGTCGGGCCAGTCTCCGCCCCATTCAAATCCGTGTGATATAAAGAGATTGTAGCACAGATCTCCCCGCTCTATCTTGTAGGGGAAGTCCGCGTCGCGGTCGAGATAAGGAGCGCCGGCAGCAGGCTCTATGAAGCGTAGCAGCAGAGTACCACGTCCATAGGAGCTGCCGCACCGCATGGGCGTGGGTGAATGCCGGATCAAACTTACTGGCCCCGGATATATT
>CADAIL010000041.1 GCA_902788035.1 uncultured Lachnospiraceae bacterium | reverse complement strand
TAGAGAGGAAGGCGGGCAGGACGCGGGAACGGACGGAAGGCCATGCTTGCATGGACGTACGTACGGGGCTGCGGACGCACATCTGAGAATCAGATGACATGAAGTTGGCCGCGGAGCGGACAACGAATGACCCGCCTGACCTGTAGGAGAAAAGCTGCGGAGAGAGCGGACAACCGCTCGAACCTGTAGAATTAGATTTGTATGTGCGGTTTTGAGGGTGCGTAGAGAATACGGCTCTGTGGTACAGTTGGTTAGTACGCCGCCCTGTCACGGCGGAGGTCGAGGGTTCGAGTCCCTTCAGAGTCGCTTTGGGATCATAGCTCAGCTGGGAGAGCATCTGCCTTACAAGCAGGGGGTCAGAGGTTCGAGCCCTCTTGGTCCCAGTACCATGCCGATGTGGCTCAATTGGCAGAGCAGCTGATTTGTAATCAGCAGGTTAACGGTTCGAGTCCGTTCATCGGCTTTTAGTTTTATAAGGATGGGTTCCCGAGTGGCCAAAGGGGGCAGACTGTAAATCTGTTAGCGATGCTTTCGAAGGTTCGAATCCTTCCCCATCCATTTAATTTAATATCGCGGGGTGGAGCAGTCTGGAAGCTCGTCGGGCTCATAACCCGAAGGTCATAGGTTCAAATCCTATCCCCGCTACTCTTTGTTTTATGCCCAGTTAGCTCAGTTGGTAGAGCAGTAGACTGAAAATCTACGTGTCTCTGGTTCGATTCCGGAACTGGGCACGAGCGGAAGTCATAATCGACTTCCGCTTTTTTCATGTGCAAACGTCCAAAAGCCGGGTGTCCGGTAAGAATTCATTTGAAAACGGAGAAACCGGCTGAATATGCAGGATTGATCTAATTTGCACAATAGTCGATAAGAACTGTGAATAAAGTCAGCAGCTCATGATACAGAAGCATAATATCCTGCTTAAATCCCACATTTTCCGAAATCGTTTAATTTTCTGATAAATATTCCTAATTTTCTGTATAGATGTAAAACGAGATGCACCCTTGAAAAATAGGATGAAATGAGGTATCTTATATTTACTTGTGGTATTATAAAATAACTGGCGTTAAGCTTTGGGGAGCCTTAAACTTAGTGCGTAAATCGTCACTTATGAAGTGAAGCCAGAAGAAAGAAAAGAGGAGTAGCCTATGAAGAAAAAAGTTTTAGCTATGATCCTGTCTGCAGCAATGATGGTCACGGCTGCGCCGGAGACCGCGGTCTTTGCGTCAGATATGGATTATACTTCTTCTGCAGTGGCACAGGAAATCCTCGCCGAGGATGAACTTGTGGGTGAAGAAGCAGACGTTACCGATGAGAGTCTGGTGGCCGAGACAGAGGAATCCACAGAACTTGAGGCATCCATTCCTGAGGAAACAGTTGATGCTGAAGAAGATGAGGATGCCGCAACAATCGAAAAAATCAGCGACGAAGTATTTGATTACACCGTAAATGAGAAGCAGGAAGCTGTCGTGGCAGGCCTTAAAGCGGAAGACGCAGAAGAGCTGGCCATTCCTGCCCTTGTCACTTCAGGAGAAACTGTTTATACAGTAACCGCTGTCGCTGACAATGCTCTGAACGGTAACGCAAAGTCCCTGGCAATCCCGGCTACAGTGAAGGAGTTCGGTATCCAGAATCTCCCGGCACTGGAGACAATTAAGGTAGATGAAGCCAGCGAATCCTTCTTTGCCGAAGAGAATGTTCTCTATGAAATCAAGGAGAGCACAAGCCGCATCGTCCTTTATCCGGCAGCGTCCAAGGATGAAGTCTTTGTAATCGGTGAGAATATCGGTGAGATTGCTTCGGGTGCATTTGCAAATGCAGCTAACCTGAAGACCGTCATCATCGGCAAGGATGTTAAGAAAATCGAGGAGAATGCATTTGCATCTTTCGCAAATCCACTTGCAGTCGTGTTCAACATGAAAGAAGCTCCGGAAATTGCGTCTAAGGCGTTCTACTTCGACAAGGTCATCGGTAACGTGTTCTACTTCACGACACCTGGTGTCCTTGAGACAATCAAAGCCAAGACAGCCGATTTCGTTGACAGCCCGTTCTTCTATGATCCTGAAGGCGGTGAGAAGCTCAGTGACACGACAGGCGTGGTAGCTTTCGTGACAGATGAACTTCCGAAGGAAATCGCCGCTATTTTTGAGGCTCGCAAAATTGCCATTGAGAAGCCGGAAGCAGCTGCAAAGGAAGAAGTTGTAGGCGCAACGGATCTTCCCGGCGTGGATGCCAAGATTGAAAATGGTTATTATGTGATCAGATCTGCAGCCAACAACGATTACGCGATCCATATCAAGAACGATGGTATGGCTAATCAGGGTAAGGTCGAGATCAATAAGCACACAAAGAGCGCGTTAAAAGATGCCGTTATCTTCAAGGTCACTCAGGACGGAGAAGGAAAATACCGTATTCTCTGCTTCTGGTCCAATAAGAGACTTGGCGTCAATGTATCTGTTCCGGAAGCAGGCGAGGGCGTCACTCAGCGTGATATCAAGCATTACAATAATCAGCAGTGGTATATCAGAAAGACAGAAGAAGATCCTGAAAATGTTCTTATTATTAACTGCGCGAACCCGAAGGTCGTGATCACGGCACCGACCAACCTTGCAGGCGGAAATCTTACTGTCCAGCAGTTCAGCGGAAGCGATCATCAGCTCTGGAAATTCGCGGCTACCAATGACCCGACGATCACATTTGACGGCGATACCCTTTATAATATTGTAAGTGCCGCGAAAACAGATATGGCTGCTACTGTAGCGGATACGAATCTCAGAACAAGCTATAAGCTTCAGGCTGTCGGAAAATCCGGCCAGAGATTCACGCTTAAGAAAATCGGTTATGGCAATATCTATGCATTTATCAACTTTGATTCTGACAAGGCAGTCTGCGTATACGGCGCCCAGAAGACAGCAGGATCTGATGTCTTACAGTGGGGTAACGGAAATGCGGACAGCCAGAGATGGCATCTTGTAAAGACTTCTGCTCCTGACGGATCTGCCGCTTACTATGTCAAGGGTGTCGGAAGCAACCTGTATCTGACTCTTGCCGGCGCTAAGACAGCTGCGGGCACGAACATCGAGATCAATAAGGCGAAAGCAGCCGTAACACAGAAGTGGCAGTTCGTTGAATCCAACGTGAAATTAGAGATTCCTGTGGGTCCGATGGTCAGAATCGTGAGCAAGGGCAACAAGGGTCTTTACCTCACAGTAAAGGGCGGCAGCGAGGCCGACAATACGAACATTGACGTTGAGAGTCAGAGCAAAAAGACAGATCAGCTCTGGTCTATCGTTCCGCTCGGCGGCGGTTATTATAAGCTGGCCAATGTTGCATCAAGAAATTCGGTGAGTGTCAAGTCCGGCAACAAGGCTGACGGTGCAAATATCTGTGCCCGTCCGTTCCACTCTGATTGGAATTCTCAGATCTGGAAGATCGAACAGGCCGGCAAAGACGGCAGTTGCTATTTCATTAACAAGCACACAGGCAAGTACCTGACTGTCAAGGATGGCAAGTATTCATCCGGTACGAACATTGAGCAGGCTTCTCTGAAAGATAATAACTCTCAGAAGTTCTATTTCACTGCAGGTGTGACGACACCGGGTTGGCAGAAGTACGGCACAACGAAGCGTTATTATAATGATGACGCTACGCATAAGAAGAACGCGTTCATTGATAACGGAAAGTATTATGTAGACGCTAAGGGTCTTCCGTATACAGGATGGAAGAAGTACGGTTCATATTACTTCTACTATAAGGGTCTGAACGGCAAGGAAACTTCTGATACACGTCCGTACCTTTCAGCACTGTTCGGGACAACGAAGTCCAGGGACGGTTATACTAAACCAAAATGCTCGTACTATATTACGATTGACAACACGGCTCCGTGCCTTGCGACGGTCTATACGAAGTATAAGGGAACGAACAGCTGGAACCTTCCGGTATTCTCCTTCCTCGTATCGCCCGGAACAACATCTACTCCGACTGACTTCGGCAATCGTCTGACAAGAACGAAGTATCGTTGGAAAGAGCTTATGGGACCGTCCTACGGTCAGTACGCGACAGAGCTTCTTGCATACACAGTCGTTGCGGGATCCAGCTATGTTGACTGGACAAACAACGGTGAGTATTTCCATTCAGTTGCCTGCGGAGCTGCGAATACCTCCAACCTGAATCCTGCAGTCTACAACCTGCTCGGAACACGTCAGTCACACGGCTGCGTACGTATGTGTGTCCGTTATGCATGGTGGACATTTGAGTATGTTGACTCCGGAACGACGGTATATGTCGGAGCAAATTTGGCACGGCCGCTTATCCACATGCCGCAGCCGAGAGCTTATAACAGCATTGATCCGACAGATCCGGCTTATACCGGTAACTACGGTTATACAGACACAAGGAACTGGGTATACTGGAACGGATATCTGTTCTAAAGAAATTCTATAGGAATTGAACTAAAAGGAGCGCGAAAGCGCTCCTTTTTTGCATCACCGACCCGGCAGAGCGAGGCATGCTAACGTGCCAAAGCATGCGAAGCAATGCCCCAGTGGAGCATCGTGTAGCTTTGCTTTTATCTCAAGTGGGAGATTGGACTTCCACTGAGATAAAAAAAGAAGAGGCGATCGCCTCTTCTACGCTTGAGTACATTGGTGAACTATCCCTGATTCGTGAAATTAAAGCTCTACCTTGAAGTCTGCGGAGCCTTCGCCGTTGATAACATAGTATGCAACGCCTTCTTCCGGCTTCACATATACGTCGACAGTCTTGACAGCAGCCTTCTCGTTCATTGCCTTGTAAGCAGCAACAGCCTTGTCAGCGATTGCTGTGATATCGAACTGCTTGCCGGCGGCTTCTACAGTAACAGTAGCCTTCGGAGCTGTTATTCTTGTTGTAGCCTTCTTTGCGACCTTCTCAGCAACTGCCTTTGTCTCGGCAGCGACTTTCTCTACATCCTTCTCAAGTTCAACAGCCTTCTCAGCTACAGCTTTTTTTGTTGCAGCAGCCTTTGTCTCAGTTGCTTTCTTTGTTGTTGTAACAGCTTTTCTTGCCATAATAATCTTTTCCTCCTCGAGTTCGATGCACATCCAATGTGCGTAATTTTCAAATTTTATCTATTGTTGTACTCCACGCGGACCAGATTGTACCTGCGCTTTTCTCAACGGTGGCAATTATAAATCCAAATATCCGATTTGTCAAATTATGAATTGAATTTTTGTGGAATTTGCTCTGATGACACATATTTTCCCCTTAATTTGCAGTAAAATTGAAAGCGGTATTTTTTTGCATTTAAGCTGAAATGCCGGTAAAAAGCAATAAAAAATTGATTATAAAGCTATAATCTGATATAGTAATGCAACGCGGTTTGGATTATAATGTACAAAGGATTAGTATTTTTTCTGATATTTATAGGAATTATTGACAAACTTTTGACGGGAGCGAGATATGAAGTTGAGAGTCCGCAGGGCGCAGCATAGGGATGAACCGAGAATACTTGACCTTCTTCTGCAGGTCAATAATGTACATGCGGACGGAAGACCGGACATCTTTATTTTCGATCAGAGAAAGTATACTGACGGTCAGCTTTCAATTCTCATAGATGACGAGACCAGGCCGATATTTGTGGCCGTCGATGATGACGAGTATGTATACGGCTATGGCTTTTGCATCGTGACAGAGGTGAAGGACGGCTCGAACCTTCAGCCAATCAAGACGCTGTATATCGATGATCTCTGTGTCGACCAGACCGTAAGGAGAATGGGGACCGGTCAGATCATTTATGATTTTATAAAAGATTACGCTAAGGAAATCGGCTGCTATCACCTCACTTTGAATGTATGGGCGTGCAACCCGTCTGCCATGAAATTCTATGAAAAACAGGGGATGCAAATGTTGAAAAAGGAGATGGAAATCATTCTCTGAGTTAAGGCAGCGTTCTGTTGAAATAATGACACAGTTTAGAGAGATAATAAAAGAACCTGATGACGGTGTGTGCTGTGTGTATATCCTGCAGTGCAGGGATGGGAGTCTCTATACGGGATGGACGAATCATTTGCAGGAGAGGCTCAAAGCGCACAATACCGGCAGAGGGGCAAAGTACACGAAGGGCAGGGGCCCGGTGAGATGTGTGTATGTTGAGACATTTGCAACCAAAGAGGAGGCAATGTCCAGAGAATTCGCGGTGAAACACCTGGCAAGGGCTGAGAAGGAAAAACTGATTTTCAGCGCTTTAAGGGACTCACATATAAAAAGTTAAGAATGGGAAGGAAGGCTTTCCGAAATAAATAATAAGGAGGAGTTATGGCAGGCGAAGATAATATTTTTATTGTTGGTCACAAAAACCCCGACACGGACTCAATATGCTCGGCACTGTCGCTCGCATATCTGAGAAATCAGTCGGAGAAGACCACCCGCTACGAGGCAAGACGCGCGGGCCAGCTCAACGAAGAGACTGAGTTCGTACTGAAGTATTTCGGCGTTGAGGCACCGAAGTACATGCCGAATGTCGGACAGCAGGTCAGAGACCTGGTCATTGATGAGACAGAGGGTGCTCCGGATGATATTACGATCCGTATTGCGTGGGAGTACATGCAGGAGAGCGGTGTCTCTTCACTGCCGATCATGAACGCGGACAATGAGCTTGAAGGTATGCTCGCTGTCAGTGACATCACGAATTTCTTCATGGACGCTTACACAAAGACTCTGATGTCTGAGGCAAAGAGCAAGTATTTCGATATTGCCGAGACCGTAAACGGACATGTCATCGTCGGCGATGAGCAGAGCTTCTTTACGGAAGGTCGTGTCATTGTTGGTGCCGCTACACCTGAGAATTTCGCTAAATATATGGAGCCGAAGGATCTTGTCATCCTGAGCGACCGCGCGGACACTCAGCTCTGCGCAATCGAGAACGGGGCAAGCTGCATTGTTCTGTGCCTCTGCGACAGTGTTACGGATGAAGTCAAAAAAGCTGCCGAGGAGAAGGGCTGCGTGGTCATCGTCACAAGATTTGATACTTACACAGTCTCCCGCCTGATCAATCAGGCAGTTCCGGCCAAGTTCCTCATGCGCAAGGACAGCCTTGTCACATTCCATATTGATGATTTCCTGGATGATATCAGAGAGACAATGGGCAAACTTCGCCATCGCTCCTATCCGGTTCTCAACCGTAAAGGCCAGTATCTCGGCATGATCGGTTCTGCAAATCTTCTCGATGCCAAGAAGAAGAAAATCATCCTTGTTGACCACACTGAGAAGTCCCAGGCTGTGGATAACCTTGATGAGGCTGAGATCCTTGAGATCGTCGATCACCACAGAGTCGGTACGGTCGAGACAATCAACCCGATTTATTTCCGCGGAGAACCGGTCGGCTGCACATGCACGATCCTCTATTCAATGTTCCATGAACTCGGCATTGAGATTCCGCCGCATATCGCAGGCCTCATGATGTCCGCAATCGTCTCCGACACACTGCTCTTCAGATCTCCGACATGCACACCGAGAGATCAGGTGGCAGGTCTTGCTCTGGCTAAGATCGCCGGCGTGAATATCAATGACTATGCGAAGGCAATGTTCCGCGCGGGCAGCGCTCTCGGAAACAAGACTCCGGACGAGATTCTTCATCAGGATTTCAAGAAGTTCGTCTTTGGCGATACTACATTCGGTGTCGGTCAGATCAGCTCTATGGATACAGACGAGCTTATGGAGATCGCCGACAAGCTGCGTCCGCAGCTTGAAGTCGAGGCTTCTAAGAGCGGCATGAGCATGGTATTCTTCATGCTGACCAATATCCTCGACGAGGATACACGCCTTCTGTGCTACGGCAAGGATGCTCCGGAGCTGGTCATGGAAGGTTTCGGCGCAAAGGTAGACGCAAGCGACATCGCGTATCTGCCCAAGGTCGTATCCCGCAAGAAGCAGCTGATTCCGTCCTTTATGGGCGCTCTTCAGAACGGCTGATATATTCAGTTCAGGAAGGCTGCAGCCAAGGTCCTAAGGCCGGCTGCAAACATCATCTTCATCGAAAAACGCAGGTCCTTTCTGCGAGCTTAAAAAGGCTAAAGCCTTTTTGATCTCACAGGGAAGGACCTGCTTTTGTTTCTCACGAAGATGAATGCTTTGCAGCCGGCTACGAAAATGATAAGCAGCCTTCCTGAACTGCCACTATCGCAGGCGCCGGATATGCCCCTCATACTCTGGTATTTCCGCTCGCACTCCTTTATAATAAAATGTATGAACGCATTATACGGAGGAATTTATGGGCAAAGCGAAATGGAAAGGCGGAAACATGCTCTACCCGCTGCCGGCGGTACTTGTCGCGTCGAGGAATGCTGCGGGGAAGGATAATATTTGCACAGTTGCCTGGACCGGGACTGTATGCACGAACCCGCCGATGCTGAGCATATCTCTCAGGCCTTCCAGATTATCCTATGAATATATAATGGAGACAGGTGTCTTTACCGTAAACCTGACGACGGAAGCCATGACCCGCGCAACTGACTACTGCGGTGTCATAAGCGGAAGAGATAAGGATAAGTTCGAGACCGCCCGTCTTACGCGCGAGGAGGCGGATGAGATCAACTGCCCGATGGTCGCGGAATCACCTGTCAATATTGAATGCAGGGTCAGGGAGACCATGGCTCTCGGATCCCACACGATGTTCCTGGCAGATGTCCTGGCTGTCCATGCGGATGAAGCCTATATGGATGATAAGAAGAAGTTTGATCTCTCAAAGGCGGACCCGATCGTCTACAGCCACGGCGAGTACAGAGGTATAGGTAAATGCCTCGGAAATTTCGGCTTCAGCGTGAGGAAGAAGAAGGGAAAATCTGCAAAAAGAGGCGGATCAGAAAAGCGTTCGGATGCTGGAAATTCGGACGGAAGGAAGAGGTAGTGTATTAACTACTCACTGCCTATAGGACAGTGGGTTTCCGCCCTCAAAAAGTATGGGAGAAATTTTATGAATTATGTGTTGATCGGAATGCCCGGGTCGGGTAAGAGTACTATGGGAGTCCTGCTTGCCAAATACATCGGCTTCGGCTTTGTGGATTGTGATCTTATGATTCAGAGCAGAGAGAAAAAGCTTCTCTCTGAGATCATAGAGTCTGAGGGAGTGGAGAGATTCATCGAGATAGAAAATGAGGTCATAAGCTGTCTCTGGGTGGACCGGTGTATTATTGCGACCGGAGGGAGCGCTGTGTACGGTGAGGAGGCTATGGCTCATCTCAAAGAAAACGGAACTGTAATTTATCTCAAGATTTCCTATGACGAGATGGCAAAAAGAGTCTTTTCCGATTACCGTACCCGCGGTGTAGCTCTTCGCGCAGGTCAGACACCTATGCAAATGTATGCCGATCGCTGTGTCCTGTATGAAAAATACGCCGATATTATAATTGATGAGTCAAATCTTACACTTGAGGAGACTTTGCAGAAAACTCTTTTGAAGATTGAATAATAAACAGACGGGCAATTCTAAAATTTTTATAAGGTCGGCCCAGAAATCCACTCAAATGTTTACAAAAGGTTGATTTTACGTTAAGATTTAATTGCATGGTTCTTTGGGGAAGGGATCGTGCAAATATAAAGGGGCAGGTTAATATAATATGGGAATGGAATGTTATGTGATCAAAGGCGGAAACCCTCTGGCTGGTGAGGTTGAGATCGCAGGAGCGAAAAACGCTGCGCTTCCGATCATATCTGCTGCGATCATGTCTGATGAAAGTGTAACGCTGGAAAATCTTCCGGACGTTAATGATATAAATGTACTTCTCGACGCAGTTGCCGGTATCGGCGCACATGTAGAACGGATCGACCGTCATACCGTAAAGATTAACGGCTCCACAATACAGGATTGCTGTGTCGAATATGATCTGATCAAGAAGATTCGCGCATCCTATTATCTTCTGGGTGCATTACTCGGAAAATATAATAATGCGGCAGTTCCGCTTCCGGGCGGATGCAATATCGGCAGCAGACCGATTGACCAGCACTTAAAAGGCTTCAAGGCAATCGGTGTGAATGTATCAATAGAGCACGGAACTATTTTCGCCAAGTGTGATCATATGAGAGGTGCTCATATTTTCATGGACGTAGTTTCTGTCGGCGCGACGATCAACATTATGATGGCGGCTTCCCGCGCAGTCGGAAAGACGATCATCGAGAATGCGGCCAAGGAGCCGCACGTCGTTGACGTGGCCAACTTCCTGAACAGCATGGGCGCTGATATCAAGGGAGCCGGAACGGATGTGATCCGTATCAACGGCGTCCGCAGCTTCCACGGATGCAGCTATGCGATCGTACCCGATATGATTGAGGCAGGCACATTCATGATCGCGGCAGCAGCCACAAAGGGCGATATCGTGGTCAAGAACGTCATCCCGAAACATATGGAAGCTGTCTCCGCTAAGCTGACCGAGATCGGCTGTGAGGTCGATGAGTTTGACGACTCGATCCGCGTTGTCGCCGCAAGAAGGCTCAGCCGTACGCATGTGAAGACACAGCCGTACCCGGGATTCCCGACGGACATGCAGCCGCAGATGACCACGCTTCTCGCGCTCTCAACCGGCACAAGTATTGTCACTGAGAGTATTTTCGAGAACCGTTTCAAGTATGTGGATGAGTTAGCTCGTATGGGCGCTTCGATCAAGGTGGAAGGCAATACCGCGATTATCGACGGTATCGAAGGCTTCACCGGCGCAAGGATATCTTCCCCGGATCTCCGTGCCGGCGCTGCCCTTGTCATCGCGGGTCTTCAGGCAGAGGGAGTTACTGTCATTGAGGACATAGCTTACATCCTGAGAGGCTATGAGAATTTCGACGGAAAACTCAGAAGTCTCGGCGCAGAAATAAAAAAAGCGGAGAGCGAGCGTGAGATAGAGAAGTTTACGTTCGCAATAATATAATCAGGGCAGAGATGTTCTGTAAGTAAAATTCGACTCAGTGCTGGATTTACCCGCTGAGATAAATCGGTTTATTGATGAAAAGTGAGCTGTAATGAAATGGAGCAGTGCCGCCTGTGCGGCAGGCGCTGCGGTATAAACAGAACAATAAGAGCAGGCCGCTGCGGCATGACGGAAAGAGTCTATGCCGCCCGGGCTGCTCTTCATATGTGGGAGGAGCCGTGTATCTCCGGGAAAGAGGGCTCGGGGACCGTGTTTTTTACCGGCTGTCCGCTCGGCTGTGTGTTCTGCCAGAATCGGGAAATTGCTCTCGGGAGACGGTCAGTATCGCAAGGCTCCGGGGCTTCGTCATCCGGAGGTCCAGTCCCGGCAGATCCGCCGACAGGAAGGCCGTTCTCCGAAACACTGGCAGGAAGGCCGTTCTCCGAAACACTGGCAGGAAGGCCGTTCTCCGAAACACCGGCAGGAAAGCCGTTCTCCGAAACGCCGGTAGGAAAGCCGTTCTCCGAAACACCGGCAGGAAAGCCGTTCTTCGAAACGCCGGCAGGCAGCCGATCCCGTGATGAGATCATCGGTGTCCCGGTGACGGAGGAGCAGCTGGCGGAGACCTTTCTCGATCTTGAGAGGCAGCATGCAAATAATATCAACCTGGTCACCCCCACCCACTTCGTACCTCAAATTATCCGCTCGGTGCGGATAGCCAGAGAGCGGGGTCTTACTGTCCCGATCGTGTATAATACGGGTTCTTACGAGACCGAGGAGACTGTAAGAAGCCTTGAGGGCACGGTGGATATATTTCTTCCGGATCTCAAATTCATGGATCCGGATATTTCGGGCCGTTACGCGAAGGCTCCGGATTACTTTGAGGTGGCGGAGAGAGCGATTCACGCGATGGTGGAAATTGCGGGTCAGCCGGCATTTGATGAAAGAGGCATGATGAAGAGGGGCGTGATCGTGAGGCACATGGTCCTGCCGGGTCACACGAAGGACTCGAAGCGGATCATAAGTTATTTGCACAAGACCTATGGCGAGAAGATTTACGTCAGCATCATGAATCAGTACACGCCGATGCCGGGAATCGGGGACGAATACCCGGAGCTTGCGCGCCGTGTCACGAAGCGGGAGTACGGGCGCGTTGTAGACTATGCCATCGAGCTCGGCATGGAGAACGTGTTCATTCAGGAAGGCCCGACCGCCGCGGAGAGCTTTATCCCGGATTTCGACGGGACCGGTCTGATTTTACGAGGAGACTGATGTTTATCTGCGTGTGGGAAGTTACGGCAGATTAAGAGAGGAGTATGAAATGAAGGATTATATGGTCCGCGCATCGGCAGCGGGGAATTTTATAAGAGCATTTGCAGTTACATCGAAGGGTGTGACGGAGGCGGCGAGAGCGGCCCACAACCTGAGTCCGGTCTGCTCGGCGGCACTAGGCCGCACGATGGCGGCGGGTCTTATGATGGGATCGATGATGAAGGGTGAGAAGGATGTCCTCACGATCCAGTTCAAGGGCGACGGTCCAATCGGCGGGATCACTGTGACCGCCGGTTCCGATGGGACTGTCAAGGGCTATGTCGGGAACCCCGGCGTTGTGCTCCCTCCAAATCAGTTCGGCCATTTTGACGTCGGCGGAGCTGTCGGCAGGGGCTACCTTCACATTTTAAGGGACATAGGCTTAAAGGAGCCGTATGCGGGCCAGGTCGACATCCAGACCGGTGAGATCGCCCAGGACATTGCATATTACTACGCGCTGAGCGAGCAGGTCCCTACGGTCTGCGCGCTCGGAGTCCTCATGAACAAGGATAATACGGTCCGCGAGTCCGGCGGTTATATTATCCAGCTGATGCCGGACTGCCCGGAGGAGACGATCGCAAAGCTCGAGGAGAAGCTGAAGGACATTCCGTCCGTGACTGATCTTCTGCGAAACGGTGAGACACCGGAGTCGATTTTAAAGAGGATCCTGGGAGACATGGACCTTCATATCTTTGAGAGCATGCCTGTAGCCTTTAGATGCAACTGCAGCCGCGAACGTGTCACCGCTGCTTTGATCGCGCTCGGCCGCAAAGAGCTTTCCAATATCATCGCGGACGGAAAACCGGAGACTCTGAACTGCGCTTTCTGCAATACGGACTATGTTTTCACTGTAGATGAGATGAAGGAAATCCTCAAACAGTGCACACATTGAGACTAATTCTCAATAATTTATGAAATTTTTACAATTTAGTGCTTGCATGTAGAGGGGCAACGTGTTAGTCTATGAGTCAGCCAATTACATATATTTGCTTACCTTTATTAAGAACGGCGGAGAATAGAGGATCTGTGAAGCCGTGACAACCCCCCTATCGGGAAGGTGCCATCCTCAAGCGAGCAATCGAACAATAAGGGAAACGGTGACGTTTATAGGTCCGCTTCCTGCGGACCTTTTTTCATGCGTAGGCGTCAAGCCAAGGTGCCTGAATCGTGCTGGCACGAAGAGAAGGCACTTTGGCGCCCGCCCGACATCGAGCGTAAAACGCGAGATGAAGGCGGTGACGCCGTTTGCGTAGGATATAGGCTTGCCTCTCCTACGCAATATAAATAGCCCGGCAGTAAAAAAGCCGGGCTGCGAAAGGCTAATTGATTCAGGTAAGCAACGCACCGCCGAAGGGCGAAAATCACAGAAAGGAATACAATGGGAGAAAGAAGATTTTTTACATCTGAATCAGTAACAGAGGGACATCCGGATAAGATCTGCGACGCAATTTCCGACGCGGTACTTGACGCCTGCCTTGCGCAGGATCCGATGAGCCGCGTTGCCTGCGAGACAGCAGTGACAACAGGTCTTGTTCTTATCATGGGTGAGATTACTACTAATGCAAATATCGATTTCCAGACAATCGCCCGCGACACGATCCGTGAGATCGGCTACACAGACGCGGCTATGGGATTTGACGCAAATACATGCGCAGTCATCGTCGCCATGGACAAGCAGTCCGCAGATATCGCCATGGGCGTCGACAAGGCTCTGGAAGCAAGAGAGAATGAGATGTCTGAGGAACAGATCGACGCGATCGGCGCCGGTGACCAGGGTATGATGTTCGGCTATGCCTCCAACCAGACACCGGAGCTCATGCCGTACCCGATCGCTCTCGCGCAGAAGCTTGCGCTGCAGCTCTCCACAGTCAGAAAGAACGGCACTCTCACATACCTTCGTCCGGACGGAAAGACACAGGTCTCCGTCGAGTATGACGAGGATGGAAATCCGGCAAGACTTGAGGCCATTGTTGTTTCCACACAGCACGACCCGGATGTGAGCCAGGAGCAGATTCACAAGGATATCAGACAGTATGTCATTGACCCGGTCGTTCCGGAAGGCATGATCGACGAGAATACCAAGATCTTCATCAACCCGACAGGCCGCTTTGTTATCGGCGGACCGCACGGCGATTCCGGTCTCACAGGCCGCAAGATCATCGTCGACACATACGGCGGATACGCAAGCCATGGCGGCGGCGCTTTCTCCGGCAAGGATCCGACAAAGGTCGACCGCTCCGCAGCATATGCTGCCCGCTATATCGCGAAGAATATCGTGGCAGCAGGCATCGCCGATGAGATCCAGATCGAGCTCTCCTACGCGATCGGCGTAGCGCAGCCGATGTCCATCACGGTCGACACACGCGGCACGGGCAAGCTGCCCAACGCGAAGATCGCAGATATCATCCGCGAGAATTTCGACATCCGTCCGGCAGGTATCATCAGAATGCTCGACCTTCGCCGTCCGATCTACAAGAAGACAGCAGCTTACGGTCACTTCGGACGTACAGATATCGATCTGCCGTGGGAGCGCACAGACAAGGCGGAAGCGCTGGCCAAGTATCTTGCGTAAAGCGGGCAATTGCACCTGAGCTGTTACCGTCAACAGCCCTAATTAACAAAAAGTTTAGAACAGACACTTTCCGGTTGTGTTATACTTAAATGAGCACGGACCGGGAGGTGTCTTTATTTTATGAAGCTGAAAACGCGAATCTTTATGTCGTTTTTTCTGATCGTTCTGATCCCGATTTTCCTCATGATCATGCTGCTGATCGGCGTGGCCATTTTCCGTGGGCAGCAGCTTCGCGTGCAGTACGGTATCGACGTGAATAATCTGTCGCCGGAGCTGCAGGTGATCATAGCGGACGTCATTTTCAGTATGATCGTTATACTGGTCATCACGGCCATCATTCTGTCCGTCTGGCTGTACAGCGGAATCAGCACGCCGCTCTCGCATCTGACCAAGGCGACCCGCGAGATCCGGGACGGCAACCTGGATTATGAAGTGAAGGCGGAAGGCGCGAAAGAAGTGAAGGAGCTCTGTGAGGGCTTTGAGGAGATGCGGATGAGGCTTAAGGCTGCAAATGAAGAAAAGCTCGAAGCAGACCGCCAGAACCGTGAACTTATTTCCAATATTTCGCACGATCTGAAGACCCCGATCACTGCGGTAAAGGGCTATGTGGAAGGAATCATGGACGGTATCGCGGACACGCCCGAAAAGATGGACCGCTATATAAAGACGATTTACAACAAGTCGATCGAGATGGATCACCTGATCAACGAGCTGACGTTCTACACAAAGATTAACACCAACAGGATTCCCTACACGTTCAGCAAGGTCAATGTCCAGAACTTCTTCGAGGATGCCGCCGAGGAGCTCCGCTATGATCTCACCAGCAAGAATATAGCATTTGATTATCAGAATACCGTTGGCCGGGACGTGCAGGTCATTGCGGACGTCGAGCAGATGCGGAGAGTTATCAACAATATCATCGGAAATTCGGTCAAATACATGGATAAGCCGGACAAGAAGATATCTCTCAGGGTGAGAGATGCCGGTGAGGAGATTGAAGCCCAGATCAGCGACAACGGAAAAGGGATTTCTTCCAAGGATCTTGGGAATATATTTAACAGATTTTACAGAGCGGACTCGTCGCGAAATTCGACCCAGGGTGGATCAGGCATCGGCCTGTCTATCGTGAAGAAAATCATGGAGGATCACGGAGGGCGCGTGTGGGCCTCCAGTACCGAGGGAGAGGGAACGACGATGTACTTCTCGCTGCGGAAGCATGTGGCGTGATACGGAGCACTGTTTAGCAGCAATAGGGGCGTAATGTTCGATGGATGTTCTGTCAAATGGTATTGGCTAAACATGCGCAAAAGTGTTCTTGTAGAGCGAGACTTGAAAACGGCGGATCGCAGACGTGCGCAGTGGAAAGCGTTTACGCGCTGAGCACGTCGCGGCAAGAACGCCGAGGCGTTCTTGAAGAAATGGAACTTACTATTAATAGACGAGGAGATATATAAATGAGCAAGATTTTAATCATTGAGGATGAAGAGTCCATTGCCAATCTCGAGAAAGACTATCTGGAGATTTCAGGATTTGAAGTAGATATTGAGACTGACGGAAGAGCCGGACTTGCGGCTGCGCTGACAAAAGAATATGACCTCTATATTCTGGACCTGATGCTGCCGGGCATGGACGGATTTGACATTTGCAGAGAGATCCGCGAGAGAAAGGATACGCCGATCCTGCTGGTATCCGCCAAGAAGGATGACATCGACAAGATCCGCGGTCTCGGTCTGGGCGCGGATGACTACATCACAAAGCCGTTTTCACCGAGCGAGCTGGTCGCCCGCGTTAAGGCTCACCTGGCCAGATACGAGCGGCTCATCAAGACGGATTTCAGAAAGAATGACGTTGTCGAGATCCGCGGGATCAAGATCGACAAGACGGCCCGCCGCGCGTGGGTCAACGGTGAGGAGGTTCAGTTCACATCGAAGGAGTTCGACCTTCTGACGTTCTTTGTCGAGAATCCGAACCGCGTGTTCTCCAAGGAGGAGCTGTTCCGTGAGATCTGGAATATGGAATCGATCGGCGACATCGCGACTGTGACAGTCCATATCAAGAAGATCCGCGAGAAGATCGAGTACGATTCTTCAAAGCCCCAGTATATAGAGACGATTTGGGGAGTGGGGTATCGGTTCAAGATATGAGCGATAAGCGACGAGCGTAAACAGAAAAAAGGATACAGTCCCATGCTTGCATGAAGGACTGAGTCCTTTTTTCTGTTTATGAGAGTGCAACGGACAGCGAGAAAACGAAGTTTTCGAGCTGAGCTCGTCGCGCGCACAGAACGGGTTAACGGACATGAGCATGGAGGCCGGAGGCCGGGAATGCGAATGGCCGTAGGATTGCGGGAGTGCGAAGCACGGTGCAATCCGTATATCGCGAAGGTTTTAGAAAAGCACAGAAAAAGTGGCTGGGTCAAAAAGACCTGGCCGCTTTTTTTGAAGAGTAACCGGCGCATTCTCGTGTTTTTAAACATGAGTCTGCCGGCAGGGATCCGCGCTTGTTTCTTCAGTCGCTGTTCACAAGGAACTTCTGTATGTTTATTCAAGGGGCGTCAGCCCCTCTTTCTTTTTTTATTCTGCCGATCTGTGGTCTAAGGAAAATATTGGTATGGTGGACCATGATTGGTGGTGATCGGTATGGACATGGCGGCTAGGGTCATGTATAATATGGAAAAAGAACATTTG
>CADAIL010000040.1 GCA_902788035.1 uncultured Lachnospiraceae bacterium | reverse complement strand
AGACAGCAATATCTATTGGGGTCAAAGGTCGGAGGTGCAAACCGTTACTACGACTGGGCAGTTACAAGCCCATGACCTTTAGGTCGTGGGTAGTTGACAATAATTCTCATCTCCTGAACATACTTGTGAAGTCATCTATTGTCTTTGGCAGTTCATCCCCGCCTTCATCCCGCGACAAGTCTTGAGGGCGAGACTTAAATGAAATCAAAGCGCCTGCATTTCGTGCTCTAAGTCAATCTTACCCTGCGTTTATCATCAATCCGCTAGTAGCCATGATAATGCAGTCTGCAGGTAAACTCCCAAACATATATACTGTAAAAAAACACCTGCTGCTTGTCAAGAAAAAGGCTCGTCTGCTTTTGTTTACATCGAATATTTGATATACTATCTATGTATATTGTCTTGAGCCATGTCCATAAATGCCGTCGCACCGTATAAGACGACGATTCAAAAATATTAATTCCATTCCAAGCTATCTTCGGCAGAAGTTTTTCAAATTCATCGCAGCCTTTCGTCGCGAGAATTCTGCATCAGAAATCAAACTGCTTCTATCAAAAAATGCTATATATCAAAAGGAGACTCTCATAAAAGCCAAAATCCGACTGATAATCACAACTCTAGTTATCCTGCTGACCGGCATTTTCCCGGTTCATGTCTTCGCTGAGGACTACACAGCCTCCACCATGCGCCTGCTCCGCCATGAAGGCACGGTGGAAATCACGGATGTTTCCGGAAAAAAGCGCGCGGTTCTTGAAAATGTGCGCTTCAGCAGCGGTGAGGCCATGACCACCGGAAAAGAAAGCACCGCATCTGTCGGGCTCGATTCCGATAAAATCGTCACGATGGATGAGCTAAGCCGCATGGAATTCAAAAAGAAGGCAAATAACATGGAGCTGACGCTCACAGACGGTCAGCTTCTTCTTGACGTGCAGAAGAAACTGGATAAAGAAGAGAAGCTCGATGTCAGAACATCTACAATGACCATCGGTATCCGCGGAACAGTTATCTATTTGGATACCGGGAGCCGGACAGGGGAAAATGCGTCAGCCGGCGAATCCGCATCTCCTACCCCGGCAGCAGACAATTCATCAACTGCCGTTTCCTCTGACACAGGATCGAAAGCCTCCGAGGAAACTACGCGTCTCGGTGTTCTTGAGGGAACTGTTGAAGTCATATATGTAGATGTAAACGGTAAAGAACGCACCATTAAAGTTCCGGCAGGCAATAAGCTGACCCTCGCAGATGCCAACAGGGACGGCATGGCGGATACTGAGCCGGTGACCGAAGAACTCGAAAGTATCGATTTCAATGCATTTCTTCTTAAGCAGATCAACAATGACCCTGATCTAAAAGAGCGTCTGATTTTACTCGATTCGCTTAAAGAAGCGCTTAATCCAGAAGAATCAGTCTATAAAACAGAAATCACACTTGTCGCGCAGAGCGCCAGCAAGTTATATGACGGTATACCTCTCACGCGTACGGGCGACGTCCTTGTATATGGCCTGCCTGAAAAATTTACTGTCAAGGCTTCCGCCGGTGGTTCAATCACCGATGCGGGCAGTGCTTCCAATCCAATCTCGTCATATGCGATTTTTGATGCAAATGGTACAAATGTCACCTCCAAGTTCACAAACGTCAAGACCGTAGACGGACAGCTTGTCGTCGACCCCGCACCGGTGACTGTCTGGACCGGGAGCGCAGAAAAAGTATATGATGGTCAGCCGCTGACTAATGCGGAGGGCGAGCTTGGCAATTATCCGGTCCATGAGAAAGATGCCCCTCTCTGGCGCAATCTTTCTTATGTAACGATTGACAAAGAGCAGAATTTCCAGGTCCAGACTCTGTACGGCATATGCGGCACGGTCTATGTGTATGGGACAAATCCCCTCACTGGAGAGAATCAGGAAATTGCGCTGAGGGCAGGCCAGAAGCTGACCGTGTGGCTCAGCGATAAAGATGATGAGCAGAGCATCGAATACGAAATCACAGATGTCTCAGAGGAAGAGCTGCCCGACGAAGTACTGCAGATCTATGCCGACAACTCCGACGTGCTTGCTCAGGCCTGCATTGACACCGCCTGGAATCAGGAGCTTATGCGTAAACTCATTGATAAGTTCATGAACTCCGACAGGAATATTGAAAATGTTTCCACAAGCAACATGAAAGGCAGTGCTGGCGGTATGCAATTTGCAATTGACGGCAATTCTGCATCCGGCAATAATTCAGGCGGCATGCAGTACACCGGTGATTCATCACGGAAAAATGCCGGCAGCATGCAATATACGACCGCAGCTGCTTCTTCCGGAAACAATACCGGCAGCCTACAATATACGACCGCAGCTGTTTCTTCCGGGGCCAATGCCGGCAGCCTGCGCTGCACTGTCCCAGCTAACAATGCCGTTCAACCTGCGTTAAGCGGAAATATGTCTTCAGTTAAGCGTTTGGGCATGTCGCTCACAGCCAGCGATAGAAAGCAAAGTGAGCACACTAGTCGGTATGACGTACAGATCATAAGAGACTTCGCTGACAGCCTCATTAAGGACAGCGCCAATGTCCGTATTAATATCGATACAACGATTACTGACTACAATAACAGGCCGCTCGGCAGTGAAGAATCACGTTTTACAGAAATAGCTGTTGATCCGTCCATCGTTGTCAAAGTCACCGGCAGCCAGACAGAAGTTGGTGAAAGTTTAAATACATATAGCATCGACTGGGGCAACGCTAACCCGGCTAACTACATACTCTCCGAAAATTTGGGCACTCTTAAAGTGACCGCTGCGGACAATACTCGTCCGCGGCCTAATGTAAGAAGTACCAGAGGCGGCTTCAGACCAACCAACCCGCCGATACCAACTAATACGCCGAAGCCAACCGACACACCGACGCCGAAGCCGACCAACACGCCGACGCCGAAGCCGACCAACACATCGACGCCGAAGCCAACCAACACACCGACGCCGAAGCCAACCAACACGCCGACGCCGACACCGACCAACACGCCGACGCCGACACCGACCAACACGCCGACATACGATATGCCGGTTACCTTCGAAGCGGGATCAAAGAGCAAGACTTACGATGGAACAGCTCTTACTGACAATACAGTCACTGTAACCGGACTTCCTGATGATTTCACTTACGAAGTTGCCATAGAAGGCGAGCAGACGGACGCGGGCAAAAGTACGAATAAACTTGCCAGATACTATATATACAATGACGGCGAGGATGTCACCGACCAGTTCACAAACGTCACAACAGTGAACGGGACTCTGACAGTAAATCCCCTGCCGGTGACATTTAACCTTTACTTATTTGAAGCAATAGAATACAGCGGAGAGCCAATCTGCCCGGAATGGATAGAAGGCTACTACGATGACGCATCTCCCGTTGAATATGTAGATGATTCTATCGAATATATAGAAACAGATGGCATCTGGACCGCCACCTCCGGACTCTTCAATCTCACAGGCGGCGGACAGGTCTACCTTCGGGCAAATGGTGTCAGGGACGTGGGCAACCATACAATTAAACCAACTGCAGAATTCAGAGCCGGCAAGGCAAAAAATTACACCATCAGCTATGAAGGGAACACGGTGAATATCACGCCACTCGAACTGATTGTGAAGACCGGTACCAAATCCAAGGAATACGATGGAACACCTCTGACCGACCCAACTATAACCCTCGAAGGATTAACGGAAGTTGATGAGGGAAAAGTCACAGCCAGTGCCACCGGAACAATCACAAATGTCGGAGACACTCCAAACACATATGTAATCAACTGGGGTTCGGTCAATCCGGCTAATTATGACATAACCGAAGCGCTCGGAACGCTCACGGTCACTCAAAGACTTGGGCTCGTACCTGATGACTCACTTACAGGTGCATCCTCCACCCTGTCAGGCGTCAACCTTCTGAATCCGGATACGGTGAAAAGAATTCTGAATTATTTCGATCCGGTCACTCCGGGGACTCCGGTCAACCATATCAATGAGACGGATCCATCCGGCCTCGACAATGGTTCTCCCGCTTCACAGGACAGCTCTGAATCAAATGCCGACAGTTCAGCGTCAATAAGCCCAACAGCTAAGCCGGGCACAAGCCCCACGGCAAAACCGGATCCCACTGCTGAGCCGGGCACAAGCCCCACGGCAAAACCGGATCCCACCGCTAAGCCGGACACAGATAGCGCTGTCACAGACGATTCTGATGTGTCAGCTGTGCATGAGTCGGGAATCGTACCGCCGTCTGACGACTCCAGGGTCTCTGATTCTGAAATACCTGAGAACACGGAATCCGGATCGACTTCCGGCGGCTCAGATAACGCTGATTCTTCCGTCTCACAGACAGACTCCTCTTCTCAGGCAGGAGACAGCACAAACGCCGTATCTACCGCGGATTCAAGCCTGGCTCTTCCGATATCTGAAGGCAACTGACGAGCGCGGAGTGAGTCAAAGCAACTGCGAAGGCGACCCACGATGCGAAGTAATCCCGCCATAGTAAATCGCGAGGACGATCCATGAAACTGAACAAAAATCTACTATACTCACTCGCGGCATCCGCGCTGATCACCGTTATCATTGCCGCAGGCATTTTCCAGCGGCCGGACAGATGGCTCCAGGATATGCTGTTCCAGCATCCGGGAGCCTCGTCCCGCGATATTGTGATCATTGGTATCGACGAGGCGTCATTTGCAGAACTCGGTCCCTACCACACCTGGGACCGGAACGTCATCGCCGCTGCGCTGGAGGCACTCGCCGCCGATCCCGACAATAAACCCGCTGTCACCGCCATCGACGTGCTCTATGCGGGCCACTCGTCGGAGCAGGCGGACATGCGTCTTGCAAATGCAGCCAATGAACTTGGCAATGTCGTCACCGCCTCCATCGCGGAATTCGGGGAAGATATCACGTGGGAAGGCGGGCACGCAACGTCGATCAACACTTCCGCTGTTGTAAACTACGAAGCGCCATTTACTGAGCTCGCTGAGTGCACGACCACCGGCCACATTAACGCGATCAGCGACCTTGACAGCGTGATGCGCCATGCTCTTCTCTATATAGATACGGAAGAATACGGCCGCGTCTACTCTCTGAGCTGCGAGGCGGCACGTCTCTACAAGGAAAGCCGCGGAGAAGAATTTAAACTGCCTCCTGTGAGCGGCAACGGGCATTTTTACATCCCGTTCACAGCAAAGCAGGGCGGCTATTATGACGGCGTGTCCATAGCAAGCCTTATAAAAAACGAAATCCCGTCCGATTACTGGGCGGGGAAAATCGTTCTGATCGGTCCCTATGCAGCCGCATTCCAGGACCAGTATTTTACTCCGATTGACAAGGGTATACAGATGTACGGCGTTGAAATCCACGCCAATCTGATCCAGTGCATGCTGGACGGCAAATATAAAACGGAGGTGCCGGCTCTTCCGCAGGCCTTAGTGCTATATGCAATATGCGCTGCTGCAACAATGTTCTTCCTGAAGAAAAAGGTCCTCCTCGGAGCAGGCGTGTGCGCGGGCGTTGTCATCGCGGGCGCGGCAGTCACCTTCCTTTTGTACATAGCAGGCTTCATCACGCACCCGCTCTGGCTGCCAATCGCTGTGCCGGTTTGTTTCGTTCTTGCCCTCGGTATCCACTATATCCGGGCGGCGAGGGAGCGGCAGGCGCTCATGCTCGAGAAAGAGAGAATCGCTACAGAGCTTGAGCTGGCAACGCGAATTCAGATCAGCGCCCTGCCCAAGGAGATTCCGGACCAGCCGGAATTCAATCTCTTCGCCTCCATGGTCCCCGCGAAAGAGGTCGGCGGTGATTTCTATGACTACTATCCGATTGACGATGATCATTGGGCATTTGTCATCGCGGACGTATCCGGCAAAGGAATACCTGCCGCTCTGTTCATGATGGTCACGTCCTCCCTGATCCACCATGTGGCTGTATCGTCGGCTGAGACCGATCCGGCCAAGGTGCTTCGGAAAGTGAACGCGGAGATCTGCCTGCGCAATCCGGAGGAAATGTTCATCACCGTGTGGCTCGGCATCCTGGAGCTCTCAACGGGAAAGCTTACTGCTGCCAGTGCCGGACATGAATATCCTGTGCTGAAAAAAGCCGGGGAGAACTTTGAGCTGTTCAAAGACCGGCACGGGCTGGTCATCGGCGCGATGGAGGGCGTTAAATATCGTTCTTATGAGTTGCAGCTGCAGCCAGGCTCCAAGCTGTTCGTCTACACCGACGGCATCGCGGAGGCGACCAACATCCGCAATGAGTTGTTCGGCACAGAGCGACTCGTTGAAGTGCTGCAAGCCCATTCGGACGCGGCTCCTACCGAGATTCTTCATGAAGTGGATGCGGCGGTTGGCCGCTTCGTCGGCGAGGCGCCGCAGTTTGATGACATGACGATGCTCTGCATTGAATATCGGGGCTGATTCACACGTCGGGGGAGGGTCTTTTCGCGTGAAGTGACAGTTCAGAAAGGCTGTTACTAAAGTCTGAACCCGGCGCAAACATCATCTTCATCGAAAAACGCAGGTCCTATCTGTGAGCTTAAAAAGCTAACGCTTTTTGATCTCACAGTGAAGGACCTGCAATGCTTTTCTCACGAAGATGGATGCTTTGCGCCGTAAACGTACTGCGATGACAGCCTTTCTGAACTGTCACACGAAAAGAACCTCCCCCGAATTGTCATCAAAAAAGCCACCGACTACGGCGACGCAATAAATGTCGACCGCATTCAGTGGCTTTATCTTTGTTGTGATGCGCAGGATTCGTTCGTTATTATGTCAGATGACACATTTTAAGATCCCGCGCGCCTGCCTCCCGGGCAGAATGCAGATTTCAATACATATTATTTCACTGTCACAGATGTGATGTGTGGATTTGCACCCTCATACCAATACAGGAAGCCCTCAAGGTCAACTGTCTGACCAACTTCAAGAGCCTTGACTGCCTCGTAGACATCTGTGCCCGCACCTGTCAGGTAAGACTCAACAGTAAATGTATATGTTGTGCCGTCCTTGGAGACGTTGAAGTACAGGTCATCGCCGTCAGCGCCGGAGCCATCCCAGTTGTAGATGTAGTTTGCCTCATTGCCGTCAGCATCCTTGATTGCCTCGACCGTCATATCTTTGAAAGAAACATAGCAGTTCTGGTAATCAATCAGCGTGTCTGTGCCGAGGAATTCTGTAGCATCGATTGCCTCAAAGACCTGCGGTTCCTCATCGAGAACGGTATACTCTGCATCCTGAATCTCGACCTCGCCGGAAAAATCAGCCTTGAAGCCGTTGACTCTGATCTTTGTTCCGGGAACAAGGGCATCATAGTCTTCCTGGGAAATCGGCATGTTATAAATAAATACGCCGCCGCCCTCTTCACTGCACTGAGCATAGATGGAAGCTTTGTCTTCCCACCAGCTCTGCTTAGCCTGTACATAGACATCGAGGCAGACCGGATCGTCAACCTCAGCGGTTACATACTCATCATACTCCATGATGTAGAGATCCTGAGAAGGATCAGCCGCTTCCACCACAGACTCATCGACGACCGGAGCGGCCTCTTCTACTGTGGACTCTGTTGTCGGTGCCGGAGCTGCGGTCTCTGCCGGAGCGGAGCTGCCACCGCAAGCCGTCATTGCAATTGCGCATGTAAGCGCCAGTGCCATAGCCAGTTTTTTCTTCATTTCTTTTCTCCTTTAAACTCTGTTCTTACTTGTATAAGACATCAGTTACCGGAAGCACTGCCTGCACAGGTACTCCCGTAAATCCCGGGTGATTCATCACCCTATATCAGAACCGCTTTGCGGAACCAATACCATAATTCGCAAGCCTGATTTGACAATCAGGCCGGTCGAAAATCCTCATATCAGGATCCGCCCACGCATCTCCCGATATGAACATTATAACAATTTTTTCACCCCTGTCAGCCTTTTTGCTTCTTCTTTTTCAGATAATCACTGCCGACATAGAGTCCGATCAGGATCCAGACCGCGATCAGCGTGCCGATCAGAGCCTTGGCCGTCGACGGCAGCGGGCCGAGGTCTGCCTTGCCCTCTGCAGAGCCGGCGATCGAATCCAGTCTGTAGAGCTGCTTCGTATCCTTGTAGAGCTTCTGAATGTACTTGTCGTCGATCGTCTCTTTCCGCCTTGTCGACTTGACCGTGGCCTCGATGAGCTCACCGGCCGCGTCGCGGAGCGAAGCGGAGCCGTTGAAGACGGGGGTCGTGAAAGTATTTGCAGTATTCGCGATCAGCATCTCCGTCGCGTCGATCTTGGTCTTGTAATGCGCGTTGTTGTCTTCGCCGCTCCTTGCCAGATAATCCTGATACTCCTCGGTGTCGCGGGCCTTCTGCGTGACCGGCACGTAGCCCTCCGTCTCGGAGTAAGCGATCTGGACGTCATTGGTCAGCAGGAACTGGGTGAACAGCCAGGACGCGAGGACCTCCTGCGGGTCTTCCTTGTTGAAAATGCAGACCGACGGGCCCTGAGAAATCATCTGCGGATTTGCCGTATCATACTGCGGGACCGGCAGAACTGCCGTCTCGAAATCGACGAACTTGTCGGCTGAGATGTCCGAAAGAGGAGCATTTGAACCCATCCATGTGGCACCTGCGGTGGAGTCGATTGCAAATATACACTGGCCCGCATCCAGGAAATTCGCCGGATAACTTGAAATCTTGAAGGTCGAGAATGCCTTCGTCTTCGCGTGCGCAGAGATATCAAAGAGAATCTGCTTTGTATCATCGTTGAAAAGAAGAATCTCGCCGGCAGCCGTCGAATAGTCCGCGCCCTTCTGCTTCAGCATCTGGATCATCATGTTGTCGGTCGACTTGTAAATGATCGGGACCATGACGTTCTGGCCGTTGACAGCGAATTTTCCGTCAGGACCCTTCTCCATGGCCTTCTCGGCAACCTCGAACATGAAATCCCAGGTTATCACATCCGGAAGCTCATAGCCCATCTTTTCAACAAATGTCTTATTGACGTAGCAGGCCTCCGTCGACCTCATATATGGAAGTGCATAATAGTAATTTCCGATCTTGCACTCGTCAAGATATTCCGGGACGATCTCGTCGACCTTCGGAGAATCGAACAGGACCTCACTTCCACCGAGACCGTACTTTTCGTCGACGAACAGCTCGTCCATTGCTACGACCGCATTGTTGCCGGTCATGTAAGTCGCGATGTGGTCCGGATACGTGATGCAGACGTTGGGCGTCGTGTTCGTCGCGATGTTGGTGATAACATCGTTGTAAATCTTTCCGTAGTCCGTGTAGAGTCTCATATTGACCTTGATATTCGGATACAGAGCCTCAAAATCGGAGATCGCTTTCTCATAGATTCTCGTCTGCGTCTTATTTGTATCATTCTTCGCCCAGAAAGTGATCTCGTGCTTTGCCGCCGTGTCAAATGTCTCCGGCACCACGAACTCAAGCCTCTCCTCTGATCCGTGGCAGCCGGTCATGAGTGTACCGATCGCCAAAACGGAGGCGAGAGCGAGAGCGACGCTTTTTCTCATTTTCATCATCCCTTTGTACCTCCTCTCGATACGCCTTCCATGATCTTCTTGTGGAAGATCAGGAACAGTATGATGAGCGGCAGGGAGACGACAACGACCGCGGCCATCATGGCCGGGATATTCTCGCGGCCGAGACCGTTCTCGCGGATCTCCTGGATACCGTTCGATACAAGGAAATAGTTCGAATCATCAGTGATGAGTCTCGGCCATACGTAGGAGTTCCAGCACTCGATGACCTTGAGGATCGTGATCGTGATGATGGTCGGCTTGCAGATCGGCACCATGACCTTGACAAGGTACTTGATGTCGCTCGTCCCGTCGACCTTGGCCGCGTAGTAGAGCTCCGACGGCACCTGCGCGAAATTCTCACGCAGCAGGTAAATGTAAAATACCGAGGTGATCGACGGAAGGATCAGACCTGCAAATGTATTCCTCATATCCAAATTCGTAATTGTCACGAAGTTCGTGATGATAACGAGCTCGTTAGGGATCATCATGAGCGCGAGGAAAATCAGGAATACCAGCTCTCTGCCGGCGAATTCAATTCTTGCAAATGCATACGCCGCCAGAATCGTCACCACCAGCATCACGCCCGTTGTGATCAGCGTAAAGAGCAGTGTGTTCAGCAAATATCTGCCAAGGTTGACCGCCGTAAACGCGTCAATGTAATTCTGCATGGTCGGCGCCGCGGTGTAGAACTTCGGAACATATTCCGAGCTGTACTCGCTGTAGCTCTTGACCGAGGAAAGAACCATCCAGTAGAACGGGAAGAGAACGCATAAGCCCCAGATGGTCAGCAGCGCGTAGATCACGGTATTCTGCGTAATCTTTCTTCTCCGCGCTTTCTGCTCAATAATAGTAAGTTCGTTCTGTGATTCCATAGCCCTTCCCCCCTTAAATGTAAACATACTTTCTTCTGACCAGCATGTTGATGCAGGTAATGGTCAGAACGATCGCGAACAGGATCAGAGCCGCAGCGGCTGCATAGGACGGATAACCGCCGCTGTCGCCGTAGAGCATATCATAGACATAACCGACGATCGTGTTCATTCCGGCCGAGTTGAGGTTCGTGCCGAACAGAGCGACGACATCGGAGTATGCTTTGAATGCGCCGATGAAGCCCGTGATGATCAGGTAGAAAATCGACGGGGAGATCATGGGCAGAGTGATTTTGTAGAAAATGCGCCATTTGCTCGTACCGTCAACGCGGGCTGCATTGTAGTAGTCCTGATTGACCGATGCCAGCGAGCTGGTCAGGATCAGGATCTTGAACGGGAGAACGACCCAGATCGTGTAGAAGCACAGGACGAACATCTTGGCCCAGTAAGGTCCGTCGATGAAGTCGATCGAACTTCCGCCGACCGCCATGATCAGCATGTTCACCATACCCTCTGAATAAGCTGTCTTCTTGAAGAGAATCATGAAGACGAGACCGATAGCCAGAGTGTTCGTGACATACGGCAGGAAGAAGACCGTCTGGTAAATGTCCTTGAACTTCTCGATCGAGGTGATCGCGAGTGCTAAGAGCAGCGCGATACCTGTGGAGATCGGGACCGTGATGACAACGAGAAGGAACGTGTTGCGAATAGCCTGCAGGAAATACGTGTCATGCAGCACGTACGAGAAGTTGTACGCACCGTAGCCGTAGAATGACTGCGAAGCTGAATTATACCCCTCTTCTACGGAGTAGATGAAAACGTCTATCAGCGGATAGACCATGAATACGCCGAGGAAGATGAGTGCCGGCAGGAGGTAGAGCCAGCCTTTCATACTTTTATTTTCCATAATTTTTCCTTTCTTTCTCTGCCGCGCTTTCTTCGAGCTGAAGCTCTGCGGTTTCCGTCCCTGGAGCATAACCTTCGCTTTCGGTCTGATATATTCGTCCCTGGAGCATGACCTTCGCTTCTGTTCTGTAACTATGCGTCAGAGAATTATTTCGGCGTTTTTAGATGTGGATTCTCTCTTCTGTATCTTTGTTGAAGATGCAGATCTTGTGCGGCTTCACCGAGAAGCGCACATCGGTCTTTGTTCTGTCCACCTTAATGTCGCTGCTGATGATGGAGCGGACGGTGACATTTGCAGAACACGGATTGGTCGAGACGATACTGACGTCGCGGCCCATGACCTCAACGCGCTCCATGTTGCAGTGGAGAGGACCGTTTTCATCGAGAATGAAGCCTTCGGGACGGATGCCGATCCAGACGTCCTGGTCGGATACATTTGCAGCATCACCGATCGCATCATTGCCGACGTAAACCTTGCCGCCCTTGACCTTGCCTTCAAATACATTGATAGGCGGTGTGCCCAGGAACTTCGCGACGAACAGGTTGACCGGGTCATCATAGACATCCTGCGGCTTGCCGATCTGCTGGACATAACCGTCCTTCATGACGACGATCATGTCGGAGATACTCATGGCCTCTTCCTGGTCATGTGTGACGAAGATCGTGGTGACGCCGGTCTCCTGCTGGATACGGCGGATCTCCTCACGAGTCTGCAGACGGAGGCGGGCGTCGAGGTTCGACAGCGGCTCATCGAGAAGAAGGACGCGCGGAACTTTGACAAGAGCGCGGGCGATGGCGACACGCTGCTGCTGACCGCCGGAGAGCTCGCTCGGCTTGCGGTCCATGAGGTGGTCGATCTGAACAAGCTTGGCAGCTTCCAGCGCCTTATCGTTCATGACCTCTCTGGAGAGCTTCTTGTCACCTTTGAGATTCTCGAGCGGGAACGTAATATTCTGACGGACTGTCAGGTGCGGGTACAGCGCGTAGTTCTGGAAGACCAGACCAATACCGCGGTTTTCCGGGGGCAGATTTGTGACATCCGTCTCACCGAACCAGATCTTGCCGCTTGTCGGCTTGATAAGACCGCTGATGAGGTTGAGCGTCGTGCTCTTTCCGCAGCCGGACGGGCCGAGGAGGCCGATCAGCTGCCCATCCGGGATCTCAAAGTTGAAATCACCTACAGCAGTGACTTCCCCACCGATTTTTTTGTTGCGATTGGGATACTTCTTTGTCAGATTCTGTAATACTACTTTCATGGCATCGTTTCCTCGTATACTGGTTTACAGGTTGCATTTGATTTGAGGGACGTGCGGCGTGTCCTGCCGGAGGTCTCCTTCCCTAACAATTGTTATCAAATCGAGTAGATGGAATCCCCTGCTCGATTTTCGCACCGCGAACATGCCTCGCTCTGCCGGGTTGGTGCAGCAAAAGCCCGCATGCACACCCTGAACGCAGGCGGAACGCGTGTGCCCCTAACAAATTCATTATAAATACATCGGGGCGAAATGTC
This sequence comes from uncultured Lachnospiraceae bacterium, assembly GCA_902788035.1. GTDB lineage: Bacteria > Bacillota > Clostridia > Lachnospirales > Lachnospiraceae > Chordicoccus. The sequence continues at coordinate 13,643 of CADAIL010000040.1, read as the reverse complement.
ATTCATTTTGTTGGAGATTTGCACTCTTTGCTCATGTTTTTTAGTCATAATCACCAGTTTTCGTGAGGGGCAGCAAATTCTTGATTCTGAGGCGTAGTTGCTGCCTTTGCGCTTGGTGAGTTTCATTAGGATGAGTGGCGGAGGCAGCAAAATTTTGCTTCCAAGGCGCGGTTGTTGCCTTTGCGCTTGGTGGGTTTCATTGGTTTTATGGTGGAGGCAGCAAAATCCTGCTTCCAAGGCGTGATTGCTGCCTTTGGTCTTGGTGAGTTTCATCGGGTTCAAGCCGGAGGCAGCAAATTCTTGCTTCTAAAGTATGATTGCTGCCTTTGCACTTGGCGTGTTTCATTGGGTCAACGGCGGAAGCAGCAAAATCTTGCTTCTTGAGGTGTGTTTGCTGCCTTTGGTCTTGGTGAGTTTCATCGAGTCTACGGCGGAGGCAGCAAAATCCTGCTTCTCAGGCGTGGTTGCTGCCTTTGACCAAAGCGAGCTTCATCGGGTCAACGGCAGAGGCAGCAAAATCCTGCTTCCAAGGCGCGGTTGCTGCCTTTGCGCTTTGCGAGTTTCATCGAGTCTACGGCGGAGGCAGCAAAATCCTGCTTCCAAGGCGCATTTGCTGCCTTTGCGCTTGGCGAGTTTCATCGGGTCTATGGCGGAGGCAGCAAAAACTTGCTTCTCAGGCGTAGTTGCTGCCTTTGCGCTTGGCGAGTTTCATTGGGTCCTCGGCGGAGGCAGCAAATTCTTGATTCTGAGGCGTAGTTGCTGCCTTTGCGCTTGGTGGTTTTCTAGGACTCGATGGCGGAGGCAGCAAAATCTTGCCTCTGAGGCGTGGTTGCTGCTTTTGGTCTTGGTGAGTTTCATCGGGGCTTCGGCAGTGGCAGCAGATATCAAACTATATGAGGAGCATTGTTGTCTTTGGGATAAATTCATCTTGTAAAACTTCTTGGTCACGATTACAATATAAGCATGCAGTCGATTTGCATGGCAAAAGGGCTGTACTAGTCATTCCCGTAATTCCCGTAGAATCTTCAAAATTCTATTATCATTCCCTCTATCCCGGTTATATCGTGTATTGCAGCCATACCCATCAGTATGGTTAGTTCATTATGACTTTGATTCGATATAAGCCCTGGATGTCCGGTTATAAATCTCCCAGGAGATTATTTTTTCCCATTCTTAAGTAAAACACAGCTAAATTGATGGAGGTAACATAATGAAAGAAGATCTCATACGCTTACTGGATAACGAAATGGTATGGACAAGTGACATGATTGAAAAGGTCAATGCAATGCTGAAGAATGCACCGCCTGGAGAGCTCCGGGTAATCAGACATCATACAAATTATCAGTATTACCATAGGCTCCCGGGACAGCGTAACTACATCAGTAAGAAAAAACCTGAGCTTGCAATTAGTCTGGCGCAAAAAGAGTATGACACAGCTGTGCTGACAAAAGCACTCGCATTTCAGGAACAGATTGATGCTCTGTGCCATACATTGGAAGTAGATTTTGATGAAATTATCAATCAGTTTCCGGAAGAGAAAAAGAAGCTTATCAACCCCTACTTTACGTCAGATGATGAATTTATCAAGAAATGGGAAAGTATGTCTTATGATGGTAAGTTGATTGACGAATCAATCCCGGAGTTATTTTCGAACAGAGGTGAGCAAGTCAGGTCAAAATCCGAGAAAATTATTGCAGACAGACTCGCTGAGTTGGGTATTCCATATCGCTATGAAGCCCCGCTGTTCTTAGGAACTATGGGCATTGTGTATCCTGACTTTACGCTCCTCAAGGTGTGTACTCGTGAAGAAATATACTGGGAGCATCTGGGTATGATGGATGATCCATCCTATGTACACAAGGCGCTGAACAAAATAAATACATATATCAGAAATGGCTTTATACCCGGTAAGAATCTTCTACTCACTTTCGAATCGAAGGCCGTCCCTCTTAACATGCGGAATGTTGAGTCTCAGCTTCGCGCAATTCTTTGCCTATAGTAAATCGCGATCTCTGTTCGCGCGCATGCTGCGCAACGCACTTGTGCGTCTTCCTCTGCACAGCTCTGCGATCTGTCAAAGGCTCATTCCGGAGCGCATGCGGCATCATAGGACACGGTCATGCACCGCATGAAGGGAAGGTCATGTACTCAGAACACGTATGCGACACCATAGGACACGGTCATGCACCGCATGAAGGGAAGGTCATGTACTCAGAACACGCATGCGATACCATAGGACACAGTCCTGCACCACATGGGGTTGTTTCATTTCTTTAGCAGGGTCAATGGCGGAGGCATCAGAGTTCCTGTTTGACATATAGGACTACAACCTCAGGTTTGGATGAGTTTCATTTTCCGTGACAGATCTCACTCACATTGATATAATTAATTCAGTTCACGGCTGCTGGTCTTCCAGACCGGCGAGTCTGCATTTGGAATCCCACGAAATATCTACAATAGACTTTTGGTGGAATATCATCAACAAATATAGCGAGATATACTATGGAAAAAAATATGACACTGGAAGAAGTCCGCTGCCAGATAGACAGTATTGACGCAGAGATCCGCGAGCTCATCATGAAACGGCTCGACTGCAGTCGGAATGTCGCCATGGCTAAGCAGGCCTCCGGGAACCTAGTTATCTACCGGGAAGACCGTGAAGCGGAAATTCTTGAAAGGTTGGGTCAGGTTGTACCGGAAGATAGAAAAGCTGAGTACCTTGCGGTCGTAAAAAAGATCATGGAGACAAGTCGTATGTACCAGTACGGTCTTCTCTATGATTGGAACGACGGACTATTCTCAGAACGTTTCGGGGAAATTGACATTTCCACTGAAGCTTCCCATATCCGCTTCACTCTCACCAGACCCAATCAGCCAAACTCGATGGCTCAGATTCTCTCAATGATAGGCGACTATGGGTGTAATACGGAGTTCATGGAACTCATCGGAGAAGATAGGGAAAAGAGCACGGTTACGTTTACACTGACCATTCTGGGAAATCTGAACGAAGAACATATAAAAAAGCTCATGTATCAACTCTCGATGGAGAGCCAGGATTTTGCAATAGAGCACGTTTGGTGAGCTTGTCTAAGTAATGGTTGCAAGATACACCCTATTAGGTGCGACAGACCGGCAATAACGCAGATTAAAAACATGGAGGCTGTAGCTATGTATGAAAAAGGCATGAAGACAGTAAGTGACTCACAGGTTGAAACAATTCATCAGCTCCGCTACATTGATATCAATGGTCAGGGCCGGCTCTTCGGCGGACGGCTTCTCGAGTGGATCGATGAGACAGCCGCACTCGCGGCAGAGCGCCACGCAGGTATGAATGTGACCACCGCCTCCATTTCCCACCTTGATTTCAAGGAAGGGGCTTATCTGAACGACACTATTGTGCTGGTCGCCAGAGTGACTTATGTCGGCCGGACTTCTATCGAGGTCCGCTGCGACACTTATCTTGAAGATCTTGAGACAGGTATGCGTCATTCAATTAACCGCGCGTTCCTGACAGAGGTCTGTGTTGACAAAGAAGGGCATCCGACCCCTGTTCCATATGGGCTCAAGATTGAATCGGTGGCCGAGCAGGCTCGCTATGAGGGGGCTCTGAATCGAATCAAGATGAGGAAGCTCGCGGACAAAGAGGGATTCTAAGAACAGAATATTTTATTCGGAATTAGAAGCGACCTCAATAAATACGCATCTTTACTAAGGAACATATCTGACTGAGACTACCAAGAAAGGACACCACGATGGGCAAAATTCTTTTCATCGATGTAGACGGAACTCTCGTAGACTATCAGACAAACCTTCCAGAATCCGCTGTTACTGCAATCCGCAGAGCGCGCGCATGTGGTCACCGGGTCTATATTTGCACCGGCCGCAGCAAAGCAGAAGTCTACCCGAACATCTGGGACATTGGTCTGGACGGCATGATCGGCGGAAACGGCAGCTATGTCGAGGATCATGGCACCGTTGTCATGCACCAGCTAATCACGCCAGCGCAGGCGAGACATATAGTCGACTGGCTCCACTCACGCGGACTCGAGTTCTATCTTGAGAGCAACAGCGGGCTCTATGCAAGCGAGCACTTTGAGGAGTGCGGACTGAAGGCAATCCAGGAATACAGCGCAAGAAAAGGCCGTCCCTCTGACATCACCATCCGGGATGCATTCCCAGACATGATTTTCGGGGCGGACCTCTACCGCGATGATTTGAACAAAGTGAGCTATATCCTTGGCAGCTATCAGGACTATCTCGATGCGCAGGTCGAGTTCCCCGACCTCGAGAACAACACCTGGGGCGGAGCCGGTGAGACAGCTCTATTCGGCGACCTCGGTGTAAAGAACATCACTAAATCTCACGCTATTAACGAGCTCCTCTCCTATCTCGGGGCAGAAATCTCCGACACAATTGCTTTTGGCGACGCGAAGATAGATATCCCGATGCTCGATTGCTGTGCAATCGGTGTGGCTATGGGGAGCGGCGGTGAAGAAATCAAGGCCATGGCTGACTACATCACCGACGACGTAGATAAGGATGGTCTCTATAAAGCCTTCGAACACTTTAATTTGATATGATTTTATAAGGCAGCTGATATCCTGTTTCTGGGCATATCAGCTGCCTTTGTCACGAGTCCCAAGAAACTCTTCAAGACCAAAGGCAGCAACCGCGCCTCGGAAGCAAGATTTTGCTGCCTCCGCCATCGAGCCCATGAAACTCACCAAGCGCAAAGGCAGCAACCACGCCTCAGAAGCAGGATTTTGCTGCCTCCGCCATCGAGCCNNGCAAAGGCAGCAACCACGCCTCAGAAGCAGGATTTTGCTGCCTCCGCCATCGAGCCCATGAAACTCACCAAGCGCAAAGGCAGCAACCACGCCTCAGAAACAGGATTTTGCTGCCTCCGCCACAAGTCCCATGAAACCCACCAAGACCAAAGGCAGCAACCGCGCCTCAGAAGCAGGATTTTGCTGCCTTCGACACCCAGAGACAGAAAACTACCGCTCCGTGTCACTGACACGGAGCGGTAATCATTCAAGTTCCAAATCAGAAGGCAGCCATCAACATTTCCAACGAGGCACACTCACCCGCCTCACTCATAATTCCCAAGCACACGCCTCATGAACTCTTTATACTCCTCCCGGACCGGCTCCGGTCCCTCGATATACATCTTATCGCCAATCCCGGTCACCCAGCCGAAGAACTGCGAGCTCACAGTCACCACAACGTGCGCAGCGAACCGCCCGTCCTTCCGGGGAATAATCATGACATCCTTGCCGAACCGGTCGATCACGACGCCGATCAGACTGTTGTCGCAATTCAGCGTGACATCGGTGTCCTGCCCGCCGTACATGCCGAATGTCTTTTTTGCAAATACAGCCAAATCGAAGCCCTCGACCCTCTCCCTGCCAAGTCTCGCCTCATCAAGAATTCGAATCTCCTGCATCTTATCGACGCGGTAGTGTTTTATCTTATCCGTACTCTCCTCATAAGCCACAAGATAATAATTTTCATCATCCCAGGTGAGACTCCAGGGTGAGACAATGTAGTCTGCGCCGTTCTTGCGCCTGACAAGCTTCTTGCTGACCGACCATTCGCAGTATTTGAAGCTGATCTGGCGGTTCATGTAAATGGCCGTGTGAATCGAGTCGACATTGGCATAGACTGTCTCATTGTCTGTCTTCGCCCTGTTGTAAATATAGACTTGTCGCTGCAGCTGGCGCGCGTTCTCATGGCTCGTCATCTTCTCCAGCTTCTTAATCAGCTCATCCGACTTCTTAGTTGTGATGAACTTCGCGGACTGGACGGCATCGACAAGCAGCTTCAGCTCCGGAAGCTCGAACTCTCGCTCAGCCACGTAGTAGCCGGAATTACTGCCCTTCACCTGCTCTATCTTGAGACCAAAGCTGCGCAGTTTTTCAACATCGGTGTAAACCGTTTTTCTGTTGCATGTAATATGATAGAGGTGATCCATGCGGGATGCCAGATCAGTTGCGCTGAGAACATGCTCTTTATCTGTCTCATCAAGCAAGATCTGCATGAGATATAATATCTTCAACTTCTCGTCAGCCATAAATATCTCCCACCGACGCAAAAAGCGTCTTCTCAAGTCTGTTACAGCAGCTCAACGCCGTTCTGCCGGCACTCTTCCGCGAACTTCTCAGATATCTTATCGTCCGATACCACACAGTCGACCCGGTCGAGCATGCAGGTAGTGAACGAGCTCTTTTTCCCTATCTTCGAGGAATCGAGCAGGATGACATTGCGTTCGCTTCTCCCGATGACCTGCTGCTTTATGATATTGTCCTCCCCGGATCCGCATGCAAATCCAATATCTGACCGATATGTCGTCGCTCCGATAAAAGCGATGTCAAAATTCACACTCGCGATTGTCTGCGCTGCTGCAAATCCTGTTATACTCAAAGAATTACGATTCATCATCCCTCCGGTAATCACGACCTTGGCCTGCGTGAGGTGAATGAGTTCCGCGGCGCAGCTTATACTATTCGTCATGATAAAGCACGGAATGTCAGGAATGATGGAACACATCTGTGTCGTTGTGCTTCCCGAGTCAACAAAAATCGTCATGTTCGGTCGAATGAGCTTGACCGCCTTCTGCGCGATCAGCCTCTTCTCATCAACGTTGCGGACGGAGCGGGTGCCGAGGAGGTCGTCATTTGCAAGAAGCGTTTCCACCGACTTGGCACCGCCGTGAATGCGCACGATCCGTTTTTTTTCGTCCAGCACACGGAGGTCCGTGCGGATCGTCATGTCAGACACCTGAGGGAAGGCTTCCTTTATTTCGGCAAATGTAACATTCTTTCTCTCATTTACCAGCGCGCAGATTGCTTCTCTTCTATTCTCCATAGTATCCATAGTTGCCTCTTTCTACCGAGCTTACGCTGCTCGGCACAGTACCCGGGTCATCATCAGCTGCCAAAACTCAGTTCCATATTTCCGCTTTTTTCGGTTCATTACCCTGTGAGCCATTCTGTCAGGGTTTTCGTGTGTCGCGATTGTTGTTTCAACGCCTATTTTTATCATACTGAAAGACCTTACTGATGTCAAGGCAACAGGTAAATTCCAATAACCTCGAAGGCTTTACCCCTTTCAAAATATATACACATTTATTTCGGTTCTGCAACAAATGAAACACGTTCAAATGAACACCCACGCCTCCACATCCCTAATACTCGCTTTCATTTCGACAACACATTTTTTTAACACTTTACACATACCTTATTCATGGACATCTCTATAGCAAATGTTTAAAATTATATATATCGACCCAATAAAAAAGCCCCACCATCTAAATGCAGTGGGCTGCGCCTTCACAATCGGGAGGATGAATTATGAAGCATATGACAAAGCTGCAACTTCTTCTCATCGCTGCCCCCCTTGTACTCGCTCTATTCTCTTTCTTTGTGCTTGCCAAAACTACCTCCGGTGTAGATTTCCACAAAGCAAATATCGAATCCCTGGAAAACAAAAAAGACAAAGTCATGGAACTCACTGCTGCTTCAGCCGCCGCATCAGCGGCTATCACACTCATCCCCGGTGACGTCGCTACCCCTATCGCGTCGGAACTTGCAGACCTCAGTTCTAAATTTGTCATAGTAATATGCGCAATCTACGTAGAAAAGTATTTGCTTACAATAACGGGCTATGTTACATTTGCAATATTGATACCAATCGCCTGCATCATTTTCTCGATCGGAGCCCTGCTGATGCGGCCTTCTACGTTCCGCCTCTCCTTCCGAATCGGTCTGCTGGGACTTGCCTTCTTCCTTGTGATTCCCGCAAGCCTTGAGATCTCGCGCATGATTGAAAACACATATCATGAGTCCATTGAGGCCACGATAGAAAGCGCGACGCAGACCGCCGAAGAAATAAAAGCGGAGAACGAATCGATTGCCGAAAGCGCACCGGCCGAGACCGAGTCAGAGCCCGAAAAGCCGTCGGAGTTCACCGAGACGATTGGCAGCTGGCTTAACTCCGTCACCGAGAGCGGCCGAGAGCTGACAGAGAACATCACAAATTCCGTCAACCAATCGACGGAAGCATTCCGGCAGCTGTTTAATAATATGCTTGAGGCATTTGCGGTTATGTTGGTCACTTCCTGCGTGATTCCGATCCTCGTGCTGCTTCTCTTCGTATGGATGATCAAGCTGATTATTGGCTCCGGTACCGGACCGATGCCGCCGGTTCCGAAGCCATAAACACATATCTCAGTGTGAGATGACTCGCGCCAAGTCTCGCAAGCGAGACTTGAAAGAAAGGATTTCCCACCATGAACAAAAAAGCTGCAAATATTCTCGCTCTTCTTCTCTCCTTCATCATGATCGTATCAAATCCGATGTCCTCGCTTGCGCAGGACGCGGCAGATCAGACATCCTCTGCGTCGGATGTCCGGGTGACTGCGCCGGGCAGCGGCTCCGCGTATGACGCAGCTACCCCCGAAGATGTCGTCGGACGCTCTGACAGACATGAGCACGGCAAGGGTCTGATAAAGCCGTACGTGATTGTCCAACCGCTGAGCAGCGATGACATTACTTATGTGGATCCTGCCGAGGAACCGTTAGTCGGCAGTTCTGAGATTGCCACAACGCTGGATGAATTTGCCGAATTATACGGCAAGGCATCTAACGAAGCTGCTGCCAAGTGGGAAACTGATTTCAGTGTTAAATACCAGGCTTCATATGATGACACCTTGAGTGAAGTATTTCATAATCAGCTATTTCCTTTGGCAGAAGAGAATATATTCCCTCACAACGGAAATCCGACAGAAGGCGATTACGCAAGGTGGACTTATGCGGGAGCCGGATATACGGCTTCCGGTTCTTACACATCCGACGCACTCATTGTTTCATATAACACTTCTGTTGAGTATTACACAACAAAAGCCCAGGAAGCCGCGCTTACAGCAAAACTCAATCAGGTCATGGAATCGCTCGACCTTGACACAAAAACCGAGTACGAAAAAGTTAAGGCAATCTATGACTATATCGCCAGCCATGTCGTATATGATTGGGATAACCTGGAAGACGATTCCTATAAACTCAAGCACACAGCCTATGCCGCCCTCGTAAACGGTACATCTGTCTGCCAGGGCTACGCGACATTATTCTACAGGATGTGTCTTACAGCGGGACTTGATGCAAGAGTCATCACCGGCAGCGATACTCCGGGATATAGCAATCATGCCTGGAATATCGTACGCATAGGTAACCTCTACTATAATATCGATGTGACATGGGATGCGGAGCAGGATCCGGAATACTATAACTACTTCCTCAGGGGACAGGATACATTTGAGTATCATTACCGGGACAATGAATATGACACCACTGCGTTCCACACGGAATACCCTATGTCCGCTACAGATTATGACCCCACAGCAGTGACGCCGACACCAACCAACACCCCGACACCGACGCCGACAAAGAAGCCGACCAAGACACCGACGCCGACACCGACCAACACTCCGACGCCGACGCCGACCAAGACGCCGACGCCTACACCGACTAACACCCCGACACCGACGCCGACAAAGAAGCCGACGCCTACACCGACTAACACCCCGACACCGACGCCGACCAAAAAGCCGACCAAGACGCCGACGCCTACACCGACCAACACCCCGACGCCGACGCCGACCAAAAAGCCGACCAAGACACCAACGCCGACGCCGACTTTTGAGCCCACTGCTACGCCAAGCGCAACTCCAAAACCGACAAGCACTCCGATACCCACCGCAACCCCGAAGCCAACAGGAAAACTCTTTGACGACGTCAAAGATCCAAGTCATCCGTATTACAAAGCTATCTATTGGGCGGTCGATGAGGGCATAACCAAGGGCTATACCGGCACGAACCTGTTCGGAATCGATGATCCCTGCACGCGCAGCCAGGCTATGATGTTCCTGTGGAGAATTGCCGGACAGCCAGCCCCGAAAACGCAGTCAAAGAGTCCGTTCTCAGACATAAAGCCCTCTCATCCTCATTACAAGGCGGTCCTTTGGGCTTACCAGAAGGGCATCGCCAAGGGCTATGCCAACGGCACCTACGGAGTCGATATCCCCTGCACCCGCGGCCAGATCATGACGTTCATCTGGAGATATGCCGGACAGCCGAACCCCAAGAAAAATGTCAGCCCGTTCAAGGACAAGCTGACCCCCGCCTACCGCACCGCTATCTTGTGGGGCAGCGAGCTGGGCATTACAAAAGGATACTCGGATGGCACCTTCAGAGACAGCGTTCCGTGTACACGAGGCCAGATCGTCACATTCCTGTACAGGATCAGGAGCTGGGCATATAAAAAGTAAATCAGGAGACAATCATATGGAAATCTATCGCGGAAACATAGTCTATTCGGAGAACCGGGATAAAATCGCCGCCCACCCAAACTGTTACATAGCTGTGGAAAGCGGAATCGTCAATGGCATTTATGACGCCCTGCCCGAGAAATTCGCCGCCCTGCCGGTGACGGATTTTGGGGAGAGTGTCATCATCCCGGCCTTTTCTGATTTGCACGTGCATGCGCCGCAGTACCCGCAGCGCGGGCTTGGCATGGACCTTCTCCTTGCCGACTGGCTGAACACCTACACCTTCCCGCAGGAGGCAAAATTCGCCGACATGGATTACGCCCGCCAGGTCTACGACGCGTTCCTTGATGATCTGATTGCAAATGGCACCATGCACGCCGCCGTCTTCGGCACCATCCACAGACAGTCGGTCGAATACCTTGCGGGGCAAATGGAAAAACGCGGATTCCGCGCCCTCATCGGCAAGGTGAATATGGACATGAACTCGCCGGATTACCTGTGCGAGACAGCCGGGGAGTTGGTGCGGGAGACGGAAGAATTTCTGGCAGACTGTGCCGGAAATCAGTACGCAAAGCCGATCATAACGCCCAGATTTGCACCGACGTGCAGTAAGAGCCTGCTTGATGGGCTCGGAAAGCTGGCGGCAAAATACGGCGTCGGTCTTCAGACCCACCTCGTCGAATCCAAGTGGGAGGCCGCCGAGGCTAAGCGCCTCTTCCCGGACTGCTCCTGCGACACGGAGATCTATGAGAGAGCCGGACTGATGGATCATGGACCGGTGGTGGCTGCCCATTTCATCTTCCCCTCGGAGGAAGATATCCGAATACTGAAAAAGCATAACGGCTGCGCGGTCCACTGCCCGGACGCGACTGTCAACGTCATAGCCGGAATAACTCCTGTGTCAGCCCTGGCAAAGCAGGGCATGAACCTGGCGCTGGGGAGTGACATTGCGGGCGGACATTTGCCCGGAACTTACACGCAGGCAGCGCGGGCGGTCCAGTTCTCAAAGTTGAAATGGTTCTATGAGGGGAATGATAATGAGGTGATTACATTTGCAAATGCCTTCTACATGGCCACTAAAGAAGGCGGCTCACTGTTCGGAAAAGTCGGCAGCCTTGAGCCAGGATATGTCTTTGACGCGCTCGTCATCCGGGACTTCTCCGATCCATTCCGGAAGATCACGCCGGCGGAGACCGTCGAAAGGTTCTGCTATACCGGCACGGCGGCTGATATAACTGCAAGATTTATGAATGGGAAGAGGCTGTAAAGCTAATTTCACGGTTACAAATCACGCGGAATGCCTTCAATTTCAAGAAGGTATTCCGCCATTTTTGTCTCAAATAGTTACAATGCCTTTTAACATTTTTTGTTTCAAATATGATTCGTATTTCCATATTTGCTCGCACTTTGCTATAATAAAGCTAAGTTTTCAGAACAGACCTGCAGCCTTACCCCCTCGGATTTAAGGCGCGGTTTTTTACATCCGTAGATAAAGGAGGATCTCATTATGCTTTACGATGGAAAAATCTGGATCGGCACGACCGACGAAGGCGAGAGAGCAATGCTTCTGCCGAAAATGGCCAACAGACACGGCCTCATCGCAGGCGCGACCGGCACCGGCAAGACGATCACACTGAAAGTCATGGCTGAATCATTCAGTGATCTCGGTGTCCCGGTATTCTTCGCCGACGTCAAGGGCGACCTCGCGGCTACAATGTTCGAGGGCAAAGACAGTGAGGACATGCAGAGAAGAATCGAGAAGTTCGGGCTTGAGGAAGCCGGATGGGACTATGACAGCTATCCGACGACCCTTTATGATCTGTTTGGTAAGAACGGTATCCCGCTCCGCACAACAATTTCCGAGATGGGCGCTCCTCTTCTCTCCAGAATTCTGGATCTCAATAACCTGCAGACAGACCTTATGTCCGTAGCTTTCAAGATTGCTGATGACCAGGATTTGCTCCTTGTTGACACCAAGGACCTTAAAGCCCTGCTCAATTACATGGGCGACAACAATAAAGAATTTGCCGCTGAGTACGGCAACATCGCCAAGAATTCCATCGGCGCAATGCTCCGCGCTATCGTAGCTCTTGAATCCGAAGGCGGCGATCAGTTCTTCGGTGAACCGGGAATCAATATCCATGACTGGTTCACGACGAGCCGCGACGGCAAGGGCATGATCAGCATTCTGGACAGCCAGACCCTGATCAACAACGGCCGTCTCTACTCCACATTCCTCCTGTGGATGCTTTCCGAGCTCTTTGAGACCCTGCCGGAAGTCGGCGATCTCGACAAGCCGAAGATGGTGTTCTTCTTCGATGAGGCACATTTGCTCTTCAGCGGCACCTCCAAAGCGCTGCTCGACAAGATCGAGCAGGTCGTAAAGCTTGTCCGCTCCAAGGGTGTCGGTGTCTACTTCGTCACGCAGAATCCGCGTGACGTCCCGGACAACGTCCTCGCTCAGCTCAACACAAAGATCGAGCATGGTCTCCGCGCGTACACACCGGCAGAGCAGCGCGCAGTCAAAGCTGCAGCACAGGCTTTCCGCGAGAACCCGGCATTCAATACCTACGAGACGATTCTTGCTCTCGGCACAGGTGAGGCAGTCATCTCCTACCTCGGCGCAGACGGTATCCCGACGGTCGCACAGAAGGTCAATATTTTGCCTCCGCAGAGCCGCATGGGTTCTATCACAGAATCCGAGCGTGAGAATGCAATAAAGAGCAGCGTTCTCTACACCAAATATAAGGATCCGGTTGATCCGGACTCCGCATTTGAGTTCCTCGAGAGGCGCGGTGTCGAGATGGCTGAGGCAGCTGCCGCTGCCGCTGCCAAGGCTGCAGAAGAGAAAGAGGCCGCCAAAGCGGCTGCCGCAGCTGAGAGAGAGGCTCAAAAAGCCAAAGAGCGTGAGGAAGCCGCAAGACGCCGTGCAGCCCAGTCTGTCGGCAACACAGTTGCGGGCACAGTCGGTCGTGAGGTCGGCAAGACATTCGGCGGCAAGTTCGGCAAGTTCGGTCAGACTATCGGCGGCAACATTGGTGCAAGCCTTGGCCGCGGCGTGATGGGAACGCTCTTTAACAAACTTAAGAAGTGATTGAATCATCCTTTCAGCAAGGGCGCTCGTCATTTAGAATCAAGAAGTGATTACAGTAAAGGCGCTCGTTATTTAGAAGTTTCTTCCTAATGATTAGATGGGCTGTCGCCCACGCATAATTCAAACAAAAGGGGCTGTGAAAAAAGTCCTATGAAAAAGAACGCCTTTAGGTGAAAACCTAGAGGCGTCCTTTTTCATTTGGTATAATTTTTTGCGATGAATAAT
>CADAIL010000039.1 GCA_902788035.1 uncultured Lachnospiraceae bacterium | reverse complement strand
TCCGGTATTATTTTGGTTGTGGTGATCTTATTATACCTAAAGGTTGGAGCCAGTGGCTCTTTTTAAATTTTAATTTTACACCATTATAAGGACGTTACTCCTTCTGAAAAAACATTTTGATTGAATTGGCAGTCTCATTTCTTATTCTGTCTGTTTAATACTGCCAGACTTTGAGGTCGGCAGTCGATCTTGCGAAATAATGCATGCAATCAGTGCCCTACGAGACTCAAATCAGGTTCCATAGGCAGTCATACCAGCTCATTTTTCGATATACCAGCCGACACTCTACTAAATGAATAGGGTCTTAGAAGCAGTCATATTTATTGATTTTGAGAACAGTTGATGGTAAGACTTTTTTATATCAGGTTTTTACCAGCACTTTCAAAAAGACGATTTCAAAGAACACGACTGCCCTCTACATCATGCGGGCAGTCAATGACCTCTCATATAACTAAGATGACTGCCAACCTTCTTTCAGCGCAAACCAATTTCATTGGCAACAACTGCCCTCTATTCCTTCCATCAGTTGAAAAAAGATTATTTCAACAAATGGCTGCCGCACTAAATTGTCTTCAGTGCGACAGCCATTTAGTCTTTAGCTAATCAATTTCAGCAGATTCATCTTGCCCGATAGAGGAATGTCACGATCTGCCCTCTCGAACAGTTCGCATCAACGCCGAATTTTCCTTTCAACTCCCCGTCTTTAAAGCCGGTCGTTATCTTTTTCTGGAAGCCCCAGAGCACCGCGTTATAGAAGACATGGTTCTTCGGAACATCCGGGAACGGAGCCTTGGCTACCGCCTTGGGTGCCGGCTTGCCTTTAAGTCTCCAGAGGAACATCATACACTCGCCGCGGGTCACGTTGCGATTGACTCCGAATGTTCCGTCGGAATAGCCCTTGGTAATCCCCTTCTGGGAGCCCCAGAGAATCGCCTTGTAGAAGGTGTGCGTCTTCGGAACGTCCTTGAACGGAGATTTTGAGACCGCTTTCGGCTCCTTCTTGCCTGCATACCTCCAAAGGAACATCATCATTTCACCGCGGGTGCATGACCGGTCGATACCGAAAGTACCGTCCGGATAGCCCTTGGTAATACCGGCATCCGCAGCCCAGTAGATCGCATTGTAGTAGGCGTGTTTCGGATCCTGAACATCCGAAAAACCTGCAGCAGGTGTTGGCGGCAATGTCCACTCAGCGGTGATTGTCAGAGGGAACATCCCCGGATCATCAACATAGGAACCCACAGAGTCCTTTTTGACAGAAAGCGATTTAAGCTTTGCATCCATCGCGCTCGTCCAGACACTGCTCCCCTTCCATTTAGAGGATATCGTCCACCCTTTAAATGTATACCCGTCCCTCGTCGGGTTCGCAGGCACATAGAACTTGCCGTTCTCCGACTCGTTCATAGATACCGGTCCTGAACCGTTGTTCAGATCATACATCGCGCCATACACGATTTCTCCCGTAACGTTCCTGACTTTGCACGGCTTGCTCGGCCAGAAGAATTGCAGCAAGGCCACTTGAATATCCGCATCGTTACCTATACTCAAAGTACCGCCGATCGACACTTTGTATGCCACAAACAATCCGTTTACTGTAAGCTCGCAGTCCTCTGTAAGCACGTCCGACGTGCTGATGAAACAGTCTGTTGTGAAGGAGACGCCCGAATTTATATAGACACTCTCATCGAGATTGAGGACCACTTTGCCGGTCGTATCCATCGAATCCTCGATGACAAAAAATTGCGGCTCCGGCTCTTCTTCCGGTTCTTCGTCAAATGGTTTCTGCAGTGTCAGCCTGAATCCGTCGATTTCAGGTTTTGTGCTCAGCTGCTTCATCTCAGCCGAGTCAAATACGGATACCAGGACCCTGATTTTGCTGCCCGCACTGAGTGAGGCCTTGATCTGGGAGGCGACGTCCTGCCTTGCCGCAAGGCTGCCTTCTTCACTTGCCATGGCCACGGGTCCTGTCACAATAAATCCGTCACCCTCTACGGAACCCGAATTTCCGTACCACACATGGTTCACCCCATCAGGGTCCTGATAGCTGCCGACGCTGAAGAGACCGTCAAGTGTGAGTTTTCCGACATCGTCATTCAAAATCGCTGTGCCGAACCGGCTGACCAGATTTCCGCCCGGTTCCACAGTGAGATCACCCCTGTTATGGCAGTCAAAGCCCTGGGTCGTTGCCAGCGTGGCATCAGTCTCAACGATCACTGCGCCTCCGTTAGCAATGTAAAACGATGCGGTGCAGTCTCCGCCTTCGGCCACCGTAAGCCTTCTGCCGGCAGGTATGTAGAGCGTTCCTCTTGTATCAAATTCCGGTCCGTCGCTGACCGTGATATCGGCATCCAGATACGCTCCCTTTTTGTGGGCAGGACCCGCCAGCTGCTCCATCTCTTCATAGGAATGAACTTTGGCGAGGACCCGGACATCATTTGCCTCTTCTCCCACTACAGAAAGCACCTGATCTAATGCGGCAAGGCTGTCCTCAAAGCTGCCACCGTCTTCGTGATAGAAGATATCTCCGATGACAACAAATCCCTCACCCTCTAGTGAGCCTTCATTTCCGATCCACATGTGTCTTGTGCCGTTTGGCTCCTTATAGCCGTTGCAGAAAAACACACCGTCGAGCTGCATATATCCGTCGGCGGCATTAACGATGGAAGCACCCATCTGGCTTTGTATCACCGCTTCAGGCTCCACAATCAGCTGACCGTGATTGACGCAGTCATCGCCCATTGTCGTGTAGAGCCTGCCGCCGGATTTTACGATGACTTTGCCGCCCTGCTCGATCTGGAACGACACCTCCACCAATCCGCCGTCCTCAATAGTCAGTGTCCTGCCGGAAGGGATCCTGAGGAACCCTCTCGATTCAATCTTCTGTCCGTCAACGATTGTTATATCTGCCGCCAGCCGGGCGACATCGATCCAGACGATATTATTCTCATCCGGCTCTTCCTCGTTGTGGCTGAGGGCGTCTTTCATTTGCTCATATGTCGTCACATCTACCGGATCTGCGGGCAGCCACCGAGTATTTTCATCGGGCTCACCGGCATAAACTGCACACGGCTTCATACTGATGAACAGCATGAGCGCGGCCAGAAGGCATATTAGCGGATACAGCATTTTCTTCATGTTGATTACCACCTTTCCCATTTATAGTTTAGATATTTCAGACACTTCCCACACGCAACTACGGAGCAGTCACGTTTGCAATCTCGTTGACCCGATACAGGCGGATGGGCAGCTTTAGATACTTAATTTATCATACCGTTTTAGGGTCAAAAAAAGGTGTGCATAAAGCACACCATAGTTAAATCCAATATCATTCTTTGCGATATCCGGCAGTTTTTCCTCAGACGCGACATTTCTGCAAATGTACTCTCAAGGCGTAACAGTTCAGACAGGCTGCATATAACAGTTCGTTTCTCCGGCAGCAAAGCATCCATCTTCGGTCGATGCGCATTGTAAGTCCGACCGAGAGATCAGAAAATGCTACAGCATTTTCTAAGCTCGCAGAGAAGGACTTGCGCTTTTCGATGAAGATGATGTTTGCGCCGGTTCATGAAACTTCCCTGCAGCCTGTCTGAACTGTTACCTCAAAGCAGTTAGTCACTCTCCCCGCCGAACACCCGGTCCGCATCCGCAAGTATGCTGGCAGCCTCGCCTTTAGTGATATCGCCCGGGCGATTCACATCCTGACCGATTCCATGCTTTTCAGCGTAGGTGAGGGCAACCCGGACTCCGGGATAATATCCGTTGTCATCCGAAAGACTCGACCAGTCCGCAACTATTGCCGGGTCATACAATTTAATCGCCGCATAAATGACCACATCGCGATCCATGGTCTGCGCGTCGTCCCATCCCCACGGGAGGAAGAACTCTTCGCTCTCCCTCGGAATATCTGTGTTGATACCGCGCGCGTAATCGGGATCGAGTCCGTATACATCAATAAAGACCTCACGGAGAAAGCCTGCTGTTGCCTGGCCATCAATATCATCAAAGAGGTCTGTGTCAAAATGTTCGCGCATATACTCCACTGCCTGCCCAATTTTTTCGTCATCGCTCTGATAAGCGGGTACATGATCGGAAGTAAACGGGTTGTAAGTCGCCTTCTGATAAGCTTTAAGGCCTGCAAATAACGCTGCAGCGCAAATCACCGCCGCAACAAGCCCCAATCTGATCCGCCGGAAAAGCTGCGCTTTCGGGTTGGCAGACATAAGGTCCTTCTTCACAGTCTTCATATCCGCGTAGCGTTTCTCGGGCGAGAACACCGTGCACTTACCTATGATCCTCTGCAGCGGCTCATAGACCCGGACATTCTTATTCTCTCTAATGCTTCCTGTCAGAAGGAAGCGGAGCAGCACGCCGAAAGAATAAATGTCCGCCCTGGCATCCGTCTGTGCAAATCCATACTGCTCCGGCGGCGCATACCCCCTCGTCCCGTAGAAAACGGTGTCCGAATCGGCACCCTCCTTATAAATCCTCGCAATATCAAGATCAATGAGATACACTTTTCCATCGCTGTCGATAATCACATTCTCCGGCTTCACGTCCCTGTGAATTATCGGAGGATTCAGTCCGTGGAGAAAAATCAGAATGTCAGCGAGCTGCTCACAGATTCCGATGATTTCTTCCTGTCCGAGTTCGCGTTCCCGGGCTATCTCACTGAGCGTCTCGCCGCTGACATACTCTCTGAGAATGCAGGTGTACTGCTCATTCCTGTACTCTTTGACAAAGTGAGGGATCCGGGGATGGTCAATATTTCTGATTGCGGATTCCTGCGCATTCGGCTCATAGACTGCATTTTCAAAACATTTCGCGACCGCCATATCACCGCTGTCTTTTTTACGGCAAAGGAAGGTTTCCCGCCCTGCCCGGCTTGCCAGACACTCCATCTGGTCGTACTCAGCAAGGAAAGCCTCGGGATATCCGTACTGTGAGAAGGTGGTCTCAATAATGGACGACAGCTTACTTGTCATATCACTCATTTTTTCTACCTCCGAGAAGAGGAAGACCATAATCACTGAGGGCTAACTGGGTCTCGACAATGCTGTAACCGTGATGCAGGCAGAAGATGATGACCATGTCCCGTTTGACGCGGGGGTACAGAGGCGATTTTCTCGCTATTTTGAGCAGCGTCTGCGCTCTCGCGTAATCCGCTTTGAATCCAAATGCGAGCATGAGCACCGTGTCGCGGGACGGGTTCCGGATTCCGCGGAACAGCTGATGACCGTAAGATTTGTCGATATCTGCCCTGTTGATGACCCTCTCCGGGGCTTCCCCCATCGATCTGGCCAGCTGGGTGATGTATTCTGCAAACGTCGGCATCCCCACCTGTCCCGTATCCATCGTCATCAGGTGCTCTAGGCTCGACTCCATGAAAAGCAGCCGGAGAAGCTCCTCGGAATTCATATTTTTTTCCTTATTCAATAATCGCTCCTCCTTTCGGCAGCCCGGTTCAGACAGATTGTATCGAAACTCCGCTATCCGGAGCAAACATCATCTTCATTTTACAGTTCAGACAGGCTGTTCTTGTAGATCGTTAACGGCGCAAAGCATCCCATCTTCGTGAGAAAAGCATTGCTGGTCCGACCGAGAGACCAAAAGGCTTTAGCCTTTTTGGCTCGCAGGGTAGTGACCAGCGCTTTTCGATGAAGATGATGTTTGCGACGTATCTCAGACCCTGAACAGCCTGTCTGAACTGTTATATCTTCATCGATTCAATGTCGGCATTTCTCTCACATCTATTGACGGGCATGACCGGTTTTGATAATCTTATGTCGCTCGCTCTTTTAGCGCGCTGAACACTGCCATGTCGCAGTGCTTCACTTCAAATACTATATCTGAATCGAACTCTCTGTCAAGGCGCCAGCCTAAGCCGTGCAATCCCAGAACAACCCGCATCACGCTGCCCTGACCGTGTGATCCCAAATCAACCCGCATCACGCTGTCCTGACCGTGTGATCCCGGATCAACCCGCATCACGCTGCCATGACCAGGCGGTATGACTGCATGCCGACATAGGACAAAGCGCCCTTGTGAGCCACTTCAGATCAGAAAGGACCTACTTATGAAAGACGTATCTCTAGGCACCATTGACACATTCCGGGAGATGACCGCATCTTCTCCGCTGGATCACGCCATCACCAACGCCCTCACAAAGCACAACGTGAAGGACATTGCCTTCACGAACAGAGGGCTCGATGAATCTCAGTTCCAGTTCTCGGTCGAGATTCCCACCATGGCTGTCACCAATCAGAAGCAGAGCGGCCGCTGCTGGATCTTCGCCGCCCTCAATGTCTTCCGCGAAAAAATCGCGAACGACTGCAACATTGAAAAGTTCGAGCTCTCCCAGAACTATACCGCTTTCTGGGATAAGTTCGAAAAGATCAACTTCTTCTACGAGGCCATGATCGAGCTTGCGGACAGACCTCTCACAGACCGTCTGGTCACCTTCCTCCTCGATTCGGCTATCGGCGACGGCGGTCAGTGGAACATGTTGGTCAATGTCGTTGAAAAATACGGTGTCATACCGAAAGCCGCCATGCAGGAGACCTTCCAGAGCAGCCACACGAGAGACATGAACCGGCTGATCAACACACTCCTTCGAAAAGGCGCCCTCGCGCTCCGCGAGGCAGCTGCCAATGGCCAGGACACAGAGGTTGTCAAAAACATTTTCCTGAAAGATGCGTACCGTCTCCTTTCTATGTGCTTCGGAGAGCCGCCGAAGGAATTTGACTTCGAATACACCGACAAGGACAAGGTCTATCATGTTGACCGGAAGCTCACGCCCCACACTTTCTATGAGAAATACGTCGGCTTCAATCTGAGAGAAGACTATGTCGGCATCATCAACTCTCCGACAGAGGACAAGCCTTTCTATCAGAACTGCACGATCGATTATCTGGGCAATGTCGCAGGCGCACCGCCCGTCACCTATCTGAACCTTCCGATGGAGGATCTTAAAGATCTGATCGTGAAGCAGCTGAAAGACGGCAGGGTCGTCTGGTTCGGTTCCGATGTCGGCTTTATGGGTGAGCGCGAGATGGGCATCTGGAGTGACGCCGTCTTCGATTTCGACGGCACTCTCGGCATTGACTTCTCCATGACCAAGGAAGAGCGTCTCAACATCCGCGAGTCCGCCATGAACCATGCCATGGTGATCACAGGTGTCAATCTCGACGAGAACGGAAAGCCGAACCGCTGGAAGATCGAGAACAGCTGGAGCGACGAGCGAGGCGAGAAGGGTTACTTCGTGATGAATGCAGGCTGGTTCGATAAGTTCGTCTACCAGGCTGTTGTCGATAAGAGATATCTGAATGAAAAGCAGCTTGCTGCTCTTCATACGGAACCGCTGCACTTTATGCCGTGGGATCCGATGGGGACGCTGGCTGAGTAACGGAAAGCAAGGGACGGTTCTTTTCACGTGGGTTTTTTCACGTGAAAAGAACCGTCCCTCTTACGTTATCGCTCTTTCCTTGACAAACATTTGTTCTTTTGCTAATATTATGTCACCCACTTACAGTGGGCGGGGAACACTGCATAGCGGCAGGCGGTTGGTCATCACTTTCCGAAAGGAGGTGATTACATGCCCATTACTTTAACATTTCATGTGTTTGGTTATACCATCACGGTTACTGTAAAGAGCAACAACCGCCACTCGGCAAAGTGACGGTTGTTTAAAAAAATAACCCATTAACTTACTGAGACCAACCGCTTGTCGCAGTGTTCCTCTTTCATTTCCTATGATAAGGCATTTCGCGGAACCTGTCAAGTTCCACGCCGGCTCACTCCGCGGTCCACCCTGACAGGTACGCTTCCTGTTCCGGTGTAAGCACATCGATGGTGATACCCATAGCCGCGAGCTTAGCACGGCCGATCTCATCATCAATAGAATCCGGAATATCATAGACGCGGGTCTCAAGCTCATCTCTGTGCTCCGCCAGCCACTTGAGACTCAGAGCCTGCACCGAGAAGGACATATCCATGATCTCGGCCGGATGACCCATACCGCAGGCAAGGTTCACGAGACGACCCTCGCCGAGTACATTCAGAGTTCTTCCGTCCGGAAGAGTATAGCCGATGATATTCTTCCTGCGCTCCTCTGGTTTCACAGCATTCGCGCGAAGGTAGGCTACATCGACCTCGCAGTCAAAATGACCCGCGTTACACAGGATAGCCTGATCCTTCATGACAGCGAAATGCTTCTCTGTAATGACATCCTTGCAGCCCGTGACAGTAACAAAAATATCGCCGTACTTTGCGGCCTCATCCATCGTCATGATGCGGAAGCCGTCCATAGTAGCGTCGAGGGCTTTGAACGGGTCGATCTCGGTGATGATGACATTTGCACCCATACCTTTTGCCCGCATAGCGGTGCCCTTGCCGCACCAGCCGTAGCCTGCGACAACGACTGTCTTGCCGGCGACGATCAGGTTGGTCGTATCCATGATCGCGGTCCAGACTGACTGGCCCGTGCCGTACTTGTTATCATAATAATGCTTTGCCTTGGCATCGTTGACTGCCATCATCGGACAGGGAAGAATGCCCTCGCGCTCACGGGCCTTCAGGCGATGGATACCCGTCGTGGTCTCCTCGCAGCCGCCGATGAGCTGGTCTGCGTATTCCTTACATCTCCCGCCGAGAAGATTGATCAGGTCGCCGCCGTCATCGACGATGAGATGCGGATGGCAGGCAAGAGTCTCTGCCAGCAGATCTTCATATTCTTCCGGGCTTACGCCGTACTTTCCGAATGTCTCAATTCCCATTTCCGCGACTGCCGCAGCCACGTCATCCTGTGTGGACAGTGGGTTGCAGCCTGTGAGATAAACTTCGGCGCCGCCCTTCCTTAGGACCAGACCCAGATTGGCGGTCTTGGCTTCAAGGTGAACGGAGACAGCGATACGCATGCCTTTGAATGGCTGCTCTCTTTCGAACTGCTCCTCGATCTTGGATAATGCCGGCATAAAGGATCTTACCCACTCGATTTTCTTTCTTCCTGACGGTGCAAGGGATGCATCTTTAATATTGCTCATGTGATTTACCTTTCTTTTCTTATCTGCAGGAGCTTATCAAAACAGTACATTCAGCTACTATTTTAAGTCCAGCTCGTGATTCTCAGTGTAGTATACAGGCCATAGTCAGCTGTTATAATCTCGCTCCAAGGCCAGACACGGAATTCATATCATGTTCAAGACCCGATCCAGATCATTTCACAGATATGTATCCACCATCTTCTGCACTTCATATCTGACACGTTCCGCGTCGATTGTTGCAAATTCCCGATTCCTCATAACGAATTTTCCGCCGATCATGACGGACTTCACTTCGGATCCGTTTGCAGAATAGCACAGAGACGACATGATATTGTTGGCCGGGAACATGGACGGCTCCGTGAGATCGACGAATACCAGATCCGCCTTAGCCCCGTCGCTGATCTCGCCGAGCTCGCCGCTTCTTTTAAGGGCACGGGCGGCGTTGACCGTGGCCATGCGGACCACATGGTCCGCCGGAGCGGCCGTCGAACTCCTCTGCAGTCCCTTGTGGATCAGGGAGACCAGCCCCATCTCGCGGAACATATTCAGCGTATTGTTGCTGCAGGTCCCGTCGGTGCCGATGGCGACGTTGATGCCTGCATTTGCAAAATCACAGACAGGCGCGAATCCATTGCCGAGCTTCGCGTTCGAGGCCGGATTCGTGACGACAGTCGATCCGCTGCGGGCGAGAATGTCGATGTCGTCATTCTGCATCTGTACGCAGTGAGCAAGGATCGTGTGGTCGCTCAGGAATCCGAGGTCATTCAGGTAAGCGACCGGTGTCTTTCCGTGCTGCTTCCTGCAATTGTTCACTTCATTCATGCCCTCGGACAGATGCGTCTGGCGCAGCATCCCGCGCTTCTCCGACTCCTCCACGACCTGGGTGAGAAGCTTCGTCCCGCAGCTGTAGATCGCGTGGGGCGAAAGGATGAACTTCAGCAGATCACCCTCATATTTTTCCTTCTCCTCGATTGCCTGGGAAAAGCGGCTCCAGCCATCCGCATACAGGTCCTCTCCGACCAGACCTCTTCCGATATAGCCGCGGACACCCGCCTCGCTCGCTGCCCTGCAGGACTGCTCGTGGAACATATGCATGTCGACAAAGCAGGTCGTGCCGGTGCGCAGCATCTCCATCATGGCCAGAAGATTGGTCCAGTAAGCGCCTTCCTTCGGCAGTGTGTCTTCGACAGGCATGACCCTCTTGAAGAGCCACTCGTCAAAGTCGACGTCGTCCGCATAGTTGCGCATAATTGTCATATACGCATGTGTGTGCATATTGATGAGGCCGGGCATGACAAGGCAGCTGCCTGCATCAATGACCTCAAAGTTTTCGGAAGTCTCGTCCGCGGTGAACCGGATCGTATCACCAACTACGTAAATATCTCTCTTTTCGATGGCCAGGACACCGTTTTCATATGTCATGACTTGTCCGCCGGTAATCTTATAATTCATAAATACCTCTTCACCTTGTGTCGCTTTTCCTGCATTTCACAACCTTCAACATATTTCATTGAGGGCTTTCCATCAATTCTCGCTTGTGGAGCATATATTCTGATTATGTTCTGAGACAAAACTGTACCACAAGAACTGAATTGAGACAAGGGCTCTGTGAAACTAAATACATTGTATGGAAAGCAACAGTTCAGACAGGCTGTTCTTCAGTTCGTTTCCGGTGCAACGCATCCATCTTTATAAGAAAAACATTGCGGGTCCGACCGAGAAATCGCGTAGGCGGCTTGTCGCCTACGCAAGTTCACAGGGTAGGACCCGCGTTTTTCGATGAAGATGATGTTTGTGCCGGATTCCGGACGTGCGTTACAGCCTGTCCAAACTGTTGCCGGTTTTTATCTCACCACCGGCACCGAACTCGCCTCCAGCTGCTGCAGAGCAGCGATGCGGTCCGCAGTATGCGGATGTGAACTTTTCAGTGTGGCAAAGAGTCCGCTCGATTTTGCCAGATTACCGCCTTCGAGGAATGTCAGCATGGCCTGCAGCTCTCGTCCCTTGCCGCATTTGAATGCAAACTCATCCGCTTTGTACTCCTGGCTCCGGCTCGACTTCAGGACCAGCAGATTACCTATTCCGGTCCAGACAGTCATGAAAAGATTAATAAAAATCAAAGTGAGGAAGCTGGAGAGCGAACCCATGATAATCATGAAAATCCCCTCATCTCCGCCGGTAAAGATGCCCACAATTTTGCAAATGACATCCCACACCAAGATACCGATCCTGAAGAACGTTATGATGGCTGAGAAAATAAGGTTCCCTACAGTTATAAGGAGAATCGAATCCGTATCGTGGTGAGCGATGTGACCAAACTCATGCTCAAATGTCGCGAGCAGCATTTCATCATCCGCAGCCAGAATTCCCTTTGTAAAGCAGATTGTTTTTCTTCCGGTCGCAAATGCATTCACCCCCCGGTCATCATTATAGAACAGCTCTATATCGTCGGGGATGGTCCTGCCTTCTGAATTCGCTGTAATCTGAGCTCTGCGTTTCGCCTCGTTAAAGATCGGCATGATTCTCTGAATGACCGCGTCATCCGTCAGAGGAGAACAATGGGTCTGGAACCTCAGAATACTCTCGCCGATAGGGGACAGGGCAATTGCGAGAGAGATGATATACACTACAAGACCTACCGGTATCGCAATTCTAACATCCGGGAATATAAGGAAGCAAAATGCAGCTATGAAGACAACGTTCATGAGCATATAGATAATGACTGGAATGTTGTGACCCTTAAAAAGAGCACTTAGGAATTCCACAATATATATAGAAGAATTTCCCGACGGCGCTGATGCTGCCGGCACTCCCGGGTCCGGCGCTGTCGGGACATTAGGCACCGGAATGTTCCGGGCATTGACCTTCAGCGAAACAGTAGAACTGTCTCTGTCCGGATACTTTACCGCATTTCGTGTCTGCGCTCCGCGGACAGCCACAGTCGCGTCTTCATCCATCGTGCCGGCACCACTGCCTCCCATAAGCACCTGGCGACGCTGATGTTCTACCACCGGCCGGCTCTTTCCGACTGAACCGACAGGTGTACCGCATTCCATGCAGAAAGCCGCTCCGGGGATCAGTTCCTTTCCGCAGCTCATGCAAAACTTCATCTGTTTTTTGGGTTCGGGTTCCCTGGGAACTTCAAATTTTGTTCCGCAAATGAAACAGAATCCATCTGTGTCATTGCACTGATTCCCGCATGTTGGACATACCTTCATAGCAATCTCCTCATATCTGTCATATCACAGCCACCGAGCCGTCAGCACTTACGCACCTGCAGCAGTCATGGTAAACTTCGATAAACTCGTATGTTCCTCTGGCTGCCAGTGCTCTCGCTTTGGCAAGCTCGGGCGGCATACTTTCATTCTTCTGAAAATGATGTATGATTCCGCCGCTCATGTTTATTGAATGGACATCGTACTCCGGCCCTATATAGCACTTCGCAACAATGCCTTCAAGGATTCCGCCAAGCTGGACCTCGGGGAATTCCTCCTGCAGGATTCGGATAATTTCATCCCTCTGCGCATCACCCAGCACATGACTGCCTATATCGAGCTTTCTCATGGCTTCCATATATTCCTTAGATCTCGGCTTTCTGAGCAGCCGGTCCAGTTCGGTTTTTGACATCTGACGGGAAGATGTTCGAGCCTCATTCTTTCTCTCGAGAGAAAGCCCGCTTCCCATCTGCTGATTCTGTCTGTTTTTTAAAATTGGTCTCGGCATATGGCCCTCCGTTCTAATTATATTTTCGATGAGACTGCTCATTGGACGGCGTGTGGGAAGTTTCAATCAGTTATTGGACAGCAGGACTTTCCTTGTCTTCGGTCCCTGCCTCTGGGAAAGCTTATCCTCACCGATCGGTCTGCCGGAAGCCGGCACAGCTCTCGTGCGTCCCCACTCGCGGATTGCCTCTATTTTTTCAGGGCTGGTCTGTGAGAGCGGCACGACATTGTTGAACGCAGTCAGCAGAGCCTGTTCATTGAGGATAAAATTCGGATTGGATATCTGTCGGTACGCAAGATCCCTGACCGTGGACTCCAGATCCGCGCCTGTAAATCCCTCAGAGAGCTCTACCAACCTGTCCGCAAGAGGACCTGTGAAATTGAGCCGCAGATACTTTCTCATATAAAGCGCAAGTATATCCTTTCTCTCCTTGCTGCTCGGCAGGTCAATAAAGAACATCTCATCAAATCTTCCCCTGCGCAGAAGTTCGGACGGCAGCATGCTGACATCATTTGCCGTTGCAACGACAAATACATTCTTTCTGCACTCCTGCAGCCAGAACAGGAACTGACCGACCATACGTGTCGAAACACCTCCGTCGTTGCTCGACCCTGCTCCCGACAGGCCTTTTTCAATCTCATCAATCCAGAGGATACAGGGTGAGACCTCCTCCGCCGTAGCCAGAGCGTCCCGGAGCTGCTGCTCGGACTGGCCGACATACATGCCCTGGACTGTGGCAAAGTCCAGGCGATACAGAGGAAGCTTCCAACTTGCAGAAATAGATTTTGCGGACAGAGACTTGCCGCAGCCGGGAACGCCTACCAGCAGGATTCCTCTGGGCGGGCGAAGCCCCATACTGCGGAGCTGATCTCTCTTTTCCGGCGTCATAAGAGCTTTCTTTTCATCCAACCAGGATTTTAATCCGTCCAGACCTCCTACTTCGCGGTCCTTCGGATCGACTTTAATTCTCTCAAGTCCGGAAATATCCGAGAACATTGACTCCTTGGATGAACGGATCTCATCGAGATCCTCCCTGAGGATCTTCTCCTTGGCAATCAGAGAAGCCATAATGTTTTCGGCCTCTATCCTTGTCACGCCTGTCAGCACAGATGCCGCCTCGCGGACATCGGCATAATCCCACTCGATCCTGATCTGCCCACGGTAGTCATTAATGTACTCACCGATGATCTGCAGCATTTCCTCCTCCGTAGGAAGATCGATCCGTACGGACATTCCAAGCCTCTGCAGCTGGTTCCATACAGGCTGATCGGAGAGGACAATAATTTCGCTGCTGGTTTCATTTGCAAGATTGCAGGTCGCAAGCAGCTGCTTTGCGTCAGCATTGTCACCGCTGATATCCGGAATTTCCGTCAGGATCATCGTCATGTTGGATCTGCGGCGCATCTGGTCGGACATATAGGCGATCGCGCCATAGAAGGTCGGGTCGTCCTCGATTGTTCTGTTGCTTGCGAGATCGTAAATGCCCTTAGAGAGAGAGCTCACGCAAAACGGGAGCTGCATTTCGTCCGAGACGCTCTTTAGGATCTCAAGTGCCCGGTCTTTTTCTATCGTGTTCACGACGATAAAGGGAATCCGGGCTTTGGTATACTGAAACAGGAGCTTTTTGCTCTCAGCTGTGTCACTCATGGCAGCCCCTCTTTAAATTCTGTTGATTGGATGATTTCTGATCAGGAAACGAAGTTTTCCGGTCCGGTCAGATTTTGCGGAATCCTCCAGAGATTTCTGGGCATCATCCGCAAACTTTGTGACCATGGAAACGTACTTTCCTCGGATATCTGATGGAATCGCATTCACATTAACGACTCTCTTCATGAGGATTAGTTCCTTTCTCATGATATTCAATGTCTGAAGCAGTCCGCTCTCGCCGTTTGCATGGGCCATATTCCTCTTGAATCGGTCGCTCGCGTCGTCAAGCCTCTTGTTGACCGCTTCGATCATCTTGCCCGTAAAGCGCTCTGCGACGCCGGACTGCCACGGAAGCGTTCCCCGTTCCATGGCAGCGACAACCTCCTCATCGTTCTCATGATTCTTAAGCATATCGAAAAGACTGATCCAGTCCGAATACGTCGATGGTGTTCTTATCATACTCTGTGTTTCCTCCTGACCACGACCTGCGGCGGGACAATATCCCAGTCCGGAAGTCCTTGTGCCAGTGCAGACGACTCACCCTGCTCGAGCAGGCTCATCACAGTCTCTGCGTCACTGACATCGATCTGTTTATTATTTTTGACTGCATCCACTGCGGTTGCAAATGCACCCGCCGCCGCAGTAGGCGTCGTCGCCCCGGTAAATCCGGAGCGCGCAAAACCGTTATCCGGTCTGTCCGGTTCTTTTTCAAAAGCTCCCTCACCGTGCCTTGCAAATCCCGCAGCCCTGACAGGCTCCTCCTGCGGGGCCGGTTCCGACTCAAATGCACCGAATGTCTGTGGGGCTTCCTCCGGTTCCGGCTCAGGCTCAAATGTTATTGGCTCCGGCTCGAACGCTGCCGGCTCCTCCTGCGAGACTGGCTCGTCCTGCGCTGCTGGCTCCTCCTGCTGTGTCGGCTCCTCGAACACACCGAACGTCTGCGGGGCTTCCTCCGGTTCCGGCTCAGGCTCAAATGTTATCGGCTCCGGCTCGAACGCTGCCGGCTCCTCCTGCTGCGCCGGCTCCTCCTGCGCCACCTGCTCCTCCTGCAGAGCTGGCTCCTCAAACACGCCGAACGTCTGCGGGGCTTTCTCCGGTTCCGGCTCGGGCTCAAATGTTATCGGCTCCGGCTCGAACGCTGCCGGTTCCTCCTGCGGGACCGGCTCCTCGAACACGCCGAACGTCTGTGAGGCCGTTTCAAACTTCTCTGTCTTCGGTTCCGGCTCATACGCTGCCGGCTCAGGTTCAAATGCTACCGGTTCCGGCTCATACGCTGCCGGTTCAGGCTCAAATGCTACCGGTTCCGATCTTACCGGCTCAGTCTGCGGAAGCTCATTCGAAATCTCCGGCTCCGGCTTGGGGTCAAGAACCATTAGCTTTGCGCCGCATCTTACGCAGAAGCGATACCCTGCTTTATTTGGTGTCCCGCACTTTGTACAGAATATTCTGCCATTATTAAAATTATCGTTCATACCGCACCTCCATCAGACATTTGTCCTTACATGACGACGGGTTCCGGAGAGTTTCCTCACATACTGCTCGGGTGATATCTGCTCAAGGAATTCGACCACGTCAGCAGCCCTGGCATCCTTCTGATTAAATTCAGCTATAAAGTCTACGATTTCTGCCATCAAAGCACGCAGAATTTCAATGCTGCTCCTTATCAGATTATCATAGTCCTGAATAATGCGCTGCCGGTTGTTCTCTATCGCCTTCTTGCTGCTGAAATGCTTCACGACAAAGAATATGCCTGCCACCGCAGCTATAATGCCGAGGAAAAGGTGACCCGTAAACATCATGAGGAGACCGACGACGCCGATCACGCCGCCTCCGTACAGGCAGAACTGGTCAAAACCGGACATGACGCACCTGGCCAGCTTTGCGTCCCGTTCCTGCGTGAGCTGGGCAATCATTCTGCTCTCAAGCTCCTGCTCATCCCGGCCGTCCGGAGTTTTGTCTTTAAATGTCCCTATTGCAATGTCAATGTACTGGGGGATGTTCATTCGATTTTTGGCAGTCACATCGTTGTATGCGTTGATGATCCAGTCCTTGGTCAGGGCGATTGCGAATTTCTGGGTGGAGCAGCTCGCGCCGGATCCCTCCGGATCCATAGCGGCATCGGTGAGCAACTGTGTGAAATCCTTATGGGTGTCATAGACCTGCTGTTCGGCATCCATGACAGACTTCGCCCGCTTCTCATCACCTTCAAACTCCTTGACCAGCTGCTCATAGCGCCTCTTCCTTCGAAGCGGCAGCTCCTCATCGTCAAAGTCGCTGACCAGACTGCTCAGAATTGCGTCCAGCTGCTCCCGCAGAGTTGCCGTGGAAGTCTGCTGCTGATAAATATTAATGAAATAATCAAGCATCGTCCCGTGGAGCTCAGCTCCCTCCATGACATCGACGAGCTGCTGCCATGTGGGACTATATTTCGGAAGATATGTGTAGCCGGATTGATAGACCTTTCTCTTGCTCACGATTGCTTTTGACCACTGGTCCGTCTGCTGTTCGACAAATCCGGGCTTATTGGTCAGATTATCCATCCACTCATTGATGGTCTTAGATATAAGTCCCTCGGTGTCCGCGCCCATAAGGCCGCTGGCATAAGCGTCCAGAATGATGACAGTCTTGCGGTCAAGATCTTCCTCATCCTGATTATCAAGGTATCTTTTCGTCCACTGAAGGCAGCTGCCTGCCCTGTCCGCCCTTCTGCAGACCAGAGCAAAGAACAGAGACGTTTTTTCATCATTTCTGCGAATGCCTTCCCGAACGGCTCTCTCTGCAATATCTTTTTTGTCATTGATCCATGCGGCGAGCGCCACAAGACAGGGAGCAAGCCAATATCCCGGAGTCTGGACCATCAGCTCTTCAGAAATCGTATTAATTGTCGACTGGCGGATCAATCCGAGATCATCTGCTTGAAGAATACCCGTCGCCGACCTGCGGACCACATCATAGTGACCGTATTTCTTATTGAGCTCATTGTCGAACTGGACAAGGCGAGTCTCCGCCTGAGCCAGTCTGTTGGCTCTTCCCTGCGAGATAACATACTCTTCGAATTCTCTGGTAAGTGCCGCAAGCTCATTATTCAGGGCTACGACCTTGTGGTCCACGCTTCCCACATTGTCCTCCAGATCCTGAAGTTTACTTCCGACGATCTGAAGATTTCTCTCGATAATCGACAGGTCAGCTGTCTGGATAATTCGATCCGCCATAGGATTCTCCCTCCTTGTTCATGTATCTATTCCTGTAATCAAGAACGCCTCAGCTTTCTTGCTGCGCTGCGTAAAGTGTAAAGGTAACAGTTCAGACAGGCTGCATCATCATTTCGATTCTAGCAGCAGAGCATTCATCTTCGTGAGAAAAACATTGCCGGTTCGACCGGAGAGATCAGCAATGCGCAGCATAGCTAAGATGGAAGGACCTGCTTTTTCGATGAAGATGATGCCTGCGCCGGATTTCGCGCATTCATCATGGATTGACGTCATGGAATTCTACGTCAGAAATCAATAATCCGGGAATTTTCTGTCAGAATAGTACTGATTCAGAAGCCTGACATTGGCCACCTCATTGGCGTTCAGATACTTATCTCCGAAGGATGCTTTCGGCACCGTCGGTGAATACCAGGTCTTCTGTTTAAAGTAATTGAGCCAGTTCTCGTTCTGGAAAATATAACCATGCTTCGCGTAGATCTCATTGATGCAGTAGCGGACCTGACCTGCCGTCATTCCGTTCACGTCCCCGTAGGACCATACACGGCTGCCGGAATCCGGGTATGCATAAGACTCTGCCGTGTCATTGGGGATGGAAATCGGCTGGCCTGTCGAGGCATCAATAATATTTGGCTGATTGATTGTCTGCGGCGGCACTTCTGTCGGCGTCGCCGTAGGAACCGGGGTCGGGGTCGCCGTTGGAATGGGCGTTACCGTTGCCGTTGGAATCGGTGTAAACGTAGGTGTCGGAGTGGCATCATCGTTATTCGATTCAATTGTCGACGTCGTTGTCGATGTTGATGAATCATCGTCCCCGTCCACAATTCTAGTGCCTAACCAAGGCGCAATCACAAAAAAGCCTAAGAACAAGGCCACAATTGCCGCAGAGATTATCGCTATTATCATAACCAACGGTCTCTTCTTTTTTGGCGGCGGCGTGAGATCCTTGTAAAGGTTATCATAATAGCCTGTATCAATTTCATATAAATTTTGTGAAGTGCTTTCTCGCGTGTTAGAAATCGAATTATCAAATTTATATGTCGTGTCATCCTTCTGACCATGAAGGTCTGCTGTCATGTCCGTTTCAGGCGCACTTTCAGACAGGATGCCGGTGAATTTAAACCCACAATAAGGGCAGAAAGCAGCTCCACCGGGCAATTTCTCGCCGCAATTCGGACAGTATTTCGTTTCTCCGTCAAACGTATTTGGTGATTCTGTCTCTTCCCAGGTCGAATTGTTCCATGATGTATTATCCATGTTATCCCCCCTCTATTGTTTTATTATTGCAAATCCAAAGCGGCTCTTTTTACTGACACAAAACTATAACTTTAAAAATTATAGCACATATAATAGAAAGTTCGCATATTTATTATTAATTTCAACTAATTACTGGCTCTTCCTGTAGCATATCTTATTCAAAGTTGCGCAAAAATCCCCTGATAAAAGGACGATGAAATCGCCCGCATTTCGATTATAGGATTCGTGCAGCGGTTCTGATACTATATTATACACGTACTCAGAATTATGTTTTTACCATTCATCCTAAAATGCCGACATCCTATCCTTACTCTTTACCAATTAACTGTTCTACTGGTATGATTATCCTGAGACATCCGATATATCAAAGTGTATTGTTCACAGAATTCTGTTTGGAATCCGTAAACTAACACTGACCGAATTCACGAACCAATTCTCACAAGCATGTTATTAAATTACACAGAGAGGTGCAAGAATTGTAATGAAGAGACACATTAGGCAAAGAGCTCTGATCCAGGCAGTCACTGTATTATCTGTAATTCTCGCAATCAGCATCTCAGGGTTCGCCCTTCTCATAACAGTTCCGGCGGCCAGGTACCGTCACAATATTAATCTTGGACATTATTATCTTGTTCAGCTGGATTATGACGGAGCTCTGCGGGCTTATTCAAATGCAATCGACATAGATCCGAAAAAAAGCGATGCGTACCAAGGCCGCGCGGATACATATATGAAAATGGGAAATATTGAGCTGGCCTACCAAGACTATCAGAAAGTCGAGGATATCACAGGAGAGGCAGGTCTGGCAGAACGCATGACCGGGCTGAACGATAAAAAACAGGAAGAGCCTCCGTCTGAGAGCGAAGTACAGCATGAAGACTCCGGCACCGTTTCAATAGTTCCCGAAGAAACTCCGGAACCATCACCGATCCCCACCCTTCCGGCACCGGCTTCTACTGACTATGACAGTTTTCTTCAGGCAGTAAAGGATAATCCCTACACATATTATATCCAAGGGGATTATGCGGAGCCCTTAAATACGTATAGCAATCCCGCTGTAGAATACGCAATAGGAGACCTGGATAATGACGCTGTCAATGAAGTATTCCTGTCGTATACCAATTCCGGTGGTCCCTATAATGTTATAAACACAGAAGTATGGAAATGGAACGTTAATTCTTCCGCTTTCGAACTCTATGCGGCCGATGTCGGATCCGCTCCAACAAAAGATTTTTATTCCACCGGTTATATTCGCGCTTACCCTAAAAACCCAAAGACTATGCTCAATCCATTTAGCGTATATGGGTACAATCCGGAGACAAAATCATATGACAGGGAAATCTTCGTTGTCAAAGGTGTGACCCCGAATACAATCCCCAATTACGGCGTCTACTCAGCGGAGGAGGATCTGGATCATGACGGAATAATCTATTATAAAGATAATGAGATTGCGATGACACAGGCAGAGTATGACGCCTTGATCGATCCGTATGTCCCGGACAGAGCACATGTGAATCTGAATTGGCAGCTGCTGACCAAAATCTAGTCAGGCAACTTATATTACGTCTATTGAACTTATGAACACGATGAAGGATCAATGCCATGAAAAGAATAACAAGAAAGCACTTGAAGTTAATCAGTATAGTCCTGGGTATTATCCTGTGTGCCGAGGTATCAGCATTTGCCTTTCAAATCAAAAATGATTACACCAGTTACAGCAAAAATCTGGATCTGGGAAATAAATACCTTCTGGAAATGGATTATGACAGTGCGGTGACTGCATTTTCCAGAGCAATTGAGATCGATGAAATGACGCCAGACGCATATATCGGCCGAGGTGACGCATATACAGCACTTGGTGACTACGCCAAAGCTTGGGCCGACTATGAAAAAGCCGAAGAGCTTTCCGGCAAACACGACATTCTTTCCGGAAAATTCCCGGAGCGAAGTATCCACGTTTCAGACGACGAGGGTACTCCTGTGTCTGATGCTGATATAGTCCTGACCGGCAGCTCGTATTCCTATACGCTTCGTACGGACAACAACGGGGATGCTGCCGATACAGTATTTCCTGACACCTATGCGATGACAGTTAGCAAAACGGATTATCAGGAAGAGACACAGACGATTGATATCTCCTACAGCTCATCCGCAGAAGCCGGGGTCTCCGTCACCCTGATTCCCGTTACGCCGCGGATCACACCGGATGATATTGAGCTGGTCGAGCTTAGCGAAAATATTGCAAATACAGTCTCCGTAGACGGGCTGAACACCGATACGATCTCATTCCGGTCTTTTTCTGTAGATCATGAATCCGCGCAAGTCAGCGGTAATGTAAACGGGATTTCTTTTAGTTTTGTTTCCTCTATATCCTTTTCGAGAATATACACCGCTTTTGCCACAGATCTCAATGTTAATGATGACTATAGAAATATCATACTTTGTATTTACGGTATTGATGATGAATCTGAGGTCAATGTCTTGTGTTACAACTCCGAAAGGGTAGAAAGAGTTGGAGGTATAATTGGTTCTCTGGATCCTGACAGTTCTTGGGGAGACGGAACATTCTACACTTTTACAAACAGCTATGAAGGAGACAGAAGTTACGGAATCATTGTCTCAAGATTCGAACAGCACATTGATGGTCTCAACCTGACAGAAGGAGAAAATAAATCCGGCTATTTTTCAGACGTGTACAATCAGCGCGGCTTCAACGTCGGATATCCGCTGGTGTTGATCAGCAATTTGCCTCTTTACAGCGATGCAGGCTGCAGTCAGCCAATCGGCAGCATCCCTGCAGGAACACCGGCATCCATAACATCCAGTAAGAGAGGTCCTTACGGATATATTTCCGGAGTTACCTACTATGTAGAAAGTTCTGCCGGCAACGGTTGGGTGAATCATGATGGGCTCAGGTCCGCGTTAAATAATTATGTCGCTGCGGGATGAATAGACTAAAAGCTTGATAATTATAAGGAGTGTTAGTAATGGTGGGGAAAATTATATTTAAAATAATGTTGACATATGCTCTTCTGTTGGCACTTGTAGCCTGCGGAAGCGTCCTCCCGAATCAGGGGACTGAAGCGGGAACGGACACCGGAGAGATAGAAGTAGGCACAGTCTATAACGAACAACTGGTTGATTTTTTTCTCACGTCCGTGGCTGATGTTTATGGTATGATTGACCAGGCAAATCCGGCAGAGACAGTTCGGAAAAGCAGCCTGGATTATAAAACGGACTGGACAGAGAAGAGCGGCATTGGCGATGCAGCCATTACAGATGTAGATGGCAATGGCTCGGAGGATCTAATCGTTGTCAGATTTGACAGTGATAGAAGTAAGGATACAATTCTATGTATTGTCGAAATCTATACATGTCATGGAGACCAAATCGAAGTACTTGGTGGAGATCTCATCCGGAAGGAACTGCCTTTGACAAGGAAAGAGTCGAAAGAAAGTGACATCACTACTGTTCTATCGGTCTTCTTGAATGAGGAAAATAGACTGACCGTATCCTGGAAGTACGCGCAAGGAAAAGGCACAGCACCCAGACAGGCATTTGCTCAGGGAGGATCTGTGATATATACCTTTGAAAATGAAACAATTATTGAGGGTGACAACAGCAACTGGATCACCTGAAAAGGGAGGGCTAATCAGATGTTAATTTCAACACAAACCTTGAGGGAGGCAGCCAATGGCAATTATGAAAACATCCCAGAAGAGAGCAGGGCACTGGTCAGGCTACGCCTGGAGGCAAAGAAGCGGTACACGATAAAGGCAGAAATAAATCAGACGGTCAGAGCAAGACAGTTTCTGTTTTATAAAGATACTGTCATTTGTTCTTGCATGGTCAAAGGCGGAGAAGAAATATTCCTTTTGCCTTCCTTCCATCTGGTTACGGGGGCTCTGGCAGACCAGCTTCACGAACTTCTCCCAGAAACAGAAGCACATGCTGGTGGGGACACAGATGATCATATCTTGGAACCTGAAATAACCGATGCTTCGGCAGAAACAGAAGAAAATAAAAAGCTGGCAGAGTTTGACTTCGCGCAGGATGTCACGCTGGCTGGCTTTGATTCGGTTCTAAAGTCTTTTGCAGAAGCAGCGTCACTTTTTTACTTATCTCCTTCAGAAGCTGATTTCTCAATTTTTGCCAGAGGTACAGGTAACAGGGAGTTTTTGTACGCATTCATGGACAATGACCAGATGTTCCTTTATCTTAGCAAAAACGGAAAACTGTCAATCTCACGCTGTTCAGCAAAAACAATCTTTACGCTTTTGCTTGAAAATCTTTTTCGGATGCATAGGGAGGAAATCCTGACACTAAACGGAAAGGAGGTATAATATGAGTTTTTCGGTTAATGTTCCAAAGCTTCAAAGTGCGGCAGAAAAGCTGGGAGATATCGCCTCAAAACTTTCCGTACTAGAATCGAATTTAAACAATTTTTCAATCAGCCTTACTCTTGGAGACAGCTCAAAACTGATCAATGTCAGTATCAAGGAAAACGCGTCTCGTCTTTCGGATGAAACAGTCAAAGTCCGTGTCTATCTGGAAACGCTGCTTATGATCATTTCCTTTTATGAGAATGCGGAAAATGAGATTCTGGGCAATGAGAACACCAGGAAGGCTGCCGTGGGAATCCAATCGTTATCCTCTGGGAATATTCTCAATAACACGAATACGGGAGCCAAAAATAATGAGATAGATAAGAAACTTGCTGATGATATCAAGAAAGCATTGGCTTGGAAATGGGAATACTCATACCTGAACTGGTTGTTCAGCAGTCCGGAGAATCGCAAACAGATTATCCGGGATATGCTTGCGTTATTGGCTCCTATTTACGGGATAACTGCACCGAACCTTATCATAGGGCCTGAACAGGACCCCACGCCAGGACTAACCACCGGTGGATATTATGAGGCCGAAACCAATACAATCTGGATCAACGAAGACTTTTTCAGAAACGGTTTCATTGGTAAAGATGACGCCGTCCATACCTTGCTGCATGAAATGAGACATGCCTATCAATACGATGTAATTAACAACCCTGATAATTATCGGTATGACGAAAATACAATCAATCAATGGAGAAATGATTATTACGGGTATATCTCCCCAGAAGAAGATTTTAGCGCATATGACAATCAATCCATAGAAACAGACGCTGATGATTTTGCAGATCGTATTCAGACGCAGGACTGGTGGTATTAAATAAAACAGAGGAGAAACAGAGCAGCTCCGACTATACATTTGCATATGAACTGTTATCCGTGAAAATCACCTAATCCGTGCCATTCGTCTGTACAAACATACCGTCTGTCGCAAAGCGCCCTTATCATAGTTCCCACCTTATATACTGTAACCATGAACCGATGAGCAATATACAAAATAAGGAGCATTCCTGTAATTCAGAAATAACGTCAATTGAATAAAAAGAAACCTCTAGCTATGATTAGAGTGTTCATCTTGGCGGATGAAAAAACACAATAA
>CADAIL010000038.1 GCA_902788035.1 uncultured Lachnospiraceae bacterium | reverse complement strand
CTTGCAAAGAGAAACAGTGACATTTCTCGTTTCTGTAAGAGTTAATGCCACTGCTCAAAAACCGTTATTCAGAGTGGAAATAAACTTTTCACTTCAGCGGCAATAGCTGTGTTTTTCGATGAAGATGATGCCTGCGCCGGCTCTGGGACTCACGCGCAGCCAGGCTGAATTAGTCGGCTTCCATCCTGGCGAGGTAAGTCTTGACATCCTTGGGGTTAATGATTCGCTCGATGAGACCGTCTGGGGATATGGTCTTGGAAGAGGCCCCTGCTCCGAAGGCACGGATTTCCTGCTTCTCCTCCATGATGAGGATGTTGTAGAGACATTCCTTACCGGGTTTCGCAAAACCGGTGTTCTCCAGCCCGCCTTTCATATTCTTCTGGCGGTAGAGGTAATACGGAGACATGCCCATACGCTCCGCATACGCGTAAGCCATATTTATTATCGTCTCCGAGTTGACGAATTCAAGGCCCGCGTATCGGCTCATATCTTCTATCTCCCCAGCCCTGTGAGCTTCCTTCAGGGCTTTCGTGAGTCTTGAAGCCCGCTTCACCGCGAGCGAGTGAATGGTAAGAGAGTCAGGATCGAGTTTCTCTATCTCTCTCAGTGTGTGCTCGACATCGACGGGTTCCTCCCCGGGCAGACCGAGAATAATATCCATATTGATGTTGTCGAACCCGACCTCTCTGGCAAGAGCAAAGGCCCTCTTCGTATCCTCTACCGTGTGATGCCTCCCGATGAGATCCAGAGTCCTCTGGTTCATGGTCTGCGGATTGACGGAAATCCGGTTTATACCGTGGGCTCTCAGGACTTCGAGTTTCTCCCTGGTTATTGAATCAGGGCGGCCTGCCTCGACGGTTCTCTCCCTGCAGTTTGCAAGATCATACGTATTTTCAGCCGCAGTGAGCAGGCGGTCCAGCTGTGCCGCGGTCAGGGACGTCGGTGTGCCTCCTCCGACATAGAACGTGACAGGCGCAGGATATTTTTTCTCCGGCGGATAATATTGACGCCGCGGCTCCCGGACATGTTTCTTAGCTCCCCGGTCTGGCAAAAGCACGGTCTCCGGAAGCTCCTTGCAGTGAATGTTGGTGTAGAGTTCCTTTTCGACTGCATCAAGGTATTCATCCATCCGGTCCTGCCACATGGATACCGGTGAAGCGGAGAATGTGCAGTAGAGACAGATTGACGGGCAGAACGGAACATGCAGGTAAAGGCTCATGCTGTCCTCACCCGTCGGCACTCCGCGAAGCAGCCTCATTTCGTTTTTAGCGACCTTGAGGGAGAGTTCGGCCTTCGTGCGCGATACAAGGTATGTCTCCATCATGCTGTCAATGATTTGCTCATCCGCCATGCCTTCTTCCAGCATTTTCATTGGGATTTTGGTCGGACGAATGCCCGACAGCGTCCCCCATGGAAGCTCATGCCCCGTATAATCACACAGAGTCCTGTAAAGAGAACGCTTCAGCCCGTCCTTTGTCTCTTTCCTGTGCTCATATTCCGGAATGGTGACAAAAAACTCAAGATCTTTCGGCAGGCTGCATTTTTCAGTCTCATCCTCCGTATATATGCTGACATCATCGTCCGGAAAGAATGCTTTCACGAGCGAATGCATATCGTACATAAAGTCATTTCTGCTCAGTCTTACACCGACCTTCATAAATCCTCCAGTGACGGATTATTGAAATCCTTTTATCTTCTTTTCATACCCGATCGTAGTGCTTCTGTCGTGGCCGCAGAGCACAGTGACATCGTCCGGAAGCTCTGTGAGCAGGCGTGTGAGTGACATCACCATATCCCGGCTATTTCCCGTAGGCAGATCTGTTCTCCCGTAGCTCCTGAAGAACAGTGTATCACCAGCGAAGAGCACCCCCTGCGCCTCATAGTAGTAACAGACACTGCCCGCTGTGTGGCCGGGCGTATGCATGACAGTACAGCGGAAGCCTGCAAGCTCTATCAGCGTTCCTTCGCTGACCAGGTGATCCGGCTCAACTGTGATTCTTGTGCCGTAGCAGTCACAGTTAAGGCTGTCATCCTTCAGCATAGCCTCATCCTTCTCACCTATGAACACCTCAATTTCAGGATATACTGCCCTCAGATCATTGACCCCAAGTATGTGGTCATAATGACCGTGGGTGAGGAAGATGGCTGCCGGTCTTCCATCCAGCTGCCGGATCTTTTCACATATGAGATCCGCGTCATCCCCTGGGTCGACAATGATCATCTCATGACTTTCCTCATTCAGTATCAGGTAGCAGTTGGTGCGGATCATTCCGACTTCCAACGCGTAAATCTTCATATCTGCCATGGCAAACTCCTTATAAAAAAGCTAAACTTCCGACCTGCTTTTGTTCATATTAAAATTCAATACTACGCAACAGTTCAGACGGCTGGTCATGAACTCCTTTCCGGAGCAAAGCATTCATCTTCGTGAGAAAAGCATTGTAAGTCCGACCGAGAGATCAGAAAATGCTGCTGCATTTTCTTAGCTCGCAGAGAAGGACTTACGCTTTTCGATGAAGATGATGTTTGCGCCGGATTCTGAGACTCCGATACCACCCGTCTGAACTGTTACATATTTCATTCGACTTCGAAAAAAGTATCGGATAGGGGTGTTAATGCTCCCTATCCGATCTTTCTCGTCACGTCAATGACGCTTGGAATCTTTCTTATCTGGGCAATCACTGCACCGAGCTCATCCTTGGAATGGACCTGAAAACTCATCTCGAGGGTCGCTGTCCCCTGCTTATTCGCTCGGGAGCTGAGTGACCCGATATCGATCTTGCGCTCGGTGAAAACGCGGGAGATATCGACGAGGAGTCCTGTTCGGTTCTGTGCGTAGATGTTGATTTCCGCCTCGTATGTATCGGACTGTGCTTCGTCTGTCCTCAGCCATTCCGCCTCAATGAGTCTCGTCCGATCCTCCTCCGACATATTCATTATATTGGTACAGTCAGTGCGGTGGACCGTCACACCCCTGCCCCGGGTGACATAACCTACAATTTCATCACCGGGAATCGGGCTGCAGCATTTTGCGAAGTGCACTGCCAGATCATGCAGGCCTTCAACAACGATTCCCCCCTTGCCGCCGCGGCCGACAAGGGGAACTTTCTCCTTAGTGTGCGTCGCGGCATCAAGAATCTCCTGATCAGTGATATTCTTAACGTGTTCTTTGTTATAGATGTCGATCAGCTTGTTGACAATCTGGCCTTCCTTCAGTCCGCCGTGACCGACCGCCGCAAGTACCGACTCCCAATCCCGGAAGCCGTACTTCTGCATGACAGCTTCCATATATTCATTCTTAAGAAGATCCGGAGACGTAAACCCTTTGGCTTTAATGTTCTGAGTGATAAGATCCTTGCCGCGCTCAATATTGTCTTCCTTAAGTTCCTTACGGAACCACTGGTTGATCTTATTCTTGGCCTGAGTGCTTTTTACGATCTTCAGCCAGTCTCGGCTCGGTCCCCTCGCGTTCTGAGATGTAATAATCTCAATGCGGTCACCGTTGCGGAGACGATATTCTATCGGGACCAGCTTGCCGTTGACTCTCGCTCCGACCATCTTATTGCCTACCGCCGAATGTATGCTGTAAGCGAAGTCGACTGTGCACGATCCCGCCGGCAGACATTTGACATCGCCTGCCGGTGAAAAGCAATATACGTTGTCCGTGAACAGATCCAGATCTGACTTGAGCAGTGACATAAATTCGTGGTTATCCGACATATCCTGCTGCCACTCGAGGATCTGGCGAAGCCATGCCAGCTTCTCCTCTTCTTTCTTTCCGGACATCTGGATCCCGTTCGAGGCTTCCTTATACTTCCAGTGGGCAGCGATACCGTATTCGGCAGTGCGGTGCATTTCAAATGTCCTGATCTGTATCTCAAAAGGAGTTCCCCCCGGACCGATCATAGTCGAATGCAGTGACTGGTACATATTCGGTTTAGGTATCGCAATATAGTCCTTGAACCTCCCCGGCATGGGCGTGTACATATCGTGAATAAGACCGAGCGCTCCGTAGCACTCAGGAACTGTGTCAACAATGATACGCACTGCGAAGAGATCATAAATCTGATCAATCGTCTTGTTTCGATTGACCATCTTTTTATAAATAGAAAAATAGTGTTTGACGCGGCCTTTGACCTCATAGTGCTTAATGCCGACTTCCTCGAGTCTTTCCCTGCATTCCAGAACAATGTTGTCGACAAATGCCTGCCGCTGGGTCTTTCTCGCATCCACCTGCTGAACAAGAGTGAAATATACGTCCGGCTTCAGATATCTGAGCGAGAGGTCGTCCATCTCCGTCTTGATCTTGGAAATA
Organism: uncultured Lachnospiraceae bacterium; assembly: GCA_902788035.1. GTDB lineage: Bacteria > Bacillota > Clostridia > Lachnospirales > Lachnospiraceae > Chordicoccus. The sequence goes on along the minus strand of CADAIL010000038.1, from coordinate 16,039 downwards.
CCGAGCCGACCGGCGATCGGTGAATAAATATCCATCGTCTCGCGGGCTTTTTCCTGCTGCTTCTCCGGCTTCATATACTGAAGCGTTCTGAGGTTATGCAGACGGTCAGCCAGCTTGATCAGTATGACCCGGATATCTTTGGCCATGGCCAGAAACATCTTTCTCAGGTTCTCAGCCTGGACTTCGACTTTATCGGCCTGATAGCCGATCTGACCAAGCTTTGTGACTCCGTCTACCAGTAATTCCACTTCCTCACCGAACTCTCTCCGAATATCCTCGTTGGTCATCTCGGTGTCCTCAACGACATCATGGAGAAGGCCGGAAGCTATTGTCTCCTTGTCAAGCTCGAGCTCAGCGAGAATAATCGCGACGCACAGAGGATGAATAATATACGGTTCCCCTGATTTTCTGCGCTGATCCTTATGCTGGCTTTTCGCTATGTTGTATGCCTTTTCAATCATACTCAGATCGTCGGACGGATGATATTTAAGCACAAGTTCAACAAGCTCCCGATATAATTCTTCCGGAGACGTAAAATCCCTTGGCATATAAAGTTCCTGCTCCGACGATGTGAGCAGTGTCTCTGTAACGTGCAGATCCTCTTTCTTTATCTCATCCGCCATACTGACTCCCCGAGACGCGGATTACATACGATTATTTTCCTTCGTAGCAGATCACGCTCTCTACGTTGTATTTCTTAAGTTTTTCTCTTCCGCACAGGCCTGCCAGCTCCATGAGGAATACCATCATTACAACTTCACCGCCGAGCTTCTCGATCAGCTGTGCGGCTGCCTCCACTGTTCCGCCTGTCGCAATGAGGTCATCGACGATAACGACCTTCTCGCCGGGCTGTATTGCGTCCTTGTGGATCTCAATTGTCGCTGTGCCGTACTCAAGGTCATATGTCTGCTGAACGGTCTCGCACGGAAGCTTGCCCTTCTTGCGGATAAGAATGAACGGCTTGTGAAGATTGTAAGCCAGGGCAGCACCGAAAATGAAGCCACGGGACTCCGCGCCGGCAATCACGTCAAAATCCACATTTTCAAGCTTTTTTGCCATCTCGTCAATTGCGAGCTTAAGTCCGTCCGCATCGGACAGTACGGTGGTAATATCTCTGAACATAATGCCCGGCTCCGGGAAATCCGGGATAGTTCTCACATAATCTTCAAGTCTTTCTCTGACCATAATTTTTACCCTCCTTGGAAATGTAGACAGGCGTTTCTCATGCCGCCATCATAATATTTAATTTTAACACGTTACCGCGTTCATGAAAACAGAAAAATGGATTCATGCAAAGTCACATAAATCTCGTGACAGCGATCTGGATCGTCCGCATCCCCATATAGTCATTGATCTGCGGATAATACACGATCGACAGCGTCCCCTTCTCATCAATAGCCGTCTTTAGTTCTTCCGCATCGCGGAAGCTTATAAGATCAGGGCCGGGTCTGCCTGATGGAGTGAGTATCCTCGCTTTGACCACGTTCTTATTTGCGCCGAAAATCCTGGGATACGCGCAGACGACTCCTTTTTCTGCAAATGCAGGCTTCGGATTCGCTTTCCCGAACGGCTCAAGAAGAGATAGCTGCTCTATAAGGTTCTCCGTCACATAGGAGACCGGCATAGGGACATCTATTTTAACTTTCTCTACAAAATCCTCCTCCGTGAGAGTGCACTGCTCATTCAGTTCTCTTCTCAGAAGCCCGATGTTCTCCTCGGGTAAAGACAGGCCTGCTGCCATTGGATGTCCTCCGAATTTAGTCAACAGATGTGACACACCCACCAGGGCATCGAACATCGGGTAGCTTTCGATCGACCTGCCGGAGCCTTTCACTCCCTCCTCGCCTCTTGTGAGGACAAAAACCGGGTGATTATACCTCTCACGGACACGGCCGGCTACAATGCCGGCAAGAGATTCATGCACTTCCGGAAGAAATATGACAAATACTTTGTCATTCACAATTCCGTCCGCTTCCACTCTGTCACAGGCGAGAGCAACGCCCTCCTCAGTCATTGCCTTGCGGCTGTCATTGAGATCCTTCAGCTCACGGGCGAGCCTGCCCGCCTCCGCCTCATCCCGCTCCTCGAGGAGCGCGCACGCACGCATGGCCGTATCCAGCCTGCCGCTCGCATTGAGACAGGGACCGAGTATAAATCCGATATGATATGTATCGATTTTTGACAATTCTATCCTGCACTCCCGCGCAAGAGCCCTGAGACCGGGATTATCCACGCTGTGAAGCCGGGCAATCCCTTCTTTTACCAGAATCCGGTTCTCCCCCGTGAGATCGACGATATCGCCGACAGTTGCGAAAGCGACATAGGGCAGAAGGTCGTACCCGGGATCGCCTCCCATGGCAAGAATGAGCTTCCATGCGACTCCTGCCCCGCACATTTCCTTGTACGGGTAAGTATCACCTTCCTGCTTGGCGTCTATGACGGCATCCGCAGCTTCGGGAACAGACAGCACTTCATGGTGATCGGTGACGATCACAGTCATACCGAGTTCTTTAGCCACTTTGATCTGCGGACCGGCGGATATTCCGTTATCACAGGTAACGATCGTGTCGGTCCCGTCCTTGTAAGCTTCACGAATCAGGCTCTCATTGATACCATAACCGTCAGTGACACGATTCGGGATCTTGACGTCAACATTTGCACCCAATTCAGTCAGACCGCGCTTTAAAATATAGGACGACATAATACCGTCAATATCGTAATCGCCGATGATCCGTATTCTGGCTCCGTCGGCAATCTTTTTTCTCAGGATCCGTACTGCCTTGTCCATATTGAGCAGGAGCATTGGGTCATGAAGATACGTGAGATCTCCGTAGAGATATTCACGGATTGCCTCGTCACCGACTATGTCCCGGTTGCGTATGCATCTTGCGATTACCGGGTCAATATTAAAGCGCCTCCCGATATCGTTGAAATCAGCCCTCTTGGCTGTGATCACCCATTTTTCCATATTATCTCCTCTGAGTTCTCTGTTTACGCGCGAATGCGCTCCAGAGTGCTCCGGCCCAAAAGGCCACTGATAAAAGAAAGCCGCCTTCCTTTCCGGCACTGTCACATCGTTCTGGCAGTGCCGGGAAAAGCGGCAGCTTTATAGTTTCCGGTTATTATTTCTTTTTCTTTTTGCGGATGACGTTCGGGTTGTTCGCGCTTCTCACTCCGCCGTTGGCAGGAGCTGTGCCGGCCTCCTCGTCAGCCTTGATGCGTGCTGCTCTGGCTTCAGCCGCCTTGAACTCTTTGGCTTCCTTACCCAGACGTGTACGCATGAGATACCAGAGCGGACCTGTAAGGAATACAGATGAGAATGTACCTGCGACGATACCGACCATCATCGGGAGTGTGAACTCCTTGATGGAGGCTACACCCATGATGTAGAGAACAAGGATGGAAGCCAGTGTTGTCAGGTTCGTGTAGATAGATCTCGTCAGCGTCTGATTGATAGCTCCGTTAACGATAGCTCTGAGGTCGCTGCTCTTAGTAGCACCGGCAAGCTTCTCGCGGATACGGTCAAAGATGACGATCGTGGAGTTGATGGAATAACCAAGGATCGTCAGCATAACTGCGATGAAGGAATTACCTACCGAGATGCGAAGGATCGCATACGCTGTCAGTGTGATCATGACGTCATGCAGCAGAGCAATGACGGCAGATGTCGCAAATCTGATATCCTTGAAACGGATGAAAATGTAGAGCAGCATGAGTACGACCGCAATAACGACTGCGAGTATAGCCGCGTTCCTCATTTCCTTACCGACTGTTGCCGAAATGTTCTCTGTTGTAATGCTCTCGGAAGCTATCTGGAAATTCTTCTCAAGTTCATCAGTGAGGGCGATTCGCTCCTCAACACCCAGAGTCCTCGTCTTGATGATGACCTGGTTGCTGCCGACGACTTTCTGCATGGAGACATTTGCGTCCCCTGTGATGTCCATGACGACCGGCTTGACCTGCTTGTCAAGCTCGACAAGGGAGTAATCCTCATTGAATCCGACAGTCGTTGATGTACCGCCGAGGAACTCAAGTGAGAAGTTGAGAGCACGCCTGCCATTTACACCGTTGACGATCATGGCAATAAGGCCTGCTGCGATGACTAATGCCGCGATGCTGTATGTGACCTTGCCTCTCCCGATGAAGTCAATTGACGGCTCTTTCTTTGCTCTTGCCCAGTACTTCGGGTTGCGAACGCCGACCGCATATACTGCATATACGATGTATCTTGTGACAACGCATGCGGTGAACATTGAAAGAGCAACACCGAGAGCAAGAGTCATCGCGAAGCCGCGGATCGTGCCTGTGCCGAGAGCACCGAGCACTGCCGCTGCGATAAGAGTCGTGATATTTCCGTCGATGATAGCGGACATAGCTTTGCTGTAACCGGAGCGGATAGCGGCAAGGACTCCGCCGCCTGCAGTGATCTCTTCACGGATACGCGCGTAAATGATAACGTTCGCGTCGACCGCCATACCGATAGAAAGAATAATACCGGCGATACCCGGAAGGGTAAGTGTAAGGTCGAACGCATTGAGGAGTACGAGCATAATTGCCGCGTAAAGCGCAAGAACAAATGCTGCGACAATACCGGGCACAAGGTAAACAAAGATCATGATGACCGCTACAATAGCGAGGCCGATCGCGCCGCCGATCAGAGATGTACGGATTGCTTCCTGACCGAGCTGAGCACCGACTACGTTGGAGCGGATCTCATTCAGAGTGAGCTTCAGACCACCGATACGGATGAAGGATGCAAGTTCTCTTGCCTCCTCGATGGAATCCATACCCTCGATGATGGCTTTGCCGTCCGTGATTGCCGCATTGACTCTCGGCACGGAGACAAATCTGCCGTCATAGTAAATACCGATGGACTCGCCATTTGAAAATGCCTTGGAAGTAGCTTCCGCAAAGCTTGATGTGCCCTCAGAAGTGAATTCCAAAGAAACAACATACTTGTTGCCTGATGTGTCAGAAGAGTCTACTCCGCCCTGAGCATCCGCGACATCAGAACCTGTGCAGACAATCGCACCGGCTGCTTCGAGCTCCTCAATCGTGTAGTCGAGGACATACTCGCCGGTCGTCTGGTCATAGTGGTAGCTCGTATTGCCATTAGAGTCTTTCTCGGCAATGAAATACAGAGAACCCGGTGTGCCGAGATCCTCCAAGATCTCATCGGCGTTGGTAACGCCCGGGATCTCGACGTTGATGCGGTTGGCACCTTCCTTGTACACGTTGGCTTCCGTCGAATATTCTTCGACACGGCGCTGCAGCTTGTACACAGTGTCATCCATATCATCGATCGCCGGAGTAGCCTGATCAGCTTCATAGGTGATTGATACACCGCCCGAGAGGTCCAGACCGAGTTTGATGTTCTGCATCGAACCTCTTTTGGTGCTGCCCCATCCTGCCAGAGCCGTGAAGATCATGACGACCGACACGATCACCGACAAGAGGATGACAAAAATTCCTGTTTTCTTTTTCATAACACAACCTCCTCCAAGAGAACACCCCTCGATAAAATAAGGTGCCCAAGGCACCTTTCGTGTCTCTTTTTATCACAAATCAGCCTCTGCAGCCTTAATCATGATTGCGCACTCAACGCGCTTTCTCTGCAGCCGGCAGCCGATCTCATACGTGTCATTGATTCCGCCTGTGAAATTGTAGGAATTCGCGGCGCAGCCTCCGCTGCAGTAGAATCGCGCAAAACAGGTACTGCACTCTTCCTTCGCGTAGACGTTCACTTTCTTGAATTCTTCCACAATATCGGTACGTGTCACACCTGTGTCAACATTGCCGAGCAGGAAATCTTCCGTGCCGACGAACTGATGACAGGGGTAAAAATCGCCCCACGGCGTGACCGCAAGATACTCTGTACCGCTTCCGCAGCCGGACAATCTCTTGTACACGCAAGGACCACCTGTTAAATCTATCATAAAATGAAAGAAATTAAAACCCCTTCCTTCCTTTTTACGCTTAATCATCTCGTGGGCAAGAAAGTCATATTGTTCGCACAGATATGGGACATCTTCCGGTCTGATCGTGTAGTCTTCGGAAGGTGGTGCCACGACCGGTTCCACCGAGATCTGGTCGAAGCCAAGATCCGCAAGATGCAGGACATCTTCGGCGAAATCAAGGTTCCAGTGCGTATATGTTCCGCGCACATAGTAGGAAAGCCCAAGCTCATTTCTCATCTTAGCGAACTTCAGGAACTTGGGAAGGATGAGGTCGTAACTGCCCTGCCCTTTTCTGAAAGGCCGCATTCTGTCATGAACTTCTTTTCTGCCGTCGATGGAGAGAACCACATTGTGCATCTCCCTGTTGCAGAATTCCATGATCTCATCATTAAGAAGCACGCCGTTGGTCGTCAGAGTAAAACGGAACTTCTTCGGAGCGACTGTGTCCTTGGTCGCTTCCTCAAGGGATCTGCCGTAGGCAACAAGTTCCTTCACGACTTCCCAGTTCATGAGTGGCTCACCGCCGAAAAAGTCCACCTCAAGGTTCGTGCGCATACCGGAATTCTTTACCAGGAAATCTAGAGCTTTTCTTCCTACCTCAGTGGACATGAGGGCTCTGCGTCCATGGTATTCCCCCTCTTCGGCAAAGCAATACCGGCATGCAAGATTACAGTCATGGGCAATGTGAAGACAAAGCGCTTTGACGACTGTCGGCCGCTTTGAAAACTGGTCAATAGAAGGTCTGTAGGGCTCCGGAGAAAACAGAGAGCCGTCTCTTCGAAGTTCCTCGATCTCCTCCAGAACTTCCTCGATCTCGCTGCTTGCCGTATCGGGATGGCTGACAGTCAGAGCTTTTCGCACAGCCTCTGGATCCTGGGTCTCGCTCATATAAGCGACAGCATCATAAAAAAGGTCATCCGCGACATGGACCGATCCGCTCGGAACGTCAAGGATGATTCCCATACCTTCAGATTTATACTGATGAACCTGCATAATATATGCTACTCCATTTTCTAAATTCGTTAGTGCAGACACCTTGGCTCGTCGCCTGCCTTCATCTCGCGTTGCACGCTCGTTGAAGAGCGGTCGCCAAATTGTCTGCATTTTGTACTAGTACAATGCAGACACCTTGGCTCGTCGCCTGCCTCCATCTCGCGTTGCACGCTCGATGTAAGCGGTCGCCAAATTGTCTGCATTTTGTGCAAGCACAATGCAGACACCTTGGCTCGTCGCCTGCACAGAATAAGGGGTCTGCATCGGCAGACCCCGGAATTTCTTAATGTTATATATCAAATGCCGCTATTACTTACGCTCGCAGCTCTGATTGCCGACTGTGCAGCTTGTCTTGCAAGCGGACTGGCAGGATGTCTGGCACTCGCCGCAGCCGCCCTTTTTCAGAGTGTTCTGAAGATTCTTTGTGTTCAGGCTCTTTACATGTTTCACGGTTTCAGGTCCTCCTTATTCATTTGGTGTACAGTATATCACAAGTAGAGTCACCGTACAAGATGCGATATTTTACTTTTCCATACGTCTCTTATACCAGATGCTCTTCTTCTCACGGATTGACTCGAGATAAAGGTGTATCATGGCAGCGATCGAAGCAAGTCCTGTCCCGAAGAAAAGCACCGGCTTTGAATTATCTCCGGTCTTCGGATTAGTCCTCTTCATATTCGATGTGCCCATGGATGTGCGGGTCAAGCCGCCCGTACTGCCGCCCTTTGAACTGCCTGACGAACCGGATGAGCTGCTGCCCTTGGAGCTGCCCGATGAGCCGGATGAGCTGCTGCCCTTGGAGCTGCCCGATGAGCCGGATGAGCTGCCGCTCTTGGAGCTGCCCGATGAGCCGGATGAGCTGCCGCTCTTGGAGCTGCCCGATGAGCCGGATGAGCTGCCGCCCTTCGAGCTGCCCGACGATTCGGATGAACTGCTGCCGGATGAGCTGCCGCCCTTGGAACTGCCCGATGAGCCGGATGACTTATTCTGATCTTTATCTCTGACCTTAGTTCCGACCTTATCTGTGTCGCCTATTATCTGATTTGCTCCCGGGCTTGCGAGGACTTCAGCGTCCTCGTTCTCGGTGACAGCGACGTCAGTATCGTCTGAATCTTTGTCTGCGAGCATTGTCACGACCGCATTTTCCGCGGATGTCGTCAGGGCTGCGCTCACGGTCGCTCCATCAGTGACTCCTACCAGATTCTCGTCAGAAACGGTCGCCTCGGGAATTCTTTCAGCCTCAGCCTCTCTTGCAGCAAGGACCTCGAGCGGGTTAACAGCTGACTCTTCCTGAGCCTCTTTCGTCTTGGCGGGAGTCTTTTCAGCAGATTCTTCTGAGTCAGCCGTCTCAGAGCTCACTTCCGGCGCGGCGGATACTGTGTCTGCAGCCGCGTCAGATGTCCCGGCGGAAACCGTATCCTGAGCTCCGGAAGATGTCTCAGCAGTCTTTACATCAACAGTCTCGGCGGAGACTCCGGCGGGCGCTGAATCTTCGGTCTCAGTGAGTGCAGTCTCCCTGCTCTCAGAAGGCACTGCGCTTGCCGTCTCGGCGCTCCCTTCATCTGAAGTCTCCTCTTCGGAAGTCTCCGCAGAGGCAGTTTCAGCAGTCTCGTCTGATACTTCCTCTCCTTCTTCCGCAGTTTCCGTGGCAGCCGGCACATTCGAATCCTCTTCGGACTCTGATGCTTCCTCTGTTTCCTGAGAATCTGCTTCCTCTTCTATATCGTATGAGTCTTCATCGGTTTCTTCCGCGGATTCCTCATAGTGTTCTTCCTGCGGAGCCGGCACCGGTGTCACAACAGGAATCTCGGTCGGTTCCGGGATCTCAATCTCCGGAAGGACCGCTGCCGCATCAGGGTCAAGAATACCCGTTGGCGTCGGTGTAATGGATCCGGTCGGAGTCGGAGTTATGGACCCGGTTGGGGTCACTTCCGCTGTCACTGCCGAGTCGACTGCTGCAGCCTGTGTAACTTCGGGTGTGACAATACCGATGTTGGCAGTCAGGAGCAGTCCGGCTGTAGCCAGGATTCCTGACCTCCTCAGTGTTTCTCTTTTCATGTGGTAATTTTCACCTCTCCTTACAAATACTCAGCTCTTAGGCAAGTATCGGATGGCGCTTTGCGGCGTCTTGTTCAGGCATTTTATCGTGCCTGAATATTTTCATACAGATTAGAGTGTAACACATCACGAATAGATTTTGAACCATTAAATCAACATAATCTAGTAGTTTTTTTTCGATAATCCAACTAAATCTTGCGGCTGATCTCAATAAACGTGTTCCAGGCTGCAGTTCAGGTGAGGCTGTAACTGAGTTTCATGACCGGCGCAAACATCATCTTCATCGAAAAACGCAGGTCCTTCCCTCCGAGCTTGCGCAGGCGGCTTGCCGCATGCGCGATCTCTCAGTCGGACCTGCAATGCTTTTCTCACGAAGATGGATGCTTTGCTGCCGGTAACGAAATGCAGGGACAGCCTCACCTGAACTATAATATCACTACAAGTTCTCCAGAGTTTCAGTCTTTGTGCGACTTCACAAAAATCCGCAATTGGTTTACTATATAGGATATGCATTAGATTCGCTGCCATCTTAGGCGAAGGATCTATACGACTTGGAAATAAGCGAGGTGACAACGTGTATTATTTCATCCTGAACCCAAGCTCGCAGTCAAAAGGCGCCGGTAATACCTGGTCGATCATTATAAAAGAGCTGAGAAAAAGAAACATTGCCTACAAAGTCTATTCGACCCATTATAAGGGACACGCGACCGACATTGCCAGACAGATCACGAGACATGATCCGCATGCGGTCATCGTTGCGGTCGGCGGCGACGGAACTATTCATGACATCCTCTGCGGTCTCTGCAATATAAACACCATCACGTTCGGTGTCATTCCCTCCGGTTCGGGCAACGATTTCGCCAGAGGCATGAACATTTCCATGAGCACAGAGGATGCTGTACGCGCAGTCCTTGCGCCGCGCAGATACGTGCAGATGGACGTCGGCACCATAAAAGACACCAACTTCCGATTCGGTGTCAGCTGCGGCATCGGTTACGACGCGTCCGTATGTCATGAGGCTCTGGAATCTCCGATCAAGGATTTCCTCAACAGGATCGGCCTCGGACAGCTCACTTACTCTGTCATAGCCCTGAAGCAGATATTCATGTATCCTCCCTGCGCAATGACGATCGACCTCGATGATGGCCGTCACCTGCAGTATAAAAAAGCCTACTGCGCAGCTGTCATGAACCAGCCCTACGAGGGAGGCGGGCTCAAAATGGTCCCCTCCGCCCGCTCATCAGACGGATACCTCGATGTCATGGTCGTCGCGGATGTCAGCAGGTTCAAGATATTCACCATGCTTCCGACCGCATTCTGGGGCATGCATACGCACCTTAAGGGACTGGATTTCCTGCACTGCCGCGAGCTGCACATACACACGAAGAGAAAGTGCCCCATTCACCTGGACGGCGAATCAGGCGGAATAAGCAATGAGCTGCACGTTGCGCTGGTGCCTGAACGGCTCCGTGTCATTATCGGATGAGACAGGTTTTGCGTCGCAAGCTTATCTCGCTCTGTCGGGTCGGTGATACAAATAAAGAACCATATATGACCGACATATACCTGCCGTCATATATGGTTCTTTTTTTACTGTTTTATGAACCCGGCCTTCGCTCAAATCGTTCCGGCCTTTTCCTGAAGCTGCTTCGGATTATCATTAATTAAAGCCCACGAACTTCTGCACAACACCGTAAATAGCGACCGCCAATCTTCGACCCGCTTCCGTCGGAAGGTTCAATCCCATGCCGAGCGGTGCGAACCGTATTCTCGCATAGAGGATTTTATCCTTGTTCTGAAGATCTTTCCAGAGCTGTTTCTTTTCCGCGAGAGATTCCGGAGTGTTCTTCTTCATGAGAAGGATCGAAGAGATCGTCATCATGATGCTCATATAGTGAACAAGGAATGTAAGATGTCTCTTCTCCTTTACCATATCCGGCTGGTACTGGTCAATCATCAACCGGGTAACACGCAGCTGCTGATCAAGGCGTCCCATCATGATCTCCTCGTTGACGCTCTGGCCTTCGCGACCGATAAAGTACCGATACAGCGGCATGTTGAGATAATACATGGTCTTTACGTAGATCATTGGTGTAAATGCCATGAGGTTATCCACATAGAAGCAGTGCTCCGGCAGTTCGAAGCCGCAGTCCCGAAGCATCTGTGTTCTGTAAATCAGGCTGTGCATGAGAACATAACGGTTGGACGGAAGATTTTTCTTAAGATCTGTCCATGTGAAAATCTTCTTTTCCGGAAAGTATCCGGTATAGTGCATGACTCTTTTATGCTTTGCGCCCAGCTTGTCATATACATAATTGCAGATCATGGCATCGAGCTCCCGGCCTTCGCTGACGACCTCTTTCAGGATCTCAATGACCTTAATATAGGAGTCATAAGCAAGAAAATCATCGCTGTCACAGACCTTATAGTACAGACCAGTCGCTTCCCGAAGTCCTGTGTTGACAGCTCCGCCGTGGCCTTTATTTTCCTGATGGACAGCTCTGACAATGCCCGGATACCTCCGCTCATAGTCCTTCGCGATTTCAAGTGTGGAATCCTTCGACCCATCATCTACGACGAGAACTTCTACATCTTCACCGCCGATAAGAGCGTGATCAATCGCCTTTTTCATATAGGCTTCGGAATTATAGCTCGGTATCGCGACTGTTAATATTTTCATATCTTAATTCCCCCCTATTCTTTCCTGTTCGGATATTTATCATTTTAGCATATTTTTCAAATGCAGACGGAACCGGATACTTACTTTCTATCATTTCCGGGGTCGCAAATATCAATGGATTCTCCTTCACATTCTCCTTAGTGTGTGACAGATCTCCGGCATCCTGAAGTTCTCCAGCATCCGGGAATCCGGAAGGGGCGACCAGGATTTCATATCCGGTCATATGCCATTCGACATGTGAGAATATATGCTTGGCTGCACTGAGCTTCTTTATCCGAAGCGGCATGAGCCCCAGACTCTCCGCTTTCCCCAGCGCATCGTCAGAACTCAGTTCCCCCGTCTCATTCGGAAACTCATACAGCCCGGATAAAAGCCCGCTGTCCGGTCTCTTTCGGATCGCATATGTCTCATCGCGGCGAATGAGCAGAACTGTCCTCTTTTCTATCCTTCGCTTTTGCTTTTTCACTCTGACAGGAAGTTCGCTCTGAAGTCCTAATTCAAAGCATCTGCAGTATGAAGATATCGGACAGATATCACACTTTGGCGCGCTGCCCACAAGACACACACCTGCGCCGAGATCCATAAAAGCTTGATTGAGGAGACCGAAGGTGCCGTCATTTGCATCATGCAGGCCCCGGAGATCATCCCGTATCTTCTTTTTGACAGATTCGTTCAGAATATTATCCGAGATGGCTTCAAGGCGCGCGATGACCCGCAGGACATTCCCGTCAACAGCAGGTTCCGCCTGACCAAATGCAATGGAAGATATCGCGCCTGCTGTATATTCACCGATTCCGGGGAGCTTCATAAGAGCGGCTGCGCTTGCCGGCATCTGACCCGCATAGGACTCACACACGATTCGCGCTGCTTTCTGCATGTTTCTTGCTCGGCTGTAGTACCCGAGACCTTCCCACAGCTTAAGCAGTCTGTCCTCAGGGCAGAGCGCAAGATCGGTGACCGTGGGCAAAGCACTTGTGAAACGCTCATAATAGCCGAGCACAGCCTCCACGCGGGTCTGCTGGAGCATGATTTCAGATACCCATATGAGATATGGGTCCTTTGTACGACGCCACGGCAGATCGCGGGCGTTTTCATTATACCATACAAGCATAGGCTTTACAAAATCGAAACGCATTGATATACTCCAAAGAGTCAGATATAATATTTACGTGGCACCCGCGTCTTTAGATCGCTGCGGTGCCGAAAACACATGACAACCATTAAAATAAAGGAGTAAAATGGACGCAATTATTTTTGATGTCGACGGCACACTTTGGGACTCTACATCTGAAGTAGCAATAGCCTGGCAGATGATCGCCAAGAACCGCAAAGTGCCGTATGAGCACATCACACCGGACCGCCTTCACCAGGAATTCGGCAAAATGATGGAAGATATCGCATACTCTATCTTCTCGGATCTTCCGAAGGAGGAGGCTCTGGGTATTGCAAACGAATGCATGGACTACGAAGTCGCGTACCTTCTTTCCCACCCGCCGCGCCCCTACGACGGCGTTGAGCAGGTTTTTAAGTATTTCAGCAGGAAGATGCCGATTTTTATCGTCAGTAACTGCCAGGCCGGCTATATCGAAGTCTTCCTTGAGACAAGTGATCTCGACGAATATGTCACATGTCACCTGTGTCCGGGAGATACCGGGCTGAATAAAGCCGCGAATATTAAAAAGATCGTGAGCGACTTTGATCTTAAATCTCCGGTCTATGTCGGAGATACAATGGGCGACTATAACTCCGCACGTGAAGCCGGCGTTGACTTCATATACGCCAAATACGGATTCGGAGATGTCCCGGATGCCCCGGAAACGATTTTTAAGCCCAGAGATCTAATCAGGATCTACGAAGAAAGCGAGAGAAGCTGAGCTCAATCGCGAGACATAGCGCGGGATTCGGGTCAGCGTCAGCTGATATCTTCGAAACTGCAAAACATGGTAAAACTAAAGCTGCCGCACATCATAAGTACGGCAGCTTTTATATTGCAGTAATTCGCTCGAGAATTTTGTCAGCTTGCGCTGCCTGTTCCCACGATTGCATCCCGCAAGCTGGTCAAAATCGTCAACCATCAGAAGACCAGTACATAGGTTCCTATGCTGACCATAAAGTACAGAGATTCAGCCGCAGAGTAAGGCAGATTGACACAGCCATGGGATCCCGAATACCAGTAGGTATCTCCGCCGAACTCATAGTTGCTGCGCCATGTCGCATCATGGAGACCATAGCCCTCATAGAACTGCATCCAGTAATTTACATAGGATTCATATGAATAGGATCCATCCTCGAGCTGAGGTCCGCGCAGTGTCCTTCCCTGCTCTTTGTTAAGAATTGAGAAAATACCACGAACAGTCTCTCTGTCCTCGTTGGAACCTGTACCTGTAACACACTCGGAAGACCAGAGAAGCTCGCCGTCCTCATAATAGAAGCATGTCTGATTTTCAATATCAACTTCGACGTAGGTCGAGCCGAAATTCTCGGCGTAAGTCGAATTCAGTGAATAAGCAGGCTCCCTCTCTGTCACATTGTGGTTCTGAATGTCCGCAAGCAGTGCCGCACTCTCTGTCTCCTGATCGATCATATGTCCCCAGGTCTCGCTCGGGAAGGCGACATCGCCCTGCAAAGTTGAGTGAAGAACGCGGGTCGTATGAACATCATCGACCTTCATCGCGAGCAGCGCTACATAGGCATTCACGTGATCTTTGACGATCTCCTCATTCAGATACTGCACGCCGTCTTCCCTCATTGCAATCCAGTTCTTGAGAACAGACGCGTCCAGAACTTCCTGCTCTCCGTTCGGGAGATCATATGTGACAGATGTGGACAGGAATTCGTTGAATCCTCCGATTGAATCCTTCAGATACTGATCGTCGGAATAGATTGTAGGCTTCACATAGAGATCTGCTTTATCGACGTCAAATTCCTGAACACCGGACTTGGCTGCTTCAATCACGCCCTCTGCAAATGTTTCAGGAATCAACTGTGTACCGTATGTTTCCGGTACTATTTCAAATGTCAGCTCTTCTCCTTCGGATGCGCTCTCATCGACTCCGAGGTGGGCATTCGTCGGAACTTCCATATTTTCAAACTGCAATTCCGGCAGAGAAGTGGCAAGTTCTTTCATTTTATCTTCATCGAACTTGCATCCCTCATTTACAGTGTACTCTTTCGTGACACCGAAATAGCCGCGTGCCCAGCCGAATATATTCTGGTTCTCAAGGAGCTTCTGAGCCCCGTCATCGGCCACGTATGTATAACCGACGTCTGTGCCTTTGATTTTCTCAGTCTTTTTGTCCCTGAACTTCATAGTCAGCACATAGGATTCGACTTTTTCCGTCAGAGCCTCCGTATACTCATCCAGAGTCATTCCCGATGCGTCAATTCCGTTGATAATCGTTCCTGTAGTGAACTTGGACTGATACGTGAAAGCAATGAGGCAATAAACGGCTACAAGCGCAGCTGCTACGCCGCCGCAGATTTTCAGTATCTTTTTGCGCTTAGCTTTCTTATCTTCTTCTGTTAGCTCAGCATTCTCCGATTCAGTTTCTGCCGCGTTCTCAGCAGCAGGTGCCGCGGCCTTCGCAGGCTCTGTATCTGCTGCAGCTTCAGGCGTTTCAGCATCCGCAGGCTCTCCTGCAGCTTCAGCCACTTCCGCCTTCGGATCCGCCTCTGTCGCATCAGTGGCCGCAGGCTCTGGTGCTGCTTCTGCCTCCAGAGTTGTGGCGGCTTCAGGATCAGGTTCGACTGGGGCATCAGCATCTGTATTGGTTTGCTTAGCCTCCTGCAAATCATCATTTGCCGAAGCACTGACATCCTCAGTATCGGTTTTTGAATCGATTTTCTCATCTGCGGAATCAATAGCATTATTATCTGCCACAGATGGCTCGTTATTCACTGTTGTTATCCCGGATTCATTCCCTTCCAATGAATCCCCACTTAACGAATTATCCTGAATTAACTCTTTCTCATTCAGTTCATTATTAAGTTCACTCATATATACTCCACTATATATAATTCGGCTTCAGAGCCGTGTTAATCGCACACCTAGTTACTATATCATTTTTCACTTTCCGGCACAATTCTAAATTATAAACAAAATTTTATCAATTTAGTGGGATAAAATAAAAAAAGAAGCGATTTCTCGCTTCTTAATATATGGAGATGAAGGGATTCGAACCCTTGACCCCCTGCTTGCAAGGCAGGTGCTCTCCCAACTGAGCTACACCCCCAAAATATCCGGGCATAAAAATACACACCCTCAAAACCGCACATACAAATCTAAATAAGTCTACAAGTCAGCGGGTCACTCGTTGATGCTCCGCATCAACTTCGTGCATTTGCTCCGCAA
>CADAIL010000037.1 GCA_902788035.1 uncultured Lachnospiraceae bacterium | reverse complement strand
CCTTCCTGTACGGATGGGTCCCGGCAATCATGGCCGCCGCAATGTTCGTAATCTTCCTTCTCTTCTATCACTGCGAGAGAGATATCAAGAAGCTTGAGGCACAGCAGTAATAGTAACGCACCGGGTTGACTCGGTCTACCCGCTCATAAAAAAAGGCTGTCGCGTTTGGGCGAGACACCACTATATATGGCAGACGATATTTGCAAATGTCTGACATATATAGTGGTGATTCCCTCTAATGCGACAGCCTTTTATATCAGGTCAATCTCACTATTTCAGATAATTTTTATTTACATATCCGAACTTTCCGAGCGTCGGCGCGTAGACGAAGCAGTAGGTCGAATCGCCGTCTGCGACATATCCGACTTTCTGACCGTTCTTGATCTTCCCGATTTCATTGGAGGATTTATAGGCCCTGGCCGTCCGGAGTGCAAGATAATTATCCACGCCTTTTACTGTATATAAGGTATAGGTAATCTTGTCAGAGCCGTTTGCCACTTTGAGCAGATAATCTCTGTTGACGTAACCGTACTTGCCAAGGGTCGGTGCGTAGACATAGCAGTATTCGGAATTGCCCGGGGCAATGTATTCGACAGGCTCACCAAAGTGGATTTTTCCGATTTCATTTTCGGAATTGTAAGACATGGAAGTTCGAAGTGCGAGATAATTGTTCATCCCCACCGCCACAAACATGTCATTCGGTGTGCCCTGGGGCTTGGAGAGATAATCCGCATTGACAAAGCCGAACGTTCCTGCACTGGGAGCATAGACAAGCCAGTAACCGGAACTGTCCTTCCTGATCAGCGTTACGGTCTGGCCGTTCTTCAATTTTCCGATCTCATTGGAAGAGTCATATTTCTGAGCGCTTCGGAGCGCAAGATAGTTATTCGTGCCCTTCACCGTCAATGTATTTTTCGAGGAACCGGTGGATACAGGTTTGAGGTAATTCTTATTTACATATCCATATCCTTTCAGGGAAGCAACATACCAGTAGGTTCCGTTCCCGGAATTAACGTACACTACGACGTCACCGTTGTAGAGCCTTGCTTTCTCATTTGCCTGATTATAGGAGGGTTCATAGCGCAGCGCGAGATAGTTTTTCGTACCAGTCACGTAGTAAGAATCGGATGCATATACATGCGTCGGTGCGAGCCATAGCAGGCAGATAGCCAGCGCAATCAAGGATGAATACATGAGTATATGAATGTTTCTTAACTTTTTCATAGATACCACTCCTTTCACAAAATAATCGGAAAAACATATAAATGCAAAAAAATGTGTAATCGAAGCCTCTATTTACTGACAAATTTCCTGTCCCTATTATATCGTATGACGACCGCGAACACAATGCATTCTTCCGTTTATCCGAGTTTCAGAACAGCATCTAATGCGGCTTCCGTTGCTTTATTAGCCGGTGCGGGCGCGGCAGCATCGCCGATATCATCTGTGACCACACCTTCATAGGTGGCGAAGTTCGTTCCCATCGGAGGGACGACAATAATGAAATCTCCTTTCTCCGCATTCCTGTGTTATTAGAAACCAAATTCAAGTCTCGCTCTTTTCCCAACTGAGATAACCTGGTTTATAGGTAAACCTGTATATATTTTAACATGAATCAGGAAATTTTTTGTGGCAATCTCCTCAAATATCGGATTATATGGTAATATAAAAAGGTATTGGTCGGTCAATATCTACCGGTAATATTCTTTCATATTGAAAGGGGGATTTATCATGCAGGAATTCATTAATAGTACGGAAGATTACTGGGATGTCTATTGTGCTCTCATGCAGGATATCCCGACAGCCCTCGGCGAGCATAACATCGGCGGTCCGTCCTCGCCTGTATCGATCAGCAAGTGACAAATATCATATTTATTTACAGGAGAATAGACGAAATCTGTCTGCTGGAATAGAATATAGGAAAACTGGAAAGTCGGGCAGGAAACTGCTCGTCTTTCTTTCCTCGGAAAGGATGAGATGCCATGCAGCTTATTATTCTGTTGCTTTTTGTTTTCTTTGGCGCGGTAGCTTTTATGCAGTACACAAAAAAGGTGCAGGTGAATGCGGGCGCATTTGATGAACTGATCCGGCAGCTGCTTGCCGACTATAAAACTCTCAGGAGTCATACGGATGAGATCGGCACAAGTGCATTTGCCATAGGATGGGCCCAGAAGAAGCATAAGAAGGGTCTCAGGGACGACACTGAATCGCTGGCTATCCGCATTCTTGACGAGAAAGGCGCAAAGCGGGACGGAGCCGCGGCTCTCGGCATGGATATCATCGAGATTGGCGACAGATATTATTATCAGCTACCGGTCAAACCGAAGGAGCAGCTCTCAGACGCCCTGCTGACGGCTATTCTGGTCAGACTTAAGGAGAAGCTCGAACGCAGATACCCGGATGATCTGGTCAATATTGCCGATACCTATATCACAGTCGTTGCGGGCGGAAGAAATCTGCTGAATCTGATCGATGCAAGCAGCAAGAAAGGCACGAAAACAAAGCGCCGTAAGGAGACATCTCCGGCTCATGATTCTCAGGAGGAAATTGAGGCAGCAGAGCAGTATGATGAAAATGCTCCGGCAGACAGAAGCAGTGAGCTGAAAGTTGAAATACCGGCAGAGCCTCATGAACGTATTCTAACAGACAGCAATGAGATGAAGGGTGAAGCAGAGAACGGGAACAGAGTGAATTTTGGTCCCAGGCCGCTCATGTTCCCGCAGCCCGTACTTATCATCGCAACTTATGACGAGGACGGAAGACCCAATGCGATGAATGCCGCCTGGGGAATCACGACCGATTTTTCTGAGATAACGATCAGTCTCTCGGAGCACAAGACGACGGATAATCTTGCCGTCCGCGGTGCCTTTACGGTCAGCATGGCGACGGAGGACTACGTGACATCGTGTGATTATGTGGGAATCGAGTCAGGACGAAAGGTTCCGGACAAGTTCGATAGAGCCGGTTTCCATGCAATACCGAGCAGCTTTGTGGACGCGCCGCTGATCAGAGAGCTGCCGATGGCCCTCGAATGCAGGGTGAAGAGCTTCACCGATGGAATCCTGACTGGCGAGATAGTCAACGTCTGCGCTGACGAGAGTGTACTTACAGACGGAATGATCGATGTCAGGAAGCTCAGGCCGATTTCGTTCGACCCAATGGGGAGCGCTTATTTCGGGGTAGGAGATAAGGTCGGACGCGCTTTCAGTGATGGCGCAAGGCTTAAGAGTGCAGGACCTGCTTGAGACAACTAAGTACAGCGGGAGAAAGCTTGAGGTATCATGGTGACAACCCGGGAGGGAAATGAGAAAAAACGAATAAATCTGGATACAGCTCTGACAGGACAGAATATCAGCAGCGTCCAGAAAGTACGCCTGATTCTTAGTTTGAGTCTGCCCGCTATTTTAGCCCAGCTGACTTCAATCGCCATGCAGTATATAGATGCGGCTATGGTCGGAAGCCTCGGGGCTGCGGCTACAGCATCCATCGGCCTGGTCTCTTCCTCGACCTGGCTGGTCGGAGGGTGCTGCATCGGTGTGGCTGCAGGTTTCTACGTTCAGGTCGCCCAGTTGATCGGTGCAGGTCGAAATCGGGATGCGGAGAATGTATTAAGGCAGGGCCTTAAGACCGTCCTTCTCATTGGCGCTCTTGTAAGCATGATCGGACTGGCTGTAAGCAGCCGCGTCCCGATCTGGCTGGGGGGCGAGGAGGAAGTACTCGGCAACAGTACCGCTTATTTTCGCATTTATTGTATATCGGTCCCGTTCATTCTGATTCGTCAGATGTCGAACGGCATGATGCAGAGCACAGGAGATATGAAGACGCCGAGCATTCTTTCATCGATGACCTGTCTGCTGAATGTAGTACTCAACATGCTGATGATATTCAAGGCCAGGTCAGTGGATATCTCTGGCATTCATATATTGATCCCGGGTGTCGGTCTCGGTGTGATCGGTGCAGGACTCGCGAGTACTTTATCCGAAGCCCTCATCGCGCTCACTTCCCTGTATTTTCTCACGGTGAGGAACCGCAAAATATCATTAAAGAGCAGGGGAAGCTGGAAATGGCGCCGGCATACCGTGGCCACCGCCGCAAAAATCGCGGTGCCATTGTCCCTTGATCAGTTTTTTATGTGCGGAGCTTATGTGGCTGGGACCCGGATCGTGGCAAGCCTCGGAACCGTTGCTGTCGCTGCCAATTCATTGGCTATAACGGCGGAGAGTCTGTGCTATATGCCGGGCTACGGTATCGGAGCAGCGGCAACAGCTATAATCGGCCAGACAATCGGAGCCGGGTGTTCTGATTTAACGAAGAGCTTTTCCAGGATATCTGTATACCTGGGAATGCTTTTGATGGCCCTGACAGGGGGAATCATGTATATCTGCGCACCGTTTATCTTCTCGGTTCTCACAGTCAGCAGGGAAGCGGCTGTTCTCGGAACGCAGGTGCTCCGGACAGAATTAATTGCTGAGCCTTTATATGGGGCGTCCATATGCTGCGCAGGTGTTTTCAGGGGAGCAGGGGATACACTTCGCCCCAGCGTCATGAATCTGATCAGTATGTGGTGTGTGCGGATCGTGCCGGCTATATTTGTAGTACCCAGAATGGGTCTGGTGGGCTACTGGCTGTGCATGGCGTTTGAGCTCTGCTTCCGTGGAATCGTTTTCCTCACCCGTCTTTACAGGGGCAAATGGATGAAAAAGGCTCTTATCTGATATCTTAGGTATAGTTTCCGGAACGGTATTCCTGGGGAGTGACGCCCGTCGCTTTTTTGAACTGTTTGTTAAAGTAACTCTGGGATTCGTACCCGATTTTGAATGCGATATCGCCGCAGGGGATATTCGTATGCTTGAGGAAAAAGCAGGCTCTTCCGATTTTTCGGTCACGGATCCGGTCGGACACGGATATGCCCATCTCCTCTTTAAAGCGGTGTTGGAGAGTAGACACGCTGACGCCGCAGTGATCCGCGATTTCTTTCAGCTTGATCTCGCTGTACAGATTTTCATCAATATATAGTCTCGCTTTATTGATCAGGTGTGAGTGCCGCCCGTCATGGTACTTGCTGACGTAGCGGGTGAAATCGAACATGGACCGCTTCATTCCGGCTTTGTAGGCCGCAATGGAGCGGTATTTCTGTTCTTCCGAGAGGTAGAGACTGACAAGTGGTGCGAGATCCTGAAGGGCGAGAGACGCGCTTATTGCTGAGTGGTAGGTTTTTGCCAGATTGAAGTGGAACACGTTCCGCGCAGCCTGGAGATCGCTCATCACCTGATTCAGATATTCGGTATACTCCTTAGAGCCAAGTATTGTTTCAAGCTGCTTAAGATCGCCCTGACGCACGCAGTCGAACATCTCGTCAAAGCTGTTCCATTCATTTTTCTTTCCCTCAGCCTCAAGCATACGCCTTGCTGTATGAGCTGCCGTGTAACTTTCCTCTTTTTCAATCAGTTCTGTTTCCTTTCCGCTCAACATAGAGATGAGGCAGCGCGATATCTCGCGAAAACCGTTCCAGGTGTGTTCGGGGACACCCTCATAGGGGTAGTCCGGATTGCGCCCTGTCTGCACGGGACCGAAAAGAAGTGTCTCCCGGCCAAGCGGAATCCTGCACCAGCACGATCCCTTGGGATCGAAGCGAAGTACAGGCGAAGGATTTCCGGCTTCACTGCTTAGCAGAATCCCGCTGTCTTCCAAAAAGATTTTTGTCCGCTCTGTATCGAGATCAGCGTACAGCTTGTTCAGCGCACCGTCAGAGCTGAATATGCCGATCGGAATATTCCACGAATCATAAAAAATATCGAAGATCAAGTCATCCGTCAGTTCTATCATAGCAATCCTCCCTGATCAATTACATCCCGCACGCCGCAGCGTTCGCAGGGATTCGGTCCAGTATTATGTCGGCTGTGGCTGACCCGAATCCTGCGCCAGGTCCCGCAAGCGAGATTTGAACAGTCTGAGTCTTTACGAATATTTGCATAATAGTTCAAATTAATGCGTATTTATTATAACATGAATGCGCTCTTCGCTGTTATATTTTCCTTAAGAAGTTAAATATTCACATATTTAAGAAAATGAATCGTAATTTTTTGAGTTTTCACTGTCTTGATTGGAGAGGAGGCAAACCATGGAAAAGTGTCTTGAAGGGAAAGTAGCAATCATCACCGGTTCCGGTCAGGGAATCGGAAAAGGAATCGCCAGAGGTCTTGCGAAACTGGGAGCGAAAGTGATCACGAACAACCGCAGGCCGAACGGTGAGAGCGCGCAGAAGTATCATAAGGAAGACATGCCCGAGGAAGACTGGAACGAGTTCTGCCGCCTGAAAGGCGATGCACAGACAGCAGCAGACCAGATCATTGCAGAGGGCGGCGAGGCGATTCCGTTCTTCGGAGACTGCTCGAACTGGGAGACGGCGGAGCGGCTGGTCAAAACTGCCATTGATACATGGGGCAGAATTGACATCATTGTAAACAATGCAGCAGGTATGGGAATCGGTGACATCGCATCCATGGATGAGGCTAACTGGGACATTTTCATGGGGAGCCGCGCGAAAGGCGCTGTCGCTCTCATGCACTTTGCGCTGCCTTATATGAAAGAACAGGGCTATGGACGCATCATCAATGTCTCGAGCGATGCATGGACAGGTCTTGCAAATAACGACGGATACAGCGCTTCCACAGCCTCCATGGTCGGTCTCACGTGGGCTGCCGCAAAGGAGCTTGACCAGTTCGGAATCACCGTGAACTGTGTGTGCCCGCAGGGCGAATCACCTTCCCACGCGGTTGAGTACAATGCTCTGATCCGCAAGATCACCGCTGCAGGTCATGCGCCTGATCCGAAGATCCTGAAAGTCGTTGAAGCTGATCACGGTGATCCGGCGAACCTTGCTCCGTTCCTTGCGGTACTCTGCCTTGAGGATTACATTAACGGTTCAATTTTCTCGATCAAGTCGTCAGGAAGATTCCAGGCTTACTCTCAGCCGGCTCTCGGAGCGATGATTACCAACGGAGACAAGGGACCGTGGTGGGATGTCGCGGATCTGAGAAAAGCCGTGAAGGAAGAGATGCTCGGTCCGGACTACAAGGCACCCGGAAAAGCTTACGGCTGGGGAAGATAAGAACTGATAAACAGAGTGCTGTTCAAAGGATTCATTAAAGAAAGAAGGATAAAAATGAAACAGTTTTCGAAATTACTTGAGCACGCTAAGATGGGTCCCTTAAGTCTCGACAACCGCCTTATCATGGCACCGATGGGCTCTCTTAACGCGGATTCGAACGGATACATCACAGACAATGCGCTCGCTTTCTATTCCTCCCAGGCATCCGGCGGCCTCAGCATGGTCATCGTTGAATGCACGGCGACGGATGATAATCTCTCGCGCGGTGAGGACAACGTTATGTGCCTCTATGAGAACGGACAGGTGACAGGTATGGCTCGTCTCGCATCCGCGATCAAGGATCAGGGCGCAGTCGCAATTCTGCAGCTCTGTCATATCGGACATCAGCTGTCACTTGCAGACCGCAAGGAATCTCTCGGCCCATCGACCATGTTCGAGATGCAGGGAGGCATTCGCCCGTTCCCGATACGCGGTCTTACGATTGCTGAGATCAATCAGATCATTGATGACTTTGCGAAGGCAGCGTGGAGAGCAAAAATGGCCGGATTTGACGGTATCGAGATCCACGGCGCGATCGGACATCTTATCAATATGTTCTGTTCTCCGCAGTATAACCACCGCACGGATAAGTACGGCGGCACCCCCGAGAACCGCATCCGCTTCATGGTCGAGATCATTGAAGCCTGTCAGAAGTCCTGCGGCAAGGATTTCCCGATTATCGGCAGGATCTGCGGTGATTCCTTCGACCCTGTGGACATTTCACTTGAAGAGGGCATTGTTCACGCAAAGGCTCTGGAGAAGACCGGCATCGTTGCCCTTCACCTTGTGGGGGGTGACTCCAACAACGTCCGTGTTATCAACGCCCAGTACGATGCGAGAGGCGATTATATTCCGACGGCGAAAGCTATGAAGGAAGCCGGAGTGAAGATCCCGATCATCCTGGATGGCGGTTTTACAACACCTGAGCTGGCTGAAGAAGTGCTCGAGGCAGGATATGCGGACTTCATCGGAATCGGCAGACCGGCTCTTGCGGACCCCGCGTGGATCAAGAAGATCAAGGCCGGCAGACGCGACGACATCATCCCCTGCATGCGCTGTACGATGGGCTGTGTCGGGACTATCGCAGGCTTCAACGCTGCCATCGGACTTCGCTGCTCCGTGAATCCTCTGTGCAACTGTACAAACTTCAGAAAGGTCGAGCCTGCGAAAGAGAAGAAGCGGGTCTGCGTGATCGGCGGCGGTCCCGGCGGTATGGAGGCAGCCCGTCTTGCAGCGGAGAGAGGTCATGAGGTCACTCTATACGAAAAGAGAAAGCTTGGCGGCACCATGCACGAGGCAGGATTCAGCGATGAGCTGAAGGGCGATATCAAGATCTTGATTGACTACTATGTGAGGCAGATGAATAAGCCCGGTATCACAGTCATCGAGGATGAGGCAACCGCAGAAAAGGTGCTTGCCGGCAACTATGATGCGGTCATAGTCGCTACAGGCGCAGTCCCCGTGATCACGAAGTTTGAGAAGCAGGGGCTTGCAAATGTACACAGCATCTACGAATACTGCGGTAATCCCGCCGACTATGACCTGGGAGAGAAGGTCGTCATCGCGGGCGGTTGTTTCATGAACCTGGAGGTTGCCCAGTCACTCCTTCGTGCAGGTAAGAAGGTGACCGTCGTATCGAGAAGAGGCGGCGGTATGATGGGTGTCATGGAGATCGGTGATGACAACTCTTCCCCGCAGCAGCAGCGTCTCATGATCCTGAACGCACAGAAGGGAATTAAATACAAGCTTGCGAAGGACGTCACTTCTGTCACGGAAACCGGTGTGACTTTGAGGGATCTGAAGACAAAGGCGGAGGAGACGATAGAATGCGACTCGCTGCTCATTTGCCGAGGCTACACCGGTCGCCCGAAAATCTACGATGAGCTTCTTAAGGAAATGAGCGAGGTCTATCTGATCGGCGACAGCAAGATGAAGATCCGCTGCAATGATAAGAGAAATATCGGCGACGCTATCCTCGAAGGCTGGCAGATCGCGAACAGGATTTGATCGGAGGGAAATAAAATGACAAATATGACAAAACATCCCCTTAGGATCACAGCGGACGCGCTGAAGAACGCATTTGCCCTGAACGGGTTCAGACTGTATGACAACGGGGAGTACCCGGAGCTCGAGAAAACAGATATTAACGTGAAGATTTTTGACAATCCGGGTGCGATAACGAAGCCGATCCTTCTTATGGATGGACAGTATGCGCTTCGTACGCAGATCCTGCCCTTCCTTCTCCCCCATGTGGCTTCGGATGGCGCAGCCTGTGCAGCAGCGACCGGCAAGGTCTTTGACGGCGCTGATCCGGCTTTTCCTGCCCATATGAAGACAGAAGGCGTGATCACGGCGGATCTTACTCTTTATGATCTGGGCGTACTGTGGAATAAAATAGTCAAATGCGCATTCGGCGCGGCTTACAGCGCCGGGTTGGTTAAGTGCGGAACGGAGATGAAGGCTGCGGACCTTGCAACGTGGGGACAGGGAGCTATCTCCGGGCACACGCTGGCTGAGCCTTCGACATGGGAGATACGTGTCACGGATCCACAGGGCGAGTCCTTTGTGCTGGGCTGGTTCGGGACATTAACCTGGCTTGGTGCTGCGCTCCTTGGCAAGTCCGGGCAGGCAGGGCAATATTACGTGTTTTCCATTGACGTGGACCATGCAGCTTGCAGAAAATTCAGTCTTGCTGACCGCGCGGAACTATTCGACAACAGCCGGAAGTTCCTCGGATCTTACTGTGATGGTTCAGTCTCGGCGACGGAGGCGTTTGAGGACCGCTGTAGAGATGTTCTTCGCACGATGGGTTATTCAGAGGGATTCGGTCCGAAGATCTATCCGGATGGTATTTACAAGAAAATGAATATGATCCAGGACGAGTGGGATCTCAATAATAAGGGCGTACTCTTAAAGGAGGCTTTGGGAGACGGCGTCGGTCTGCCGACAGTCCTCACACCTGCCATCGAACAGATCCTGAGTGAAAAGTGGGCAGCGGGAGAGACTTCCGCAAGGGCATTCGAAATATCTCATATCTTTATGCCGAGGCGGGGCGGTTATCCGGTCGAGAAGCTGGCGGTTTCATTTGCCGCCTACGGGGACGATATGGATTTTGCGGCCTTTAAAAATCAGGTCGGTGATTTCCTCACGAAGATCGGCAACAAGAATCACTTCTATGTTCCTACCAATATGGCGATCGCCTATACCACAAGCGAATGCTGCGTCATTCTCGACGAGAAGATGCGCTATCTCGACGGGAACTTCGGCGGCATAAGCCCGATTGCGGAGAAGAACTTCGGCATAGGAACGCATGCGTTCATGGCGAACCTTGAGCTGGCAGCACTAAAAAGAAAGGCCGACGAGGAATACGGTTATATCGCGCCGGAACTCCGATAATCGGGGCACAATGCAGCGGCGAGCATTTGCACAGAGATTCGGTCGGGAATTATGTTGGTCGGCGTTAAACCGAATCACGCGCCAGGTCTCGCAAGCGAAAATTGAAATATCGTAAATAAAAAACGGCATCATGGATCCGTCTCATGATGCCGCTTTTTTAATGTTGTAGTAGAGTATTCCGCACATGACGATCGCCGCTCCGACCAGGGAAAGCGGTCCCAGCATCTCTCCGTAGAAGATGGCGACCAGCGTGGGATTAAGGATCGGCTCGATCGCATTGATGATGGAGGCGGTCACCGGATCTGTATACTTTGTGCCGGTGGTGAAGAATATGTACGCAAGTCCGACCTGAAAAGCGCCGAGCAGGAAGACTGCCAGGAGCACCGGGAAGGTAAAATCAGTCTCATGCACGACCATGGGAGAAAAAACAAGTGCGCATCCGAGTTGACCGAAGAAGACAGATGAGAGCGCGTCACCTTTCTCGAAGCTGTTCAGCATGAAGACTCCCGCATAGAAAATGCCGGACAGGAGAGCGAGCAAGTTGCCCAGCCATTTTCCCGAGGCGATTCCCTCAAAAAAGAAGCACAGGATTCCTGTGAAAACGATCAGGATCGAGACTAACTCGATCTTTGTCGGCTTCTTTCCGAAAATTAAAAACAGCAGAATTACGATCCAGACCGGGGCGGTATTCTGTAGAATGATGACATTGCCTGCGGTCGTCATTTTATTTGCAACTGAAAACAGTGTGGTGACCCCTGCAAGGCAGACTGCGCCGACAATCACGGTGAAGTTCACCTTTATTTTGTGATGTGTGGCGGCTAAGTAGATACCGATAACGACAGCGGCGATGACGTTCCTTGTGCCGTTGATGGCCAGCGGGTTCCACGGGATGATCTTGATCAGTACGCCTCCCGTCGAAAAGAGGAAGGAGGCCGTGAGCATACAGGCGATGCCGATCAGCTTTGTGTTAGATTTTATAGATCGAGGCTTAGTATCATATGTACGCATAACGGTGTAACTATAGCACAGATGCTGCACTTGCGTAAGGGCCTATTTCTCAGTTGAGAAAGTCCTACACTGAGAAAGAGTAACAGTTCAGACAGGCTGCATCATTATTTCGTTTCCGGCAGCAGAGCATTCATCTTCGTGAGAAAAACATTGTCGGTCCTTCAATGAGAGATCAGCAATGCGAAAGCTTGCTAAGCTCTCAGATAGGACCGGCGTTTTTCGATGAAGATGATGTCTGCGCCGGATTCGGGAGCTGCCGTGCAGCCTGTCTGAACTGCTGCGGGAAAAATGCTGCGCGAGAATGCACCGGGATCCATTTTGGTATTATGTCATCGTTCTTGCCAATCAAGTGATATCGATCGGTTCCGGCGTGTGGAGCAGCATGCACGCGATCTGGTAGCGGAGCCGGTCTTCGGGGCTTTCCAGATCATTGCCGAGGAGCTTTCGGATATTGCCCAGCCTGTAGATGGCGGTGTTACGGTGCGTGAATGTCTGCTCGGCGACGGCCTTGATGCTGCCGCCGGTCTCGAGATAAATCTCCAGCATCTCCACATAATCCGTGCCGTGGGCTTTGTCATGGGCGAGCAGCGGCATAAGGAGGTCTTCCCCCATTTCTTTCCGGAGCAGAGGGTCGGGTATCAGGGAAAGCATCTTGTAGATGCCCATCTCATCGAACCAGACCATGTTCTTGTCCTGCTTTGCAGCCATCCGCACAGCTGCCTGGGCACGCCTGTACGCGAGGTGAAGGTTCCTAAGGTCTTTCATCGGACTGCCGATTCCCACCCAGATCCTGCGGTCCGGCATTCGGACCTCCAGACGCTTGACGAATCTGTCGAGCAGGTCGCGGAGATGGTCTTCGGGCACGTCATTGACCACCAGGGCAAATGCCGCGTCATAATAGAAGAAGGACGCATTATGGCTGATCGATTCAAGATAGATCTGGAGCTGGAAGCTGATTCTGCGCCGCTCCACCGTGTCCATGGTGTCGAGGTTCCCGGGCTCGATGAGCACGACCTGAAAGGTCCCGTCGACATCGAAATGGGGCAGCAGCCTCTTTCGGGAGCTCTCCGTATCTCCGGGGGCTTTTATCGCCTGGATCAGGGCATCGGAAATTTCATCGTCTGTGATACCCTGCAGCAGGATCCGCATATTCAGGTCTTTTATCATATCGAAGAGCGGTATGTCCCACGGGACTGTCATGAGAGGAAAGTCATTATCGTCGCAGAAAGTCCGCACTTTCTGCGGGATCTCCATGATATACATGCCGGTATTGATGATGAGCCCTGAAGCCCCGAGGTGGCTGAGCTCTTTTACAAGTTCCAGCTGCTGCCTGGGCTGTCTGAAGCCCAGGCCGGTGGTCACGGCCAGATCCTTGCCAGCAAAATTCTGCAGGATCGTCATATCTTCGATCATGAGGATCCAGCTTATTGAATTGGACCAGCCGTGTTTTCCGGCTTCCATTTTTATCTTGTAGCGCGCTCCTGATACGGTCATCATATCTTCTATTGTAAATCCCATGGCAGACTCCTTTATAAGACTTCGGCGCAGACATTTCCTACGACTCCCCGGGAAGTATTGTGCAAATTGCCGCAATTAATGATGAATCTCGATCAAATCATGCGCATGTGCTGCACCTATATGTGCTGCCAGCACAAACAAAGGGGGAGATATTTGGTGTGCAAAACTCTAGCAGTTCACCTTTTTAAGCGTATTATATAGTTATAAGATACAAAACAAAAAGTAATTACGCAAGAGCAAATAAAAGAGCAAATACAATCTGCGGAAGGGGGATCTACTATGAGAAAATATTCTATGGAATACTACATGATGAACGATACGACATTTTACTGCCCAGAATGGCAGACTCCGGATATGATGAATGGCTGCGAGGTCGCAGAAGCGACTGAGAGTGAGAACGGCATCAGAAAGTTTTTCCGTGAGCTGTTCGGCTGATGGAATTAAGTCCGATCGGTCTCGCAAAGGCATTTTGCCGCATCGATAGAGAAACGGTCAGAGCAATATTTAAAGAACGAGAAAGGAGTCTTCCGATGGAGGGCTTCTTTTTTTATATTGAAAGTTTTTATAGGTTTTTTACATAAAATGACAAAACGCGTAAAAGAATGTAAGTTTCTTAGTGCAAAATATATAAATGGTTGACTTTTAGCACGTTAGTGTATAAAATTCTTAGTAAGCGATTTTCAGCTGTCTTTTTGTATTGCCTGATGAAAGATTTCGTCCCCGGATGATGATTTTAAAATGGCGGCAGGGGCAGAGAGAAAGCTGTGCAATCACATACGTGTTAACGCGAAAGCGTTTCGCAAAAAAGAAACAATGGAGGAAATAATGATGCTTAAGAGAAAAAAGGTACTCGCTGTGCTGCTTGCCGCAACGACATGCATAGCTATGCTTGCGGGATGCGGCGGATCTTCAGGTGGTGGACAGACTTCGGGCGGCGGAGCTGATGCAGCTTCAGGACCGGATACGTATTCCATGATCGATAACTTTGACGTCACCACTCTGGACTATGTTTATAATAACAAGTCCTCGAACGGCGACTACACCTGCAATTTTATCGAAGGTCTTCTGACCCAGGATCGCCATGGCAACCTTGTCGAAGGTATGGCAAGTGAATGGTCCAGCAACGAGGATGCTTCCGAGTGGACATTCACGATCCGTGACGACGCTGTGTGGTCAACAAGCGAAGGCGAAGAGTATGATGTAGTTACTGCTGAAGACTTCGTGACAGGCCTCAAGCATGCAGCTGATTCCAAGTCCGAGACACTGGGTCTTGTAGCTGACCTCATCAAGGGTCTGCGCGAGTACTCTCAAGGCACAGGCTCATGGGAAGATGTCGGTATCAAGGCTGACGGAAATACACTGACCTACACACTGACAGGTCCGTGCGCATACTTCGACGGTATGACGACATACTCCATCCTGTACCCGATCAACGCTGAGTTCCTTGAGTCCAAGGGCAGCGATTTCGGTGCAGTCACACCGGATTCCATCCTGTACAACGGATGCTACATCCTGTCCTCTCTGGTTCCGTCTCAGGAAGTTCGTTTCGACGCGAACCCGAATTACTACGACAAAGACAACGTCCATGTACAGCATGTTGTTGTTACATATACCAATGGTGAAGATCCGGCTCAGAGCTTCAATATGTTCGTGAACGGTGAGACAACTTCTACAAACATCAACTACGCTCTTCCGGATGTCGTTGCCAAGGCCAATGAACTGTACGCGGACAATATCTATACAAGCCTTACAACAGCTACTTCTTACTGGGGCGCTTTTAACTGGGATCGCCGTCAGTACGCTCTGTTCAATGATCCGTCCGTCACAACAACATCCAAGACAACGGATGCGCAGAAGGCTGATACAAAGGCAGCTATCCTGAATGCTAACTTCCGCCGTGCCGTCTATGCAGCTTACTCTGCACATGCAGTCCAGGCAATCTCAATGGGCGAAGAACACGCTGATGATGCTCTCCGCAACACACTTGTACCGTACACATTTGTTTCAACAAGTGATGGACGTTTCTACGGCGCCATCGTAACAGAAGAACTTGAGAAACTTGTTCCTGAATATGCAGGCATCGACCTGAATGATGGCCACGATGCATGGTATAACCCGGAACTTGCCAAGACATTTGCAGAGAAAGCGAAAGAAGAACTTGGCGATACTATTTCCGAGTGGCCGATCCACTTGGATGTCCCGGTCATGGCTTCTGATGAGAACAGAAAGAATACACAGCTCGCTATGCAGAAGTCTATCGAAGATGCTATCGGCGACTATGTCAAGATCGATCTTCAGTTCCTTGAGGGCGATTCCTCTGTTTACTACTCCGCATTCTACAATCAGCCGGACGGTGTCTCCAACTCCATCGATCTTGTCTTCGGCGCAGGCTGGGGCCCGGACTACGGCGATCCGCTCACATACATCCACTGCTTCGATATCCATGACGGCGACATGCTGAACTACTCCGGTATCAACTATGAGAGCCAGGGTCAGGATGATGAGCAGAAGGCAGCTCTTAAGGCAATCGGTCTTGAAGACATCCAGGCAGTCGTCGATCAGGCAACCGCAGCCAAGGGTGACGAGCGTATCGAGCTCTTCGCAAAGGCAGAGGCTATGCTGCTCGGTGAAGGCATCCTTCGTCCGTACAGCACAAGCGGCGGAACTCAGAGAGTCAGCAAGATCGTGCCTTTCACACAGGCTTACGGCATGTATGGACAGGCTTCTTACAACGCAGTACCGTACTTCAAGTACATGGAGCTTCAGGATGAGCCGGTCCTTGCAGCAGATTATAAGGCTGCTGAGGAAAAATGGTTCGCAGGTGAATAAAACATCGGCTGCAGCTGATTTTGCGATGAACTAAATAAGCGGGATCCGGAGAAATTCGATGATTCGGATCCCGCTGATCTTAATTAAGGGGATCGTAACTTCTATGAATAAGAGCTATATTTGGAAGCGACTCTTGAGGTCGCTTTTATCTATTATGATTATCATGCTTATCGTCTTTACGATGATTTTTACGCTGGTCCCGCGCGAGAATATTTTCTTCGAGGACAGCACTTACCGCAAATTGAGCAGTAAGTCGGACGATAAGACAGAGTATGTGTACTCTACCTGGGAAAAACTGGGGTATCTGGACTATGTCAGAATAAATGATTACTGCCAGGAGATTTATGGCGCCGGCAGCCCGGAGATGGCGGCAGCTATTGAACCTGATTCCAAAGACAGTAAGGATTTCCTCGAGCTGTATACATCGAAAGGATATACTGTTGAAAAGTATTTGGGAAATGGGCGTTACTATGCGTATAAGGATATACCGGTCATCAAGCGAATGGGTTCATGGCTTTCCCATCTCATTGTGATCGACACACCGATGTCTGTAAAGGATGAGGCGAATCCCGATCTTAAAAGGGGAATTTCCTTCGGCCGTACTCCGTCCGGCGGTCTGGCCATTATCGGCAGCGGCACAACATACAAGTATCTTCTCTATACAAACAGCAAGTTCCCCTGGATCCACCAGAACTTCATCCGTCTGAATTTCGGTGTTTCCTACCCGACCTATCAGGGTCTCGATGTCATGCGTGTTCTCTTCCAGTCACAGGGCGATGAGGCGAAGCGCCATGTCGTCTATGAGACCGGCCTTGAGGGAGAATCCGGAATCAATTTCGGCACTCTGAAGTATAAGCCGGTCCTCGACCGAATGGATACAAAGAAGTTCCCGGATCACTATGCGGATTATGAGGTCTACAGAAATCAGCCTTCAATGATCGGAACATCTTTCAGAATGGGTATTATAGCCATGATTCTGGCATATTCGCTGGGTCTGCCCTTCGGTCTTCTTATGGCGAGAAGAAAAGATAAGCTCGCGGATAAACTCGGTATGGTCTATATCATCTTTATCATCGCGGTCCCGTCTCTGGCTTATATCTATCTCTTCCGTTATTTTGGAACATTGCTGTTCAACCTTCCGTCGGTATTTACCACCTACGGACCGGGAGACGCGCGTTCGTGGGTACTGCCGGTCATCTCTCTTGCCCTGCCGTCCATCGCCAGCCTCATGCTGTGGACCCGCCGCTACGTGGTCGACCAGATGAGCGCGGACTATGTCAAGTTCGCAAAGGCCAAGGGACTTAGCCAGGGAGAGATCTTCCGCACGCACATTTTCAAGAATGCTATCATTCCGATTGCACAGGGAATTCCCGCATCGCTGGCCGGCTGCATCACCGGCGCCATCATCACCGAGGCAATCTATTCTGTCGGTGGTATGGGCAAGATGCTTCCGAATGCGATCAAGCAGTATAACAACGTCATGATCATCGCCCTTGCGTTCCTGTTCTCCACAGTATCGGTCCTGTCAGTACTGGCCGGAGACATCGTATTGACAAAGGTAGATCCCAGAATTTCACTCAGTGAGAAGGCAGGGAGGTCGTAAATGGATATGGAAAACACCAATCTGTTCGAGTTTGCGGAGTTCGATGAGCTCGAATCTGAACATATTGCAGCGCCCCGGTACTCATACTGGAAATCTGTCTGGAGAACATTTTTTAAGAATAAGTTCACAGTCGCGGTCGCGATCCTTTTGCTGTGCATCATCGTGTTTGCGCTGATACAGCCCATGGTGTCCGGCTACAGTCCCATAAAGACACCGAACATCAACAACTCGCACCTCAAGTTCCTTAAGCCGTCTGCAGAGCACATCTTTGGAACCGACCATGTCGGCAACGAAGTCTTTGACGCGGTCTGGGCAGGTGCCCGGAACTCCATCATCGTCAGCTTTATCTGCACGGCCATCAACATGCTGATCGGCATCCCGGTCGGCGCTCTCTGGGGATTCTCAAAGAAGATGGACCGCTGGATGATCGAAGTTTACAACGTCATCTCCAACGTACCGTTCCTTCTTCTGGCTATGATTCTTTCCTACGTTCTCGGCGCAGGTATGAGATCTCTGATCATCACCATGACCTGTACAGAGTGGATCTTCGTAGCCTACTTTATACGTACGCAGGTCATGATCATCCGTGACCGTGAATACAACCTGGCTTCCAAGTGCCTGGGCACCAGCACATGGACCATGATCGTGAAGAACATTCTTCCGTACCTTATCTCCGTCATCATGACGTATGTATCCCGTGAGGTTCCTTCGCTTATTTCCTACGAAGTTTTCCTTTCTTACATGGG
Source organism: uncultured Lachnospiraceae bacterium (assembly GCA_902788035.1). Taxonomy (GTDB): domain Bacteria; phylum Bacillota; class Clostridia; order Lachnospirales; family Lachnospiraceae; genus Chordicoccus. The sequence goes on along the minus strand of CADAIL010000037.1, from coordinate 4,473 downwards.
TCTCGGACTTGGTACAACAAACGCATCTCTGGGTCAGTCCATCGCCATGTATACTTCGTACATGAACGGCTATCCGCATCTTTTCTGGATTCCCGTCAGCGTTCTGGCAATCATCTCGATTTCGCTCTATATCGTAGGGCAGAGACTTGCTGACGCAGCCGATCCGCGTACGCACATGTAGGAGGAATAACAATGTCAGAGAATAGAAATGTTGTACTGTCCGCCAAAGACGTTGAAGTAAAATTCAGGGTCAGGGACAATTATCTTACAGCTATCCGCGGTATCTCGCTGGATCTGTATGAAGGAGAAACTTTCGCGATCGTAGGCGAGAGCGGTTCCGGAAAATCCGTCTTCACAAAGACATTTACCGGAATGCTGGAATCCAACGGTATGATTTCCAATGGTTCGGTCATGTTCCATGGAAAGGATTTGACAAAGCTGAAGACCGATAAGGACTGGGAAGGTATCCGCGGTGCCAAGATATCCACGATCTTCCAGGATCCTATGACATCTCTGAATCCGATCCGCACAATCGGTTCTCAGATCACCGAGGTCATTGAGAAGCATCAGGGCGTCTCTAAGTCGGAAGCAAAAAAACAGGCCATTGAAATCATGGAGCGCGTCGGTATCAAGAACGCGGCCGACCGCTTTGATGAGTTCCCGTTCCAGTACTCCGGTGGCATGCGCCAGCGTATCGTCATTGCGATCGCTCTGTCCTGCCATCCGGAAATCCTGATCTGTGACGAGCCGACGACTGCGCTGGACGTTACCATTCAGGCTCAGATCCTGCAGCTGATCCGTGATCTGCAGAAGGAACTTGGGTTCACCACGCTGTACATCACTCATGACCTGGGCGTTGTTGCCAACGTTGCCGACCGCGTCGGCGTCATGTACGGCGGACAGATCATTGAATACGGTAATGTCGAGGAGATTTTCTTCGATCCGCGTCATCCCTACACTTGGGCGCTGCTTTCCAGTCTGCCTCAGCTGGGTGTCAAGGGTCAGGACCTCTACTATATCACCGGCACACCGCCGTCACTGTACAATCAGATCAAGGGAGACGCATTTGCACCCCGCAATGAACATGCTCTCAAGATCGACTTCGTGCAGGAGCCTCCATTCTTTAAGGTAAGTGATACGCATTACGCTAAGACATGGCTTCTCGACCCGAGAGCGCCGAAACTGGAGAAACCGGAGGTCATCCAGAATCTTCATGAAAAGATCAAGAAAATGACAGATAAGGGAGGCGCATTCCATGTCGAATAATGATAACAGAGAGGTGATCGTGTCCGTCAAACACGTGGACATCTCTTTCGATACAGGCGGAAAGAAGAAATTTAAAGCCGTCAAGGATGCCAATTTTGACATTTACAAGGGCGAGACATTTGCACTCGTCGGAGAATCCGGATCGGGAAAGACAACTCTCGGACGCGCGATTATGCGCATTAATCCCTGCAGTGCCGGCGAGATTACATTTGAAGGAAAGAGAATTTCCGGAAATATCTCCAAGGAAGAGGACAGAAATGTTGTCCGCAATATTCAGATGATCTTCCAGGATCCTGCGGCATCGCTGAATGAGAGAGCGACAATTGAGTATTGCGTGTCGGAAGGTCTTCTCAATTTCCATCTGTACAAAGATGAGAATGACCGTCTTGCCAAGGTAGACAAGGCCCTGCAGGATGTCGGTCTTCTGCCCGAGCACAAGTCCCGCTATCCGCACGAGTTCTCCGGCGGACAGCGCCAGCGTGTCGGTATTGCCCGCGCTATGATCATGGAGCCGAAGTTCATCGTCGCGGATGAGCCTATCTCCGCGCTGGACGTCTCCATCAGAGCCCAGGTCCTGAACCTCATGAACAAGCTGAAGGCGGAAAAGGATCTGACCTATCTCTTCATCGCTCATGATCTTTCGGTCGTCCGCTTTATCGCGGACAGAATCGCGGTCATCCACCTGGGCGAGATTGTCGAGATCGCGGAGTCAGAGACGCTCTTTGAGTATCCGCTGCATCCGTACACGACAGCCCTGCTATCCACGGTCCCGATGCCGGACCCGCTGATCGAGAAGAACAGAAAGCATAAGGTCTATGACCCGAGCGAACTTGATCAGTCCGGCGATCCGCGTGAGATGCGTGAAGTTCGCCCCGGCCATTTTGTCTACTGCACGCCGAAAGAATTTGACGGCTATTGCGAGAAGGCGACAAGGCTCGAGAAGGAAAAAGGAGTAAAATGAGAAGCTGCTCCTCATAGAGAGTAAAAAACTGAGGCTGTCGCATTAGTGCGGCAGCCTCTTATGCTGAGTGGTGGCGGTCATCAAAGTTCATAACGTCGCTTCATGACTGCCCGGATGATTTTTAGGGCAGTAGCTTTCTGTGAAATCAACTCAAACCTACTGAAAGCAAGAAAGCAGGCTGGCAGTCATCAAAGTTCAAAACGCGGCTTCATGACTGCCCGAGTGATTTAGAAGTCAGTAGCTTTCTGTGAAAACAACTCAAATCCACTGAATGCAAGAAAGCAGGCTTGCAGTCATCTATGGATAAAACGCTGCTTCGTGACTGCCCGGGTGATTTAGAAGTCAGTAGCTTTCTGTGAAATCAACTCAAATCGACTGAAAGCAAGAAAGCAGGCTGGCAGTCATCTAAGTTCAAAACGTCGCTTCATGACTGCCCGGGTGTCGTAGAGGGCAGTAGTGATCAGTGAAATTAACCTTAATCGACTGAAAGCAAGAAAGCAGGCTGGCAGTCATCTAAGTTCAAACGGCGTTCATTGACTGCCCGGGAGGAATGGAGGGCAGTAGATATCGAAGAAATCAGCTTTAAACTACTGCTGGTTCAAACCTGAGATAAGTAAGTCTTACCATCACCGTATATCAAAATCAATAAAAGTGACTGCTTTTTCACTGCGAATTCAGTAGCGTGTTAAGCTGATTTAACAAAAAACGAGTCAGCGAGACTGCCTATGCGTTTTGATTTGACCCTTATGAGCACTGTACATGTGTGTTATTTTGCAAGATCGACTGCCGACTTCTTGATAACAAGGTTCAAACCAGATAATTTACCGAAGGCAAAGCTAAAAATAAGAAAAATCCGGCCTTAACGGCCGGATTCTTACCGATAGCGAAGGCTGCCTCAACCTCTATTGCGACAGCTCCGGGTTCTTTTTTATAGAAAGCCGTAGGCAATCACGGCTGAGACTATTAGGTAAAGGATTCCGAGAAAGAGGGGATAATTGAAGGTTTTCATTCTGGCAGCTTCCTGTTTTGCTTTATATTTCCCGAAATTCGCCATGTCGTCTACTCTTCGGAAGCCCCGCTTCATGACGAAGCCGCCGATGTCAAAGTCACCGTGCAGGACAAAGCTATAAATGAGACCTCCGATAATCAGGACCATGCCGGTGATAGTCATAGCGTCTGTGAAAAGCTGCAGCTTATTCTGCTCTGCAATAAAAGCTCTTGCGGCCGGATAACCGAGGGTGATGATGACATGAGTCATAAGAACACGAGGATTTATATTTTTGAATCGTTCTATCAATCTATAATACCTGCCTTTGCGATTTGTCAGTGCATTTTAGGTAACAGTTCAGGCAGGCATAATATACTATCCATTTCCGGCGCAAGTATTCTATCTTCGTGAGAAAAACATTGCTGGTCCGACCGAGAGATCAAAATGCGCAGCATTTTAAGTTCACAGGGCAGGACCTGCGTTTTTCGATGAAGATGATGCTTGCGCCGGGTTATGGAATTTCGTTATAGCCTGTCTGAACTGGTGCCCTTGTAGAATTATATCACAGAAACTATGCCTGGCAAGGAGAAGCTTTCCGTATCGGATTCTGCGCTGTCTTTGTCTACTGTATGAGCTTCGCTGCCCGGGAATGATCAGATACATGTCGGGTGAAATTTTCTGTATTTTGAGACGGAATCAGTAAAAATAACTGGTTTTATTCGGTGCCCGATAGTAAAATTTAACATAAAAGATGGCTGTATTTGGAGATATAGAGTTATCCCGGAGGCAACTATTATTCTCTGTGATTGGCCTGGACCGGTTCAGACGGGCTGCTCTTGCAGTTCGTTATCGGCAGCAAAATATCATCTTCGTGAGAAAAGCATTGCATATCCGACCGAGAAATTAACAATGCGTATGCATTGTAAAGCTCGCAGGGAAGGATATGCGCTTTTCGATGAAGATGATGTTTGCGCCGTATATTGAACTTGCACTGCCATGCGGTGCGAAAGCTCCTATGGGCGTGGTACTCTGCGCGCTACGCTTCGTAGAGAATTCATAAATAAAATCCTTTCGGTTGTCGTAGGCGGAAACCCACTGCCCTTGGGCGGTGGGAGGAGCCTTGTAAATTCGTAGCCATTAACCTTGGTTCTCGATATATTTTTGTATAGTTGCTGAGGATACTTCGCCTATACTGCAAGCAAAATAACCATCTGACCAAAATATCTTATGCTTCCAGTAACACTTAGATAAAAAGTTT
>CADAIL010000036.1 GCA_902788035.1 uncultured Lachnospiraceae bacterium | reverse complement strand
ACTACCCACGACCTAAAGGTCATGGGCTTGTAACTGCCCAGTCGTAGTAACGGTTTGCACCTCCGACCTTTGACCCCAATAGATATTGCTGTCTATAGTGGCGTTACATCACAGGGTGGTTGACATCACCCTTTACAGACAAGATATGCTCATCTGTAACTGTATCAGGTACTAAACTTCCCATGCTGTACAGTCAGTAATGCTTGAGTATATTTTACGCCGTTGCAAGACTTCTAACGGCAACCCCATATATACTTGTCAATGTGCTAAGAGTGCCTTTGGTGAGCAACACACCTAACGGTTTTCTCTTATATAATGTTGTTGTTATTATTATAGCGCGTATGCTCTGTTAAAGCAACCAAAGGGGCTCCTCCCACTGCCAAATGGCCGTGGGTTTCCGCCCACAACATGCGAAGGGAGTTTATTTATGAAATATGAATTGTTTAAAGGCAGGCCGGAAACGGGCGAAGGCCGTCTCGATAAAGAAATCGCGTGCTATGATTTTCTTGATTCACTGGGAATGGAGTATGAGCGAATTGATCATGAGGAGGCCAACACAATGGAGGCCTGTCAGGAGATTGATGAGGTGCTGGGGGCTACTATTTGCAAAAACCTGTTCCTGACCAACAGACAGCACACCGCTTATTATCTGCTGCTCATGCCCGATGACAAGGTCTTTAAGACGAAAGAGATCACGAAGCAGATCGGCTCCGCGCGCCTCAGCTTCGCCTCGGGCGAGGAGATGGAGCGGCTGATCGGCTGCACGCCGGGGTCGTCCAGCATCCTGGGGCTGATGTTTGATAAGGAGAATGAGGTGCAGCTCGTCGTCGATCAGGATGTTCTTAAGGGCGAGTATCTCGGATGCCATCCCTGCATCAATACTTCATCGCTGAGGCTTCGCACCGCGGATGTGTTTGGAAAGATGATTAAAGCGCTGCACCACGATATGATGGTGGTGGAGCTGCATGGAGAATAAGAGATAATAAGAGATTGTGGTTTAGGGCAGAGGCAGCAGACATGGCTTCAGGTGGGTCGGTCTGCTGCCTTTTGTGTTGATGAAAAAATGAACCCCAGGACGAAAGGCAGCAAAAAGCTCAAGAAATCCAAAAATTGATGCCTTTCAAGAATTGAAGGACAATAGCCCCAGGACGAAAGGCAGCAAAAAACCCGAGAAATCCCAAAATTGATGCCTTTCAAGATTCATGTGACATGAACCCTCGGACCAAAGGCAGCAAAAAACCCGAGAAATCCCAAAATTGATGCCTTTCAAGAATTGAAGGAAATGTGATTTTTTGGCAAAGGCAGCAGAATAGCCCATGGAAGGACAAATTAGATGCCTTTGGCTGTAGGTCGAAAGATGACGGTCATGGCAAAGGCAGCAGAATAGCCCATGAATGAGCAAATTAGATGCCTTTGGCCAAGAGCCTGAAGAAGCCTGTTGTCACAGAAGCAGCAAAATAGCCCGCGGAAGGCTAAATTAGTTGCCTTTGGCCAAGAGCCTGAAGAAGCCTGTTGTCGCAAAGGCAGCAGAATAGCCCATGGAGGGCATTCTTAGTTGCCTTTTGGTCTTGAAGGCAAGAATGAGTCAATGACAAAGGCAGCTAAAATCCTGCATTCAGGACAAATAGCTGCCTTTAGTTTGCGAAAGTTTACATAAGTTTGACAACCCCCATTTTTACTCGCTCACATTATAAATCAAACCATTCACTTCTACAGAATCAATCTTAGATGGGTCGATCAAGCGATTGAACAGGAGCATGATCTCTGTCTGAGCCGCGCCGCAGCCCCCGCACATGTATGCGGTGTTGTCAACATAGCCGTCTTTGTCGTAGACCTGATAGGATGAGCCATCGTTGTAATGAATCGACATTGTATTCAGGTGAATGGGATCATAAGCCTCAAGATTCGTGAGACCAAGGCCTTTTCCCATGTCAATACTGAGACTGATCGGTGACAGCTCGAGAACACCACCTGCGTCGGATGTAAATGTCAGCAGATCAAGCGTGTGCTCAGCAGGAATCGCGACCTGCGCTTCGTGAATCCTTGATTTGTCAGTGGTGCCATCGAGCGATTCGTCCATATAGGTGCCGTCAAGCGATTCGTCCATATAGGAACCGTCAAGCGATTCGTCCATATAGGAACCGTCAAGCGGCTCATTCATATAGATATCGACAAGCGGTTCGTCCGCATATGTGATGTCAAGCGTCGGTGACTTACCGTCGGCAAGAGGTCCGTCAAATACGAAGAGCCCGTAATAATAGCAATGCAGACAGGTCTCGGTGCTCTTTTCGAGATCGACATAGATGTTCTCAGCAGTGCCGTCGACCCTGAAACTGAAGGTCGATTCTTCTGACATAAAGGCACCTTTCGCTTCATTATCAAGTTCGCTGTAATTGAGCGCTGTAACTCCGGTCTCACACTCGAGGGTGAACTCCATCACAATGGCATTCTCATCACGTACCGCGGAGTTAATGGTCAGCTTGTGGTCATTGATCTGCACCTCGACCGGTTCAGAGCTTATATTGCTGCCGATCAGGGCTTCCGCCATCTCCTCGTCGATGGGGACGTACTCTCGCTCGGGGTATGTCACCGTGAGCTGCCCGCCCTTGCCATCGTCCAGGACTTCCTCGTGGGCTGAGACGCTCTGCCGTCCGGCATTTCCGAATGCATTCCGGTAGAAGTCCGCATGTGTCACCGCGGCGTAGACAACTACCGGGAGCACAATGCATGCGGCTGCCGCTGCAACAGCCTGCATAAAGTAGCGGCGGGGTGCCTTCTTTTTGCTGTGTGCTCTGATGACCTTTCTCTTTTCTCTCTGATACTGCTCGGAAAAAACATGGTCCTCCGAGATAGCATCAAACTCTTCTATACTCCAGTCGGGAAATTGTTCATTTTCGTATGATTTTAAATTCTTTTCCATGTCACAGATCTCCTTTTACTATATCTTTTCAGGCAAATGCGGAACACTTCGCGATCTCGTGTTTGTCGGAATTTTCCAGACAAATGCGGAATACCGCGCAATCTCGTGTTTGTCGGAATTTTCCAGACAAATGCGGAATACCGCGCAATCTCGTGTTTGTCGAAATTTTCCATGCAAATGCGGAACACCGCGCAATCTTGCAATTGCCTGTATTCTTCCCGGCAAAAAAACGATACGCTAAACAACCTCGCAGCTACCCAAACTTTATTCAATCTGCTCCCGCAGCATCCGCAGCCCCCGCTCTTTTCTTTTGCGGACGGCACTTTGGCTGATGCCGAGTTCATCTGATATTTCTTCGGCCGAAAGCTCTCTGACATAGCTGCAGTAAAGCACATCCCGATATATTTGCGGCAAATGCTGCAGCATCGACTCTAAATCACCCGCCTCGAACGTGAACGCATCCTTCTGCCCGGAAGACCGCAGCGCGGAAGGGTCATCCACCAGAGTCTGCCGCTCTGATTCCCTGCTGTTTTTTCGATACAGGTCAATGGCTGCCGAGCGGGTAACTTGTATGATGAGGCGCTTGGTCGCATTTGCCGCGGGGTCTTCAAGTGAATACTGCCGTTCCAGCAGACGGACAAATGCATCCATCACCGCATCCTCGGCCTGATAACTGTCGTGCAGGATCGCGTATGCGATATGGTACATTTTCTGTTCGTACATATTAAAGACTGAAATGATATCGCTGATACCATCCTTTCCTGTCTTCACTGTGTTCACCTCGTCTTTATTATGGAGTAGTAAATCGCGATCTGTATAATATAACGCTAATGAGGGATCCTGTGTGACAATTATTCATTACAGTTTTTTTCATTGCGCAATACTTGTGACTTTTAGTTGTCACAAAGGACAACGTTCATGATATCATTAAGGCACTCAGAAAGAAAACTAACCGGATACGAAATCCATAGCAGCTGCAACCCCGCACCGTGTGGAGGTCCGTTATGAAATCTGTAAACTTGTACCTGCTTACAAGGCAGGTCGCCCCGGAGATACTGAGCGAGTATGAATACGCTCTGTCCGGGCGAGAAAAAACTATCAAATGCAGGACCGAAGAAATTGATATGATCAGCAGCATCGTTGATCAGTTCTTTTTATGCGGCGCGGCTCCCCATGCCTACGACGGTTGGTTCTACGCCTTTACGATTCCGCAGATCGGTAAAGAATTCGATTTGCTCAGAATCAGCGAGGACGCAGTCATCAACATTGAGCTGAAAAGCCAGCCGGTCGAGCTTCGGAGAGTGGAAAAGCAGCTGTATCAAAATCGGTATTATCTTGGACATCTGAATAAAAAGATCTACAGCTTTACGCTGATCCATGACTACGAATCCATGCGGGTGATGAGGTATGACAACGGGCTCAAATACAGCTCCTTCGAGGAAATCATCAGCATAATAGGAAAGGATTACTGTGAGAGCGGGATAGAACAGTTCTTTGATCCCTGCTTCTACCTTGTCTCGCCAATCAACACGCCGGACCGTTTCCTCGAAAAAGAGTATTTTCTGAATAACCAGCAGACATCGATAAGAAAGAGCATCATGGAAGCGGATCCGGAAAGACGGCTCTTCGGAATCAGAGGCTCGGCCGGTACGGGGAAGACGCTGCTGCTGTACGATATTGCGTTTGCATACGGGGAGACCAGGCCGACCTGCATTGTGCACAGCGGGATGCTGTCGGAGGGCCACCAGTATCTGAAAGAGCACGCGGACAGAGTGGATCTGCTGCCGGCAAAGACGGTCGATCGGAAGACGCTCGAGAAATACGAGATCATCTGTGTGGATGAGACGCAGCGGCTTTACGCGTCTGTCCTCGATGACATATTGGGGGCGGCGGAGCAGGAGTCGAAGCGGTGTATATTTGCATACGACTTCTCCCAGGCTCTCTCAAAGTCGGAGATCCGCCGGAACAATCCGGAGCGGCTGAATCGGATAGAGGGATTTGAGGAGTTCAGGCTAAAAGACAGGGTTCGAACGAATAATAAGATTAATTCGTTTATTCGGAACATGCTGCGGCTGTACGACCGCCCGAAGCGGAAGATGACGTATGAGGATGTGGACGTGCTGTGTGCAAATGACACCCGCGAAGCCGATCTCATCCTCCGCCTCTACATGTCGCGAGGGTATCAGCTCATCACTCTGTTTCCGTCTCCTGTGGACGAGGGTGACGCTGTTGTCCGTTCCGAGGGAGATCCGGACGCGCTGTACTACGCGGATGCGGCGAGCTCCCGCGAGGTCATCGGGCAGGAGTACGACAAGGTAATTGTCGTCATGGATTCCAATTTTTATTACAATGAGTTTGGAGAGCTTGCGGGCAGGAGCCAGCCCGATCCGGATTACCTTTTCACGAGACTTTTCTATCAGAATATCACGAGAGCGAGGAGCAGTCTCAGCTTCGTTGTGCTGAATAATCCGGAGGTTTTCGAGACGCTGATAAAAATCAAGAATAATCGGTTGAATTACACTGTGAAGCGGTGATGCAGGTACTCTTTGTGATATAATCTGAATGTTGATAGATGTGTAGAATACACGTGGAATGGGGTTGTCGCATTAGACGGTGTCACCACTATATAGGGCGGACATTTGCAAATAAAGTCTGCCATATATAGTGGTGGCTCGCCTTAATGCGACAGCCCTGACCCTTCAAGGAGAAAACTATGTCAGGTTTCAGAATTGAAAACAATTTCCGTGAACTCGGTGGTTATAAAACTAAGGATGGGCGCACAATAAAGAAGGGTGTGTTCTTCCGGAGCGGCGCGCTCGGATCCATGAATGAGCGGGAGATCGCCGCGCTGGAGAAAATGGGAATCAAGAGCGTCCTTGATTTCCGCAGCCGGCTTGAGGAGGCCGCCTTTCCGGATCCGCCGATCGAGGGCGCTACCAATTACCACATCAGCGCGATCCGCGACAACGATGGCAATGATGTTGATTATTCGGCCACTGCCATGTTCGCAATGGCGCTCAAGGAACCGGGGCTAGACAAGATTGCGAGCCTGATGAGGCATGTGTACGGATTTATTGCATTTGACAGCGAAGCCTATAAGAAGATGTTCGACCTTATGCTCAGGGAGCGGACCCCCATGCTGTTCCACTGCACCCAGGGCAAAGACCGCACCGGCGTAGCCGCGATCCTGATCATGCTCGCGCTCGGCGTCGACGAGGAGACGATTCTTGATGACTATGTGCTGACCAACAAGTATCGCGGCAAGCTGATCAAGGCCAGCCTGCGGAAGCACCGCATACTGACCCGGATCAGTAAAAACGCTCACACATTTATGTGGATCCAGGAGGGTGTCGACAGGTCATTTGGGGAGGCTGTTTTCAATATGATCCATAAGCGCTATCCGAGCTATGAGACCTTTTTCGAAAAGGAGTATGATTTGACCCGAGAGGATCTTGAGAAGCTGAGGGGGTTATATCTTGAATGAGAATTGAAATGTATCTTGAATGAAGATTGAAATGCAGAGGCAGTAGAGATGGCTCATTTTAGCTGTCTTCCCACTCGATTCGCTAATTTCTTCAAGAAAAATCTGACAACTCTTCACCAAATCCTGAATCTGTGGTACACTCTATGAAAAGCGTGGACTTTGGACCCGCAAGGTAGCACGATCCACACCCTGGCACCCGTCCATGCGCTGCTTTTCTGAAAGGAGGCCGTTTATGGAACATGAAAAACTGGTAGCCCATCTGTCCAGACTGTCCGAAGAAGACGCAATCACCGGACTTCTGAACCGAAGAGGCGGTGAAAAGAGGATCAATGAATATATGGCAGCACACCCCGATGAGGTGTGCGCGTTCCTGCTCTTTGACGGGGATCATTTCAAGAAAATCAACGACAGCTACGGACACCTTGTCGGAGACCATGTCATTGTGCAGAGCGGGCAGGAAATCAAGCGCCGCTTCTCGGACAAGGGCATCGTATTTCGCCTGGGCGGTGACGAGTTCGTCGTCTTTTACACAGACACCTCCGAGATGGAGGTCTGCTCGAGGCTTGAGGAGTTTCAGAGTTCCCTTAAGCATGCAAATGCAGTCAGCGACATCAACATGCCCTTCACCTTCTCCGTCGGTATCTCCATGACACCTGACCACGGCACTGATTTCGATGAGCTGATGAAGGGAGCGGACATTGCGCTTTACAATTCGAAATATGAGGGCCGCGGCAGATACCGCTTCTATGAGGAAGGTATGGAAGTGCCTCACAGAGACCAGTTCATGTTCGCGCTGGAGGAGTTTGCCAAGGGTATGCCCGGAGGCTTCTTTGTCTATGAGGCCCAGGGTGATGAGAAAATCCTGTACGCCAGCGATTCGCTTGCCAAGATGTTCAAGTGCAAGTCCGTAAAGGAATTCCGCAATTACGTCGGAAACAGCTTCCGCGGAATCGTTCACCCCGATGACCTTGAAGCGTCGGAGAAGGAGATTGCGGTCCAGCAGTTCGAGTCGCCAGAGAATGAGAATCGGATGGACTATGTGCGGTATAGGATCATTTGCAAGGACGGGACCGTCAAGACAGTCGATGACTTCGGCCATCTCGTGATGGACCCGACGTTCGGACCGGTCTATTACGTGTACCTGATTGACTTGGAGGACGCAATCTTCAGTATGAGAAAATGAGTGAGAATTGAAAAGGTAGTGAGCGAAGAGGCCCAAGGAAAACAATTAGTTGTTTTATGCGGCCTCTTTTATTGTGCCATCGCATACAAAAGTATGTTGCAAGTCCTGTGGTTTTGAAGAAAATAATTTGACGACCGTCAAATAAAAGTGATAAAAATCGATTTTTATCTATTTTATTTGACGAGCGTCAAATTAATATGTATAATAAAGGTGAGGATGAGTCGTTTTGACGTGAGTTTAAAGATCGCATTCAACGCAAGAAACTATTTGACGGTCGTCAAATATTAAATATATTCTGAGGGAAATATGGAAACCAGAATTATACATGAACTGCAGGACCTCGCTTATCTGAAATGGTCTCATATCAGGAGCTCCAGCGGTACCGCAGGAACTTTCCTGAAAAGCGGATCAACACTGAACAATAGGAAGATATATTATAAACTTTCCAATTTTGATGCAGCCCGCGGTATTATTGGTCATGAGTGCATCAATGAGATTATTGTTGACAGGCTGCTCACGATATTGGGAATTCCTCATCTTCACTATGAATTGATACATGCGGAAATCGAAATTGAGGGCAGGGCTTATAACACATATTTGTGCGCGTCTGAGGATTTTAAACAGCGGGGTGAAAGCAAAATAGCTTTGGACGACTACTACCGCACGAATTCCCTTCCGGGAGAGCCCCATTATGATTTCTGCGTCCGTAACGGATGGCGGGAATATATAGATGCTATGATCGCGGTAGATTTTCTGATATTGAACAGAGATCGGCATGGAGCCAATATTGAGATTTTGAGGAATGCGAGAGCCCGAACGCTGCGGATCGCCCCTCTGTTTGATCACGGATTATCGCTGCTTTATTCGTGTTATACAGAGGAGGACGTCACAAAATTTGATGTACTTAGCGACAGACCGTGCAATAATTTTATCGGTACATATTCATGCAGGGACAACCTGAATCTGATAGAAGATAAAAAAAGTGTGTTTGCACACAGTCTTGCCTCCACGGACCGGGAATACTTATTCGATGGTCTGAACGGGGTCCTGCCGGATATTTATCTCGATAAGATATGGAATATGATTTTTAAAAGGTACCAGATGTATGAAAATCTATGAAATATATGACCGGGAAAATGAAATATCGATCGGAACTCTCCTTTATTACGAAAAGAGCCGGACATTCATTATTGAACTTCAGGGCTATCTGGATGAATGGACCGCGCCGCTTCTTTTGACAAGTTTCGTAAAGAAAGGCATTTTCACGATTCCGAGAGATATCAGTCTGCTCTGGGTGCAGGAGCGCATAATTCCGAGCGGCAGACAGAATATCGGCATGATTCTGAGTAATCATAAGCTGAAGGAGTATGATGAAATGACCTTCCTTGAAAAGTCCGGCGGACGTTGCTCTCAGGACAGCCTTTGTATTAGGAAACTCACACAGATGCCGGATTACGCTGCTATAAGGAGACGGAAAAATCTGAAAGACTGCGTTTTATGCGCAGATCATACCCTTCTGTGCTTTTTCCTTGACGGGAGTGTTAAGAAGGTGGATTTGAGTACATTTGCAAATGATGACCAACCGACTATAGAAAAAATCCTCAGAAATGACAGGCTGTATAATTCCGGCAGAATCACAGCCGGAGGTTATGCGGTCACGTTCAATGATTCGATGGATTTATCTGCTTCCTCGCTTTATAAAAACGGGGTAAATATCCCGCTGACCCTGGAGGATTTTTACTCTTTTGTGAAAAAGAATGTACTGGACACAGCGGAAGCGTGTGATGTTCTTCAATGCTCCAGACAGAATCTTGCCTATATGGTCAAGAAAGAGCATCTTGCTCCAATTAAAGGGGACGTACAGGGCAATCTTTATCTTAAGGGTGATGTTCTCGCAACAGCGTTCTAAATAAACGGCGCGATCCGCTCCTCGAACTGAGGATAGAACGGGCGGTCCGTGTCGTACGGAGCGGCGAAGAAAATCTCAAGTATGCGAAGCGCAGTCCGCTGTATAAATTCCTCGTCGCCGGAAGCGCGGAGCTGGTCCTGCACGTCCCGGCAGAAGTAGTGCCATGTGTTGATGTAGCGCTCGTAGATGCCTATGCCGGGGATCTCGAGGTACTTGCTGATCTTCACCTTCGTGCAGGGGCGCGGGCAGGCTCCCTCGACCACGAAATAGCCGAACGAGCGGTCCTCGTAGCGTCGTCCGAGCGGGAACAGGCGGCAGAAGCCCGGCCTGAAACCATGTATCTGGCAGCGGCCGTCCGGTCCGAGGAATGTGCAGGCGATATTGTCCCCGCGCATCAGCAGGTGGGGAAGGACCAGCCCGTCCTCAACATGCAGGCCGATGCGCACGTCAAGAAGCTCGTCGAAGCTCTTGTCAAGGTGCTTCTCGAGTTCGTACAGGTCATATGGGTCGAGGTGTATCGTGTCATCCATGCCCCGGCAGCACTCGCCGCAGCCCTCACATGAGCTGCAGGAGACCCGCGCGAGGTCGCGGGAGGTCAGCAGTTTTGTCATAAGTTCCGGTTCCTTTCGAATATTCTGATGGATTGTGATCCGCCGCTGAGATAAAATATGGGATCCGGATCAGTGCCGAATCCCTGAGAGCTCGCGATTTACTTAAGCCTTCGAATATGTCTCTTAATATTCTTTTCCGGCTCTTTATTTTTCTTTTTATTCAGGTCGTTCTTTTTCCATTTGAAATCATTGAGAAGCAGGAGAGCGCTCAGTACGATGAAGATCGCGATCTTGCTGGTCAGAGTCACTGTGTTGCCCAGAAGATGCTGAATAAAGGTGTAAGCAATCAGCGTCAGAAGGGCCCAGCCGAGATCCAGAAGAATTTTATTGCGTGTGCTTTCGTCCATGAATTGTACCCTTTCGTCGATTCATTTTTCATAGTATCGGAACCGCTTCGCGAACCCGATAATCGAATGCGGGCGATTTCATCGCCCTTTTATCGGGAGTTGCTGTCGCAACTTCCGATAAGACCTACTATACCATGCAGCCTTAAAACTTGCAAAGAAATTCATGTACGGCACGGTGTTCCTGCCGGGCTGCGCAGGGTGCGAAGCACTTGTCACGATAATTCCATGTCAGAGATTAAAAAGCACCTTGTACAGCTTATAGAAACATGGTATTTTGGTGAGTAACGTGCTATGGAAACTAAAAAATTACATTTGCGATGTTTTTCAGATCGCAGCGAAAGGATAAATGTATGGCAATCGTATACAGCAGGAAGGACAGAACCTTTACCATCCATACGGAAAATACAACATATCAGATGCAGGTAGATCCATACGGATTTCTTCTGCACCTTTACTATGGCCGCCGCACCCGGGGCTGCATGGAATTTCTTTTAAATTACGGTGACAGAGGTTTTTCCGGCACTCCCGGAAATTCTACTCCGAGCCGCCAGTATTCCATGGATTTCCTCCCGCAGGAGCTCCCGACAAGCGGCACCGGCGACTATCGCAGCCCGGCAGTTATCATCGAGAACTCAGATGGATCCGACGCCTGCGATTTCCGCTTTGTAAAGTATGAAATCAGGAAGGGCAAGTACGGTCTTGACGGGCTTCCCGCTGTCTACGCCTCTCAGGATGAGGCTGAGACGCTGGAGATCACGCTCGAGGACGCCGTAACTCACGTCCGCGCTCGTCTGCTCTACGGCGTGCTGCCCGAATATGACATTATCACTCGAGCCCTCATTCTTGAAAATAGGGGCGAAGGCCGCATTTATGTGGAGAAAGCACAGAGCGCTGTTCTTGATTTTGTGTCCGGCGACTATGATTTTATTACGTTCCACGGTCGTCACACGATGGAGAGGAACTTCCTCAGGACGCCCGTTGCGGAGACCGCTCAGGTGATCAGCAGCCGCAGAGGCATGTCTTCTCACCAGCACAATTGTGCGGCGATTTTATGTGAGCACTCTGCAAATGAAGACTCCGGCAAAGCCTACGCCCTCGTCCATGTATACAGCGGCGGATTCAAATGCGAGGCGGAGAAAGACCAGTTCAATAACACCCGCTTCCAGATGGGGCTTATGGACGAAAAGCTCCGCTACCCGCTTGATAATGGCGAAAGCTTTACTGTCCCCGAAGTCATCATGAGCTATTCTTCTGATGGTCTTACAAGATTGTCGCAGAATATTCAGGATTGTATACGAGAGCACATTTGCAGAGGTAAATTCAAGCTGACCCCGCGCCCGGTGCTCGTCAACAGCTGGGAAGCTTCCTATTTCAATTTCACCGGCGATGTGCTCGTCGAGCTCGCTGAGCAGGCTCACCAGACCGGCGTCGAGATGCTGGTCATGGACGACGGTTGGTTCGGCTCACGCGAAAATGACAGACAGGGTCTCGGCGATTGGACGCCGAACGAGGAGAAGCTCGGCGGAACTCTTGGCCAGCTCGTCCAGCGCATTAACGATATCGGTATGAAATTCGGCATCTGGGTCGAGCCGGAAGCGGTCAACGAGTACAGTGACCTCTACCGCGAGCATCCGGATTGGGCGATGAAGATCCCGGGCCGTGATCCTGTTCGCGCAAGAGATCAGCTGATTCTCGACCTGTCGAGAAAAGACGTTGTCGATTACCTGTACGAATGTATGAAGAACATACTGGATTCAGCTAATATCGAGTATGTCAAGTGGGACTATAACCGCAACATCGCGGATGTATTTTCACTTAAGACCAAGGACCAGGGCCGCGTGCTCTATGATTACATGCTCGGTCTGTATGATCTTCTTGAGCGGCTGAACCGGAACTACCCGAATGTCATGATCGAGGGCTGCAGCGGCGGCGGCGGACGTTTCGATGCCGGTATGCTGTACTATACACCTCAGATCTGGTGCAGTGATAACTCTGACGCGATCGATCGCCTGCGCATCCAGTACGGTACGTCGTTCTTCTACCCGATCTCCTCGGTCGGCTCCCATGTCTCGGTCATTCCGAACGAGCAGAACGGAAGAGTGACTCCGCTTGAGACGCGCGCACTGGTAGCTATGGCCGGCAGCTTCGGCTATGAGTTCAGTTTCACGAAAATCTCCGATGAGGAGAGAAAGAAGATCGGTGACCAGGTCAATATCTACAAGAAGTACGCGCCGCTCATTCACGGCGGCAGGTATTTCAGATTGACCAGTCCTTTTGAGGATCCGTTTACCGCCTGGGAGTTCGCAGCAAGAGACGAGAGTGAAGCGCTTGTGTGCGTGGTCATGAATGAGGTCCACGGCAATAATCCGACCCGCTACGTCAGAATCAAAGGACTCGAGGCGGGCGCGATGTACTATGAGGAGACCACACAGGGAACGTATCCGGCTACTGTGCTCGCGGAGGTCGGTCTTAAGCTCCCGGTCGAGATGGGCGAGTATCACGCGTATATGTATCATCTGGTGAAAGTGAGTAACTGAGAAGCTTTTCGCTGTGCGAGAAAATTTCTTTTGGCTTGCCGTTCTAACAATTCAGACGGACTGTACTTGCAGTTCGGTTACCGGCAGCAAATCATTCATCTTCGTGAGAAAAACATTGCAGGTCCGACCGAGAGATCAGAAGATGCGAATGCATCTTCTAAGCTCGCAGAGGAGGACCTGCGTTTTTCGATGAAGATGATGTTTGTGCCGGTTTCAGAAACTCCGTTTCAGTTTAACTGCCGTTCGGATTCAATTCCGGTCGGCAGGTCAAATCAGTTGCTACAATCCATGTAATTGTGGTATCATAGCGGTTAGTGATGAAATGACCGGCGAAGTCCGGAGTCATCTTTAGAGGAGAGAGGAATTGCTATGAGAAATATACGCGTATTTAACGATTTCAAGCGGGCAAAAGAAGAATTCAAGAGCATCGTCCCCGGACATGTCGGAATGTATGTCTGCGGACCGACTGTCTACGGAATGCCGCACGTCGGCCATGCCAAGAGCTACATCAGCTTTGACATCGTTTACAGATATCTCAAATACATCGGCTACCAGGTAAAGTATGTTCAGAACATTACAGACATCGGTCATCTTGTAGGTGACGCGGATGAGGGCGAGGATAAGATCCAGAAGCAGGCACGCATCGAGAAGCTCGATCCGGTAGCCATCGCCTACAATTATGAAAATGAATTCTTCAAGGCCATGGACAAGCTGAATATCTGCCGTCCGTCCATCAGCTGCCGCGCGACAGGTCACATCATTGAGATTCAGCAGATGGTCGAGACCCTGATCGACAAAGGCTACGCCTATGTCACAGATGAGGGCAACGTCTATTTTGATGTTCACAAATATCCTGCATATGGCCAGCTCTCCGGCCGCACGCTTGATGACACGGTCAGCGGCGAGCGCATTGTCGTTGCGGACGACAAGAAGAATCCGGAAGATTTCGCCCTCTGGAAGTTCGCGGATCCGACACACATTATGAAGTGGCCGTCACCGTGGGGCATGGGCTATCCGGGCTGGCATATTGAGTGCTCGGTCATGTCCAAGAAATATCTCGGCGATACATTTGATATTCATGGCGGCGGAATGGACAATCTCTTCCCGCACCATGAGTGCGAGTGCGCGCAGTCTGAAGTTGCAAATGGCAAGCCGATCTGCAACTACTTCCTGCACAACAACCTCGTGACAGTCGATGGCAAGAAGATGGGCAAGTCTCTGGGCAACTTCGTCACGATGGAAAACCTCTTTAAGCAGGCTTCCCCGCTGGCTATCCGCTTCTATATTCTGCAGACACATTACCGCAGACCGACCGACTTTGTTGTCGCACGCATCAAGGAAGCTGAGGAATCTTACAATCAGATAAGCGCCGTCTGCGACAAGGCAAGAAAGAAAGTCGAGATCCCGGCGGGTGCTGAGATCGAGACAGAGGCAGTGGCAGCAATCAAGGAGAAGTTCCTTGAGGCCATGGATGATGATTTCAATACATCGCTCGCGATCAGCTACATTTTCGAGCTTGTCAAGACTATCAACACAGCTCTCGCTGCCGATGACAAGGCCGTTCTTCGCGACGCGGTCATCTTTGTCGACGAGTGCGTGAACCCGATTCTGGGTCTGCCGTTCGTTTCCGAGGCGGCAGCAGGCGGCGATGACGCTCTGGATGCATCCCTCATTGACATGATTCTCGCGATCCGCACGGATGCCAAGAAGAATAAGAATTATGCGTTGTCCGATCAGATTCGTGACAACCTTTCCGCCATCGGCGTGACGGTCCGCGATACGAAGAATGGACCGGAGTATGAGATCAACCGCTGAAAATAAAATGATTTGAAGCTCTTATGAAGTAAAGAGGCTTTACATAATGAAAAATCCGGCCGAGAGGTCGGATTTTTCATTGTATTTGAGCAAAGGCAACCAGTGTACCTTGAAATGAGGAAATTGGTTGCCTTCAGCCATCTTAATCAATTTGTTGGAAAAACGTAAAGATAATTAAGAGAAAGGTGTGTATATGTTATAATAGTTCTATATTATAATCGCCTTCAGAAGTATGTGTAGAGGATAAGTGGAGGATAAAAGTATGATGGATCCAAAGAAGCTGATAAAGGTGATAGATCAGCAGGAAGAAATGTTGAAGCCGGATACATTTACTTATAAGGATGCTTTTGAACTCGGGACCAAAATGGCGCAAAAAGTGTATGATGCAGGTCAGCCGCTCGCGATCGGCATTTTTAATGTGGCAGGCATAGCAGTCTATCAGCATTTAACTCCAGGGACGACCGTGAATAATACGTATTGGATGCGGCGCAAGTTCAACACAGTCATGAACCGTGAGAGGTCTTCACTTTGGTTCACGGTGTCTTCGGAGATGAGAGGAAAAGATCTGGTGGGATATAAGCTTGATCCGAACGATTATGCTCTGGACGGAGGCGGCTTCCCAATCAGGCTGAAGACCGGTGAGCTTGTCGCGGTCGCTGTGGTCTCAGCTTTCCCGCACTACGAGGATCATCAGTTTATTGTGGATGCGCTTGCGGAGTATCTGGGTGTCGACAATGTCCCTTCAGTCTTAGAGTTTTATAAATAAGATAGGAACGTGAATTGGAGGTGCATAAAAATGAAATATGAAGTAAAGGGCGGCAATCTCCCGGTCTTGCTCGTGTATCTGGAAGCCGGTGAGACAATTGAGTGTGAAGCCGGCGCAATGTCCTGGATGGACGAGGGCATCGAGATGCAGACGCAGGGAGGCGGCATCGGCAAGATGTTCGGACGCATACTCACAAATGAGAACGCGTTCGTGAATCATTATACGGCAAGGGTGCCGGGGGAGATTGCATTTGCAGGAAAATTCCCCGGTTCGATCAGAGCCATCAGAGTCACGCCCGGGGAAGCGCTTTACATCCAGAAAGGCGCATATCTGTGCAGCATGGGACGGATCGATTCTGAGGTCTATATGCAGAAGAAGTTTGCGGGCGGACTGTTCGGCGGAGAAGGATTCCTGATGAGAAAATATTACGGCGACGGAATCGTTTTTCTCGAGGTGGATGGATCTGCCGTGGAGTATGATCTCGCGCCGGGCCAGAGGAAAATCATCGACACCGGCCATGTCGTTGCCATGCAGGGAAACATGAACCTCGATGTCGTTCAGATCAAAGGCGTGAAGAATGTACTGCTCGGCGGAGAAGGACTCTTCAACACGGTGGT
Source organism: uncultured Lachnospiraceae bacterium (assembly GCA_902788035.1). Taxonomy (GTDB): domain Bacteria; phylum Bacillota; class Clostridia; order Lachnospirales; family Lachnospiraceae; genus Chordicoccus. The sequence goes on along the minus strand of CADAIL010000036.1, from coordinate 23,331 downwards.
CACGGGACCCGGCAGACTGACTGTTCAGACCATGCCGGTATCGAAGACCGCTATGATGCTCTACAATCTGATGCCGCACCCATCTTCAAGATAAATTTGTACAAAGCGCAGACCAAATATCAAGGCAGAGCTGCCTCTGCCCGATATTAATGACGGTAGTGCCAGGAAGATATTAAAGACCACGGAGGTTAAGACAAAATGAGAAAGAGATTTGTAACCATACTGCTTACAGCAGTACTCATCGCCGCCCTCGCGTCATGTGGAACTGCTTCAAACGGAGCTTCCGGGACAACCGAGAACCAGGTCACAGAAAATGCAGCGAACGCGAAGGATGATGCCAAGGCTGAAAGCGCCCAGGCTGCCCTGGAAAGTAAGGCTGAAAGTGTTGCAAGTGAAGCTGCCAAGGCTGAAAGCGACACGAGCTCCACGACAAACACCCTAATCAAGCCGGAACTCATTGAGAGCGGCAAGACTGATAGTGAGAAAACCGATTCTTCCAAGCCGGACGCACCGGAGAAGAAAACCGGAGAAGAGACAAAGAAGTCAGGAAACAGCGAATCGCTCGGAGATTATGACCCTTATGATGTGAAGGTGTCACTCGAGCTCGATCATACGGACGACGATAAAGAGTTCGCCCACATTACCGCCACTTACAACGGCAAGGAAATCTGGAACAAAACGACGGGGGCTTATCCGACTGCACAGCTCGACTGTGTGAGCAATATCGGTAAGGACGGAAAGAGATATTATTACGTTGAGCACGGATCGATCGTCTGCGTGGATCTTGCAACAGGCGAAGAAATCTGGAGAAACAATGAATTCGGCGGCAGCCCGGCCAAGTGGGCAAGCGGATTCGGCGGTGACGGAACAATCTATGTCAGTGGATATCTGGGCCCGGACCTTTTCATTTGCAAGAGCGACGGCACAACAGTGAAGAGCATCGGATCGTTCAGAGAAGATTTCTACTGGCCGTATGAGCTGACCTACTATGCAGATGCGAATCTGGTGAAACTTGTCTATGAGATGTCCCCGTACGGCGACGGCGGCGAGCTCTTCATCTCATTGGATGACTATTCAGCCCGCGAGGAGAAGGACTTTGAGGATAACAGCGGATCCAAAGACAGCAGTTCCGAAGAAGGTCCGATTTATTATCCGGACGTCGAAAATTGGCTGAGCCTTCGCAGCGGCCCGTCCACGGATGCTCCTATGATTAATAAGCTGTATCCGGGCACACCGCTCATGGTTCTTGGCTTTGAGAACGGTATGGCCAGGGTCAGAGTTCCGGGAACAGACGAGGAAGGGTATGTTAATGCCAATTACATTAAGCCGGCAGATTCCTCCGACAATTCCAACTCATCAGGCAGTTCAAGCTCATCAAGCAGCAAGAGCTCATCAGACTCAGACCTGAAGCCCGGAATGACAGCTTACGCAAATGTTAAGGAATACCTGTCACTGCGTGAAGGCCCGTCGACATCTTCGGATGTTATTGCAAAACTTCCGGATTGGACAGAATTCACGATCCTCGATTATCCGGAGGGCAAGATGGTCCACGTCCGCGTTGAGGAAACCGGGCAGACCGGATATGTGCATATTGATTTCCTCTCTTATTGATTCTTACGAATCTTCATGTTCATACGGTGCTGTAGTGTCGGGAACGTGTACCGGCATGCGCAGACAGGGCATTGCGCATCCTCGCGTGTCTAAGCATGCGAAGCAATGCTCCAGTGAAGCATTGTGCAGCTGAGCGTTTATCTCAGTGGGGGATTGTGACCCGCCGCTGAGATGAGCAAGATATTGATTTACCCACCCTGTAGAAGCGGGGGTCTTCCCCACTGAGAAAAAACATCCCACACCAATCTTTCTGCAGAATTTTTAAGCACTGCAATGAGATGGTGTGGGATTTTTTACCTCAGTGTATATGCGCCGCCTTGATCCTCTTTATTCCGCCGCCCCCCAGAGAAGCTCCTCGTACTGGCGGGTGTACAGCTCGTAGTAGTAGCCCCGCTCCCGCATGAGTTCGGCGTGAGTGCCGCGGCTTATGATCTTGCCGCCCTTCACGACCAGGATCACGTCCGCGTCGACAATGGTCGACAGGCGGTGGGCGATGACAAATGAAGTCCGGCCCCGTATCACGACGTCGATCGCGTTCTGAATGGCCTTTTCGGTCACCGTATCGATGGAGGACGTGGCCTCATCGAGTACGAGGATCTTCGGATCGGCAAGTATAGCGCGTGCAAATGACAGCAGCTGCTTCTCACCCGTCGACAATATACTTCCTCCCTCGCCGATATCGGTGTCGAGACCTTTCTCCATTCGAGCCAGCACTGACTCCGCGGACACGATGCGGAGCGCGTTCATGATCTCCTCGTCAGTTGCGTCCGGCTTGCCGTATCTCAGATTCTCCCGGACCGTGCCGGAGAAGAGGTGAGGCGACTGAAGAACGTAGCCTATATTGCTGTGCAGCCAGAGCTGAGATCTCTCCCGGGCATCCCGCCCATCGATGAGAAGCTTACCCTTAGTGGGTTCATAGAAGCGGCAGACGAGATTGACCAGAGTGGATTTGCCGGCGCCGGTCTCGCCGACGATGGCGACATTTGTCCCATGCGGCACCTTGAGGTTAAAGTTCTCAAGAACATATTCGTCGCCGTCCGGGTAGCGGAACGAAACATCCCTGAATTCAATATCGCCGATGAGCTCTTCCCAGTTCTCCTTCTTAGGATGGAAAGAATCACCGTATTTTTCGACGACCTCCGGGCTGTCGGCGACGTCGGATTCTTCAGCGAGAAGTTTTACGACGCGTTCGATATTTGCCTGAATCGAGATGAAACCGGACAAAGTTTCGATGATACTTTGAATCGGGTCGAGCATCTCGAGGGCGTAGGACATGAAAACGGCGAGAGTGCCTATCTGCATCAGCCCCTCGAGCGTGAGCCTGCCGCCCTGCCAGAGGACCAGGGCCAGTACCAGCGCTGACATCATTGTCATGGTCGAGATGAAGAGGGCGGAAAAATGGGCTTCCCGGATGGACATGCGGCGCATAGTGGTAGTCTCTTCCTTGAAATCGCCGATCATCTTTTCTTCCACGCCCAGCACCTTGATCGTCTGCGCGCCTGTGATGCCCTCGTTGTAGTTGCCCGTGATTTTCGAATTGATCTCGCGGATCTTTCTGTTGTAGTCAAGCAGCATCCGCTGGAAATACATCATGAAAATGACTGCGATCGGGACGAGCAGGCATATGAGCGCTGCCAGCCGCACGTCGATGATCAGCATCACGACAAGGACGCCGATGACATAAGCCCCGTTCCACACAAGGTTCATCATTCGCCAGGAGATCACTTCGCCGATGAGGCCGGTGTCCGACATGACCCGCGCGTGAATATAGCCGACGGAATTGCGGTTGAAATAGGAGAAGGACAGCGTCTGAATGTGGTTGAACGCGTCGTTTCGGAGGTCCTTGTCCACCGACATTTCCACCTTGCCGCACTCCACGGAGCTCACGTAATTGATGATTCCCTGAAGGATGAGCAGCGATACGTAGAGACAGGTGAAGGGCCCGATTCCCGCGAGGGTCTGCCCGCCGATGAAGTGATTCAGGGCGTAACGGTTGAACAGCGGGTAGGCAGCGTCCATTCCGCTGGATATCGCGCCGAGCAGGATCATGCAAATGATTTTTACTCTATACGGTTTTAAATACGGAAACAGCCTGGGGATGCCGAATAAGGACAGGCCGGCCTGTTTTTCTTCGTTCATTTTTGTATTCCTATAACTGTCTAATAAGCATGCGCGTGGTATCCACGTCGAACGTTCTTTAATGTGTATTTTTGGTTGGTATTAAAACCTAAACCCTTCTGGAGCATATCTACTGCTTCAGTCAGGCCAGATGTCGGCATCCAATCCGTCAATGAGATCAGATACCTGCAGCCGACTCATCAATGCCCGCAGTCTGCAGGTCATAAATCCTTCGATATAAACCGTTTTGGGCCAGAAGCTCCTCGTGGGTACCCTGCTCCCGGATTTTTCCCTTGTCGAGGACGATGATATGGTCCGCGTTCATGAGGGTCGTGATCCGGTGGGCGATCAGGATGACCGTCGAAGATCCCGTGTTCTCCTGGATCGCGCGGCGGATTCTCATGTCCGTCTCGGCGTCGACTGCGGACAGAGAATCGTCGAAGATCATGATCGGGGGCTTTGAAATCAGCATTTGCGCAATTGCGGTCCTCTGCTTCTGACCGCCGGAGAGGGTGACACCGCGTTCTCCGACAAATGTGTCATAGCCGGAGGTGAAACTCTCGATCGCGTCATCAATGCTCGCGATTTTTGCGGCTCGCCGGATCTCGTCCATGTTCTTTTCATGTCCGGTGATTCCGATATTTTCGGAGAGCGTGCGCGAGAAGAGGAAGGGCTCCTGGAGGACCATGCCGATGTTGCGGCGCAGGTAGTCCTTTTTTATATTTGCGATATCTACTCCGCCGATCGTGATCCTGCCGCCGTCCGGCCCCAGATCATAGAGGTGATCGAGGAGATACATGAGCGTCGACTTGCCTGACCCGGTCCCGCCGAGGATTCCGAATGTGGAACCGGCAGGGATTGTCAGGGAGACGTCCTTTAGGACGGGGGAGGGGGCATTTGCATATGCATACGTAACATTTTCAAATGTAATATCGCGGTCCATCGGAGGCTCCCCCGCCTCTTTAGAATCCGTCTCGATCTCGGAGTTCATGATGTAGCGAAGACGCTCGATCGAGATGCCGGCCTTGCTCATCTCAGAGATGACGCGGCCGAGCTGGCGGACGGGCCAGATCAGCATCATGTTGTATGAAGTCATCGCTATAAAACCGCCGACGGTCAGCGTGCCGTGAATGCAGGCGACGGAGCCGAAGAGCATAATGAAAAGAATCTGAAGTCCTGTCAGTATGTCGGCCACGGACCAGTACATGGATGTGATCGTCATGAGGCGGATCCAGAAGCCCGTGTAGTAGGTGTTCTGTTTTTCGAAGCGGCCGCGCTCGTAGACTTCCCGCCCGAACGCGCGGACCACGCGCACGCCGGTCAGGTTCTCCTGGACGATGGAGGAGAGAACGCCCTCCTCGACGTCGACTTTTTCAAATGCAGTTCCGATCTTCACATGGAAAATCAGCGAGTAGATCACGATGACCGGGATCATGAGTGCTGAGCCGAGCATGACGCGGAAGTGGATCCTGCCCATGAAAAACAGGGCCAGCACGATCATGATAACTGTGCGGAAGAGCTGCACGAGCTGCTCCGAGATGAATCTCTTGATTGTGTTCACGTCCGAGGTGCACCGCTGAATGATATCTCCGGTGCTGTTCTCACTGTGCCATGTGTAGGGCAGGTACATGATGTGGGCGAAGAGATCGTCGCGCATCTTTCTTACAAATGTCTCCGCGCCCCGCGTATTCATAGTCCTGAAAATGTATCTGCACAGTGCGGCCAGAACACCGACTGAAAGAACCGCGGCGGCGATCCAGATCGGGTGGGCCCTGAGAGCGCCTGCGCCGCCGACATTTGCAATCAGTCTATCTACGACGCCCGGCAATGCCGCGGGCTTTGTGCCTATGACAGAGTCGACGGTGTAGGATATGATTTTCGGGTTCACCATATCAAGCAGGGATACGAGTCCCGCAAAGAGCATGCTGAGGGCAAAGTAGCGCTTGGAACCCGAGAGGAAATGCAGTATTAAGTTAGTTTTGGTTGGGTAGTTTTGCATGGGTTTGCCTTTCAACTTTACAATTGGCACATCGACTGTCGTGCTGACAGTAGAAAACATGGCAATACTCTTTTGAACTGTCGTGCTAGCCCATGGGAGACAGTACAAAACGTGTTTTCTTGATAATAAACTGTCAGAGCCACATGTGGTGCATCAGCTCCTGTGGACTTGGTACTCAGCTACTATATTTCATAAGAAAGTAAGCTTGCAATCAGCACCGGTTGCTTTACTCATCTGTGAGACCATAATTTAGAATATAGTTATATTTTGCGTTGGCAGCCTCGCTGGCCTTCTTTTCTTTCCAGGCAGCGATCTCGCTGCATATGGCCAGCATCTCATCTACAACAAGCTCCACGTTTCTGGGCTTGACATTGTAGAGATAGGCTGTCATGCGCCGGATGGCTTTCGGGCTTCCGAGCTGCTTTGCAATGGCATCGCCGAGTTCGCTCGGGAATCCGAGGTTCCTGAGTTCGCGGTCCAGTTCTTCTTTGGCCCATGCCCATTCTCTCTGGCTATCAGTCATCGGTTTTTCTCCTATAAGACAGTTATAGTAATGATAACACGCATGCGCCCCGCTGGCAATTTACTGCTGGTATAAGATGAGGGCTGTTGCTGAGTAGTAGCGACGGTCATCTTTGTTCTGTTTGGCGTTCATCGACTGCCCGGGTGGTTTGAGGGCAGTAGTTTTCATTTAAATTTACTCCATTCTACTGAAAGCAAGAATGCTGTCATTCGGTCATCTTGGTTCAGAACGGCGTTTCATGACTGCCCGGATGGAGAGGCGGGCAGTAGATTTCACGGGCAGTAGATTTCAGAGAAATCAGCTTTTATCGACTGAAAGCAAGTCTGCAGGCATTCAGTCATCTTAGTACAAAACGGCGTTCCATGACTGCCCGGGTGGAGAAGCGGGCAGTAGATTTCAGAGAAATCAGCTTTTATCGACTGAAAGTAAGAAAGCAGGCATTCAGTCATCTTAGTTCAGAATAGCGTTCCATGACTGCCCGGGTGGAGAGGCGGGCAGTAGATTTCAGTGAAATCAGCTTTAAGCTACTGTTGGCTCAAATCTGGAATAATTGGGTCTTACCATCATCAATTATCAAAATCAATAAAGGTGACTGCTTTTAAGCAGTCCATTTTCAGTAACCTGTCAGCGGATTTATTTAAAGACGAGCTAGCGTGACTGCCTGTGGTATATGATTCAACCCTCGTAGGGCACTGCATATGTAAGTTATTGTACAAGATCGACTGCCGGCTTCTTGATTATGAGGTTTTAACCGGATAATTTACTGAAGCCATGGATAAAACAGAAAATATCCGACCGGTTTTCACCGATTTTCAAGAACGCTTTGGCGGTCTTGCCGCGACGTGCCACAACCTCTATTGCGACGGCGCCTTTGGAAAAAGTTTGGATATATAAAACACCTTCTCGCTTCGCTATAGTTTTCAGTGGGAGAATATCGTATGGATTCTCGTATGGATTCGGTCTGACAATGTAAGCTGGGCCAACCCGGATCCACTCCCAGTCTCTAAAGCGAGAATTGAACTCGCCAGTCTGAAAAAAGGAAAGGAGCGGAAGTTATGAAGATTCTGAAGAAAGTGGGTATCGTTTTTCTTATCCTTATTGTCCTTAGCGCAATCGGGAATGTGATCGGAGGCACAAAAAAGGATTCGACCGGCAGCTCCGCGAAAACTGAGTCGAAAACGGAGTCAAAGGTCGAAAGTGCGGCAGCCTCTACAGCGACAGAATCCGCAGCGGCGCAGACAGCAGCGGAGCCCACTGCAGCTCCGACTAAAGCCCAGCGGAACGGATTTGACCAGGCGACAAATCAGACGTACGAGTATCAGGGATTTGCATTCTCGCTGCCATCCTATATGACGCCTGCCCTTAATGATAAGGGGAACGTGAGCGTCAGCTTTAATGGGGAGCCGCAGGGGACAGTTGGTTTTGTAATTGAAAGAAATACAGTTACAGGTTCCGCTGAGCAGTTCGAGGCAGCAAAAACGGAAATGATTAATAAATTTGCCGAAAATCTCAAAATCACATGGCAGAACACATCCGCAGTTACGATCGCCGGCTGTTCAGGTATATCCGGTACAGCTGTGACGCCGACAGAAAAAGGGCAGAGCGAGGTTGACGCTTATATCTGGTTTGATACAGCCAATCAAGCTTTATTCATGATGTATTATCTCGAGACAGATCAGTCAACTTACACATACGGTGAGGATGTAAAGAAGATTGCTGCATCTGTGGCCTACACCGGTAACGGTCTCACGACTCAGGAAGAGCCGGCACAGGAGCCTGCGGATACAGGTGCAAATGACACCGACGTTCCTGCAGGTGTCACCCCCGAGTTCAAGGCTCAGATGGATGAGTATGAAGCCTTCTTCGACGAGTATGTAGAATTCATGCAGAAATATTCTGAGTCGGATAATCCGGTTGCCCTTATGACTGAGTATCTGGATTTCATGCAGAAATACACAAAAGCAATGGAAGCGCTGGACGCGATTGATGAGAGCACACTGTCAGATGCGGATTCTCTGTATTATGCTCAGGTGATGTTACGAATTGATGAGAAGCTGCTTGCCGCAATGAACTGAGATCGGTCAGCTTGATAATTTGCGTCAAATATGGTATATTTCTGCCAACAGGACGATTCGCCGGCGGGCAGAACAAAATGCCGGCCGGCGTGACTCAAAAAAATCTGTATGAAAATAATTTTTTATTAGCCCTCATCAAAAGAACTTCGTATCTATATATGTCGGGGCGAAAAGGAACCCGCTAATAAGAAGAGTACGATCATACAGATAAAAAGGAGAATTTGAAATGGCAGATATGAACAAAATTAATGTAAACGATCTTGAGAACGTAGCAGGTGGAGAGAAAAGACAGGTCAACACAAAGACAACGCAGAACGGCGTCCTCAGAGCAGGCCCGGGCACAAGCTTTGAAAGAGTTACATCCTATCCGAACGGCACATGGGTAACAACAACAGGCAACGTAAGCAAGAACAGAGAAGACGGAAGAACATGGTATGAGCTTTGCTCTCCGGATTATGGCTGGATGGCCGGCAGAATTCTTGACCTTCCGGAATATTAATTACTGATAAGCTTTGGGCTGCCTCACCGCATGGTGAGGCAGTCTTTTTTTCAGAGGTGCTGATTTCGCGTAACAGTTCAGACAGGCTGCAGCGAAATCTTAGAATCCGGCGCAAACATCATCTTCATCGAAAAACGCAGGTCCTTCTCTGCGAGCTTAGCAATGCACATGCATTGCTGATTTCTCGGTCGGACCTGCAATGTTTTTCTCACGAAGATGGATGCTTTTCGCCGGAGACGGAGTGTAAGAACAGCCTGTCTGAATTGTTGCGACTTTGCCGAGGAAATTTACGGTAATGCAAAAGTCAACTTGCATATTAATTAAAAATGTGATAAGATACCTACATCGCTTGGGGGTATAGCTCAGTTGGGAGAGCACTTGAATGGCATTCAAGGGGTCATGAGTTCGAGTCTCACTATCTCCAGCAAGCCCGAAAACGTTGATTTTATCAGGTTTTCGGGCTTTTTTCATACGCAGAAATAAGGCAAAAAAAGTGACCTTTTCGGGCAAAAAGGTCACAATTCGGTCACACCAGTTAATTTTTTGATTATTTGATTAGGAGACCTACGCCTTTTTTCTATTGCTGAGGATGGATTCAAGGGTGTCGGAAGCTTTTGAATCCATCTTTTTCATTGCGTGGCCGTAAATATCAAGTGTAGTCGACGCCTTGCTGTGTCCAAGCCGATGAGAAACAGTTTCGATGTCTGTTCCATTTGCGAGAAGCAGAGTGGCCGACGTGTGCCGGAGCTCATGAAGCGTGATCTCCGGAAGCTGATTCTCAGGCCCGTGGGTCTCGTTATACATCTTCAGGATCTCTTTGAACTTATGGGTCGGTGTGCCTACATCCATCGGCATACCTGTTTCCATCTGAATAAAAATGAAGTTCTTGTCAAATTCCTTGCCGGTGTATCCCTTCCACAGCCCCTGCAGGTGCAGAGAAAGCATCATCTGCTCTTTATGCCACTGCCTGAGAAGATGGATACAGTCCTGCGGTACGGTAACGTCCCGGATACTGTACTTATTTTTTGTGTTCTTTGTGATATCTCCTGACCGGGTCCTTGCCCGGGATTTATTGATTCGAATCGTTCTGTTTTTATAGTCGATATCTTCCCATGTGAGGCCAAGCAGTTCTCCGCGGCGCATGCCGCCATATATGGCAAGATTAAAGTAGACAATCCACTGGGTGCCAACTTCGATATGCTGATCACGAGAAGGGAGACTTCGACCATTTTTTCGAATCTTTTCCGGGTGGTGTATGGTATACCCTTCCTGCAGAGAATTCAGAAAAGTAAGCGCCTCCTCGTCTGTGAAGAATCGAATATCATCGGAAGCTTTCATTTTGGGGAGTACGGCTCTCTGACAAGGGTTCTCATCCAGGACATTCATCTTGTAAGCATGCTTCAGAATGTCGCTAATGACGGCATGCACCTGCCTGAGGCTGGCCGGTGCTTTTCCCTCTGCCACCAGATCATCATAGAGCTTCTGAATCGGCAGGATATTGATCTGACTCAATTTCATATTACCGAGGGCGGGATATACAATCCGCTCCAGCGTACTCTCGTATCCTTCCATTGTTGTCACCTCTATGGTGTTGACTTTTCTGGGCTTCCAGTATTTTTCAGAAAATTCCCGAAACGTCAGCTGCGATGTCTCGAAGTCTCGACCAGATCTGATTTTCTTCTCGAGTTCATTTGCATATCGTTTCGCCTCCTTTTCCTGCGCGGCTTTGCCTTTCGCTGCAGGATAAAAGGTCTCATCATAGTACTGCCGTTTTCCTGTCTCATCAAATCCGATTGAAACCCTGATTCTAAAAGATTTATCAGTCCGCCTTGTTATGCTCGCCATACCTTTCCCTCCTGTCCATCAGGAACAGTTCCGGATTGCTTCTCCAGAGTGTTGTAGAGAAGACCGCAGATCGACGTTATATTGTTCTGAAACTCTCTGTAGTCTGCGACTGGAATCCTGACTTCATTCTGCCCGTCGGTTTTCCTGCTGATTCGCAGAGCAGTGACGACTACTTCCTTGACGTCCCAGGGAGAAATCAGCATGGTCTCCTCGTCATAAGTGATGTAGTCTTCCAGCTTTTTATCATCGTTTATTTCAAGCGAAATATGGAGATCCAAATCCTTTTCCATCATACTGAGAAAGCTTGCGCTCAATCCGTTGAAGTCGCAGATTACATCGAGACCATTCGCGATGCAGTTTTGACGATAGGCTTCCAGCATTTCCTTCGTCATGTTCTCACTGAAACGCTGGCTGATAGTTTGCTGAGAAGCTCTGGCTGCTTCCCTGAGATCTTCCTCACTGACATGCTCGAGTTCTTCCACTGTGCAAGCACTCATATTGGCCGCGATTTTTTCCAGAAATTCCCTGTCAGCTTTTTTTCTGCCAGTCTCGTACTGTGCAATCAGAGAGCGGGAGACATTGAGCCTCATGGCCAGATCTGTCTGGGTCAGTTCATTCTTTTGCCGTGCATTCCGGATGTTCCTTCCGATGATTACGTCTTTTAGTTCCATTTGCTACCTCCTTGAAAAAGATGATTTTTATTGGTCAGCTCTTCGTATTTGGATTTTTCGAAATTCAACGAGGGTTGACCTGATAACATCATTGTAACATTCTACAATATAAGTTGCAATCATAAATAACATGTTATATAATAAAGTAACATTCATTTGATCTGGTATTTTCAGCCAATATATAAGACAGAGCATAAGTATTGTTTTAATTTGCAAATGGAAGCTGTCTCCGGCACAAGGAGCAGGCTGATTATCAGTCCGGGATGAAATGATATGAAAGGGGGAATTGAATGCAGGATGTTTTAAGGCCGCAGATGGTGACCATCAACGAAGCGGCCGCCAGGACAGGGCTTTCACCCTACACGGTGCGGAAGCTCTGCTGGCAGAAACGGGTAGTGACCTTGAAGACAGGCAACAAGTGGCTGATCAACTACGACAGCCTGTGCAGGCTACTTGAAAAAGGTGGTGAGATTGACTGATGATCGAGAAAAAGATCGAGGAAATGAGGCCGGTGATTATTGGCGTGGATCACGGTTACGGGAATATTAAGACCGTTCATAAAGTCTTTCTCACCGGTGTGGACCGATCCGATGAGGAACCGGTCGTCAGCAGGAACTTTATCAGATACCGGGATAAGTATTATGTGATCGGTGAGAACCACATGACTTACCAGGGCGAGAAGACAGATACGGATGATTTTTTCATCCTGACGCTGGCAGCCATCGCGGAAGAACTCGATGTGAGGGGCTTTTGCGATGCAAATGTAATCCTGGCGGCAGGTCTTCCTCTTGCCTGGGTCTCCCGGCAGAAAAATGAATTCCGCAAATATCTCATGCAGGACATCGATCCCGAATTTGATTTCCGGGGAAAGCACTACCGGATCCATATCGGGAAGGTCCTCATTTTCCCGCAGGGGTACGCTGCCGTGCTTCATGCCGGTGATATGGCCGGCGAAAATATGCTCGTCGATATTGGCAACGGAACCATGAATGTGATGCGCATCGTGGACCGGAAGCCAATCGAAAAGAGCGTTGCCACAGAAAAGTACGGCGTGTCCATTTGCATGCGGGAAATCCGGGGAGAGCTCAGCCGCCTTTACGCGGAGGATGTCCCGGAAAGCATGATCGAGCCGATGCTCCGGAGCGGCTGTGCAGGCAGGCATGATCAGATCAGTGAGAAAATCAGGTCTGTCGCCACACGTTATACGGAGGAAATCATCAGACGGCTCAGCATTTACGGATTCAGGGAAGGTCTGACAAAGCTCTACATCATCGGCGGCGGTGGCTGCCTTCTTAAGAATTACTCGGACATCGGTGGCAAAGAAGGCGTCGTATTCATTGACGATATCTGCGCTAACGCCAAAGGGTTCGAGTATCTGGCCGAGCGGAAGCTGGAGCTTAAGGGGCGGCGATGAGCCGGGACAGGTACAAGTCAACGACCGTAAAATTTCGTACAGACGATCCTCTGCAAATGAAAGCATGGGACATCCTGCACGAGAGACTGAAAGAGGGAAAGTCTCTCAGTCGGGCTATCAGCGAGGCTGTGGTGACGCTGGAAGAAGCCGGTGGTACAGGACGTTTGTCTGCAGGAGTTTTAACGGAGACGGACTTGTCGGGTATTCTGGAGAGCCAGACGGAGCATATATGTGCAAGCCAGCGTGAAATGCTGGATAACTACTTCGATACATTATATAAACGTCTGGGGGATCTTTTGGAATCAGCTCACGGGAATGGGACATCAGCCGCGGACGAAACGGCAAATATCTCTGAGGAAATGCTTGCATTTGCCTTCGGAGATGATGACGATGAATGACAGAGAACTGCTGACAGGAATTGAATAGTGCAAGTCAATCTAAGGAGATGGTGCCCGGCGGGGCACCATTTCTGAGTTTTACGGTATGGGTTCCCGGAGGGAACCAATCAGACAGATCTATAAAGAAAGCGGGAAAATTATTTTTTGGGGAAGGAAATCCCTATTATTAAAAAAGATAAGGGCAAGATTCACCCTTGTCAGTACAAAAGTACTGTCTGCGGGAATCTTGCCGGGACACCCGGACCCGTGCCGGACAGCTGCGCCGATCCGGTATCGTGGGGAGCTCCCCACACCCGCTTTCAGGTTCCCTCCGGGTTCCCGGAGGATATCTATGGCAGGCAAAAAGAAGAAGGAAACCCGGTCCGCAATGCTGCAGGTGCGGATGACAGACCGGGAGATGGAGAAGATCTCAAATATGGCGGAAAAGAAACGGATGAGTGTGTCTTCATTTGTCCGGTGGGCGATCTTCAGCAAGCGGACCCAGGTCAGCGTAAATGAGGACGTGTTCACGGACGGCATGAAAGAGCTTCTCATGGCAAATGGCAGGGCTGCAGGTAACCTGAATCAGATCGCGAAGAATTTAAACAGCGGCGTATCTGTGGACGAAGGTATCCTGCAGGCAATCCGAACGACTATATCGGAGATGATTGCTTTCAACAGAAAGCTGGAGAAGATGTACAGGGAGCATTATGGCAACAGTAAAACACATTTCGAGCAGGAATGCTGATTACGGGCAGATCCTGGACTACCTGATGTTCCGGTTCGATGAGAGGACCGGTAAGCCGATCCTGGGATCGGAAGGGGAAATGCTTCTCCGTGAAGACTATATCGTGGAGGGACAGCTCGCCGAGCCGTCCCTTTTCGGTATCGAGTGCATGGAGACCAATCGGCGTTTTGGAAAGAACCGCACACGAGAGGAGGTCAAATCGCACCACTATATTGTGAGCTTTGATCCAAGAGACGTGCCGGATCACGGGCTGACCATGGAGAAGGCTCAGACTATTGGCAGAGAACTTACCGCAAAGTATTTTCCGGGACATCAAGCCCTCATTTGCACCCATCCTGACGGCAACAATAAGTCCGGAAATATCCACGTACATATCGTAATCAACAGTGTCCGAAAAGAAGAAGCTGAAAAACAGGACTTTATGGAGAGGGAAAGTGACCGCCTTGCCGGATATAAGCACCGGGCGACGAAGAACTTCGTGAATGCTATCAAGAAAGGCGTGATGGAGATCTGCGAACGGGAGGGGCTGTATCAGGTGGATCTGCTGAACCCGGCGAAAGAAAAGATTACGGAGAAGGAATATCGGGCAAAGCTTCGGGGAGAGAAGGCTGACCCGGGCTTCAAGACAGAGCTGGGAAGCCTCAGAAGCACCATCAAAAAAGCCATGGCAGAGTCAGAAAATGAAACCATGTTCAGGAAAGTCCTCATGGAAAAGTATGGCATTGTGCTTACCGAGAGCCGTGGAAGATGGGGATATAAGACGAATGGCAATAGGACGGTCAGAGGTCGCAGGCTTGGGGCTAACTATGAGAAAGAATATGTGCTGGCGATGCTTGGGACGATCGGAAGAATCACAGATATCAGCTCGATTGAGAAAGCCGGTACCAATGTGGGCTATCGCCGTGCAATTGTTATTTCCAATCTGAAAAAGAGTGCGGATACTCTCCTGTTCATGCGGGACCGTGGGCTTGAAACGGAGGAAGACGTCAGGCAGGCGCTCAAGAACGCCACAGAGGCAATGATGGAGGCACAAGCCAGGGTTAAAGAGCTGGATGCGGAGATGAAGGCAATAAGGAGCTTACAGAAGGCAGTGAAGCAGATGAAGCAGTATCGCGATGTTTATCAGGCGTATCGGAGGAGTGGGAGGTCAGAGAAATTTAAAGAGGAGCATTATGCGGAGGTTGCTGTGTATGAGAAGTCGGAGGCTGAGGCGAAGAAGTTGGCTGGAGAGCTTGGGTTTGATAAGGTACCAACAGGACAGGTGCTGAAAGCAAGACAGAAAGAGGCAGGTGAAGGCAGAAGCGAAGCCTATGGGCAGTATCTTAAATTAAAGGCGGAAAGAGATAAGATGGCAGTGATAAAGAGTAATCTGGATAAGTTCAGTTGGAGGGGTGTTGACAGAACGGACTCCTTTGAGGAAAGATTATAAATAAACTGAGTGCTAGGACGATGTAAGACAATGATGCTGTACATGTTTTTATAGTTGTGGAGTTACGTCTTCATAGGTGGGCTATTCAGGTGTTGCTTGTTGCAAGTAGTAATTGCATTGATTAAAATAAAAATAGGCGTGCGGTTAGATTTTGGGTCTGTGCTTTCGCAGATATTGATATTAATGGTAGGGTACATCGGTGATTTTACCTGGTCGCATACGCATCGCAGTTATGCAAACACATAATGAGTAACCGCACGCTTTATTGGAGTAAATATGATAGATGAATTTTGGTTAATACAAGACAAGCTGGATCTAGCAATGGCGATTGGTGTGCCTTTGAGGTTGTTAACGTATGTAATATATGTTAAAGGCGTAGATTCATATTATCACACTTTTAGTATTCCTAAAAAAGACGGTTCATTAACGACAACACTCACCAGGATAGTGAACATGTAGGTCTCTTTCATGCATCGACGGATACGGTCTACCCGGCCGGCACCTTTGTTTTGTGACACAAACGTGGCGGCCGCAAGAGAGATGGAGATGAACGGCAGGTTGAAGAGCATAAAAATCTTCCGGGATGCGGTGTGGGCCGCAATGATATAGGGATCCGACAGGCCGTTGATTCCGGACTGCAGAATGACGGATCCGGCATTTACAATGGAACTCATGAAAGCCATGGAGAGCCCTTGCCCGAGAAGATCCGCATACAGATCTTTATCTACGTAAAAATGTTTTCTTTCCGGCACCAGAATCTCCGTT
This sequence comes from uncultured Lachnospiraceae bacterium, assembly GCA_902788035.1. Classification (GTDB taxonomy): domain Bacteria; phylum Bacillota; class Clostridia; order Lachnospirales; family Lachnospiraceae; genus Chordicoccus. The sequence continues at coordinate 7,257 of CADAIL010000036.1, read as the reverse complement.
TTTTTCAGTATATAGATCACACACATGACCGCGGACACGCCCTGCGCAATCACCGTTGCCACGGCAGCACCCGCAACGCCCATGCCGAACCGGGTGATCAGAAGAAGATCCAACGCAATGTTCAAAAGAGATGAAAATACCAAAAACGCGAGCGGCACAATACTGTTGCCGATTGCACGGAGGAGTCCCGCACACAGATTGTAGGCGAACATGACAGCGAGGCAGACAGAGATGATAATGATGTAGCGATATGCCTCGTCAAGCAGCTCCTCCGGCACATTGATCAGTTTAAGGAGCGGGCGCATGAACACCGCTGCCAGGAACGTAAGGCATACGGTGATGCCGGTTCCGACGACAAGACTTCCGGCCACCGCCCGTTTCAGAAGTTCTTTATCACCCGTGCCGAATGCCCGTGCCGCCACGATCGCCAGTCCGTTGCCGATTCCAAGTGCAAATCCGATCAGGAGGTCAAAGACAGCCGTGACCGACCCCATCGCCGCGAGCGAATCCGTGCCCAGAGTATTTCCCACTATGGCGACGTCCATGGTATTGTACAGCTGCTGAAATATATAGGAGATCAGGATCGGCAAGGCGAAGATGATCAGATTTTTCAGGATCGGACCTTCCAACAGATTGACGTCTGCCGACAATATCGATCGTTTCTCATTCATAGAACTTGCCATCCTTCGAGACGGCGGGATTGAGACGGAAAATACTTAAGGATATTATAGCAATAATTCGTCCTGTGCGCCATTCTAAGACGGCGGAAGGACAGAAAATCAGCGGCGGGATGTACACGAACACATCGGCGCGGGAGATGGCTCATAAATCAGGGAAGTAAACTAAGAGATAGTAAAATGTTCCCCGCGTATGCGGGGGCTGGCTCAAATAACACTAATGTCTGTCTGAAAACAATGGTATGTATACTTTCTGTATGATAAAATAAGAGAAACATCACCTGCATGCGGATGTCTCCCCGGAAGCATCCGCATGCAGGCAGAAACCAAAGGAGTAGTTCTGTTTTGAAACCAGTTACAGATTTAAGAATAACCATCAACGCTTCCACGGAAAACCAGATTCAGTTTGATCCCGACATTAAATCCTATGATGTGAATGTCCCGACAGACTGTTTCGCCGCGCTTTTAAGAATAAGCTACGCACCGGAGTTTTATATCAGCATCCGCGCTGACCGCGATGCCGGGCGGTTCGGATACGCTGACCTTGATCCGAACATGGGCGACTATATCGCCGGAGCCGAGATCCCCTACTATGAATACTACAGCGGCTATATCATCCGCCTGGACAAGAGGGAAGCCTGCTTTGAGCATGACCTTGACGAGACGGTCACCATCGACGCGGGAAGCACCGAACACGGGACCGATCGCTACGAGATCCACATTCACAGGGATTCCGGGAAAGAGACCCGTTCCCTGTTCCGGGAAGAATCCTTCTATGATGAGGAGTATGGCATTACGATGCCGTACGAGCTTTATGTCCCCACGAAGATGGACCGCAGAAAGAAATATCCGCTGGTCATCGGCCTTCACGGCACCGGTGAGATTCAGGAACCGATTTCCGCCACGCTTAAGAAGACGCAGATGGGATCGGCATTTGCCGAAGATTCCGAGGCCGGTCATAACGAATGCGTCATCCTCATTCCCAAATGTGATATCCGTTATGACGAGGACGACAACTGGACCACGCTGAATCAGTTCATCAGGCAGCGTTCCGATTCCCCGTTCTGGCCCATGCCCCAGCTCACAGTGGCCTGGAGACTGATCGAAAAGATCGTGAAAGAATACCGGATCGACGATAAGAGACTTTATCTGACGGGCATTTCATCCGGCGCATTCGGGGCGTTTGTGCTTGCCATGGAACATCCGGACGCATTTGCGGCGTTGGTTCCCGCCTGCGGAGCCGCCAACCCCGCCAGGATCGGGGCGCTGAGGAACACGCCGATGTGGATCTTCCATGCCGCGGACGATCCTCTGATCGTCCCCGCCTACACGCTTGACCCCACGCTGGCTGCCCTCGATGCCGCCGGTATCAGGTATCGCGTCACCCGCTATCCGGCCGGGCAGATCTTCTGGCAGAGTGCTCATTTCTGCTGGGAAGCGGTCTATAAGAACAAAGAGATGCGGGACTGGATGTTCTCGAAACGCATCGGCGGCTTTAAGCAGCTGAAGAAAAAGATGGGGATTCCCTCGGGTGACCGAAAGAAAGGACACGCCATTGACGCGGATGTCAACGATATCGCCGCAAAGGCCATTTCTGCCGCGGATATCGAGGCAATGTGATACGGAGCGTGCTGCGCATGAGAACCGGTGAATATGACCGGCAAAAATAGTAATCTGAGGAGGTTTGAACATGGAAAAAACACTTTACCCACTGAACGTAGGACAGATGCTGCAGTATCTTCCTATCCGGGAAACCGGCACCCAGCGCTGCTGCAATATCAGCGTATTTTCCGGTCTGCAGACAGAGATCGACTTTGATCTGCTGAAGAGATGCATTAAGGACGAGTACAGGCGTTACGAGTGCCTTCGTCTTCGCTTCACGGCGCCCGACGAGGACGGCTATGTCATGCAGTACATCGCTGATCGGGACGATCGCGACATCCCCTTCCTGGATCTCTCGAACCTCACGATGAGGGAGGCAGACGCTTTCCTTCAGGAGAAGACATTTGAAGAATTCAATGAGCCTGAGATCCCCATGGTCGAAGTCACCATGGTCCGGATGCCGGAGGGATACAACGGTATGTATATCCATATTGATCACCGCCTTGTGGATTCTTCGGGACTCATCGTGATGGTCAACGATATTATGGAGCTCTACTGCCATTATCGCTTCGGTTCCGAGTATCCGAAGCCGCTGGCTTCCTTCGAGGAAGTCTTAAAGGGCGACCTCAAGAAAGCGCAGAACACAAAGCGCCAGGCCAAGGATGAAAAATTCTGGCACGATTATCTGACGGAAGAAGGCGAGCCCATTTATTCCGATATCAGAGGTCCCCGCATCCTGCAGGAAAGCAGGAAGAACCACGGAGACAAGAGCCTTCGCGCGGCGGATGTGGAGACAAAAGACCGCTCTGTCGGCGTAGCCGACTTCCACCTGGAGCCGGAAGCAACCAAGACCCTGATGGATTTCTGCGCGACCCAGGGCGTTTCCATGACCAACCTGATCCTCCTTGCCATGCGCACCTATCTCTCCAAGACCAACGGCGGTCAGGACGACATTACGCTTCGGAACTTTGTTTCCCGCAGATCCACGCATGCGGAATGGACATGCGGAGGCAGCCGCGTACTGTCATTCCCCTGCCGCACCATTATATCTCCGGACACGGAATTCCTGGATGCCCTCTATGAACTCCAGAATGTCCAGAACAAAGTGTATCTCCACTGCAACTATGATCCCGTCGCCGTGGACAGGATGCTGAAGGATCTCTACGGAGCGCCGGCCAATACGGAGTACATTTCCATGTCCCTGACATATCAGCCCATGCCCGTGCGTATGCAGAACGAGCATCTGGCCGGGATCAAGACGAGGTCCGTCTGGTATCCGAACGGGGCCGCGACGAAACAGATCTATCTGACGGTTACCCATAGCTCCAACGACGGCGGCCTGATCTTCGACTATCATTACCAGAAGGCGGTCCTGTCCTACGATGATATCCAGAAGCTCTATTATTATATGATGAAGATGATGTACCGCGGTGTCGATGAGCCGGATATCACGATCGGCGAACTGATCAGCACGACATAAATGATTCCGTACACGAATACCGGTTTTCACCGGATAATAAAGAATATAAAACTAAAAAGGGAGGTTACGTTATGGATCACAAGACAGAATTTTTGGAAATCGTTGCCAAGTACTGCGACAAGGAAGCTTCGGAACTCACAGAGGATATGCGCTTCCGCGAGGATCTTGGCTTTAATTCCCTGAGCTTTATGACATATCTGGGTGACCTGGAGGACACCTTCGACGTCGAACTCGATGAGGAGGGCGCTTTGCGCATTACGACCATCGGCGAGGCGCTCGAGTATATGAACACCCTCCTTCCCGAGGAGTAAACCGCGCGTATGCAAAGGAGGACATGCTATGTCTGATGGTCACATTATTGCGGAATTACTTGAAAACACAGTAGAAAAATACCCGGACTATCCGGCAGTGCGCTGGATCGTAAAAAAACAGATCCCGGAAAAGACCTATGCGGAACTGAATGAAGACAGGAATAAAGTAGCAGGCGCTCTCCTGCGCGGCGGTTTCGAAGGTAAGCAGGTGGCTATGATCGGCACCAGCTCCTATGAGTGGATCGCCGCTTACCTGGGTATTGTGAGCGGAAAAATGACAGCTGTTCCGCTCGACCCGATTCTTCCTCCGGCGGAGCTCTGCGATCTCATAAACCGCTCGGATTCCGAGGCTCTTTTCGTCGCGCCGAAGCTGGCGTCGCTGATCAATACTGTGAAGGAGAACTGCCCGGCCGTACGGCTGTACGTAATACTGAACAGTGAGCCGTCACCGGAAGACCCCTCGATTCTCTCATTTGCGGAATTTATTGCAAATGAGACCGGGGAAGCCCTCCCCGACGACCGGCGCCCCGAGCCGGATGACGTATCCACCATCATTTTCACATCCGGCACGACCGGCAAGCCGAAAGGCGTCATGCTGACGCAGCGGAATCTCTATGACGACGTGACCTATGTTGTCGTTTCCTTTAAGCCGGGAACGACGATGCTCTCCGTCCTGCCCGTCCACCATGCCTACTGCCTGGTCATGGACTGGTTGAAGGGCTTTTCCTGCGGCGCGACTCTTTACATCAATGACACGCTGCTTCACATGGTGAGAAATATCGGCATCGTGAAGCCGCAGATCCTCCTTATGGTGCCGCTCATGATAGAGACGATCGGCAAGAGGCTTGCCGCAGTGGATGCCCCGGTTCCCAAGCGTGAAATCGCGAAACAGGTACTGGGTGAAAATCTGCAGTATATTTTCTCCGGCGGCGCGCATCTGGATCCCTCCTACATTGATCTTTTTGACAGTTTCGGAATCCAGGTATGTGAAGGATATGGCATGAGCGAATGCTCGCCGACCATCAGCACCAACGGCGAAAACGGCAACCGCCCCGGCTCCGTGGGAAAGCCGCTCGCCAACATGCAGGTCCGTTTTGTGGACGGCGAGATCCAGGTCAGGGGCTCCAATGTCATGAAGGGCTATTACAAGATGCCAAAGGAGACCGAGGAGGCCTTTTCCGACGGGTGGCTCCGTACGGGCGACCTCGGACGCATGGACGAGGACGGCTATCTCTATATTACGGGCCGCCTGAAGAACCTCATTATTCTGAGCAACGGGGAGAATATTTCTCCGGAAGAGATCGAGAATGTCATGCTGGCGGACGAACTTATCGGCGAGATCGTCATCAGCGGCGAGGAGAACGGTCTCGGTGCCCGGATATTCCCGGATCCCGAGGTTGTGGAGGCCAAAGGCCTCACGCAGGAGGATGTCGCGGCGAGACTGCAGGAGATTCTGGACGATTACAACAAGACCCAGCCCTCCTACAGGGCGATTACTACCCTTAAGATCCGCAGATATCCTTTCATCAAGAACTCCACGAAGAAGATTGTCCGCGCGAAGATGGATGTGGACGAAGCGCCGGAGGCATGATAGAGCCTGAAACGGATGAACGAAGACGGGGCTGCCCGATGCGGCAGTCCCGTCTTTATGCATGCACGAAGCCGTGGGCTGCCTCCCCGCCGGAGCATTTAACAGTTGAACCTTTCCGAAGCTCTGTTATACTGTTAGCCTTAACTTCCTGAGGATTTCCGACTAAAAGGAATTCCGACTAAAAATAGGAGGAGAAAAATGTACCTGAATTCACTTGTGAAAGTTCCGGAAGCCAGGGGGAAAATAACCTTCCGGACGAAGGGAAATACGACCTACGTTGAGTATGAAAGTGCCCGTGTGTATGTGCCGGAGAAGAAGTACACAACGGTCAGCAGAAAGACGATCGGTAAGCTGACTGATATCGACAGGCAGGTCATGCAGCCGAATGAAAACTTCTTGAAATTCTTTCCGGATACACTTCTTCCGGAGGAAAAAGACAGAGCCAAAAGGAGCTGCGCCCTCCGTATAGGGACATGGATCGTCATCAGGAAGATCGTGAATGATTATAAACTCCCGGAGATACTTGGCAGATATCTGCCGGAAAAGGATGTTGGTCTGCTCCTGGATCTTTGCGCTTATTCGATCATTGAGGAAGACAACCGGGCACAGCATTATCCTTCCTACGCGTACAGCCATCCGCTGTTTACAGAAGGGATGAAGATATACAGCGATTCAAAGGTCAGCGATTTCCTTCAATCGATGGACAGGGAAGTCAGCGTCGCTTTTCAGAATGACTGGAACAGGGAGCGGAACCATAGGGAAAAGATATACATTTCTTATGATTCAACGTCAAAACACTGTGAAGCCGGGGATCTGAGGATCGTGGAGATGGGGCGCTCCAAAGAGAATGAGGAGACGAACATCTTCAACTATGCGATCGCTTATGACACTGAGAATCGCGAGCCGCTCTTTTACGAGTTGTATCCCGGAAGCATTAACGATATATCCCAGCTTCAGTGTACGGTTGATAAAGCAAAGGGATATGGCTATAAAAAGATCGGGTTTGTGCTTGACCGCGGCTATTTCAGCAAGGACAACATTTACTACCTGGAGGAGAACGGTTACAGCTTCATCATGATGCTGAAAGGGAAAGCGGACCTTGTGCAGAGATGGATCCTTGAGAACAAAGGATCTTTTGAGACCAGCAGGGTCTGCAACATCCCGGCATACCAGATATACGGAAAAACAATAGAAAAAAAGCTTTTTGCTTCTGATAAGAAACCGCGCTATATCCATCTTTACCATAGTACTGACCTTGAGGCCCATGAACGCGGAGAGGTTGAGAAAAAGATCAACCAGCTGACGACATTCCTTAACGGACACATCAACCAGTTTCGGGAATTCGGTCCCGGGATGGAGACCTACTTTGAACTGTACTATGACGAAAACGCGAAAAAGAGGGAGAAGAAGGGAGAGCAGGACAAACAGGGACAGAACGCCAGAAAGTTCGTATTCTTTGAAGAAAAGATCGCTGTGATAGAACTGGAGCTCAGACTGTGCGGATACTTCTGCATCATTACGTCAGATAAGATGACGGCGAAGCAGGCACTGGAGATCTACAAGGGCAGGGACGCGTCGGAGAAGCTGTTCCTTTCG
>CADAIL010000035.1 GCA_902788035.1 uncultured Lachnospiraceae bacterium | reverse complement strand
TGCCGGCACATTCATGTAGTTCGGCTTTTCCAACAGTTCTTCTTCCGCATCCTTCAGCTTTGTGTACATCCTGTTCCGGAGGATCAGCGCGGCGAACGCGATCAGCATCTTTCCTTCCAGGGCCCCGCCTGTGTAGACCCTGAGGCTCCGGCTACCCAGGAAGCTCTTGTCTGCCTTGAACAGTTTTTCGGAAGCATCCCTGCTCTTGTAGAGGTCCAGTGCTTCCTTCGCCGTCATCTCTGCGGAAGTAATGATACAGAAATACCCGCACATCTTCAGTTCTTCCTCTATGACAGAGGCCTTTTCTATACCGCAGACAAAGCACTGGTCATCTTTCCCTTCGTGATAGTACTCAAGGCTGAAGTACTTCTCATAGCTCCTGTCGATAACGACAGCCTGTCCTTCCTGCTTTTTCAAGTATGCCGCGATACGGTCGATCTTTGATTCCAGGTCTTCCCGTTCGGAAGCGGCTTTGCCGTAACTGTAATAAATGTGCAGATACCGGTCCTTCTCGTCCGAATAAAAGACCTTCGTCTTCACAGTTGTCCCATTCACCTGATACCGGCGGATCGCAGACTGTCTTTTATCCTCAAAGCTCCCCCGGACTTCCCTGATCTTCTCATGCACAAAGGATTTCATTCCCTTGACCATGATCACGAAATCATAGCCCAGATGGTCCATGTACCGGATGTTCTCCCTTGAAAAGCAGCCCCTGTCAAGGATAAAGCCGGCATTCTTATAACCATACGCGGCTGCCTTGTTCAGCATGAGCTGCAGCTGGGAGATATCTACGATGCTGCCCGGGTATGTCTCATAGAACAACGGCTCCCTGTTCTTACAGTCATACGCAATGTAATAGTTGAATACCGGGAGCCCCCTGTCTTCCTTGGCATGTCCGAACTCAACGATCTCTATGTCACCGGCCTGGCAGTTCTTATTAGTAGAGTCATAGGATATGTAGATCCTGTCCTGCTTTTTCCTGACCGCGTTCCATTCATTCTGGAAAGATACGCTGTCCTTCACGGAGATCTGGCTGATGAAGGTCGAAACTGTAGAATCGCTGTATATCTTATACTCCGGCGTGAACAGCGGATGGTTATAAGCGTAGTCCGGATAGTATTGGCCGGCATTGTTCTCCGTGGTCAGATAGTATGCCGCAAGGTCAAGGAATAATCCCGTCCCGCGTTCATCCCCGTACAGATCACTGATGATCCTGTCCAAAAGGGTCTCCGCCATAAGCTTTTCGATCACGATCCACGTCCCGATACGCAGACAGCTGCTCCGTGTGTCCCTTCCCTGATCCTCCGGCAGCTCGGCATCAGGGAAATACGTCAGGAAGTTCGGGTTCGGATACATCATTTCTGCCGATCGTAGTGCGTTTGGGTATGTTGTACTTTTTATCCGGCTTATAGACCCTGTCATACTCGTAGTTGATATAGACCACACCCTTGATCGTCCGCTCGTAGATCTTCCCCTTGACCTCGGGTATTTTGACTTTGAAATCGTAATACATTCTTCCGTTCACCCCTTGTTGTAAGTATGTATACCTACTCAATAATTATAACAAAATAGCCCAGAGATTCAATAGAAATGTTGAATTTCCGGGCTTTTGAAACTGCCTTCTTTTCTTGAGTGTTAAATCTCACTGGAAGTTAAGAGAAATATAACAAATATCGCAAGTGAGATTATAAAGAATACCACCACAAACAATCGCGATTTTCTAAGCATTTAACAAACTCCTTTAGTCCCGCATTGGATCACGCGCATATGACCTGATTTCCTGTCCTGTAATAATCCTATACGGATTATCATCGAGTAACCGATACGCATATTCTTGGTCAAAGTTTTCGACTAAAAATTTCTGTATATCCCGCATCCACGGCGTCCGCTGTATCGCACTGTGAGCATCACTCGCTATGCAGTGGATAAGTTCATAGTTTAGAAGCGGTACAGTGGCCCGCTGAACATCCCGTCCAAACTTTCCAAAGACGCTCCCCTTATTCATCTGAGTGAGACACCCCATTTCGATCCAGTCATAGACATAACTCGGATCATACTGTACACAATAATAGCGCTCCACATGGGCAATGAGAGGGGTTTTTCTAAGTCGAATTACGTCTGTAAGTCGGTCAGTGATCCAACTGGGAGAAGAATCAAACGGAAACTCCATGAGATAATACTGGGTGTGATTTAGGCTGATCAGTCTTCCATCCCTGATCTTTTGGACCATGTCGTCGGACGCCATGATTTCCTGGCCTTCAAGAACTCGAAGCCTACGGCGGCTACTGTGCAGCATATCCTCGAGCCGCTCATAGCGGCGAGAAAACTCGGAGTTATAAAAGTTTTCGAAGCGCCCCATCTGATTTGCGTGCGGTGTAGCGACGATTGTAGTTACTCCGCTCTGAAGGGCAAGCTCAGCCATATCTATGGCATCATCATAGTCTTGAGCGCCGTCATCGACGCCTGGGAGAATGTGTATGTGTATATCAAGCATGTTATAATTCCATTTACATTGTTTTTTCAGGGACGCATCTATATGTGCAAGAAAATAAACAAGATAGTTTTGACCATCATAGAGCATGCTTGATAGCATTTCGCCAATCAAGTATTTGCCCCCATGTTTTTCCATATTATCATTTTTCCGTAATGGATTCAATCTTTCATAATTGAAATAAAGCAGTTTTTGAGTATGACACGTATATACATTGTGTTTCCAAAAGTCGGACAAAGGCCCTCTCTCTCACCACTTGTTAAATATGCAAGTCTCAAAACGAACACAAGTAAATCAATTGCAATGAATCACCGATAATTCCACTGTTTTTCGTATCAGCCTTGACAATCAAAGGCTTTTCAGCATATTATAAGTAATGTAGTTACAGACTATTCAGGTTCTTTTACTTAATAATATAGATACGTTGCATGGGAAGGACCCGCACTGATATTTCTATTGTTTTAAATTGGTAAGGGGGAGAAAAATGAAAAAGAGAGCATTTGCACTCATGATTGCAGCAGTTATCACAGCATCCTCAGCTATGCCGGTGCTGGCAGCCGCAAAAGATCCGAGATACAGCCCGGAGAATGTCACGATTACACCTACACCGCAGGTTACATGCCCGCCGAGAACACCGGGCAAGTCTCCAAAGACAGGTGAGATGGATTTCGTACTTTATGGCGGACTTGGCGCTGCTGCATTTGCGTCTGTTGCTGTTTTCAGCAAGAAGAAGAGAGACGAAGCTTAATATTGTTTTATCGCTTATTAGAAAGCGGACTCACGTTGGTTGCGTGGGTCCGCTTTTTTGCTTAGACAGGAGACAAGAGATGCCTGAACCGTACTTGCGACGAGTATCTAGTTTATTAGGGCACGAAAAGAAGGCTCTTTATGGTACTTCCCCTCTTCGATTGTGCATTGTAGTACAGCTAGGGAAGAACGACACCTTAGTCTTCGACCATCACGCGCAGCGAAGCTGTCTGCCCGCGCAGCTCGTAGTTAAGGATGTATTTCCCGGTATTGACGTATCAATCTCGTCACAGAGGACTTCCCCCATTATTGAGCTACCATCTGCCGCAGTCGCACTCAGTATAAAGTCATATGGATCAAAATATCCGCCTGTCTTCACCGTAACCGCAGTATCTGTAAGAACAATCGTCGCCGGCACATCCGAAATAATAGCATCCGCCTTCGCCACCGTCCGATCCCCAAAAGCATTTTCCAGAATAAATGTATAGTTCACCTCAGCAGAATTCACCGGAGACCTGGCCGCATCGATCTGCACATGCGCCCGCATATCGTTTCCAAAGCCATCGTCGACACGATAGGTCTTGCCCTCCGGCATGAGATTCTGGATATGGTCAACGGTGCCCATAGTCACGGTCGGCATCTCATCCGGCAGCACGATTGATGGGCCGTTGTAGTTCCGAAGGAGCAAGTTCCGCATGGAGCGCACACGGCCTTCTTCTGTGTCAGCGGTGTACTCGATGATTTTTTCCGAGAGACTGTCGCCGGTCGAAATGCGGATGTAGACCATGCTTTTCAGCTGTTCCTCATTATAGCCTTCAAGGGTGACACCCTCGAGAAAGTCAATATCTCCTGTCCCGTCGTAGATCAGGGTCTCGGGGTCGAAGACAAATGCATCTGTGGTGTCATCTGCCTGACCTGCCTCGAATACCATGTTATCATCCTCTATGACCCGTCCACCGAAAACGTAAAGGAGGACCAGGGCGATGAGGCAAATGACGGATACCGATATTTTTAAAATTGTGGTGCGGGACATATAAGGATCCCTCCTTCGTACAATCTCGAACTCTTCTATACTTAATACACATTAATCTGCACGAGCAACTCTGCATTTATATTCTGAATCTTACCACACATATGTCTCCCTCGCAACGAGCCCTTCTCCTGCCACTTGTCACAGCCAGTCACATATGTCCCTCTTTTCTGGTGGAAAATTTCCATAGTTCGGGTTATGATGTATAAGGTCCACACGGGACCCCTCAAAGCAGCATGCTTTTCAAAGCTCGGCTGCCGCAGCCCCGATATTTAAATAAAAAGAAAATTCAGGAGGCCTCCCTTGGCAGATCCCAATAATAACGATCAGGGCAACAACCTGAGTCAATACAATCTGAACAGCTCCTACGAGGCCGCGAAAGCCCTCTTTTTGAGCTGGCGCGACGGCACCTTCACAGAGATCATAGATGACTGGAAGTGGATTTTTACGTACAGCGCCCGCTACAAGGGAGCCATCGCCTTTTATGTCATTCTCGGCATCGTGAGCACGACGCTCGGACTTGTTGGCAGTGTCGCGAGCAAGTATCTGATCGACATCATCACCGGATACAAGACTGAAAAATTTGCTCTTCTTTTGGTCATTATGATCGGCTCGACGATATTTTCACTGATTATCAGCTCATTCCTCAGTCGAATCACGACAAAGCTCAGCATCGATATCAATAACGCGATTCAGGCGGACATTTTCGATAAGATCATTGATTCGGACTGGCTCGCACTCAGCAGGTACCATAACGGCGACGTGCTGAACCGCTTCAACTCCGATGTCGGAACAGTATCCGGGAACGCTATCTCCTGGCTGCCCACGATCATTATCGCCGTCTACCACTTTATTGCGACCTTCTTCGTCATATTGCATTATGATGTAGTCATGGCGATGCTGGCATTTGCAAGCGCACCGTTCCTTCTGCTGTCCTCACACTACCTGATTTCAAAGCAGCGGGAATACAATAAAAAAGTCCGCGAGATGACCTCGAAAATGATGCACTTTGAGGTCGAAACCTTCTACAACTTCGACACAATCAAGAGCTTCGGCATCACGGACAAATACAGCGCCAAGCTGAGAGGCTGGCAGCAGCAGTTCAAAGACGTCTCTCTGAAGTATAATATGTTCTCGATCAAGACGAATATCTTCATGTCCGTTCTTGGAAGCACGATACAGATGATCGCGTTCTGCTACTGCCTGTTCCTTCTGTGGAGTCATTCGATCACATACGGGACCATGACGCTGTTCCTGCAGCAGCGCTCCGCCCTGTCAGCGGCATTCAACCGCGTGGTTGGAATCATCCCCTCGTTCCTGCAGAGTTCGGTCTCTGCCCACCGCATACGCGAGCTGGTGGAACTGCCGAAGGAGGTCCACATTCCCGAGAGCAGCGAGATGGACGCCTACCGGGATCTCGGCTACACCGTGCGTATGAGCGACGTAAATTTTGCGTATCTGGAAGATCAGAAGGTCATCACGGATTCCGATTTCGTTGCGGAGCCCGGTGAAATCGTTGCTCTGGTCGGTCCTTCTGGCGAGGGCAAGACGACTATGATCCGCCTGGTCCTGGGGCTCATTCGTCCGGAGGCAGGCCATGTGACAATTGAGGCCGATGGTCGTGCGGTGGATGCCAATGCCAATACGCGCCACCTCTTCGCCTACGTCCCCCAGACCAACGCGATGCTTACCGGTACAGTCGCCGAGAATCTGCGAATGGTGCGCGAGGACGCGACCGACGAGGAGCTCATTGAAGCTCTGAAGATGGCCTGTGCCTGGGATTTCGTCTCCGCAAAGCCCGGCGGGCTCAATGCTCCTGTCGGCGAGCGCGGCCGCGGTTTCTCCGCCGGTCAGGCTCAGCGCATTTCCATCGCCCGCGCGATTCTCGCAGGGGCTCCGATCCTTCTGCTCGACGAGGCCACCAGCGCCCTCGATGTGACCACGGAGCGTCAGGTGCTCCGCAATATCGTGAAGCGTCAGCCGAACCGCACGGTAATCGTGACGACGCATCGCCCGAGCGTGCTGAATCTCTGCCAAAGGGTCTATCGTGTCATGGAGACCCGGGTGACGGAGCTCGACGAGGCCGAAGCAGCGAAGATGGCGATGGATTTCTGAGAATCTTTTCATGGAAAAAATAAGTGCAGTTATCAGAGTTGGTTTTGCTCTGACAACTGCACTTTTATTTTGCTTACGGGATGCCAAATTAAGACGCATCCACACATTTGGAAGACATACTTGAAATTATCTGCTCTATCTAAGGATACCGCCTAACGCGACAGCCCTTTGATTTTACTCTACTATCACTCTCAGACTGACTGACTCCCCGTAAAGCTCGTAAGTCAGTGTATATTCCCCAGCCTCATTGGTATTGACCGCACCTTCGACCAGAACAGCATCAATGGCTGATGAATGGTCTGCATTTTCCGCACGGGCTATGTAATCGCGTGAATCAAATGTCTGTCCCACGCTGATCCTGACTTCAGGCGTCGTCAGCACAATCACGGGTATCTCCCCGGAGAGGACCACATCCTGGATCACACGGTCACGGTCGCCGAACACGTTCTCTATGCTGACGGTATAGTGGACGAGAGAGGAATCCATGGTTGACCGCTCCGCTTCCACCTTCATATGGGCGGAAACATCGTTCCCGAAGCCGTCGTCCACCTTAAAATCCTCTTCACCCTCGAGCAGACTTCCGAACCGCTCGATCATATTCTCTTTAACGTCCGGGATGTGCTGCGGCATGGTAATTTTCGGCCCGGTGTAGCCCGAAAGATGCAGATACCGCAGTGACCTGTAGCGCACTCCATCTTTTTCGGCGGTGTACTCGACTCGCTTCTTTGACAATGCTCCGGCGGTCTCGATGGATACAAATGTCAACTCCTTCAGCTCCTGCCTCGTAAACCCGGGCAGCGATACTCCCTTAAGAAGGTCGAGGTCGCCGGTCCCATCGTAGGTCAATTCTTCCGGGTTGAATTCAAACCCGTCGACAGCCTCTTTCGCTTCCCCGGCAGCACCTGCGGCCGTATATTCCGGCGTCTCGTCGCCCCGCAGCATTATAACCGCGACGGCGGCAACGCAGATGACCGATATGAGTATTTTCAGCCACAGAGGGATCTTCATATATACTATCCTCATTCGTCAAAGTTGGAAACCCACGGCCATGTGGCCGTGGGCAGTTGACGTGTTTTGCCGCTCCGTTGTCAGATGATTCCCAGCTTTCGCAGGAGCGTCACCGGGTTGTATGCGGAAATCTTATTTTACTTTATTATAAAACGTATTCAGTATCATCTCATACAGCTTCACATCATCCGCATGGAACTCTACAAGACCGCTCGCACCGTCGGTAGAGCTGCCGGCGACGGAGTGAATCGCGTCTCCTTTGACACCGTATTCCAGCACCTTCGACGTCAGGTAGGTCACCCGGGACGGAGTGATATCGGTAGTCATATAGGGCTTCGCGTTGTTGTAAAGGCCGAGCGGCAGCGTAAGGTCTGCGCGTGTCGCCTCGATCGTCCGGTTCATGAACGCGTAGAAGTATTGCTTCTGTCTGGCCATACGGAGTTCATTTGTCTCTGTGACCATTTTATTTCTCCAACGGATATAGCGGAGAGCCTGGCTGCCGGTCAGGGTCACCTTGGCGTCCTTGACCAGTGCCGGATCAGCAGATGACATGTCCTCGATCACTTTGACGGTCACGCCGCCGACGGAGTCGTTCAGCATTGGCACCGCGTCGTAAGAGATCCGAGCGTAAGCGTCAATCGGGATTCCGTAAAGCAGGTTTGATACGGCGGAGGCCATCATTTTACAGCCTTCCTCGTTGTCCTTGCCGTAGGAGTAGGCGAGGCAGATCTGCATTTGCTTGTCGCCCGCGTAATCGCCGTCCGGTGTGTACTGGGCGACGTTGGTCATCGTGTCACGGTTGACATTGATGAAAGATATCTTTTTATTCTTGTTATCGATCACGCCCAGAAGGATCGTGTCCGCCTGGCCGTTGATGCCGATGACGGATTCCCGCGCTTCCTGCTGCTCGACTGTCCGGTCGCTTCCCAGGAAGAGGATCGTGGAAATGTTGTCATTCCAGCGATATTTTTCCCCCTTGTAAGTGATTGTCTTTCCATCGTCCTCGATCTCCTCAACCTCGTCAGGCGTGTTCTCTTTTTCCATGGTCAGTTTGACATCTTCCGCTTTATGCGACATGGCTTTTTGTCCGCGGTAGCGAAGATAAACGAGCCCTCCGATGGAGGCGATGATGAGCACGATGAAAAAAATCAGGATCTTGGCAAGAACGCCCAGGATTGTCTGACGTTTCTGCTGTTTTTTCCTGCGCCGGCGGCTTCCGCTCGATTCAATGGTGGATGCGTCGCGTGTCTTTGGCGGATTGACGGCGCTTGCGGCTACAATGGTAGATGCCAGCGGTCCGGGTGTGCGGACCGTATCCTGGTTCGGATTGTTTCGCTGCTCCGAGTTCACGCCGCGGTCCGAGTAGTATCCGTTCTCCGGCCTCTGCCCGCGGTCTGCGTAATACACATCTTCTGGTCGCTGCCCGCGGTCCGCGTAGTACACATCTTCCGGTCGCTGCCCGCGGTCTGCGTAATACACATCTTCCGGCTTCTGCCCGCGATCTGCGTAATACACATCTTCCGGTCGCTGCCCGTGGTCGGCATAGCGTATATCCTCCAAGCGGACTGCCTGATCGTCATAGGGCAAGTTCTTCATTTCTTCCAGTGTGAGCGGGATTTCTACCGCCTCCACTTCCGTTCCGATTCCAATCCTGCCGGTTTCAATCGGCAGTGCTTCATATGTGCTCACATAGTTCTGATCCGTCTGTGGGCTCTCAGTATGGTGATGGTGGTGGTGATGATGGTGGCGAGATCTGTGATGCGATGCAAGGCGGCCCGGCTTGCTGCCTGAGCTCGAGCTGCTGCTCCGGCTGCTGTGATGACTGCTGTGATGGCTGCTGCTGTGATGGTGGCTGCTATGTCCGCTCTCATAACCGTCATCATATCCGTCACTGTAACGGCTGCTGTGATGATGGCTGTGACTGCTGCGGCTGCTGCGCAATCCGGCTTCATATCCGGCGCTGTAACCGTCGCCGTAGTCGCCCCGGCTGCTATGCTGGCGGCTGCTGCGATATCCGGCCTCATATCCGGCGCTGTAACCGTCGTCATAGCCTCCCGAGCTTCGGCCATAGCCTGCGTCTGATCCGCCATAGCCTCCCGAGCTTCGGCCATAGCCTGCATCTGAGCCGCCGTAGCTTCCCGAGCTTCGACCATAGCCTGCGTCCGAGCCGCCACTATAAGCCTCAGTGCTGTTGTAGCTGCCCGAACTGCCGCTATAGCTCTCAGTACTGCTATAACTGCCCGAACTGCTGCCCGAACTCGAATGATGGCGGTGCGATCTGTGGTGCGACGCAAGGCTGCGTCTTACTTCAGGCTCCTCCCGATACTCTTCGACAGGCATCATATAGCCTTCTTCAATTATCTCATTGGCAGGTTCAAAATTGTCCCTGCCTTCTGATGATTGATCTGTCATTCTGTTTTATCCCTCCGTTGTCGCCTCCGGCACCGCATTGTCCGCTGCCTGGCTTTCCAGAATGCCTTCTTCTATTTTTTTCTGAGCCTCCGCAAGTTCTTCTTCGCTGCCTTCCCACATCAGCTTGGCATGTACAAGGAATCTCTCCTCGGGTGAGCCGCCGACACAGGTCGACAGTGTCAGGATCCGGTCTTTGGTTGTCACTTCGAAGTCGCTCCGGATATTGTTCCGCATGCTCCTGTTGTTGTAAATATCATCAAGGAACTGTTGGAATGATTTTTCATCGCTGAAGTCATATGCAGTAAGTACGTTGTCGTCAGTGAAGAATCTTGCTGCAAATGTCTCATACACCAGGATCTTATCCTGCGTATACACATATATATAAGGATGCGTGTTGAAGAAATTGGCGTCCTCAAAATAATGCAGCGTGCTGAACATGGACCCGCTCTTCATGTTGTGGCCGTAAATGACGGTGTTAGGGTCGGAGAAGTCCATTTTATTTGCAAGCATCGTGTAGGGGCATCCTGCAAATCTAGGCTCGCCGTACATATCATGATTCAGATAAAAGTAGTCATCTTCAGGATGCTGCGCGACCGGGTAGTCGATATTCGTGTCGTTGATTAGCAGCCACGCGTAGAGGTCGGGATTGATGTCGAAGAGAAGATCAAAGTCAACTCTGCTCCCGAGGCCTGAGAAGATGTCCGCCGGCAGCGGCGCCTCCTCGCCCTCACGCTCTCCGGTGAATTCGACGGACTCAATGTCCGCGACCGTCAAGCCGGATTCCCCCACATCCTCCTTTTCGCTCTCATCGGCGGGAGTGGATTCATCCCTCGGATGTGTGACCAGGTCTACGGTCTCCTCGTAGACCTGCTGCGCGCCCATGTCGGAGAAGATGTGCCAGGCGATGAAGCCGAGGCACCCGGCGACGCCGAGCAGGGCGACGATGAGCATAACGCTCCAGAATTTCTTTTTCATACAGTCTCCTTTATTTGACCACCTATAATCCAGCCACCTTCATTTGGTCACTTTTATTTGACCACCGGCTATGCCACGCTTGTGGCCACTTATATGTCCACATGGCATACGACATCACAGTCGAGTCGAAAGCCACGCTCCCGGGCTCACTGCTTCTTCATCTCAATAACAACGCCGTTCGGCAGAATGAACCATGTGGGCTTGTAGGGGACTGTTATGCATCCGCGGGCTTTCGCCGCCTCAATCACGGCGTCGACGTCATCGGACACGAAGCAGATATGATCCATAGGCCCTGCCGAGCCGGTATCGACCTGGCACTCACACAGCTGAATTCCCCCGTCAAGCCAGAATTTCCTGTAGGGCATATCCCCCTGGCGTTTCTCTTCCTTCATGTTAAATACTTCTTCAAAGAAGTTCAGATACCATTCAAAGTCGCGTACATTGAGCGCCACGTGGTCAAGAGTAGCTTTCATATTTATATTCCCTTTCAAAGTCAGTCGTAGGCTTATTGTACCACATGTATCAATAAACGCAAATCCAGATTTTTCTCCCTCTGCCAAAGACCCGATGAAGCTCACCAGCACCAAAGGTGTATCAGTTCAGACAAGCAGCATATGCATTTCGATTCCGGCTGCAGAGCATCCATCTTCGTGAGAAAAACATTGCAGGTCCTTCCCGAGAAATCAGAAACGCATCAGCGTTTCTTAGTTCGAAGGATAGGACCTGCGTTTTTCGATGAAGATGATGCTTGCAGCCGGATGCAGGATCTGCCTTGCTGCCTGTCTGAACTGTTACTCAAAGGCTGCCGCAATCTGATTGCGGCAGCCCCATTATGCTTGATATTACAAATTATAAATCAGATGCCCATACCTGCCTTGATGAAGCGGAACATGCGAATCGCGCCGAGATAATACAGCTCCTCCGCGCGGTCAAGCGCATCCTGGAGCGGCATCGGAGCGTCGACTGTTGTCATCAGGGACACGATGCCGTGATCGAAGATCTGGTCAGCGCCCTTGCCGAGGCTGCCGCACAGACCGACGGCCGGAACACCCTTGGCCTTGGAGCGCTCACCGACACCCTGCATGACCTTGCCGAAGCAGGACTGCCAGTCTGTTCTGCCCTCGCCGGTGACGACCAGGTCAACGCCGTCCAGACGGCCGTTAAAATCGATGAGGTCGAGAACTGTGTCGATGCCGGACTTCATCTCGCCGCCGAGGAAGACCATGAGTGCTGTGCCGAGTCCGCCTGCAGCGCCGCCGCCGCGGATCTGGTCAGGGTCGATGCCGAACTGGGCTTTGATGATATCACGGTAGTTGCACATACCTGCTTCGAGACGCTCAAGAATCTCCGGTGTGCCGCCCTTCTGGGCACCGAAAGTATTGGTAGCGCCGTCCTTACCACAGAGCGGGTTCGTGACATCGCACATGACAGTGATCTTTGCATCCTTTACACGCGGGTCGATGCCGGAAGCGTCGATCTTGACGACCTTCTCGAGGTCGCGGCCGAAGCCTTCAAGCTCATTGCCGTCCGCATCGAGGAACTTGACGCCGAGGGCTCTGGCACAGCCCATACCGCCGTCATTTGTAGCACTGCCGCCAATAGCGATGGATATATCCGTGAAGCCCTTGTCGAGAGCGTCGCGAATCAGTTCGCCTGTGCCGTAGGTCGTTGTGTTCAGCGGGTTCCTGAGTTCGTTCGGAACCATCGGAAGGCCGGATGCCGCAGCCATCTCGAGGACAGCCTTGTCTTTGCCGAAGCAGCCGTAGTATGCCCGTGTCTCCTCCATCAGAGGTCCATGGACGTCGACGTAAATCTTTTCACCGTTCTCTGCGGAGATGACGGCATCTGTCGTGCCTTCGCCGCCATCAGCGACCGCGACGCCGCTGTACTCGATATCGCCGAAAACGTTCTTGGCTGCTTTGGCAAGAAGCTCTACGGTCTGTTCGCTTGTGAGAGTGCCCTTAAATGAATCGGATGCAAATAGTAGTTTCATGTCACTTAACTCCTTTTAGATATTTGCAATTAGTGTGTTGCTATGGGCTGCGGCGTAGGCAGTAACCCGGTGAAGATGCACAGGAATTCGATTGGGAACTATGCCGACCCGAATCCCGTGCCAAGCCTCGCGGGCGAGACTTGAATTTAAGGAACATCAGTGCAGGAACAGCGACAGAAGGAATACTTCGAGGATGCCTGCAATACCGATGACCAGTGTGCACATCGTCTGTGTCTTATAGCCCTGCTCGGGAGTCATCGCGCCGAAATTGGTGACGACCCAGAAGTAGGAATCATTTGCATGTGATACGGTCATAGCACCCGCGCCGATCGCCATGCAGGCGAGGACCGTGCGCATCGGGCTGTCGAGACCGAGGACCGGAAGAAGCGGAGCAACAATTCCGGCCGTTGTTGTCAGCGCGACAGTGGAGCTGCCCTGTGCGGATTTCAGGATAGCCGCAAGGATGAACGGGAAGAAGATGCCCATCTTGGAGAGGATCTCTGCGTGGGATGTGATGTAATTCACCATATCGGACGAGGAGATGACCTTTCCGAGGACACCGCCGGCTGCCGTGACGAAGAGGATCGGGCCGACTGTCTTCAGAGTGTCGTTCGTGATATCGTAGAAATCAGATAACTTGCCTGCGCCGGAGAGCTGGGCTACCGCAAAGATCGTACCGACTGCAAGAGCAATGATCGGAGTTCCGAGGAACTTGAGAAGGCTGATGGCTGCACCGGACATGCCCGCCATTGTGACCACCGAAGAAACACCCATGAGGATGATCGGGACGATGATCGGAGCAAGTGCTGACCAGCCGCTCGGAAGCTTGCCGTACTCGGCAACGAGCTCTTCATAGGACTTTGTGACTTCGCCGGCATCTGCTTCGTCTGCCGCTTTCACAGATTTGCCGATCTGTTTTGCAAATACAAGCCCCGCAATCAACGGAAGTATCGAACACACAACGCCCATGCCCATGACAAGAAGCAGATTGTCGCCGATGCCGAGGGTGTTGGCTGCGGCAATCGGACCGGGTGTCGGCGGGATGAATACGTGGGCGATATAAAGTCCGCTGCCGAGACCTATGGACATCGCGACCGATGAAGCACCGGTTCTGGATACAAGAGCTTTTCTGATCGGGTTCAGAATGACGAAACCGGAGTCGCAGAAAACCGGGATGGAAACGACCCAACCCATAAGTTCCATAGCAAGAACAGGATTCTTCTTTCCGACAAGATTGATGACCATGTCAGCGAGCTTCAGAGCTGCGCCTGTCTGCTCAAGAATGCTGCCGATCAGGGCACCGAGAATAATAACGATACCTATACTGGAGAATGTGCCTGAGAAGCCTTGGCCGATGACATTTGCAAGACCACTCCGGACGGTCCCATCCTCGAGAGTGGTGTCGACGAGCGGAATGCCCGCGATCACGCCGAGGACAAGGGAGATGCACATGATGGAGACGAACGGATGAATCTTAAATTTAGATATCATGAGGATCATCGCCACGATAGCAAGGATGAAAACAAAAATTAATGGTAAACCGGTCATAGGACCCTCCTTCCTGAGTGCTTTGCGCACTTATTTTGATGGACCTATTATACCATCTTACCAATGACATATGTCATAATATTAAAAAAATTATGTAAATCAGACAAAATGTGCAGTCTGTGTTCATCCTGGGGGACCCCCTGTAAGAGCGGCGGGGCGATGCTCAAAGCATCAGTGGTTCCGGATCGATGCGCGAATCGTCGGAGTATCAGTGGTTCCGGATCGATACGCGAAACTTCGCAGCATCAATGCTCGAAGAATTCCTGCTGGGCATAGTAGGTGATCAGATCCATGATCTTCTCCAGTTCCGCGCCGGAAAGCTTCGTCTTTTCGGCGACTGCCTCGGTGTCGGCTGCCCGGAAGCCCTCGTCGAAGAGCTCTGAAGCCAGCTTCGTGAATTCACGTTCAGTCATGTGGGTCCTCCTTTCCTGCGCAGTTCATTTTTATTATACATTATGTAGGAAAATACTGCCATATATCAGAACATAGAACACTAGCTGCCTTTGGTCTTGAGGAGCATCATACAGTTCAGATAGGCTGTACTTGCATTACGTTGCCGGCAGGAAAGCATCCATCTTCGTGAGAAAAGCATTGCATATCCGACTGAGAGATCTAAAATGCGCAGCATTTTAAAGCTCGGAGGGAAGGATATGCGCTTTTCGATGAAGATGATGTTTGCTGCCGGCTTCTGTACTTACATACAGCCTATCTAAACTGTTACGCAGCCATTATTATTCGATGTACACAATCGCCCCCGGCCGCAGTGCCGAGACAATCTTTGCCACCCCCGAATGGATAACGCCGAACGAATAGACGCTCACCAGAATGAACGGATACTTATAGCTGACAAAACTGACTATCGTTGCCGTAATCTTAACGATCCCGGTAAAGGCCTGATATTTCCAGTGACCGGATTCGAGGAGGCGGATTTCATTGGCACGAAGCAGATCGACAACTCCCGATATTGCAAGACCGATGACAAGATACATCATCACATACATCCACGGAAGGTCATCGATGTTAACAAAGAGCAGCCCTACATCCAGGAAGAATATGCCTTCATATAAAATGATCTTGCCGCCGACCATATGCCTGGCCATGCTGTTATAATAGACAAGGAGTCTCACGCCGCGGATGATCATCGCAATCTCAAGGAAAAAAAGCATCGCTTTATATGCCTGATCCTGACCGCTGAACATGAAAAGTCCGAAAAGTATGACGAACAGTCCCGTCAGAACATTGAATACTCTTCTGGCTTTACCCATTTCCATCGCCCCGCTTTCTCATCTCAACAAGCTTCCAGTAATCCCGTATCCCCTTGAAGCCGCGCTTATCATAGTTGACAGAAAAGCCCGCCAGCCGGTTTCGGGACATGAAAATCCTGTTGGTCACCATGCTCTTCTGAGCAAGGGCTGCAAGGAAAAATCTGCCGAGGAAGGTGCTGCCTTTTTTGTCTCCTGTGGCAGCGACGTATTCTGCCTGATATTTCTCAATGTTGAAATCCTCCAGGCTGACACCCGAAAGCCCGAATCCGAATGCTTTCCAGTCATCGCTGGCAAGAAGCTGTCTTTTCTCGAGGATCCGCATGATATCGCTCTTCCACATCTCGAGGTTTTCTTCCTCGTAGTGCTTTTTCTCAAAGCTGTCACGCTCCCCGCGAAGATATTTCATCGCGTAGACCATCTGGCAGAACGCGTGCCAGTAGTCACTGGGGTTGTCTTTTATAATGATTTCGTAATCTCCCCAGGCCGGCAGGTATCGGTAGCGCATAAAGCTGTAATCGGGCAAATGCCCCGCCCTGCCATGTCCGAGATTCATTATGCTTCTCTCATCGTTCTGGTATATCGTGTTAGTGTAATAGCTCTGTTCAAGATTATCGTGGGCGGTAGGGTTGTGTCGAAAGATGATGCGAGTATCATCGGCACTCTCCGCCTCCCCCTTTAACTCGTAAAAAGAGGTAGCGTTGTTTATTACAAATGACGGCGTCCCCGCAAAATACCTATGTGCCCACGTGTCGGCGAGGATGTGCATGGCAATGCCTGTGGCCTGCGTCCCCTTTCCTTTTGCCAGCCGTACCGTCTCGACAATAAGATCGCTGTTCGGGTTACAGATCAGCCTGTACCTCTGCATGTAGCGCCTGCCTCTCCATTTCTTTTTGGCGTAGAGGTCTCCCGGCAGAAAATGAAAGGATGACCAGATCCTCGTTATATCCTGCAGCCCCGGAATATCCGTCTTTGCATCAGCGAGTTCAAGCTGTGACTGGGTCGTGGCAGCCTGGACCGGTCCCTTAATTTTCTTGAGCAGAGTCCTTGTGCACAGATCGACGAACTGGGCTGAGTATGCAATTTCACTGCTCTCCGCGGGAGTATAGCCCGCCAGAAATGCTGCGCAGTATGTGGCATAATAATGAAAATCTTCCTGCATTATCGCTTCCTCCGGTATCGCTGATCATGTCATCCCGCGACGTTTTCTTCTGTCCTGCAGATCATGTTGGTCTCGCCGCGCGTCCCGTCTTCTTTGCAGCTCATGCTTCTCTCGCCGCACGTCCCGTCTTCTTTGCAGCTCATGCTTCTCTCGCCGCGCGTCCCGTCTTCTTTGCAGCTCATGCTTCTCTCGCCGCGCGTACTGTCTTCTTTGCAGCTCATGCTTCTTTCGCCGCGCGTCTCAGATATTTCAGTTTCAGAGAGGATATAATCAGCTGCATGGTTACAAAGCATGATGTGACTTCAATGAAAAGCATCGCAAGAGGACCTATAATCTCACCGCTTTCCACCATTTCAATAAAGTGGCCGCTTCGTATGGGCATAATAAACGCAGTCCAGTAAAATATGATGTCCGTTGCAAGGAAAATGACCGCAAAGATGAGGTAAAGCACCCTCTTGCCGGAAGCATCGGCCCGGCTCTCTTTTATGGCAGGAAGTCCTATGCAGAGGCGAAAGATGAAATTCACAAAAATGTAAGCCACTATAATTATGGCGGCTCCGGTCTCGGTAATTGCGGGATTATCGGATCCTGTCACGTATTTTATCCAATGTATCGGATCCAGTATATATGAAAACAGTACCTTCGCTGAGCCCCAGACGCAGAAGATAATTACAGCGAGACTGCTCAGGAACAGAGTCTCTCTTTCCCGTCTTATTTTAGCTTCCATAGTCATGTCTCCTTTTTTAAGACAGCACAAATGTCCGCCTGCAAACCGGCTGACTCAAATCTCTATGAGATATTTTAACACAGATGTCTTTGCGCTGGAAATTAAGTTTCGATGAACCTCCATCCCCACGCGGTGCCGGGGTACTCTGCTTCAAGAGGTATGTTCAGCCGGCCGGAATCGAGGACCCTGGGGCATAGACCCTAGGGCATAATCAACAGTATACTGCTGCAAACACTTCCAAAAAACAATGTTTCAATATCGAATTCGCAATGGTGATTTCAAATCGCACATATGGTATAATAGCAAGGACAAATCGCATGTCGGCGTCATAATTGTATGCTATTTTTTACACAATTTCTACAATTGTGCAGATTACACAAAACATGCACTTCTATTTACTCATATTTATACAACAGCGGCGCTTGACATAACCGCGCTATTTCAATATTATTATATCGATAAATGAATATCGATACAGGCAGTATCAATTCATTTGCAACATTATTTTATTCATTTCAAAGGAGGATCACATGGACAACGAAACAGCAAAAACCGTCAACATCGTTGACACCGTCGAAGCGCTCGAGGCGCGTATGGCGGAAATGCGCAAGGCACAGGCTGTCTTCGCGACCTACACACAGGAGCAGGTCGATAAGATCTTCAAGGCTGCCGCTACAGCAGCTGACAAGGCAAGGATCCCGCTTGCCAAGATGGCCGCGGAGGAGACCGGCATGGGTCTCGTCGAGGACAAGGTCATCAAGAACCACTATGCGGCTGAGTATATCTACAATGCTTTCCGCAACACAAAGACATGCGGCGTCATCGAAGAGGACCCGGTCTACGGCATTAAGAAGATCGCCGAGCCGATCGGTCTTATCGCGGCTGTCATTCCTACAACAAATCCGACATCAACAGCAATCTTTAAGACCCTCATTTGCTTAAAGACCCGCAACGCCATCATCATCTCCCCGCACCCGCGCGCAAAGAACAGCACCATCGCCGCTGCGAAGGTCGTCCTCGACGCGGCTGTCGCGGCAGGCGCCCCGGAAGGCATCATCAGCTGGATCGACGTCCCGTCACTCGCCCTCACACAGACCGTCATGAAGGATTCCGACTGCATCCTGGCTACCGGCGGCCCGGGCATGGTGCGCGCGGCATACTCATCCGGAAAGCCGGCCCTCGGCGTCGGCGCGGGCAATACACCGGTCATCATCGACAGCTCGGCTGATATAAAGCTGGCCGTCAACTCCATCATCCATTCCAAGACATTCGACAACGGCATGATCTGCGCTTCCGAGCAGTCCGTCACGGTCCTCTCCGACATCTATGATGAGGTGCGGGATGAGTTCGAATATCGCGGATGCTACTTCCTGAAGGGCGACGAAATCGATAAGGTCAGGAAGACCATCCTTGTCAACGGCGCGCTGAACGCCAAGATCGTCGGCCAGAGCGCTTATAAGATCGCTGCCATGGCAGGCGTCGAAGTCCCGGAGACGACGAAGGTCCTCATCGGCGAGGTCACATCCGTCGACATTTCCGAGGAGTTCGCCCACGAGAAGCTCTCACCGGTCCTCGCTATGTACAGGGCTGACAGTTTTGAGGAAGCTCTCGACAAGGCAGACCAGCTCGTCCGCGACGGCGGCTTCGGCCACACTGCTGCTCTCTATATCGACACACATGAGAAGGAAAAAATGGCTGCCCACGCTGACCGCATGAAGGCATGCCGTATCCTTGTCAATACACCTTCCGCACAGGGCGGTATCGGCGACATTTACAACTTCGCCCTCCTCCCGTCCCTGACGCTGGGCTGCGGCTCCTACGGCGGGAACTCCATCTCCCACAACGTAGGCGCCCTGGACCTCATCAATATCAAGACCGTCGCAGAGAGGAGAGAGAATATGCTTTGGTTCCGCACACCGGAAAAGGTCTATTTCAAGAAAGGCTGCATGCCTGTCGCCCTCGACGAGCTCGGCACGATCATGCACAAGAAACGCGCGTTCATCGTAACGGATACATTCCTTTACAAGAACGGCAACACGAAGCCGATCGAGGACAAGCTCGACGCAATGGGCATCGTCCACACCTGCTTCTCCAATGTACAGCCTGATCCGACACTGAAGAACGCGCTGGAAGGCACAGCCCAGATGCGGGCATTTGAGCCGGATGTCATCATCGCATTCGGCGGCGGCTCCGCGATGGACGCGGCCAAGATCATGTGGGTGCTCTATGAGAACCCGGACGCCGACTTCTCCGACATGGCCATGGACTTCATGGACATCAGGAAGCGTATCTACATGTATCCTGAGATGGGTAAGAAGGCCTACTTCGTAGCGATCCCGACCTCCTCCGGCACAGGCTCCGAAGTCACACCGTTCGCAATCATCACGGACAGCGACGCTGGCATCAAGTATCCGCTGGCAGACTATGAGCTCCTTCCGGATATGGCGATCGTTGACACGGACAACATGATGACACAGCCGAAGGGCCTGACATCCGCCTCCGGTATTGACGTCATGACACACGCGATCGAGTCCTATGTCTCCATGCTGGCTTCCGACTTCACGGAGGGCACATCGCTCAAGGCGACCAAGCTCGTATTTGACTACCTGCCGACCGCTTACGCTGACGGCACGAACGTCACGGCACGCGACCATATGGCGAATGCTTCCTGCCTGGCAGGTATGGCATTTGCAAATGCCTTCCTCGGCATCAACCACTCCCTCGCCCACAAGCTCGGCGCGTTCCACCACATCGCGCACGGCGTGGCCAATGCCCTCCTGCTCACCTACGTCATCCGTTACAACGCGAAGGAAGTCCCGACAAGGATGGGCACCTTCCCGCAGTACGAGTATCCGCACACACTGCGCCGCTACTGCGAGATCGCTGAGTACAACGGAATCAAGGGCAAGGATGACTATGAGACCCTGGATCTCTTCATCGAGAAGCTGCGCGACCTGAAGCACGCGATCGGCATCAAGGATTCCATCCGCGAGTACGGCGTAGATGAGAAGTACTTCTTCGATACTCTGGACGAGATGACCGAGCAGGCATTCAACGACCAGTGCACGGGCGCCAACCCGAGATATCCGCTCATCTCCGAGCTCAAGAAGATCTACACGCTGGCTTACTACGGCGAGGATGACAAGAAGGTCGATTTCTGATGATACCATTTGCCGGGATGGGAACGGGATCCGAGGATCCCGCCTCCGGCAGAACCGTAGTCATTCAATTTATGCGCATAGCTTATGGGAAAAGTCATAAGTCCAGCATGATAAAGACAAACCAGGAGGTCCAATATGGAATTTAACGAGAAAGATATCATTTGCAGGCGTGCCAACAAGACCGTCTATAAAGTAGGGAACGAAGTCATCAAGGTGTCCGTCCCCGAACATCCGAAGACAGGCATCTTCAATGAAGCCCTGATCACATCCTATGTCGAGTCCTTCGGCGTTCCGTGCGCGAAGGTATTGTATGTAAAAGAGTTCGACGGCGGCTGGGGACTCGGTCTTGAATATATCGAAGGCCAGACGATGGCTGAGAAGATGGCAAATGAGCCGGAGAACCTCGAGGCCAACCTCGAGAAGTTCGTCGACATCCAGCTCGAAGTTAACAGCTTCCGCGCGATCGGTCTTCGCAACACGATCCCGAAGCGCACTGAGGAGATCAGCGCTCTCGACATCGACCCGAGCACAAAGTGGGAGCTTCTCCAGCGCCTCGCAGGCATGAAGCGCCACACCAAGCTCTGCCACGGCGACTTTGACCCGTCCAACATCATCCTGACACCGGACGGCGGCTACAAGGTCATCGACTGGGCACATGCAACATCCGGCAATGCCGGCGCTGACGCAGCGCTCACCTACCTGCAGTTCACCATGTCGGATCCGAATCTTGCAGAGAAGTATCTGAGGCTCTACTGCAGAAAGTCCAACACTGCTATCCAGTACGTCCAGAAGTGGATGCCGATCGTCGCTGCCGGCCAGCTTAACAAGGCTAAGAGCGAGGAGGAGAAGGCTCTGCTCGAGAAGTGGATCTCGGTCGCTGAGTATCAGTAACCCCGCAGGGTGCGGCAAATCGCCCCCTTCGCCATGCAGGCATCGCCGGCTTCATCCTGTCTTTCGTGCTTGATGTCGGCCGGGTGCCTGCCTTATGAAAAAGTCGAAATAATACTGTGAGAATTCCCCCCTTCCGATTATTTTCGACGGGATAAAACAAAGAGGCCCGCGCATCTTACGGGCGCGGGTCATAAACGAAATCATATTACGCTATTAGGGCGTTTTCGTTGGATTCAAAATAATGTTAGAGAAATGATACTGCCAAGAACAGGGCTGCCGCGCATGCGACAGCCCTGTTCGCGCGCTCAGGACGGTTCTTTTCTCATGAAATAGAATAGGCAGGCTGTCCTACTCGTTCGTTTCCGGAGCAAAGCATCCATCTTCGTGAGAAAAACATTGCAGGTCCTTTCTGTGAGATCAAAAAGGCTTTAGTCTTTTTTAGCTCACAGAAAGGACCTGCGTTTTTCGATGAAGATGATGTTTTCGCCGGATTCTGAACTTCGCTGCAGCCTGCCTGTATTATTACTTCACGCGAAAAGAAACGTCCCTCGCTCACGAGTACATGTTGATGATGTTAGTGAGCCTGGGAAGTATCTGCTGCTTTCTGGAAAGGAGTCCTTCCTGGAAGCTGTGGGTCTCGCCTTCTTTGTCGGGGAAGGCTTCATTTGCCCACGCGGAACGATTGCCGCCATAGAAAATCACGGATCCGTTGTCGATTATGCTGGAGAACACCAACACGGCAAGATCCAGACGCTTCTTGCGGCAGAAGGTCTCGATCGCGGGCTGGATCTGAGCGCTCTCCTTGCGGATCTGCTCCGTCGAGGTGACGATGACCTGAGAGATTGAGAGATTGCAGTCACGGATGCTGTAGATCTTCATGTCCTGATTGAGCATCTCCGCGTAGGACTTGCCCGTTGTGTCCGCAGTCACGGCGAACATGTCGCGTGCAAATTCATCAATGTCGAGGTCTGCCATCGCCGCCAGGATATTGGCAGTCTGACGATCCTTCTCCGTCGTCGTCGGCGAATGGAAGTTCATCGTGTCGGAGAGCAGCGCACCGAGAAGAAGACCCGCCAGGTTCTGGGGCACCGGGATCTGATTCTCACGGAATATCGTCGCGATGATGGTCGCGGTCGAGCCGACGATCTCATTTCTGAAGGAGACCGGCTGGGTGGACGAGAAGTCGTTGATCCTGTGGTGATCGATGACCTCAAGAATTCTGGCTTCCTCGATTGCCCGGACTGACTGGGAGAACTCGTTGTGATCGACCATGATGATCTGCTTGTTCTTGCTGGTCATGATGTGGTAGCGCGCGGCGTATCCGTAGAGCTTCTTTTCCTGATCAATGATCGGGTAGATGTGATAGCGGCTGCGAAGCATTTTGGCACCGACGTCCTCCGCCAGCTCGTTCGTGCTGAACGTGATGACTTCCCTCTGCATGATTTCATTGACGGATGTCGCGAAGAAAATGTAGCGGGATGTGTTCATCGCGCCGTGACCGCTGATGATGATCGGGCAGTGATGCTCTTTAGCAG
Organism: uncultured Lachnospiraceae bacterium; assembly: GCA_902788035.1. GTDB lineage: Bacteria > Bacillota > Clostridia > Lachnospirales > Lachnospiraceae > Chordicoccus. The sequence goes on along the minus strand of CADAIL010000035.1, from coordinate 2,253 downwards.
CTTCTAGAACTTCCTCGGAGACAGAGTCCGCCCACACGATGATCATGAGGCCGGCACCCTTTTCTATGACTTCCTTCTGGGTCACAGTATCATCACCGACGATGATGATTCTATCCGTCAACTCATAGCTTTTAATGCGCTCCCTGTCAGCCATGGCGATCATGCTGACTTTGCCGTTGAGGTGCATTTGCTCTTCCCGGTAGATGAGCCTGCCGTCCAGAGTCGCGCAGACATCGTCCAGCTTGAGTTTTTTCAGGAGGTCAATGTTGTACGCCGTGTCTCCCAGACCTACCGCAGCAATGTCACTCTTGGTGACAAGGCCGACCAGATGCATTTCATCGTCCACAACGCCGCAGTATGTCTTGTTATACTCAGACATGCGCTTGAGACTCTCGAAGATCGTGGTCCCTTCTTTTATATATGTAAGGGGATCCAGCGCGATCTCACAGAGCTTGACTCTGGCATCCGCAAGGAGCATAGGCTCCTCGAAGCCGAAGCGCTTAAGGAGGTACGCGGATTCCGCGTTGACCGGGCCGAGCCTGCAGGGGATTGCCCGTACGCCCATCGCCCGCTTGAAGAATGAGTAGGCGATTGCTGACGCGATGGAGTCGGTGTCCGGGTGGAGGTGACCGGTGATGTATACGGGTTCTTTGTTTGTCATGATTTATTTCCTCTTTATGTGCTTATTTACAGAGATGAGTTGGTGCTGTTGGCTGCTGTGACGTGCCGCGTGACAGCTTCTGTCGCCTCCTGACAGTTTCAGTGGGCAGGGTTCTGTGAATTAGCGGTTCTATAAGTCTACTTTAACACAATAAGCAAGTTTTAAAAATGAAATGCGATGTTTTTTATCAGATGCAAGCATTAGTGTTGAGTCAGGGACGGTTTCGCGTGGATTTTTCCACGCGAAATCGTCCCTGGTTCACCATCGTCCCGCGGTTCCATTTACCGGCAGACAAAATAATGCTATAGTTGTCTTAAGATTTCATTGGGTCTTCGGCGGAGGCAGCAAAATCCTGCTTACGAGGCGAGATTGCTGCCTTTGGACTTGGCGAGTTTCATCGGGGCTTCGGCGGAGGCAGCAAAATGCTTGCTTACGAGGCGTGGTTGCTGCCTTTGACCTTGGGGAGTTTCAACGGGTCTTCAGCGGAGGCAGCAAAATCCTGCTTACGTGGCGTGGTTGCTGCCTTTGGTCTTGATCGGTTTCATCGGGTCTTCGGCAGAGGCAGCAGAATCCTGCTTACGTGGCGTGGTTGCTGCCTTTGACCTTGGTCGGTTTCATTGGGTCTTCGGCGGAGGCAGCAAAATCCTGCTTTACGAGGCGTGTCTGCTGCCTTTGACCTTGGTCGGTTTCATCGGGTCTTTGGCGGAGGCAGCAAAATCTTGCTTCTGAGGCATGGTTGCTGCCTTTGGGATTGGTAGGCAAACTGGCTAAATTTCCAGCATACATATGAGAGGATTAATTTATGAAATATAAGATTATTGCTATGAGCTTAATTCTTGCCACCGCGCTCGCAGCTTGTACAGGCTGCGCGGCGCAAAGTTCCGGAAATGCTGCTTATGAAGGATCTGACGATTCGAATGTCCAAGCGCCGTCAGAGTCCATAACTGCTGTACCTACCACGGAATCTGCGGCGGATTCCACAAGCGCCACACTCAAAGATGAATCGTCAGTGGATTCTTCCGAGAGTGATATAAATAGCATAACCCCAAAGGACGACATCGGTCTGGCTGCCGCATCTGATGATGCCTTCTACGCAATTCCAATCCCCGATGAAATATTCGCGAAAATGCAGGGCAAGTCTTACAAGGATGATTGCACTATTCCAAGAGACGATCTCCGATATATCCACGTCCTGCACAAAAACATTGAAGGCGAAACTCTTGAGGGAGAAATGGTCTGCAGCAAACTCATTGCGGAAGATCTGCTGGAAATCTTCAGAGAGCTGTATGAACAGAGCTATCCCATTGAAAAGATGCGCCTCATAGATGAGTATGATGCAAATGATGAACTCAGCATGACTGACAACAACTCCTCCTGCTTCAACTATCGCACCATCTCCCACACCTACAAGATTTCAAAGCATGGGTTGGGAGTCGCGGTGGATATCAATACCCTGTACAATCCGTACACCAAAGTTGTCGATGGTGAGAGGATCATGAACCTCCACCCCCATGCGGTGCTGAACCGCGTCCTATGGAGGTGGTATCAAAGCCCTTCGGGCTTTAAGCCCCTCCGGGTCTTTTGATATTTGA
>CADAIL010000034.1 GCA_902788035.1 uncultured Lachnospiraceae bacterium | reverse complement strand
AAATGAAAAAGCTAATAGATATCTTCGAGAAGCTGCGCTGGAGATCCGGCATGCCCTGTCGAATCTATCAGATGCACTGTTCGAGATAACCACATCTCCAGAAGATATCGATGATGATAACGACCTTGAATGATAACAGATTCAAAGAGGGTTAAAAAGTATAGGAAGTTAAGGCTTTTGGTTTCGCTTGCATTTGCAAGCAACCAGCGATATACTGTTTCTGAAAGGAAGGTGAATAACTATGGCAAACACATCCCCTGTATATGCAAGAATCGATACGTCCCTGAAAGACCGTGCGGAAACGATACTTACGAAACTCGGTATTACGCCCTCCGGGGCCATCCAGATGCTTTACAGCCAGATCATCTTGCATAATGGCATACCCTTTGATGTGCGCATTCCGTCACCAAAGCCGGTGGCCGCTGGTACTCTTTCACGCGCTGAACTTGATGCCGAGCTGATGAAGGGAGTGGAATCCCTGAAAGCCGGGAAGGGCTATTCTGCGGATGAAGTCGATGCCATGCTCCAGAAGGAGTTTGGCATATGACATATAAGACCATCTATTCCCCGGAATCACTCGATGACCTGAGGGCTATCTATTCTTATATTGCTTTTGAGAAGCTCGCTCCCCAAAATGCCGAAGGACAGGTGAACCGGATACGTAAGTCCATCCGCTCCCTTGACCTCTTTCCCGAAGGACACACAACCGTCGAATGGGAACCATGGGCTTCCATGGGAATGCGCTTTCTTCCGGTCGATAATTTCATCGTTTATTATCTGGTTGATAACAACGAAGGGACGGTCAGCATCGTCCGTATCTTTTACAGTGGGCGCGATGTAGAGCACATCATTCAGACAGGCATCGAATAAAAGAGTCCCGTCAGGCAAATGTCTGGCGGGATTCTTTGTAAGCGAAAAGTAATCTAACGGGTACTCTAAGTTGGAGTGTTTTACAACATTAAAATCAGTAGCAAAACGCTCCAAAGGCTTTAGTTCTCTTTATTGAATTCTCGCAAGTCCTTCGGTACACAATCGTGGAGACCGCGAAATCAAATGGAGCGGATGTCTACTTTTACCTCAAGTACCTGCTGGAGAAAGCGCCATCCACACCGGATCTGAAAGTCAGCAGGAAGTACCTTGATGAACTGATGCCATGGTCGGAAGAATACAGGTCATATGAAGCATTGCAGAAAAAGGAACTTCTGGAAACATGCCTGACGCCCTCGGACGTGGAGCCGACAGGCCGGAAGCTCATGAAGTATACTGCGTAAGCCTGCCAGCCCGCTGTGTCTAAAAAAACTAAAAAGTCTAAAAAACCCGATTGGTGAGAGTGGTTTTGTGGAGTTTTTAGGTTTTTTTGACATAGTCATGACAAAAAGAGTAACAGCCGGAGTTATCCACTAAAGTGGAAAACTCCGGCTGTTAGGAACCATTATTCAGATAGTCAAGACACTGTGTATTTGACGCTTACTGTATTAGTTCCAGCTTACCCATCTCCAAAAGAAAAGCCAGCCACCGAAGTGACTGACTTCTCTGTTAACCTTGTGCTAAATCAATCTCCGTCTCCTCCACAGCAGAACGCCCGCTCCAAGTGCCAGGGTCAGGCCTAGAATCGTGAAGAGTCTTGTGCCGGGACCGCCGGTGTTAGGAAGGGCTGCGCCGGGCTGTTTATTGATAATATACTGCCCATTCAAAGCGCGGTTCGTTTTTTCCGGATTTTCTATTGATACCTTTATGGTAAGATCAGGGTCTGTCTCATTCGCTTTGAATGCGTAACTGGTAATATACCCTCCCAAAGCCTCCTCCGTTACATAATACGAAAAAATCTTCTCATCGCCATCCTTATAAGGTAAGTGTTCTATCCTAAATGTATAATAGGACCCTTCGTGGGAGACCTCCATCTTCCATTCATATGTTTTCCCATCAAATGTGAAGGTTCTTGGCAATGGTTCTCCTTGTTCTGTCGTGCCATAAGGATTCACTGTAAAGGTAGCAGTCTTCCCCGTCGGCGTATCTGTCCCAACTGCCACGTCCCCCTTTGTCTGATGCAGCGTAACGGTAATTGGTTCTTGCCAATTGGTTCCTTTCCCAACACTGTCTTGCCAGACCTTAGTAAAGGCGAATTCCGTTTCCGTCTTCTTGTACAGGTTCTTGATGTACACGGTGTGCAGCTGATCGACTGTCAATCCCGGGCAGTCCTGTTCATCGTCCCCATTATCCACGACGTAGCCCTGTAGGAACTCGAAATCGGTCGTGTCGAGAGGATCGTCCCAGAAGTCCTTGTTCTTTTGGTCACTATACCCGATTTCCACAACGGTATATTGATGTGCCTGATCGCTGTTGGGCTCTCCTATTACCAGTCCCTGCAGATGGACTGTCTCAAAGCTCTCACCGTTCGAGGTGATCACCACAGAGTCGTGCTCCGGATGCTCCGGATCGTGATAGACCTGGTTGGAGTATAAGCCGTAGTTCGCCGGGTGCTCAATAATATCGGGGGTGATGTCCCTCCCGTCCCTGTATACCTTAAAATAGATCTTGCTGCCGATCTCCAGATTGGGATCCTCCGTCTGCCAGTCCTTCGTCACATCCAGACTGCCGATGGGATAATTCCTGATGATTGTGTTGTTTCCACTGCTGGAATACTGCGGCTGCCACGCCTGGGTCTCCCATTGATCCCGGGGCAATACCTCGGTGCCATTCAAGATCGTGTCCAGTTTGTAGGCGTAGGTCTCCTTGAAGCGGTAGGCGAACTGTGCCCATTCTTTTGTGCCGTCAGATTTCTCGTAATAGCCTTCACTGACGAGGGCGTTCTCGTGCTGGGCGGGATCGTTGTTTCCCTGCACGTGAAACTGCCAGTTGGATCCCGAATACACGACCGTGAACTGGTTGTCATTCACCAGGACCTGGTTCCGAGAAACAACAATCTCCTGACCATAATCCACATAATCTCCATCCGCTGGTTCCGCAGCTTCGTTTTTGACAGCGCGCTGAACGATAAAACCAAAGGCATAATTCGACGTTTTGTTGTTATCCCCAGTAATATCCGCCCAGCTGCCGCTGTTATTCTCAAACCACTGCTTGATCAGATGAATCTGTGTGTATGTGGGCGGAGTATTGATAATGGTCAGGGTTCCTTTGTTTCCCCCGATGCCGCCGTTATAAGGCTGGTTCTGATCACCCATTGTACTGTGAGCCGAGCTCTCGTAATTGATCTTCACGTGGGAAAACCAGCTCGTACCATCATCCCCGGGAACAACCTCTTTTACATAGTAACCGACTTCTCCGGTCTGCTCGTCATGTGTAGCTGTGGCGGGCAGGTTGTTGAACACCTTCTCCCAGCCGTCTTCGGCGCTGATGGTGTAGGTCTCGTCGGAATAGAGCCAGCCCTCGCTGACACCGCTGCCGTTTTTCCATCCCTGATAGAGCTGGAAACTGATCGGCGGATAAGCATCCGGATTGGCCTCACCGCGCCACTCTTTCTTCACAATGAGGGAGGCTTTTTTGTTGGTGACCTCCACGTATCTGGTCACGCCGCTTCCAGTGATCGCATTTTCCTGATCAGAAGCGTCCTTGTCGCTCTCCTGCGCGTGTTCTTCATCAAGATACACCTTATACTGCGGATCAGTGAAGTCGCTGGCCGAGCCGGTGGGCGTTCCCTCTACGAGGTAATAGCTGTACTCGATGGTCTTGTTCTCTGCAGGAATCACGGTCTTTGTGGGAAGATTTGCGAACACATGGGACCAGCCGTCTGCATTGGAGAGGGTCACTGACTTGGGATAACCAGAGTCTTCTGGATCCACTTCCTCCACCACTGTACTTGAGCCACCGCCGCTTCCGGTAGCGCCAACCCATGAAGGAGCGCTTGCGAAATTTTGGGATAGACTTGCTCCGGGCTGGAGTCTCAGTGATATCTGTTCGCTTCCCAGATAGTTGTATATATCACTATTATTAACAGTATAGGACATATTCTGTTGAATCTGGCCGCTCCCGTTTGTTTGCAAATAACTCGAACCTGGTTCTCCGTAGCCGCCAACCTCTTTCCAGACCGGTGTGCTCTGCCCCCAACTTGCAATTGCGTTATAGATTGCAACGTGTGCTTCTTTAAATCCTCCGACAGAAGTAAAGCTAAGGCTCAGCGTATCCCCCGGATTCGCATAGCAAGTTGCCAGGGGCGATGAACTGTCCGTATCATACAGAACCACCTTGATACCGGAAGCGGAGCCTCCGCCGGAGGTCGTGGTTTTCCTGACCTGATGGAGCGTGAACGGTACTGCTGCGGTGTCATCCGGCGGCTCCTCGTTGCCGTTGTCGTCCCACTTCTTGTCCAGCTGGATGTTCATGGTATCTTCGCTGGGCTCAGGGATGTCGCCCTGGACCGGTTTATACTTGTTGATGACATAGAACTCCAGGAAACCGTTGTTAAGGTCCCACATGGTGCCGTTCTCATCCGGGGCATGTGTATTTCCCTCATACGTATAGGGGCCCAGTACATCCGGAATGGCGGTATACGAATCCCCGGCCTCCGCGTAGGAAGCGCTGGTATGGACTTTTTCCAACCTCTGCTTGTCGTCCATTCCGATCGATTCGCCGCCACGCCAGACGTACTCCGTCAGGATCTCGGTTCCGACGTAGGTATACCTCTGCCCCTCGGAATTATCCGCCGTATACGCCTGGATCTCCTGAGGAATGCTGTTATAATCCTCTTTGATGTAGTACATACCCGGCGTGACCTGATAATCGTGAACAATATTCTTGTCCTCGCCTGCTTTGATCTCGGTGTTTCTCAGATGATAGAACGCGTAGCAGCCATAATCTACGTTCTCACTGCCAAGGTCTTTCACGGTATCCGGATTGCCGTTGATATCCCGATAGATCTCGAATTTGTTCGTGACCGGATTTTCCACCTTAATCGGGTTGCCGTTCACATCCTCGATATACTTCGTAATATTTAGGGCAACGATATCAGCCCTTACATTCGCATTGCCGCCGTCCAGCCGGAAGTCCATGCCGCTCATGCCGTGAGTGGCGATATCACCGCTCTGCCAGTTACTCCAATCCCACTGCACCGGTGGGCACTCGTTCCGTCTGTCCCAGTAGGTGAAGCTGTCTTTCATGGGGATATCCACCGTGACGGTCAGGGGGATGCCGTCCTGATCATAGACCCGGTATCCGTCGATAGTGACCGGAAGTTCTACTGTCTTGGTCAGGGTGACCACATATTCGACCTGGTGCTGCAGGCGCTGCTGCTTCACCCAATTGATGTAGTTGTTCTCCCACCTGTTGTAATAACGCCAGTCTGCGTCAGGAATATCCGTGGCCGCCTTGAAGGAGCCCTCTACGCGGACCTGCATCTCACTAAAATCGGTAGTATTGTTCTGGGAGTAGCCAGTGATATAGAATGCATCGTTAAGCTCGTGCCGGGCCAACTCCTCCGGATTATCCTTATAAGTGTTATAATCCGACTGCCTATAGGCCTTAATCTCGGCGTTTTTCATGTCATCCGGCAAGATGATGATTTCGTTTTCCTTACCTTTTCCAGCCTCCAGGGTGACGTCAAGTGTATGATCCTGATCCACTGTCAGGTTCCGAACCACATTCCCACTGGCATCTCTCAGCGTATACTCACCATAAGCCATTGGAACCGTAACGGTGGCAGATGCGTCAAATCCAATATCGATATGGTTCACGCTGTGCTTTAAAGGATCGGAAGGAAGCACGTTGGTAGCGGCAGCAAGCCGGATCGTCGCAGCATTCGAGGCGTTTGTATTGCCGACGATGTGGAGAGCACCGCCCTCCTCCGACACGCCGATGTATTTATTGTAGCCGGCGTTGGAGATGGAGTTGTCATGATAGGTGACAACCGTCTGGCCAACGAGGTTGTTCGGATCTCCGTTCTTGTGCTCCTCCCGGAGTCCCGCGTCGGAGTTGGGATCGATATATTTGTAATAGTACCCGGAGGCGGTGTTGTCAGCATTGAATCCAGAAGCCTCTGACGCGAACCGGAAATGTCCGCCGTACTGGTAGTAGTACGTCCACAGCATGGGATACTCCACAGCGATCTTATTCGGATCAGGGTTTCCGTTGGCGTCCTGTCCGGTGGTGACTACCGTCAGGGTGCCATCGTTGTTGACCATATATGTCTTGCCATTGTAATCAACAAGCAGCATGTAATAGCCGCCGTTGGTCGGGGCGCCGGTCTGGATGGTTCCCGTAACAGAAAAGCTGCTCTGCTCATAGGTAATCTCCGAGCCGTCTTCGCTGAGGGAAACCTCGTTTATGACCTCCGTCCCTGTCTCTGCGAAGTGGACCACATTCAGGGACTCCTCGCCCGAGCTTTCGATGGCGTCCGCGTAAGCGATCGTCACCTGCACCGGCTCCAGGGGCTCGACCTTCTCACCGGCGCCGTCTACAATCTCAATATCAAAGAAGCGGGCAAAAGAAACGTCCTCGTCCGCAATCCTCAATGCCGCGGCGGAATCGCTGAGATACCGGGCGAATTCTTCGCCCTCCGTGATCTCGCGAACGACCAGGTCGGCGTCATCGGGGATGCCCGCAGACGGGCTGTAGGTCAGTGTGATGGTATAGGTTTTGCCGTCAGCGGTCAGCACATCCCGGCGGATCTGCGCATCCCAGCATTTCTTCACTCAAAAACGGCTGCAGGCTGATCAGAGCCCAGTCTCCGGCCTCAACCGTCTGCGCATTGATTTCTTCTATTTGCTCTTCCGTCAGTTCCGTGCTGTATTCACACGCCAGCTCACGGCTTTCCTTAATCTGACCGACCGTGGTATCTGCTTCCGCTTTGCTCACATCCATCAATCCCGGATTTGTGAACTCTAAGCTCTCCACGCACGAGACAAAACCTGCGATATCAGCCCATTTTTCATCCCCGTTGTTATCAGAGTTCGTATCACCAATTATATCCAGCATTTCCACGAGGTCAGAAAGACTCACAAATCCACCCCCGGGAAGGCTAAATTCGTACATTTTGCCGTTTACTTCGTAGTGGAAATCCACTGTGTAGACGACACCATATACAGAGAACGATTCCGCAGTGAACTCAACTGTAGCTGCACCGTCATCCTGAATCTCAGTTGTATTTGCCTCGATTACCTCCGCATCAGCTTTTTCATCTGCAAAGTGAACAGCACTTACCTCTGCATCGGCTTTTTCCGCCAGAGGCTCCGTATATGTGATTTCAACGGACACACCGGTTTTCGGTGAAAATTCTTCATCACCGACCATGATCTTGATATCAAAGAAACGCGCAGCAAAGCGGGGAAGAGTATCCTCTTCCGTAAGTCCCATGGCTTTTTTAGTCTCCTCGAGATAGGTCATATATTCTTTTGAGTCCTGTGAAATCTCAGAAGCAGTAAGGAAAGCCCCCTCCGGTATTTTCGATGACTCATCATATGTGAGAACAACAGTATAATCATCGCCGGTGGCTTTAAGGGTCTTCACAGCATCCGTGACTGCGTTCTCCTGATCCGCGTTTATGCTGACGTCTGTGGGTTCAAGCGTATCATCCTCCCTCATGCCGTCCGGGTCCGATGCCTGTTCCAGATACATACCCCCGACATCCTCGGCAGTATCTGTCTCAACAGTAATCGCAGGGAGTATTAAAGCGTATGTTGTGGCAAATGTTATCACTGCCGCCAGAACAGTGACGATCCGATGCCAACGCTTTAGCTCCCTGCGCTTTTTAATAATAATATTGAACCAACTGATTAAACGTTTCATGATGCCCCTCTTTATGTTGTCATTAATGACAAGTTGGAATGCTATACTTATGTATATGATTAGTAATAGTTGTGTATTTACTGATAATTTACATTCATTTCCTAAATAGAATGTATATATACAGTATCAAATTAATATACACTATAATTGTACAACTTGAATCGGAGCATATCCATAATTATTTACCGTTTTTCTATAAAACTTTCGAAATCTTAAACCAAAAAAAGCAGGGGTTGCCGCATTTTGGCGGTGTCACGGTATATATGACAGACATTTGCAAATAACGTCTGCTATATTTACCGGAGATGCGCCTTAATGCGACAGCCCCTGTATAAGGGTGTTCTATGCCGTCTGATTCAAGTCTCGCTCGCGTTTCACCTTGAATCTTCCAACGATACAGATAAAATCATCTTGTCGTGGTTTTAGTATATGTTCTTGCTGCTCTATCACTTCGAAATACCAGTGTCAGCCAGATAATACATCCAATAAGCAGTACAAGAAGCCAGTACTGCCAAAGAGTCCAGCCAGTGCCCAGAAAATTCCGTTCATACACTGATTCATGGACTCGAAATGATTCCCAAAACCCCTTTGTAAGCGAGAACAGAATACCGCCAATCGGATAGACATAGCCTGAATACTTTCCGTATAGTTTTCTGATAAGGAAAAGGCAGATAAAAAAAATACATAAAGTGGTTATAGCATCATATAACTGTACAGGAAATCCCTTATATCCGGCCACAGTACTCCATATACCGTGTTCATCAGGTTCTCCGTAACAACATCCGCTGAACACGCATCCCACTTTTACAAAGGTCATCACACTGTACACGCATGTAGCAATATAGTCTGATATTTTTTTGAAGTCATCCCTGAAGATCACACAATACAGTAACAAAAATAGTGGGAGGAACATGGGAATTCCGTAATTCCTAAGCCGTTCTGTATCATGATATAATCCCCCGCTGGCATATGCCAAAAAAACTCTCTTAGAGGCTTATGCGAACATTCGCATAAAGTACCGAACGCCTTGCAAAGTCCTTCGCGATCGGAAGAGGCAACTGGATGTTCTGCACTTCCCCGAAGGGGGCCGAGGCATCCGCTATCATGTACACGATCGTGGAGACCGCGAAATCCAATGGTGTGGACGTCTATTTCTATCTTAAGTATCTGCTGGAGAAAGCGCCAGCCACACCGAATCTAAAAGTCGGCAGGAAGTATCTGGATAATCTGATGCCCTGGTCAGAAGAATACAAGTCATATGAAGCACAGCAGAAAAAGGAACTTCTGAAAACATGTCTTCCACCCTCTGATGAGGAGCCGACAGGCCGAAAACTCATGAAGTATACTGCATAGGCCGATCTGCATGAATCTAAAAACCTGAAGGGTGTCGGTGGTTTTGTGGAGTTTTTAGATTTTTTGACATAGTCATGGCAGATAGAGTAACAGCCGGAGTTATCCACTTAAGTGGAAAACACCGGCTGATAGGAACAATTTTTTAGATAGTCAAGACACTTGTATTTGACGCTTACGTAATATGCCCCTGTGCTGCCTCTTGATCAGCCGGGTATACAGTAATAAAAGTCGATCATTACCCATCCGCTGTTACCTGCGAACTGATAATGATCGACTTTTTATTACACGTCAAAGCGTCCCCACTATATAATTCTTTTCTTCCTCATTACAAGCCCTGCGCCTGCAAGGCATGTGAACACAATGCCGAGGAAGTAGATCAGCTTTGTGCCTGGGCCGCCGGTGTTCGGGAGGGCTGCTCCGGGTACATTCTCGACAATATATACATGATTATTACCCTGCTTCTCATAGTCAATATACTTCAGCTCGTCTTGACCATCAATTGTATCCTGTCCGTTTACATTGACATTAATATAATATGGTCCCTCAGACGAGATGTAGCCGCCAGGTCTGTCAGTTTCCTCAAGTCTGTAACGCCCGATAGCTATATCTGTAAATGTAATCAATCCATCATCAGCAGATATGCCTTCTTTAACAATTCCGTTATCTATCTCATGATTATCAGCATCCACCTGAGTCAGCTTAAATGTTGCTCCGGGAAGCGGTGTTGTTGTCCCGGCGATATACTTCTGAACTATAAGCGGCACTTCTGCATATTCATTTCTGACAACTATAGATAAAGCGTTGTTAAACATAGTTGCAGGGATTGTTTCTTCTCCTATTGTATAGGTCATAGCAACATCCTGACTATTATTATAAGGAATATCAGAAATATCCGTTACACTTTCATCTGCCAGATTTGTGTAATTATTTGTTAAAGTAATGTGGATAGGAATGATTTTTGTAACTATCTTATAGCCTGTCGGTGCTGCCACCTCCTCCAAGTAGTATACGCCGTCCGGCGGATAAGACAGGTCGCTATAATCCAAAGTTCCATTCACTGTTGTAGGCATAGTAAGTCTTTCGGTTTTGACCTGTATCTGCGCACCACCGACTGTAATGCTTTTATCCGCTGTCTCACCGGGCTTTACTTTTCTATAAAGAGTAAATTGTGCCGGATTATTTGTAATCGGCATGTTATTCTTATCGACCTTCAGCACTTCCAGATTACTTGCGATTACATGGATAATATGACTGTTTTCGCTCTTTACCTCGTCTTTATCACTGCCGGTAGTGATATTACCGGATGTTCCGCCGGTTGTGGTGTGCTCATATGTTGCCGAAGCATCGTCAGTATAAGGCAGATACTGTACCGTAAACTGATAAGTCTCCTTATTCTGACCTTTCTCCTTTGTCGTATGAGGATCTGGTGCACCATCATTATATGCATCATCATTCACCTGCTTTGATACAGTTATTATGAATTTACCTGCCAGGTGGCCATACTCTTCGTAGACAATGTCATCAAGAGAAACCTCCGTTCCATTTTCGGCAGCTTTTAGATCATCAAGTAGTTTATCAAAAGCCTCGGCAATGTTCTTTGACAGTACCCGGTTTTGAGTATGATCCGCATAATATGAGAGCGGCAGCATCTGATAATCGTTCTCCGGCGCATCTTCATCCGTATTATCAATCACAGTTTCATGGTCATAATACATTTGTTCGGATGCCGTTATGTAAATATCCTCTGACGTGCCCCCTTCTTTGACAACTTGCCTGACCGGAATTGTTTCAAACAGTTTGACAAGCTGCGTCTTTGGATCAACATCTGTCCCAAGATATACTGTCCACACTGTATCGTTCCCATCCATGTGGAGCTCGTCAACATTGACATACGGTGTATAGTCAAATGTTCTTGTTTTACTCTGAGTCAACGGAGTTACAGAAGTATCCGTTTTCACGTAGCCTGTAGCGGTCAGTCCGTTACCGGTACCTTTATTTGTCGAAATCTTGTTTCCGCCTAAGAAATCCTCCTTTGCTTTCACGTAGAAGTTTGTCTCCCATCCCGGAATTTCTTCATCTGCCCACGCAAATGTCTGATTATGCCATGTGATTGTCCAGGTTCCGCCATTATTCGTCCATTCATAGTACGGAGTATTATCTGTCGGCACTGAAGTCAAAGTAGATCCATCTGCCGCGTAGTACCCTGCCTGAATTGGCTGTCCGTTGATATCGACCGGATAAAATGCCGGATCGATGGTATCGGTCATTGATCCGAAAAGGGAAACGTCATTCAGCAGACTGTTAACAATCTCCTTAACTGCCTCACTGGTTTCCTGACCACTGTTAACACTCTTGGCATATTTATTGGGATAAACGCCAACGTTGTCAGGATCTATTGTAGCGATTGCATTAAGCTTTGCCTCATTATCTCCGACATTTTTAAGGCTTAATCCCATCGTATACAGTTCCAGATGGTCTCCGTCTGCATCGGTGATATCTTTCATCTGTCCCGCAAAAGTATTAATATCCTGCCAAATCTTTGTCATATTACCGTCCGCAGGATTAGGTGCACCGTCTGTAATCAGTACAGCCACCTGCTTTTTTGAGGAGCCGTTTGTAAAATGAGGCAATGCTTTCTCCAGACCAAGATCCTGCCTTGTTCCTCCGCTGACGTCTATATCACGCAGCATGGCATCGATTCCGGCATGGTCAGTCGGAAGTGTTCCCATATACTGGGCGGAACGGTTAAATGTGGTCAAATCGATCTGAGCATTGGGACAGATGGTATAAATCACATCTGCTGCTGCCTCGACACTCATACACAGGTAATCCAGTCGGGACCAGGGTTTCCCTGCTTCTCTGGGCGGAGCCTGGTATATTTTATAATTGTCATCGGGTGCGGTAGATACTCCACTCACAGCTTCTCCGGCCATTGTCAGTCCGTCGTCAGAATTTGGTGCATAGTAAGACGCATCAACAAAACGCCACTGTCTCCCGTCATGATATACAGCATACATTGTAGCTTTTGAATTCTGCGATAGAATGATGTAATAGACCTGATCAGTGCTCTTACCGTTTAGCCAGTTTTGAAGTTTTGCTCCCGAACTATTCCCGTTACTGTTACCATAATCACCAACCTCAGTAATATTTGCAGGAAAGTACATGGACCTGGATACGTCCGTAATGAAGTTAATAACCACACTGCTGTCAATGGCCTGTTTTCTTGAAGAGGCAGACAGACTTAATTTATATATACGGTTATCGTAATCAAACACCTCTGCTGCTTTGTCAGCAGAAAAATCTGTATCCGCAATCCCGTCGGCCCAGTCAATCAGGTCATCCATAGTAGGATCATCAAACGGGACCACTTCCCTTTCCTTAAATACGGCTCTTAAAGTCATATTATCCTCAGGGATGTTTAAAGAATTAGCATCGATTCTCCAGCCTTTCAACTTGTTATTACTATCATATGACTGATAAACCTTTCCATTTGACCGAACCAGCTCCCAGCCTACAAACTCGTATCCTCCAAAAGTAGTTTGTACCTGAATACGCTGATCGTTATTGTTATTATTGTTTCCCCTTGTGCGGGCTACATAAGAGGTCACACCATCCGCTGAAACATCATTTCTATTTGCGTCTTTTCCAAATACTGTTCCGTGACTGGGATCATCTACTGTAACGGTGAAAGTACGATAGCTGTCAGGTACAAATACCGCCGTAACAGTAATGTCTCTGTTTACTGTAGGTTGAATCGTACTGCTGGCAGCACTACAGCCATCTCCCCAGTCAACAATCGCATCTGACTCCTCTACCTTCCAGTAAGCAAACTTATACCCGTAGTTCGGATAAGCGATAATTGTCCCGTTTGCTTTCTTTTCGACTTTCGAGTTTGATTCTGTCTGCCTCGAGGAAACATTTGTCGACCCGTTTCCAGTATTTGTTACGGTTATGGTATAGGTGTTTTTCACAAATACGGCACAGATATTATCAGAAGATGTAAGAGTGAGGGCTCCCGCAGGAATGGTGCCATTGGTATACAGTTCATTGTCTGCATCATCTTTCAGTACCTGGCCGTTCATTGTCCAGTGTGAGAACTTATACCCATTCTGTGCAGTCGCTTTTATTTCATACTTGTTGTGACCATCTTTCGTCATGGACCCAAAAATAGTCCCGCCTGGTGTTTTATCACCATCTTTTACAGTACCGGCTCCCTCCGGACTGGTACTTACTGTAAACGTATATTCCTGAGCGAATACCGCTTTGACAATATGCCCTTCCTCCGTTCCAATCTGCAGAGTGTCGGCCTTGATTGTACTGGTGGATCCATCCTGCGAATTGTCGATATCAGCACCGCCAAGGATAGGTTCGTCATCCAGCAGCCAACCCTTGAACACATAGCCGGGGCCGGCCTTGGCGATAATCGCTTCAACGTTGCGGCCGGCGCGGCTCATGTCGTTATTTTCAATGGTCATGCCGGGAGTACCGTTTCCGACCTGAACAGTACATCCTTCTGCCGTACCGCCTTCTTCTTTTATGGCAGCTACGGAGTATTTGACTTCCGGAATAAAAACAGCCGTTAGCGTATTCCCCTCGCCGACATGTATGCCACCCACAGGAACGACACACTTGGATCCATCCGACTCGACCTGAACATTACCTTCGACGGTTTCTCCGTCCACTTCCCAATGATCAAACCAGTAGCCATCACTTGCCGTTGCGGTAATAGCGGTCTTGTTATAACCATCTTTTGTCCGCACGGATGTGGATACATTGACAGATCCACCTTCACTTGCCTCAACGGAAAAACGTGTTTCCTGCTTAAATACTGCGTGGAGCGTATGACCATCGCCGGTTCCGACATGCAGCGCATCAGCGCCGATCACGCTGGTCGATCCATCCGGGGCGTTGGTAATACCCTCTTCCTGGGAGACGCTTTCATTATCCAGTTCCCAATGGTCAAACCAGTAACCGTCAGACGCTGTCGCCATAATCTGCTGCGCATTATTGCCGTTGCTGGTTATGGGAGAAGTAGAGGGAGATACGGTGCCGCCTGGACCGGCTGTCACATTAAGGGTCGAGGCCGGTCTGAACACAGCAGTAACCTTTTTATTACCCGTATCGACCAACAGTGCCCCACTTTCGATAATTGGAACAATATCTCCTTTGTTCAAATGGCTCACTATGTTGCCATTGTAACGAAGATCTATATCGTAGTTGATCTCACCGTAGGATCCCACATCGACAGTATTATTATTGAACACCCAATGATCAAATACGTATCCGTCTTTTGCCACCGCGATTATCGTATTTGTGTTGGTGCCTCCTTCATATATTTCAAATCCCGCTGCACAGTTTTCCCATATATCATTCCATGTATAATATGTGTTATTTGCAAAGAATACATAGCCTGCATTACTGGGTTCTACAGTTACTTCGTAACCACTCTGATTATGATAATCCCAATCAGCGTCCGTCACCCTCACATTCCACGAATTCCCATCCTTCATGGTAACCATCAGGCTCTCTTCTGTATCAAATGGCTTCAAGCTGATCAGTGCCCAGTCACCTGCTTTGATTTCCTGTGCATTAATCTCTGCAATATCCTCTTCTGTCAGCTCTGCTGAATATTCAC
The DNA here is from genome assembly GCA_902788035.1 of uncultured Lachnospiraceae bacterium. Taxonomy (GTDB): domain Bacteria; phylum Bacillota; class Clostridia; order Lachnospirales; family Lachnospiraceae; genus Chordicoccus. The sequence goes on along the minus strand of CADAIL010000034.1, from coordinate 33,029 downwards.
ACTCTAACTGAAGGCGCTCTTTAATCGCACCAACTGTGAAATTTTCTTCAACTTTACTAATATTGACCAGTTCCGGATCAGAGAAGGTTATGCTCTCCACTTCATCTACCCACTCCTGAACCTCGTCTTTTTCTGTGTTCGGGTCATCTGCTTCTATGCCGAGGATTTTTACCAGATCATAAAAAGAGACACATCCACCTCCAGGTATACTAAAATTGTAAGTCTTTCCATCCGCTTCATATTGAAAATCCACCGTATAAATGACGCCATACACAGAGAAAGACTCCGCCGTGAACTCGACCGTCGCGGCTCCGCCTTCAAGAATTTCTGATGTATTGGCCTCAATCACCTCAGCCTCAGCCGCTTCATCCGCAAAGTGGACCGCATTGACCTCTGTGTCGGGGTTCTCCGCCAGCGGCTCTTCGTACGTGATCTCAACAGACACACCCGATTCCGGTGTGAATTCCTGATCATCTACCATGATCTTGATGTCAAAAAAGCGTGCAGCAAAACTGGGAAGAGTTTCCTCTTCCGCAAGCCCCATCGCTTTTTTAGTCTCTGCAAGATAATTCTGATATTCTTCGGAATCCCGGTCGATCTCAGATACGGTAAGGTCTGCCCTCTCCGGAATTCCGGATAGTTCATCGTACGTGAGCGTCACAGTATAGTCACTGCCGTAATATTCCAGAGTGTTTACCGACAAGGCCTCTGTTATTTCCTCACCATCAACTTCTTCAAAGCCTTCAGAAACGTCTTCTTCATGAACATAGTCATACTCCGGGATCTCCGCATCGGTCACAATATCCCCTTCTTCGAAGGCCGCCACATTCTCCTGCCCGGCGTCGATAATAACGCCTGCGGACTCCAGGGCGTTTTCCTCCTTCAGGTCATCTTCCGACTGCTCCAGATACAGGCCCGCGACATCCCCGCTCCTGTCCTTTTCAACAGTGATTGCAGGAAGGATCAGAGCGTATGTTGTGGCAAATGTTATTATTGCCGCCAGCACCGTAACTATACGCTGCCAACGCCTAAGTTCCTTTCTTTTCTTTATGATAATGTTAAACCAGGTAATCAAGCGTCTCATGCTGTCCCCCATTCCGCTGTTAACTATGGTAAGTAAATACTATTGTCTGCTTACGCTGACCCGAGTCCCGCGCCAAGTCTCGCGAGAGAGACTTGAATAGTCGTTATAAAGTCATTTTATCGGCACAAAGCCTGTACAAAAACTAAACTGTGTATGAAAAACAGAAATCTTTAGCATTATACGACATATCTGATGCTGCCACTATAAAAGCTTGTTAATTCTTTTAAAATCTTAAGAAAAAACAGTCCCATCTCTGGGACCGTTTTTCTCAAGTATAAAGCCAAAGTGCTCGAGACGCGAAGTTATTCATTAAAACATGAAGCGAAGACAAAATCTCCGTCTTCTCCACAGCACAACCCCTGCTCCTGCAGTCAGCATCAATCCAAGGACCGTAAAAATCGCTGTCCCCGGACCGCCGGTGTTCGGAAGGGCTGCGCCTTCATCATTGATTACGACCAGCTGATACCCGTTTTCAACATCTCCGGAAACACCACTGCCACTCGCCCCGGTGGCGTGCCCGGGCTGCGAGTAAGTCACGGTCCGGTCCGCGTTCACAGTTATTTCAATCGGTTCCGTGAGCAAAATGAATCCTCTCGGCGCCTTTGTCTCTACCAGTCTGTATTCTCCGACTGCAAGCTCTCCCAGCTCAATAATTCCGTCTGCACCGGATACAAGGCCGGATCTTAAAGATATCTTCGGATCCGCTTCATACCCGTCTTTCGTATAGAGTATAAACTCGGCGCCTTCAAGCGGCGTAGTAGCGTTCTGTCTGGTCTTCATGATATCGATTTTCTGCGTCAGGGTCTTATTGGTGTAGGTCGTTCTGTATCTTGCATTTGCAAGCTCGATCGTACCCTCTATAGATGTGTCGCCTGCAGACGACCCATCGTTCGTTGGCAGCTCTGACGAATCGATTGCTGCCGCCGGTCCGGTCGCAGAGCCCTTCGGCCATACGGTGCCGCTCACCGTCGCGCTGACAAATGAATACTTTGCAGGTATATTCACCTCCTCAAATTCATACGTCGTTCCGATTGGAAGGTTCAGGAATCTTACGTTCCAGTTTTCTTTTATTTTCAGCGTAAATGTCTGCTCGCTCGTCGCGATCAGGTAGTTGTCATACTCCGAACCGCTGTACTCATCGGAGTCCAATACATCTCTCCACTCATCGGCTGCCATCGCTCCGCTGTATTCGAACTCGGACGGCGCCAGAGTCCTCCGGTCTGTCGGATTATAGATACTGAACCAGATATACTGCTCGACATCCTCATAATTATAAATGTTTCTCGGAACGGTAAATGTGATCCGGTACTCAAACTCTTCCGGGGCAGCAGCTGCGTCAGCCGAATCATTTTCCACTCTCTTGGTCAGGTCCATGTAGCTTCTGTGCTTATTGAGCGCGCTCATGATTACATCCGACCCGGTATCCACATAATACTTTCCGTCCAGCTTGTAGTAATTTTTGCCGGTGTCCGGATCTAAATAGTGGAATACATTTTCATTCATGTCGGCAGGTTTCGCGGTCTGCTCCAGGACAGTCGCCCGTCCGTTGATATACATCGGTCTGTAGGTCTGCGCCTCCAGTTCATAATAGTGGGCGTTGATTCCGCTCTCCCTGAGCGTGAAGTCATGACCGGTCTCATAGACCTTGCTTGTACCGTTCGGATCATCCTCGTCATAAGTCACAAGGCCGTAGGAGACAAAGTTTTTCTCCGAGTACCAGGATTCAGCTTCCACCAGGACACGTTCGCGCTCAATTCCCTCCGCGTCGCAGTATTTCCCGTCCGCTTCGTGAAGGATTCTTCCCTCCGCGTCGACGTAGTTTCCGTCATCATCCGTCTGATACACCGCATCAAGCGTAATCGTCTTAAATGTCTTCTCCCATTCTCCTTCGTCCGTCATACTATAGAGCTCCAGTGTAACTGAATCCTCCGGCTTCTTACTGTCGACATAGTTGTATTCGAACTGCTTCTGGACTTTGAGCGGGCTCGTTGTCAGTCGCAGCGGGTCAACATCATCAAATGACCCACTGCCGCCTGTATCCGGCAGCGGCGTCACGATTCCGTCGACCAGAGTCGCCTCCTTATATGAATAGGAAGTCTCATCATTTGTCTTCAGCTGATAGGACGGGTACTCACCACTGATCTGATTGTAATACTCGGTGCCGTAAATCACCTCGCCGTCAGAGTTTTTTATGACTTTCTCCGTATCGTCCTTGAAATAAAGCTCATTATTGAGACCTGCGAGCAGGTCATAGGCTTCCTGACTCGGCCACACCTTGAACCGGACCTGATACGTGTATCCCTCTTCAGGCATGAATGTATCTCCCATGTTCCAGACGACCGCGCCATCTTCATATTTCGCTTTTTCGCAGTTTTCGTCCGACGGATTCCACTCTGCCCAGGCCGATTCCAGGACCACCGGATCGCCGACATTTGCCGCCAATTTGTTATCTACATCTTCCTGCGTCGCCAGATGATCAACTTTTCCCTTCCAGTAGGTAAAATCATCCTCATCAAACGCCTCATTGTCCACCAGGCTCGTTTTTTTCACGATCTGCGTAAGCTCGGTGATTCCGTCGGATATACTGATGCTGCTGTGGCCGAGCGTCCCCAGGATTTTCGCGGCGATGTCTGAAAATGCATTTGCCAGCTGTGTGCTGTCAGTCGCCGTGTGCCCGTGATTAGCAGGCACGTTGGCGTCATCCAACAGATTTGTCAGATTGGATACTGATGCTGTAGGCCCGATACCGATCGTATAAAAATGCTTATTGCTGTTCACAATAGCTTTCACCTGTGCAAGCGCGCCGGCGTAATTGCGTCCCCATTCGTCAGAATCACCATGGCCATAGACATGGTACTGATAGTAATAAGGCGTCACGTCATTGGCAACAAGCCCGTTGGTTCCGCTATTGCTCAAGACCTGTCTGGCAAGTCGGAAGGTCGGATTGCCGTCTGTGACAAAAATCACGTATGTCGCCCTGTCACTCGCCACAGACATTTCATTGGCCAGCTGCAGCGCATACTCCCAGTTTGTTCCTCCGCCCGGATTCGGCAAATCATTGTCTATTGCGTCCGTAAATGTTCCTTCATCGTTCGTAAAGCCCTGTACAACCTGTGCCGTATTGGAGAAAGAGATCAGCGCCATACGTATAAGATCGGGATTTTCCGCCGTATTCTTCTCAGTAAGAAGCGTATGGGCGAGCTTTTTTGTGGCGTCCTCAGCCTCATCCATTCGCGACCTCTCATTCCCAACGGCATCGCGTTCCGCATTCATCACATAATCCATGCTGCCCGAAACGTCATATATCACGATGACATCCGCCATCTTCTTCGTCTCCAGCACTTTTGTATGACCTGTGACGCTTAAGGACAGGGTATTGGTCCCGTCTTTATTATCTTTGGACAACTTTGTGATTGTTGCCGGATCCGGATGCTCGCTTTGAGGATCCGGCTGAGGCGAACCTCCCGAAGGCGGTTCCGCTCTTTTCTTATACACGACATAGATCTCATCACCATCGGTCAAATTCCTGAAGCCGGCGCTCACACTTGTGCCGGTCGTGTACTTCCATCTGTTGTTATCGTACCTTAGGACTGGGGTTATTAAATTATCCTTTGAATTTCGGTACGTATAGGCGTATTCATACCCGTCAATATCATAAATCAGATAGTTATCATTATAAATTCTTCTATTATATATGTAATATGCCGTATCACTCACCGGCGTTCCGTTGCTCACCGTCAGTTCAACTCCGTCCTCATCAACATAGTGGACAGTTGCGTGGGGAACATTGGATTCACCGTTGTAAACGAGGTAAATATCAGCGGTAGGCGTATTTACCGCGAAGGGGTCCCCATTCGCCGTCAACCGGCCGACCTCCGTCGAGCCATTATAGAACATTACATTTCCGTCCCATATATACCATGGACCCATGAAACCGCTAAGCGTCAGATCTGTAACAGATTCTCCCGTGTAGGATCCGAAATGCGCGCCCTGATACGTGAATCCTGTCATAGATTTTCCGAACACATTTTCAATATTATAAGAATGAGAAGCAGTCGCAAGGTCGGAAAGATCGATATCGTTTACCGAAGAAGGCTTGTTGATCTCAGTCCCATCCTGATTTACATAATGTATGTTCACCTGTGCATACGGAATATAACTCAGTCCCCATCCTCCATTACCCCAGTTGATGGAGACCGACGGATCAATACTACCACTGCTGCTCCACTGTACGGTGAATGATGAGAACAGCGCCGTCTCAAATGTGACGTCGATCTCATCCTGCGATTCTATCGCATTCGTCACAACTGAACCGTCCGCATTGAGATCTAATGAGGAAAAACCGATTGCATTCAGCTCCGCTGTCTGCGGGTCCACCGCTGTTCCTGCAGCCGCGACCGTCTCGTCCGTCTCCATGACAAATTCCGCCGCAGTGCCGCCGGAATAAACCGTCTCGACCACCACGCCTTCCTCTGTCTCTACGTGATGCTTTACCTTGAGCGTGCCCGCGATCATGCCGAGGTTCTCCACGCCCGGCAGCTTCTTAATATTCAGCTGAACCGAGACCGGAGCCGCGGGCTCGATCTCATTGCCGGCAGGATCGATGATGGAAATATCCAGAGCCGCAAGATCCGTAAAATCCAGGACTTCTCCTCTGGCCTGCTTATCCGCGATGACCGCATTTCTAACACTGATATATTCCGAAGACCCCTCTTCGAACTCTGTCACCTTAAGTTTCGAACCCTCCGGAATCTGAGCATCCGCCCCGTATGTCACCGTGACCTCGTACAGTTCTCCCTTGTCACTGATATACCAGGTGCTGATCTGCGCGTCCGTCACCTTCACCTCGAACTGATCCCCATTCTTCATGGTGACAGTCATTGTCTCTTCACTCGTGAACGGCTTCATGCTTATCAAAGCCCAGTCCCCGGCTTCCACTCTGTTGGCGTTGATTTCGGAGATCTGCGCTTCTGTCAGATTCGAGCTGTATTCTACTTTCAGTCTGTTGGTTTCCTTCAGGTCGCCGACCGTAACCTCCTCATCAGCCTTCCCGATCCATACCAGTTCCGGATCGGAAAATTCTATGTTCTCTACCTCCCTGACAAACTTTCGGGTTGCCTCGCTGACTTCTGCGTTATTAAGATTTATGGCCTCGTCATATGTGTAGGATGACTTCTGCGCTGAAACAGCATTTTCAGCCTCAGTATCATCTGCAATAGTCTCCGGCTCATTTATATCTTCAGGATCAGAGCCTGTTTCATTTACTCTTATGCCCAGCACTTCCACAAGGTGCTCAAAGCTGACAAATGAGCCGCCGGGGAAACTGAATTCATACGTTTTTCCGTTCACTTCCCAGTGAAAATCCACCGTATAAATAACGCCGTACACAGAAAATGACTCCGCCGTAAACTCGACCGTCGCCGCACCGTCATCCTGCACGTTCGTTGTGCTGGCCTCAATGACCTCCGCCTCAGCTGCCTCATCCGCAAAGTGGACTGCGCTGACCTCCGTCTCAGGATTTTCCGCCATCGGCTCCGCATAGGTAATCTCAACAGAAACGCCCGATTCCGGCACAAATTCCTGATCGCCGACCATGATCTTGATGTCAAAAAAGCGCGCGGCAAAGCGCGGAAGAGCCTCCTCTTCCGCAAGTCCCATGGCTTTCTTGGCCTCTTCGAGATACGTCTCATATTCTTCGGAGTCCTGCGCGATTTCGGATACATAAAGGACAGCGTCATCCGGAATGCCGGATTTTTCGTCGTATGTGAGAATCACAGTATAATCCTTGCCAACGTTCTTCAGCGTCTTTACTTTTGGCGCTGCTGTTATTTCCTCGCCGTCAGCTGCTGTATCAGAGTATGTGGGAGCGTTCTCCTCACTCTCCTGAGTGTCAGTCATGTCGACATCGGTCGGCTCCATCGCATTTTCCTCCAGCATGGCGTCCGCGTCTGCGCTCTGCTCCAGATACATACCCGCGACCTCATCGGTATGTTCCCTTTCAATAGTAATCGCAGGGAGTATTAAGGCGTATGTAGTGGCAAATGTAATTATTGCGGCCAAAACCGTAACAATCCTCTGCCAGCGCCGAAGCTCCCTGCGTTTCTTTATAATCATATTAAACCATCTGGTCAAATGTCTCATGCTGTCCCTCGTTACTGCTAACTAATGATGTCTATGTTTAGTAAAATAAGCATAATTATATATTCAAGTCTCGCTGTTAAGATATGTGCAGTCATCACTTTATACACGAATAATGCCGCACTAGCCGATTTATTATACAGTCTATCAGCCGTTATTACTATAAAAATTTTAAAATATCACCGATTTATTATTTATTATTTATGTCTATTTTCGTCCTTTTTCCGTCATCTCACATAATCCAGTCTTCCGAAACAAGTCCCAGAAAGTGAAATCCCCCCCCAATCAATAAGGCTGGCCCTTTTCCGGACCAGCCTTTTCTTGAAACATATTAAATTGTTCTTCTGCGCATCAGCAGCAGTCCCGCTCCCAGAGTATAATTATCCCCCACTTTTTCATCTGCCAGGGTCTTTGATCCATCATCGCCCCACTCGGTGTCTTTTCCGGGCGCGTCCTGTGACGGGTACCTCGTTATCGTGAAGATGGCACCGCTTAGCAGATCAGGATTCGTCGCATTCAGATCATCCTTATCAACCTTTTTCATAGTGACACTTGTCGTTTTATTAACATGCTTCACATTCTGGAACAGTATCTCGGCAGATCCGTTGTGCGCCTGAGTACCGGACTGAGTTGCGGAAGTGCCATCTTTGATTACATAACCGCTGATTGCCTGTTCCGCAAATGAATACCAGATCCCCGAAGGCACATTAAAGAGCTGGAAAGTCTGTTTTGCGTTGATCCGCATCGTCTCGCCATCCTCAATAATGCCGAACTCTATATCTTCTTCATCGAGACCGGTCCGGTCATCGCCTTCGAACAGCGCGTACCAAATGGGGTAACCTCTTTGAGATATGTCTGATATTCCTCGGATTCTCTGGCAATTTCCGACACATAAAGAGCGGCATCCTCGGGGATGCCTGACGTTTCGTCGTATGTAACGGTCACAGTATAATCACTGCCTACGCTCTTCAGAATGCTCACTACCGGCGCAGCTGATATGTTCTCTCCGTCAGCAGAGTCTGCGTATCCTCCCGTGTTCTCCTGATTCGTGTCCAGATTTATATCTGTGGGTTCTATCGCATCTTCTTCCAGCATAGCGTCCCGGTCTGTCTCCTGCTCCAGATACATACCCGCAACCTCATCGGTATGTTCCCTTTCAACAGTAATCGCAGGGAGTATTAAGGCGTATGTAGTGGCAAATGTTATCACTGCTGCCAAAACCGTGACAACACGCTGCCAACGCCTAAGCTCCCTGCGTTTCTTCATCCGTCTCCTCCACAGCAGAACGCCCGCTCCAAGGATCAGGATGCTGCCGAGAATCGTGAAGAACCGTGTGCCGAAGCCACCCTATCAGACAGCATCTCTCCTTCTCTTCCGCATCATCAGACCCGTGCCTGCAAAAGCAGTGAGCATGATGCCAAGGAGATAGAATGCCGTGGTTCCGGCGGATCACTGTCAGGATTCGCTGCCTGCGCTTCCATGAAGTACACGGTTGCGCCATCACTATTTTGAGCAGCTGTCCATTCAGAAGGTTTATTGCTTCCCTTCTGTACGTACGTTATCACGCCTCCATCAACCCTTAGATAGAAAGTAACATCTTCTGTCTGAATATATCCGGGCGGCGGTGTCAATTCCCGAATCTCATAAACTCCGTATGTCAAATTGGAAAAAGTTAATCTTCCGTTGGAACCCGTTGTCGCGCTCGAAACAATCACCTGATCGTTTTCTTTTACATAGGTCAGGGTTCCGCCAGGAGTCGGCGCCACATCTTCCAGTTTCCGCAGCTCGAACACCGCGTTGGGCAGATGGATTGTCGTCTCATTGCCTTTTTCCACTTTGAGAACATCCACTTTCGTCGGGATTTCCGTGTAGATGTTTTCAATTGTAAAGCTGTTTTCAGCTGAGGTCGAAGTGTAACCAATGTCTACTCTCACCTCATGGTTGGAGGATTTATGAGGTATTTTTACCTTATTCCCTTCAAAGAAGATCGTCCTGCCGCCATAGGAGAAGCTGTCTCCCTGTATCTCATGGCTGAAGTAAACAAAGTTCATCACCCATTGAGCGTTAGCGCCATTATCTCCCGGAATCTTTCCGCCGTTGTCCTGAAGCATTTTCTCGATTGCCTGCCTTGTGGACAAACTCAAAGACTTCTGCGAAACAATGACCGTAGCATGATTTGTCATGCGCACAAGGAGAATCTGATTATCCTCAACGGTAAAAACTTTATTATTGTCCGTTGTGGTGTAATCGCTTGTGGGATTCGTCATTGTGATCTCAGGCACAAGTACGGATACGGTCTGCGGAACTCCCGGGTTCTGTGCTTCACTGCCGTTGATCTTTGTGATTCGTGTATAACCGGTGATGTCGTAGTTGCTCTCATAAACCCCAAAATCCGTGGCGGTTTTAGGAATCTGGGTAATTCTCCAGTGCCAGGTCATACCGTCAGGACTCTTGGTACAGGTAACGTTTCCTTGCGTGGACCCTGTCAATGGAACGGTCACGGTTGACCCATTATATGTATAGGTCAGCGCCGCCTGATAATTCCCGGGAATCTTAGATGCATTCGGCAGTCCCGTGAAAGTCTTTTCCAGCTCGATCGCCAGTTCATCCGGGTTATTGCTTTCCTCCTTATTGTTCGTGAAGCTGGCAATCGCGGGCTCATTTGTAGTCTGATCCGCTGTTATTGTTACCTTGATACGGTTTTCATCCGGTGTAACACCTGTCTGGCTCGGAGTCTGTTCCTCGATCCAGTAGTCACCGACCGGAAGCCTAACCGTTTCACTGGATCGCGCTGCTCCGTCATCTCCAATCGTGACGGTCAGTACCAGATTGACCTCCTGCTGATTCGGCGCTTCGCCCTGTATCACCTTACAGGGTATTGAGCAGTTTTCGTCGGTATACACATTAAAGTTATATGTACCGGCCAGGTCAGACTTCTTTCCATCCGGCACCGGTGAAATACCATTATATGTTACTGCCTTATCGATTCGGAGGTAACCGGTCGGCACCTTATTGGTGATCGTCTGCGTTCCGGATGTTGATGTCTCCGCATCAGTCGGAGAGTTGATCACATTACCATTGAGATCCTTATAGACTACCGTTGTTCCCGCAGGAGCTGTATTGCTCACCTCTTCCAGATAATAGGTGTAGTTGAAGGAAACCGGGTGATCTACTCCTTCCACACTTCCTCTCTCAAAGGTAGGAAGATTGGTAAAGTCATAGGACCATGTGTTCGAATTAATCGGCAGCGTGACCCGATTATTGGTCACATTCGCATCTGTATAGCTAAAGGTAGGATCCGGTTCGTTATGAGTAGTGAATTCGTGGATGACACCGCCGCCGGAGTTGCCGTAGAACTGTGACCCGGCCACGTTGATGCTGCGGATAGCCTCACCGTTTTCAGAATCATCGACAATATAGATCGTAGCAGTCTGTCCGGCTGCCGGCATTGTGAGCGCCTCTGAAATAACATTGCCCGTGACATAATCTTTATCAATTCTAGTTCCGTTTACAATGCAGTCCTTGCTGCCGGTATATCCGGTATTATAGCCCCACGAAACCGTCGCCGTTGTACCTACAATCAGGTCATATTCCCCGTGGACATGCATCTGCCCGTTGTGGATCCAGCCGACGGTCAGGTGTGAGACTTCCCGTCCCTGCCCCTCAATCGCCCGTTCCGTATACGTCTCATAGTTTCGGATCCGCTTGATTTCAAAGGTCGCCTCAGCGCCTGCAGGGGCGGCGATGGTCCCGCCAGCTTCATTCTGCCATTCCTTTTGCAGACCAAGAGTAATCGGAACCGGCTTCTTGTTGGTGATCTTCACGCCGTTCTCCACAGCCACACCGTCTATTGTGAACTTGACTTTCACCTGTTGCGCTGCCTGGTCATAAAACACTTGAACCGTGTGCACCGTATCATCGAGCGGGTATCCTTCCGGCGCATGCAGCTCCTTCAGATAATAGGTGCCGATCGGGATATCCGAAAACTGAACACGACCGTTCGCGTCAGATTCTGCGATATATGCCCGATCAGGTGCATTCTTCAGCCGCTCCATCACGGGTATTGTGCAGTCCTCATCCTTATAGAGTCCAAATACTGCACCTGCCAGTTTGTCAATCGGATTATCCTTGTCTACCTTGTCAAAATGAATGTCGCCGTACAGCGTCATGTTGAACTGGATCTTGCAGTTGGAGTCGCAGCCGCCGCGCTCGATGTAGAACACCTGCAGGGTATGCTGGTTTCCATCGTACAGATTCGGGAAGCGGGTACTGAAGGTAGAATTATCCATCTGCGTACTACCGTTGACCGTAACCACCCCGGTCTGGAAATTGATCGTACCGGAGGTAGGCTGGTGGATGCCGCCGATATCCATGGCCAGCTTGCCGTCGATGAACACCCACAGGTCGTCGTCGCCGGAGAACTCAAAGATAATGGGATCTCCGTTCGCGTCGACCACGGCCTTCGGATCCTTCGGCAGGGTGAACGGCACGCTCATGGACATGCCGAAGTGATGGTTCAGGTTCTTGTTCCAGTTTACATACAGGTCATACTGGTCATCCCACGGATGGAACGGGAAGAAACCGATTGCTTTATCTTCCAGCTGAGTCGCCTGCTCACCGCCTTTAGAGCGTGATTTCTGTTTATAGGTTGAGTTATAAACCTCAAACTTGTTTGTAGCCGGATTATACCAGGCATAGTTCTCGTTACTGTTATATACGTAATAGTTCCCGTCTTTTTTGAACAGCCCGTCCGCATTAAGATATGCCGTCTTGTCCGTACCGTCAGATGGAGTAAACAGATAGTCAAGCGAAGTATTGTCAGACCTCAGCGTCGGATATCCGCCTGACAGGTTGCTGTTAACAATGCTGGTGACGCCATGTTCCACGTAATTGTTCTGTGCTCCGTAACTGCTGTCGGTTATACCGCTTCCCCAGAACTTCAGCGAATGACCTGAATTGATTCCGCGGTTTTTAAAATTATCCAAATGGTCTCCATAGTCTTTGTTGTTGAACCTGTTGTCCAGATATTCGTCCAGGTCATAGTCAAACAGGTTCAGCGTGAGACCGATACTGGCGTTGCTGACCGTTGGAATCGTCGCCGGAGGAGTAGTTCCGGCATAAGGTTGCCCGTTGTTCCCCTCAGATCTGGCAGGTAAAACCCTGATATACTTTCCAGGGTACTGATTTGTATACCCGGTATACCCATTGTTCCAATTATTACTATGGCAAAGCCGGAATGTCCCAGGATTGGTAGCCCTCACGGATTTATAATCATCACCATCGTATTTTGTTTCGGACACAACAGATCCAATGCCGGTAACCCATATACTTCCGGAACCCTGCATGTATATTTCATCGCCGACATAGATAACATCCGGCAAACCGTTCAGGCCGTTGTTATTATAGACCCCTTGCAGCATATAATCCGAGAATGATCCCGTTTCAAAGGTCACCACAACGTTATTGTCCGTGTCGACCATACTGTTCAGATCTTCGATCACTTCAGTCTTGCCGTCATCGGTCATGTGAATCACCTTGGTGTCGCTCAGATCCACTTCCGTCGGCTCAATGGTATACTCGACGCCATCGATCAGCAAGGAGCCTTCCTCGGCTTTATCTTCGAGTGAGTCTTCGTCCGACTCTTCATCCTCTGTCATATCTGACGCTTCCGCTTCGATGTCCCCTCCTTCGGCCTGTGGCTGCCCGGAAACCATGTCCATGGCCAGCGAAATCTCAACGTTGACCTGTGTCCCCTCGATGGGTTCGATCTCTTTGCCGCCGGCGAAAATCTTGATTTCAAACACCAGAGGATTGATCGCTTCATGGTCATACCTGGCCAGCAGCGCGGCATTCGAACGATCGATATCCTCCTGATACCGCTCATCCTCGGGCGTCAGCAGACGCGCACGCAGCTCCGCATCGGCGGGAATACCCGTCTTGTCGTCATACGTCACTGTGATCTTATAAGTATCGCCGCTGTCAGAGATAACATAGGTGTGAATTTGCGCATCCGTCACTTTTATCACAAACTGCTCTTCATTCTTCATGGTCACAGTCAGCGTCTCTTCACTCGCAAACGGCCGCATACTGATCAGAGCCCAGTCTCCGTTCCCGACTGCACTGTTATTGATCCTGTTTATCTGTTCTTCTGTCAGCTCCGCGCTGTACCAGCACTCCAGCCCACGGTTCTCTTTTATTTCTCCTACTGTAGTATCCGAAATTACCTTACTGACATCCACAAGCTCAGGATTACTGAACTCCAGGCTCGCAACGTCCGCCACGAATTCTCTCGTCGCCTCCGATACGGCCACATTATCAAGCGAGAGCGCGGCAGATCCGTTTTCGCCGCTGTTTTCCCCGTCGTTCGTGTCGTCAGCTATGCCCAGCACCTCTACCAGATCTGTAAAGCTGACAAAACCGCCTCCGGGAATCGCGAATTCAAACTTTTTGCCATTCACTTCCCAGTCGAAGTCCACAGTATAGATAACACCATACACCGAGAAAGACTCTGCCATGAACTCAACTGTCGCGGCTCCATCATCCTTAATCTCGGATGCGTTGGCATCAATAACCTCCGCCTTAGCTGCTTCATCCGCAAAATGGACCGCACTGACTTCCGTTTCTGGATTTTCCGCAAGCGGTTCTGCATATGTAATCTCAACAGACACACCCGATTCAGGCTTAAATTCCTTATTGCCTGCCATGATCTTGATGTCGAAGAAACGTGCAGCATACTTTGGAAGAGTTTCCTCTTCCGTAAGCCCCATAACTTTTTTTGTTTTTTCGAGATAGGTCTTATATTCTTTAGTGTTCTGTGCAATCTCAGAAACAACAAGAGATGCCCCATCCGGTATACCGGAGGTCTCATCATAGGTCAGGGTCACCGTGTAATCTTCACCGGCAGCCTTCAAAGTCTTTACTTCGAGAGCTGAGGTTTCTTCTTGAATGTCATCAACGGTTGGCACTTCCGCATCTGTCTCAGCTGCAGCTGCTTTAGCCTCCTCATCCACATAACCGGCAAGAACGCCGACAATACTGTCATTTTGGGCAAGATCGTTCCCCTTCAGAGAAAGGATCGTAATAATGCCATCGGTGAGCTCAATCACTGAAGATTCATCCGGATTAGCGGATACAAGCTCATCCTCTGCAGAGCCTGCAAGTGTATCTGCTGTCTCACCAGTAATATCCGCAGCCATGGCAACAAAGCTATCTTCCGCTTCTGCCGCTCTTCCAAATCTGCCCGCATACACAACATCCTCTGCATGGCTAACTGTATTGCTCAGGAAATTAATCTGCACGTCAACAAGACCTGTCTTAGGTGTCACATCGACGCCGTCACAGATCAACGCAAAATCATAAAACGAGCATGTTGTTACATCATAAATAAACTCGCTGTCAAGGAGCAATGCAGCCCGGTTACTGAACTCAGTATACTTTTCAGATTCCGTATCTACAGGGTGCACAACAAGTTCTGCACCCTCCGGGATCTCCTCCTCTGTACTGAAGACAGCGACAGCCGTCATATCATCGTCAGCATATTCGTATGTGACTGCGTTCTCCTGATCCGCAGCTATACTGACACCGGTAAATTCGAGAGCGTTTTCCTCAAGCAGGTCATCCTGAGTACCTTCCTGTTCCAGATACATACCCGCAACTTTGTCGGTATGTTCCTTCTCAACGGTAATCGCAGGAAGTATCAGCGCATACGTGGTAACAAATGTCATTATCGCCGCCAACACAGTCACTATTCGTTTCCATCGCTTCAGCGCCTTGTGCTTAGAAATAATCCTGTTAAGCCATACAACTAAACTCTTCATGCCTGTCCCCTTTAAAAAAGAATACTAGCGTCAAATATCACGCCAAAATCGAACAGGCACTTCCTCCTGCCTGTCCGTTATACAATCATAATAATAACGAAATAACACCTTGCCCATTTAAGTCGAAATGTTCGGTCAGCAGTAGGGTATAATGTCATAATTTAGCTTATATTTTACATCCAATCAAGTATAGGGTCCACTTGCAAATACTTATGATTTATAAAGAAGAGTCAGCAATACTCCTCCAAAACCCGCATTTTTTCAACAAATTTTTCCATTGCCACGCAATTATCAATGCGCAACCTGCAGAGAATATAAAAAAGACCAGCCCACCTAAGTGAACTGGTCTCTTATGTGACCCTTTCTAAATTGTTCTGCGTCGACGCAAAAGCAGCAATCCCGCTCCTGCAATCAGGATCAATCCAAGGATAGTAAATAATCTTGTGCCGGGACCACCGGTGTGCGGCAGAGCTGCACCGGGTTCATTTCCAATCTGCAATCCCGCCGGGTTATTATTATCCTTCGGAAGTGGCACAACCAATACGCCGCTTGTGTCCGAAGGCGTCACCGTCCCATCTCCGTTAAGAGTAAAGGTGAATGGTTCAAGAGTAATAATATAACCGTTAGGAGCTGTCTTTTCCTCGATCTGATATTCGCCGGGAATAAGGCCCTCGAGAATGATACCCTCCGTCGATGACACGGTGAACGGTCCGGTTCTCTTATTGGCGTTCGTCGAATCCACTTCAAAACTGTCATGCTCGAATTATGTAAACCCACTCTCGCCGGGGAGCTTTCTTGTCAGCTGGAATTTAGCTCCCGAAAGGCCTGTCTCTGTGTTATTGGCATCAACTTTAACGATTTTCAGGCTGTACTTAAGCTGCTTGTTTGTAATTGTTCCGCCATTGGTGACACTAAATGTGTCAGGATCCACCTCCACATAATTCTCGTCCGGATCTACCTCCACATAACCGGGATATGTTACCGTTTCTTTCACCATGTAAACAATTTCCACAGGTTCTTTAATAGGTTCTGCTTCCGTGTCATCCGGAGTGTCGTCCGTAGTGTCTCCCGAAGGTTCGCCTGAAGAATCTTCCGGCGTTTCATCTTTTACCACATATTTATACTTTGGCAGGTCCTTCCACTCCGCTTTCCAGCTCTTTTCTGCATCGGTATCATACGAAAGCGTTCCGGTAAAGCCGTCCATTGTCGACACATATCCTATACTTGACGTAGAATTGAGTTCATCGCCAAATCTCACTTCCTGTACCGGATAATCCACCCTATTCTTTGGTGACACCTGTTCCGGATGATCAGGATTTTCAGGGTCTTCGGGAACATAATCCGGATTATCTACCAACTGATACGGAATTCTATAGATCTTGTAGCTGATCGGCATATATTTGCTCGAATCGCTTGTATCTGTAACTACATTACCATTGCTGTCATACCACACTTTTTCCACGTTAATCGCCGAAGAGTGTGACGGGTATATGGGCTGTCGTCCCACTCCTTTCCTGTCATACGGCTGAAAGCTTCCTGAATCGTATTCGGACCGGGCTTACTATCGTTCACGACCAGCTGATCCGGATCCGTATTATGAACTCCGTCTCTTACGATAACCTCCCCGGAGTTGAAATTAATTTTGCCCGTTACGGGGTTATGCACGCCACCGATATCCAGCACCAGCACGCCGTCTACAAATACCCAAAGATCATCGTCGCCGGAAAAATCGAATTCAATATCCTTGCCCAAATACTTACCGTCCGGCGTCATGACAAAACTGGCCTCCACCGTCATGCCAAAGTGATGGTTGTAGTAACCGATCTTATCGCTGTAATTGTTATTGTGCGGAGAATAACCTTTGAAATTATTATTATAATCGTATTGGGTGCCGCCATGAATGCAGTTATAGTAGGAGTTATAGTCATTGAATGGAAAGAAACCTACTGCCTCTTTATTTGTCGTCCCCTCTTCATTAAAAGTGGAGGCGTACACATCGAACCCATCAACACCATTATAACGCGCATAGTTCAAGTTACTGTCGTAACGATAGTATCCATCTTCGTCCTTGATGAAGAGATGGTTCAGGTTTTCATAAACGGCTTTCACACTAGTATAACGTCCGCCAATTAACTGGATTTTTTCAATGGTAGCGTGTCTACGATGATCTCCTCTGAAACATCGATATCATCAAGGTTATACTTCCAATGAAACACCACGGGCTCTGCATTGACTTCTTCAAAATAACGGTAAATCCGATCAGTAAGCTCGGCCTTCGATTTGACCCGAATACCTCGCAGCATCTGCCTTGTCATCTTACTGAAGAAGCCTTCTACCATATTGAGCCACGATCCGTGTTTTGGTGTAAATACGAACTCAAACCGCCTGGGAACAGTTGCAAGGTACTGCCTTGTCTCCTCTGAAGTATGAACTCTGAGGTTATCAAGTACCAATCGGATTTTATCGCCCTTTGGATACTTCTCATCAAGTATTTTCAGGAATTCTATGTAATCCTTACTGTTATGCGTTTCTCTGACCAACGGAATGGCTTCCCCTGTCTGCAGGTCTATCCCTGCAAGGAGCGACAGTGTGCCCAGCCTTTTGTATTCATAATCACGGCTGATCGTACTATGATTCCCATCAGGGAGAAGGTCTTCTGAAGTAGTTGCAATCGCCTGGATACCTGGCTTTTCGTCATATGAAAGCACATGGACGATCTCTTCATCTTCCTTCCATGGAAGTAACTGACCGTTCTCATCAAACTGAAAGGACAGCTGCTTGTACACGAGAAGGACATTATGCATCTTGCTGTCAAAATCAGGATCCCGGTTTTCACAATAATACCTGATTCGGAACGGTTTGATCTCCGCTTCATCAAGGATCTTATGGACTGTGCTCTTATGGATTGTTGAAAGCCTTATGAATCCTGCAGCTTCTGCATTCTTATTGATATGGGATGTCAGCCTGGCATAAGTCCAGGTCTCGGCAGAGTACCCGAGATCTTTTGGTTTCTGGCAGGCGATGTTGATGATCCAGGCTTTTTCTTCGTCAGTGATCTCCGCGTTGCGGCCACGACCGGGAGCATCGAATAAAGCGTTTTCTACACCGCCTTCTGTATATTTTTTCAGGCAGAGCATAACGCTTTTGCGATTAATACCTACTTTATCGGCTATATCGTCAATGGAACATCCGTCTGCCTTCAAAAGAAGAATCCGGGCTCTGTTGACTGTCTGTGCTTGTATTGTACGAGCGCGAGTCTGGGTCTCTAAATAGTCACGATCTTCAGCAGTAAGGATGATGAAACTTGGTTTTCTTCCCATGGAACAATACCTCCATCTCTTGATAGATATATTGTATCATGGGACAGGTACTATAGTCCAGTTATTTAAAAATTCGTGTGCTAGTATTCGTCGTAGAAAACGTCATAATCAAAAAAGCCTGAAATCTGTTCATGGTCAGACACCATTTTAGACTAACGAAACAAACATACATAAAACAGAACCGGTTCTCCAAAGTGAACCAGTCCCGTTTCATAAAATTGAACTTTATCTATACTATCTAAATATCCATGTGTCTACTGCGTCTGCTATGGAGAAGTTACACCGGAATACTGCATCCGACCCGGCTTTTGTTTTAGACGAATCTCCGTCTCCTCCACAGCATGAGTCCCGCTCCAGCGACCAAAATCGAACCAAGGATCGTAGAGAGCCTTGTCCCGGGACCGCCGGTGTGAGGAAGCTCTGCACCGGAAATATTGGCAATCTTCAGATCAACATTGTTCGCTGTAGTATCCAGCATGCTGACATCTCCATTGTCAGTAGTCACATTTTTCATCTGTCGATTATCAATCGTAAACTGTATGTATCTGAATGTGCTGATATAGCCGGCGGGTATGTATACCTCATAGAGCCGATAAGTACCGTCCGGCAAGCCGGAAAAAGTTTGAACACCACCTGTCGATTCGAAAGCGCTTAGGTATGTCTTTGTTTCCCCGTTGACCACTTTGGTCACATCCCCGATCCCGCGGATCGACTCTATTGTCGTTGCCAATTCTTCCGAATAACCATTATTCGAAACTGTTTTCAGCTGGAACACTGCCCCTTCGATACCACTACCGTCTTCATCCACTTTTTGAATAGAAATGTCTGTCACAAGGCAGCGATTTGTATATTCAATGTAGTTATGATGATTTGGTACGATTTTTCCGTTAATTGAGCGTCCCCCCAAATTGATTGTGGTATCCTCTGGATTATCTTCCACATCGTCCGGTTCAAAACTCCTGTCGATACTTACCAGATTATAACCCAATTCTGCCGATTCAATAATTTCGTACTGTGTTCCGGCAGGAATGTTCGCGATACTCAAAACCTCACCCTGATAAATCTGCAGGATTGCAGAAGCGGTCTTGTTTCCATTCGCCGGAGTCGTCTGGTTACCTGAAATAAACAGCTCTTTATTTACTCCCCCATCACGATAGATGAGCGTCTGTTCGGCCGCATCGTTCAGATCATAGGAATTTATAACGGGATAAACCTCGCCTGCTTCATTCTTTATATTCAGTTGATTATTATCATAATATACCTGGTAATAATTAAAATCTCTGTCATGGTAATACAGACCATTAATGCCATACCACGGTATATGTGTTCCTACAAATACACCATCATTATTTGTCAGGGAAATGGTGTATTCGAACTTGGTTTTATCCGAATCAATTGCATTCCCGCTTCCATCAACAACGTGCTTCTCCAGATGGATATATCCGCGCAGTGTGTTTTCTACTTTCAGCGAAGATAATCCTCCTATAGTATTTGTCATGTTGGAAATGTTGACGGACATACCTTCCTTCGTGAAATTGACATTCTGCATTTTCCCGTCGACCAGCATAGGATGAAATACATCCGAGTTAAAGTCAAACTCATAACTCAGATTACGCTCCTTGATCGTATAATCGTGTCCGTTTTCCAGGAGATAATATGTCTTTACTTCACTGTCCGGATCCTCCGGGTCAACCGGATAAGTGCCTGATGGATAGGCAGATTTATCCATCCCCAGCTCATCCATTCTTTCTTCGCTCAGCATCAGTCCGGTTGGAACCGCAAAGTCTTTCTTCCATGTGGTGCCGATCGAATAAGTAGTTCCGTTATACTCAATATCTCTTTCACTCCCACTCTCCCACACATATTTCTTTTGTGTGGTATCCCAGCCAAGTGTCAGGGTTTTATAGGGAGTCGTACTTGTATCCTGCAGGATATCAAATGTCAGTGTATAGTGGGTTCCATCCGCAGGATACAAAAGCTGTGCAAGAATACTTGGATCCAAATCAACATCCCATTGCTTCTCGATTTTGGAGTTTGTATCGACCAGATCCATCGGCTTCTGAGGTTCAAGCGGAACAGGATCCTGGGGATTGCTGGTGGTTGTCGTTTCTCCCGTCACTTCATTCGTTTTTGTATTGACAATCGAATAATTCAGCTCCTGATGGGTATTGGTAAGCACACTGTACACTTCGCTGTCTTTGTATTTTACAATGGAATCATGTCCGGAAACTCCGCCAGTGTAGTAACCATATGTGACCCCGTCGACAGTTACCTCATGGTAATTGTCAGGGTTGCTTTCAACACTGGGATCCCAGGAATAACCCGGCAGTTTATTATTGAGGCCGGCAACATAGTCATACGCCGCCTGGTTCGGCCAGACGATAATATCCACTTTATAAGTACAACCCGGAAGCAATGTTCCAATGGCAGAGAGATCCCAGGTAAGTTCCCGTCCGCTGAGATCTGCCAGGGCCATCGTATACTCCGTTCCATTAACCGTCACGGAATAGTACGGTTTTCCATCTACTCCCGTCTTACTGGCTCCAGCCGGATAAGGTTGATCACCTATATGGAATGTGACAGTCGGGTTAGAATCACTGCCTGTTGCTGTAACATAATATAATTCTTCTCCGGTTGTATCATCCGTCACAGAATACCGGAATCCGTCTGCTCTGTCTGCGTGGATCGTAGTCGTCATAGCGTCTGCCGCCTGTAAGCCGTCAGTAATTACAACATCACCATGTCCAAGCATACTGGAAACGTCAGCAAATATCTTTTCAAATGCAGCTGTGAGTGTTTCGGGTGTATCCGCATTGGTAAAGTACTTCTTTACAATATCTGTATCTTCTTTGGTTTCATCATTCTCATAGGCCTTGTCTACTCCGGTATAGGCAAAATTCATCAGCCGACGCAGATATTTGGTCTGAGCTTCACCGGGGTTAAATGTGAAAATACCATAGAACTTGTAGCCGTCATCGACGATTTCTTTGGCACGGTCCAGAGAATTCTCGTTATCATCCTCCTTTCCCGGACCTTCGTAAGTACCTGTCTCTGTCAAAGCATAATCAAAGCCCCCACGGATAACATTTCCCCAACTATCCTTATAATGTTGTGCACCACTGTGTTCGCCGTATACGGCTGTCGGCTCACCATCAGTGAGAAAAATCACATATACATCTTCATCCGGCTGAGACTGTTTTTTAATATATGCCTGTTCCCTCGCATAAATCAGAGCATCTTCCCAGTTTGTGCCCGAAGGCGTATTGGTCTGATTTACCGCTTCCATCAAACCGTCATAATCATTACTTGTCCACTCTGTATACTCCGTATCCCCGGACTGTCTGTCTTCCGCAAAACTGATGACGGAGATTTCTATCAAATCTTCTTTTCCCGGAGTGGTGCTGTCATTTTTCCCAAGCAGGTTCTGAATCAGAACATCCATAGCAGCCTGTTCGGCCACAAGACGGGTTACAGAGGTGTAGACAGTACCGGTATAAGGTGTATAATCCCATGATCCGAACATGCCTCCAGACCATGCACGTGTACAAACCTGTCCATTATTAAGAAAAAGCTCCTCGTAGTTATTGCCGTTCTTTCTATAATAAGTCGTGCCGCTGGGATATGTGGTGTCAGTATACTCCTGGTATACGTTGTTGCTTGTCATACTGCTCGAGCGGTCCATGACGAACAGGATATTAGCCTTGTTGTATTCTTCATTGGCAACAGAATCTCCCTTCACCGTAAGGGACATCGTATAGGTTCCGTCATCATTATTGGTAAGTTTCTTATGAGCCTCAATATCCTTGAGCTGAGTACCATTTCTTGTCGCATTGGTCAAAGCCCGCAGCAAAGGCATGGCAAGCGCCTTACTCATCTTATAAGGAACATTGTCATAGGTTTTCTGTCCGACATAGGTTCCGATATCAGAAAAACTGTCCTGCTCATATACAAACTCTACGATTTCTCCCGCTTCGTTTTTTTCTGTCCTGACATCAGTGATTAATTCTGTTTCATCTTTCTTATAATGAGCAACCCCAATAACCTGATCTTCTTCCACTTCAACTGTAGTGAATCCTTCCACATATTCAATATCGACATGGACCGGTGCCTTCGGCTCAATCTCCTTTTCTCCATAAATCAGACGTATATTAAAAAAACGGGCATCATCCAGATTGACCGGTCTAATGTCCTCATACTCATCCAGTCCATCGATATTTTTCTGCTTTTCCTCCTCCTGCGCAAGATAATCCTTATTAACTTCAGCCCATGCTTTACCGAGATGCTGTAAATATTCATCCGTCCCGGGCATGATTTCCTCTGCAGTCAGCTTCGTTCCGGACGGAATCTCTGCATTATCATCATAAGTCACTGTGATCTTGTAATTCCTGCCGTCGGCAGTCAGGACATTTGTGCTGATCTGATAGTCCGTCACCTGAATCGTGAATACTTCGCCATCCTTCATGGTCACAGTCATTGTCTCTTCACTCGTAAACGGCTGCACACTGATCAAAGCCCAGTCTCCGGCTTCAACCGTCTGCGCATTGATCTCTTCTATCTGTTCTTGCGTCAGTTCCGCTGAATACTGCACCTGCAGCCCGCGGACTTCCTTGATCTGCCCGACTGTGGTATCGTTTTCAACTCTGCTGACATCCACCAGTTCCGGACTGCTGAATTCCACGCTTTCCACATCCGCTGCGAACTCTCTCGCAGCATCGGAAACCATCACATCACCCAGTGTGAGCGAGGAAGCAGTGTCACTTTCCTTTTCAATTTCAGCAGTTTCAGACTCGTTTTGGTCCACATTTTCCTCAGAGTTTTTATCGCTAATGATCCCCAGCACTTCTGCCAGCTTTGAAAAGCTGACAAATCCGCCTCCGGGAAGGCTGAACTCGTACATTTTACCGTCCACTTCCCAGTGAAAGTCCACGGTATAGATAACACCGTAAACTGAGAAAGACTCCGCCGTGAACTCGACCGTCGCAGCTCCGTCATCCCGGACATCTGTCGTATTGGCCTCAATCACCTCCGCATCGGCTGATTCACCCGCAAAATGAACTGCGCTGACCTCTGTATCCGGATTTTCCGCCAGCGGTTCCGCGTATGTAATCTCGACGGACACGCCTGATTTGGGCGTAAATTCCTCTTCGCCGACCATAATCTTTATATCAAAGAAGCGCGCGGCTAAACGAGGAAGAGTATCCTCATCCTTAAGTCCCATGGCTCTTTTCGTTTCTTCGAGATAGGTCATATATAGGTCGGAATTCTGCCTGATCTCAGACGCAGTGAGAACAGCCCCCTCAGGTATTTTGGAGGTGCCGTCATAGGTAAGGATGACACTGTAATCACTGCCGTTAAATTCCAAAGTCTTCACTACCTGAGCGGCTTCTTCTGTGTCAGCCGCTGCGGAATCTCCGTCCTCAACATCGTTAGAGTCCGGAACATCAGCATCGGTCTCAGCCGCCGCAGCCTTGATCTCCTCATCCACACTACCGGCAAGAACACCGACAAGGCTGTCACTTTCGGCAAGGTCATTCCCCTTCAGGGAGAGGCCGGTGATAACGCCGTCAGTGAGCTCAATCACCTGGGATTCATCCGGGTTAACAGATATAAGTGCATCAGCAGGCTCAACGGTATCAATAGCTTTATTGTCCGTAGACATAGCAACAAAACCACCTTCTTCTGAAGCCGGTTTTGCATAGCGCCCTGCAAAGAGCATATCATCTACATGTTCAACTGTATTATTATGGAAATTGATCTGAATGTCGACCAGACCTGTTTCAGGGGTCACATCGACATTATCATAGACAAGCGCAAAATCATAGAAAGAGCAGGTTGTGACATCATAAATAAACTCTTTATCGAGAAGAGCTGCGGATCTGCTGCTAAGGTCAGCATATTCTTCGGATTCAGGAATGACAGGGTTCACCACGAGCTCGGCACCTTCCGGTATCTCCTCGTCGGTACTGATGATGGCAGTAGCCTCTATTTCGTCATCAGCATATGAGAAAGAGACCGCGTTCTCGTTATCCGCGGCTATAATGACACCGGTGGGCTCAAGCGCGTTTTCCTCGAGCATGTCATTCGTGTCGGTTTCATGTTCCAGGTACATTCCGCCAACATCCTCGACCTTGTTCCTCTCAACAGTAATCGCGGGTAAAATTAATGCATACGTGGTGACAAATGTCATTATCGCCGCCAACACGGTAACGATCCGTTGCCAGCGCTTCATAGCCTTATGTTTTCTGATGATCCTGTTAAGCCATACAAATAAAGATTTCATGCCTGTCCCCTCTTATGATTGATTATTATTGCGCATATCACGCCAAAAGCGAACAGGCATTCTTCTCACCTTGCCTGTTCGTTATTCAAATCCTGAACAATAACTAAAAACATCTTGCCCATTTTAGTCAAAAATGTCCAGTCAAGTAGAAAGGCAATATATCATAACTTTATTTATATTTTACATCCACAAAAACGCAGATTCAATCATAAAAACTTATGATTTACAAATAAAGCGTCAATAATTCCTAAAAAACCTGCTACTTTTCAACAATTTTGTCATTATCACAGATAAGCTGGCACTGTTAACGCACAAATAGAAAAGAGACCGGCATCTGCCGATCTCTGATCTTTTTACGCTTTCTGTTTCACAGCAATTGCTTTCTTCTCTGCCGCATCACCAGCCATAATCCTGCAATGCCTGTCAGCATGGCGCCAAGAAGATATATCTGACTTGTGCCACAACCGCCGGTAGCGGGAAGTACAGCTCCCGGATTATTCAATACCCGGATCTGATGTGTGTCATCATCCTGATCTTCCTCCACCCAGTCCTCGTCTCCTTTTACATTAATTTGAAGATTGCTGCTTCCCAGCATAGCACTGACCTGGGTTTCCGTAATGGTGATTTTGATTGCTGATTCAGGAAGAACGTATCCTGCAGGAGCCTTCGTTTCAAGAAGCCGGTATTCTCCTTCCGCCAGTTTTCCCAGAGAAAGGATTCCGTTCTCCCCAGACGTTCCGGAAGCAATCACTTCAGCGTTCTCTTTCGGCTTCTGCGTGGTATCATCAAAGTCATCTGCTAAGTATAGTTCAAATGAAGCCCCCGTCGGAATCACCTTCCCGGCCGGATCTGTCTTCCAGACCGATATACTGTGCTTTGGTTTATAGTGGTTTATAAACTCAATATAAACAACTGATCTTTCCTCTACCGTCAGTCTGCGTATCACATCTACAGGTATTATTTTCCCGCTTCCACTTATCATATGCACCGCGGGCGCGGTGGTACAGCGACCAGTACATCTGGGTACCCGGGATGGTAATAACATCCTGATAAAGCGCTCCTGAAGCCTCACAGTTCAGCTCCGCGCACTGATTCCCCTCAGGCATATATGCAATGTCAAATGTGAACAGGCATTTTCTGCTGTCTGTTCGTTATTTCAAACGATGAATTTATGGTCACTAACTTTTATATTCTACATCCGAATGGGAGTTATTTCCACTTTAGAATAATTGAGATTTACAAATAATTGAAAGAGGCTGTCGCATCAGACGGTGTCATCACGATATATAATATCGCGGTGGCGCGTCTTAATGCGACAACCCCAATCTTTTTACACTTTCCGTTTCTTTTTCTCAGGCCAACTCTTCCTCACGCTTGATATTCTGATACGTTCCTTCCTTTTTCTGAAGTGTGAATACAGCACTGTCAAGAGGCCTGCCTTTATCATCGACCTTGAGGACAGTGATGTCTACAACAACCAACCTGTTCGTAACAACTGCCTTTCCCTTATCACCGGCAGGCGTACTTCCCTGGGCAGGGATGTAGTATACGAGTTTCCCGCCCTCATACTTGCTTGTGATATTCGTAAAGGACGATTTTGTCCGCAGTTTCTGTCGCAGTATACTCGTAAGTCGCTCCGTACTTTTTCAGGATCGTCGCGACATCCTCATCCGCAGACGCAAAATCTTCTTCCAGCGTGTAAACGAACGGCACATAAGTCGTCTTTTTCAGGGCATCGCCATTATGGTCATATACACTGCTGTCAGTTTCTGTTGCCAGCAATTTCTTCGGGACCAGATGCTCCGCAGTCTAAATCCACTCATTAATACTTACGTTTTACAAAGTTTTAACGTACTTTTCCATCATCTCCCAAATAATGATATGCCAATTCTCGCGAGCGAGACTTGAGTTTTGTATTGCAATCCGCCAGACACTGCATTACAATTTGAGTGAAAGGTGGTGATTTCCATGAAAGACGCAAACGTCAGCGCACGCGTTGAATACGACATTAAAACCGAAGCAGAAGATATCCTGCAGCAGCTTGGTGTTCCGGTCTCCGTTTTAATAAACTCTCTGTACCGCCAGATCATCTTCCGGCACGGTATACCATTCTCGTTAACAATCCCGGCAGCGCCAAAGACAATCGATACCATGACACGGGAAGAACTCGACAGAAAGCTCCAGTCTAGTTATGAACAATCCCTTGCCAGAGAAGGCAGACCGTTCAATGAGGTATTTGATGAGTTGGAAAGGAGCCTTACTTAATGGATCCAAGGGCTGTCGCACAGCATTGTGCGACAGCCCTTTGTCGTAAATCCAATATCACATTATCTGCATGCGTCTCCTAAAGAGCAGCCATCCCGCTCCCAAAGCCAGCACCGATCCGAGGACCGTAAAAGCCCCCGTCCCGACGCCGCCGGTCGACGGAAGGGACGCGCCCCGCACATTGACGATCTTGATCGTTATGCCGTCGTCCTGCACAGAGCACACGCTCTCCGGGTCGCTGGTTACAAATGCCGGACTCACCGACAGCGTCTCCCCCACGACCAGCTTAATATCGCCGGTCAGAGTATGATAGCCCTTCGGCGCGCTGTCCTCATGGATCCAGTAGGTGCCGTTCGGCAGATTTCCGGTCCATATAACGCCCGTATCCACCGCAGACGTAAGGCCTGTGAGGCGCTTATTATCAACCGTCACGACCTCGCCCGGCTTCCCGTTCTTGTCCGCATAGACAGTAAATACCGCTCCGCCGAGGTTGCTCTGCGTATGACTTGAGTCCGCATTGCTCTCCCCGACTTTTCTCAGAGTGACCGCCTTATCGGTCGGATTCTCCGTGTTGGTGATGACGACCGTATCGCCGTCGTGAAGGCCGCCCTCCTGCATGCCGCCAATAGATGTGCTATAGCCGCTGCCCGGAGCTGTCTCCACAACATAGTAAGAATACTCATTCCCGTCTTCATCCTTGATCGGGGCCGGCAGCTGGGATCACCGAGTCTATCACTTACAAACCAAACATCTTTTTCAATTTATCATTCATATCTTCATAATCTGATGACCACAGAAGTTTCACTTTAGTAGCATTCTTATAATACTGCCTGAGCATCTCCAGATATGTGCATGCACACAGAAAAGCAGGACCGTAATCATCCGCCTCCATTTCCTCGTTTATCCCATAATACCTTCTTATTTCCTTGAGGCTTCTTGTCAATAAAATTTCATGCTTTTTCCCATCATCAAATACGGGCGCATTTTTCAGGAGATTCATCTGCCTGATAACACTGCGGAAATTCGGGTCAACGCCCGAAAAGCCTACGCATAGCAAACTTCCCTTATAGTATGCATCCGCAATCTGCATACTACCAATATTCAATGATAATTGTTGATAAGAAAGATATGACGTCTCACTGAAAATGATCGGTTCCGGTTTCTCCATTTCATCATCAACGATGCCATGCACATGGTGAACACATAACACCTCGGAATGCTCTTCTTTTCCGCATCCTATCAAATCTAATGGCTCATTTGTCTTAATGCCATATACCCTGACATGGAGATACTCGAAAGGATTGACAGAGTTATACAAAGCCCTCTGTACTCTTTCGTCAATCAAGAGCCGTTCAAAAATCGTATCAAAATTATATGTTATTACATTGCTGACTTTCCGATTTATACACATAGAAAGCATTGTTTCCAGTGTCTCATAGCTTGGTCTCCATAAGAGATATGCCGCAATTTTTCTCAGGAAAATATTAATCCGTTCGTCTTTTGTCTTACCCGACATATTTTTATGCTTCAGTATAGCCTTTATCCTTTTGCGACAATCTCCACAGGATCGGCTGCTATAGCCAGAATCAAACATTCTATATATCTCATCGACTTTTTCTGTACCATATTCGATTACAGACTTTAGTTTTACGGTATCTATTCGGATACCATAATGGGAATTAAGCTTTTTTGCTATTTCATCCGATGAAAACTTCTCTAAAGCTATTTCTGTTTTATCACTATGGGATAATTCCCTTCTTCCAAAAGAAAACGGTTCTGTCTCAGCATTGTTGCACCAGTTCAAGAAATCCGTTTTATAATCTGACTCTGTTTCCTTTCCGGCGCCGTCGCAGAGATGTCGTTTTATCAATCGCCGCACTGCTATGGCAACTCTTCCCGCAAAAACTATTTCGCGCCACTTCCCGCTTTTTTCCTTCGAATCAAACATAATTCTGTCCGTAATGCAGTATCGCAAATACTCTCCTTTTTCGAGAGCGCTTGTATCTTCCGGCAAAAACATACTGTGGCAGTACTTATCAAGATAATCCGACACCTGGGGAATACTAACACCCTCGCTTTCGGACGCAACTCTTAGGATTGCAAGTTCATTTAATAGCTCATTCCAGTTTCCTACTAAACAAGATGATACACCGGCACCCATGAGAAGCGTAATGCCTTTAGAAGTCATTAGCTTACTCCAATTATCATTAGTAAATCTTCTATTTAGCTCGTCATTACACTCTTTAAAAGACTTCTTTGCCCCCATCTTCTTTCATCCTTCTCGCTGAGTACTTGCTTTCCAGAAATAATAAATTGCGTCCATCATAGTTGACAGTCCATGCTGATCCTCTTCACTCCTATACATTTTCTTCAATTGCTCAGTGTCAGCATACAGTTCCTGCGATCGACGGATCTGCTCCCTTATACTTGGCACACACAACTTCTTTGTATAATCAAGCACGTACTGATATCCGACCCTCATCCTGATGGTATATTGCAGTTCCTCAATTTCCGATTCACGCATTAGCAGCACCCTTCTAAGCATGTCTTTAATATCTGCAAAATCAATCCCCATTCCTGCTTCAAGTACAGCAAAGATCCTTGTCATACGGTTATTATAGTTTAATTCCTGTTTCATGAGAAAGCTGGATTCATCTCTAAGTAACGCTAAATACTTTTCTGCTTCGTTTTTCTTTTGCTCTGGCGGCAGTTCTCCTATGCCAAGTGTAGTTATAGCAAAAATATCACTATAAATATCGCTGAAAATCATTTTAAGCTCATCAGCTACATCTTTGTAGCTTGTGCCAATCATGTCCACGCATATTTTATGTACAGCTTTTTTGATAATTTCTTCCGGAAATTCCTGATATATTGTTCGAAATTCAGAAAGATGCCAAAGTTCGTTATCGCTTTCATCCCGTCGGTTTACATACTCGTCATCCACTACATTTCTAAACAGCCGAAGAACGACATCCTTTACAATCGCTGTTATCTGTTTTCCCAAATCCCCAATATCGCTTTCGTCTTCTTCCGCCTTTTTTAAACGAGTTAACCTATCTTCGATATAATAACATGAAGCCTCTTTTACATATTTTATGAAATTGTTCTCCAATGCCATCGGCTCCGATAATACCTGTTGTCGAGACAGATTTTTAAAATCAGTATTCCAGAACTCCTCAATCATTGAGCCCAAACTTTGTTTATCTATAATAGCCTGTATTATAGCTTTACGAAGACCGTCTTCCTCGGTATGTTTGATATGAATTATCTTATATAAAGATACTTTATCATCCGGAACTTCAGCATCAATCCATGTCATCTGAAGGCTCGTAAACGGATCCTTATAATATGCGCTAAATCCCTGATCCAATAAATATCCAATATACGCATCAAAATAATACCTGACCCTCTTAGCGCGAAAATCATAGTTCAGAATATGGTGACCGCACTCATGCAGCAGTAGAAAAAGCGTCTTCTGTACATGGAACATATCAGAGGCATTAATACGAATATAGACAACCCTATCCTCGGGACTCGAATATTCAAACAAGACTCTGGTATTCTGGCGGATCCTGCGGTAAGGAACAACCAACATGACCTCGTTGGCGCTCACGTTCTTTTCTCCGTCCTTAATCATTGTCATGTCGAATTTTCTACTGAGACTATATGCTATCCCCTGATAGGCTACAAGTAACTTACATGTAGCCGTAATCGAACGCATATTGCTTCCAAAGGATTCCATATAAGTATGCGGAGACATGGATAAAACTGAAAACAGATGCTGCAATTCTGCAAGCAAACGTGACATGTCATGAATATAGCTATTTAAAATACCACTAATGGTCTCATTGCAAGCATATTGAAGTCTTCTTTTTTCCTCGTCTGTCTGCAGCTCATACTCACTGTTAATCCTGTTAATCAAATCGCTGGTATTCTTTGTAATTCTCGGCAAAGCAGCGAAGGCAGGAAATACAAATGAATACAGGTCATATTGAAACCGCCCATCTCTCAATTGACACAAATGCTTCAGTATACCAATTAATGTAACGTGCATTGATACAACTTTATCGCTTAACACCTGTGTAACGTCATCAGATTTATAGATATTCGTCAAGCTCTTAACGGTATCTGATAACTCAGAAAAGACTGTTTCATCCCCTTCATAATCCTCAGGAATAACCGTAGGCATAATAGAACTAAGTTTTCTGTCAGAAGAGACAAACTTTGAATCAGTTTCACTTAATTTAATCACCGGAACGGACCACGATGATTTAAATGAACCTGTTTCATTTTCGTCAAAGCGTATGACCGGTTCCAATATAAGATCAGGAAGAATATCTGTGGCATTACTATTATTCCACTCACGGACATAATCCCAGTCTCCAAGCAGCATTCTGTCAAACAAATACTTATTATCTGATATAGCATCTGCCCTTTTATTATTGTCGTCCAATCCGTATGATGTATCAAAAAACGTAAAAAAGCGGATGGCTGGATTCATTTGAAACCAGGTATTAATATTTTCTTTAAGCTTTTCATGGTTTGAAGAGTTGGGAAATGCACAATGTGAGGAAGTAGAGAGAACACATATACCATTTTCTGTGCCTTTAGGAGTCAAAAGTCTAATCCTGTAAATCAGGCTGGCAATTTCTGTAAGGCCGGTATGTCGAAATGCAATTACCAGATCGGGTTCTCCAAGGCAGAAAAAGACCTCAAATGCCACTGCTTTCAGCTCATCCGAATCCTGAAGCTTCTGTATCTCTTGTTTGAACTCATCTATCAGAGCCGCCGGAGTCATCTGATTAATTCTGTAATCATTCAATTGAATAAGTGTCAAAACAAGTGGCCGCGAAGCATATTCTCCGTCTTTTCTGAAAATATTACCCGCGTTATTATCCAGAGTATATAGGTGCATCGACTGCTTATCAAAACGCACCGGCACTTTCAAGCGTCTTTCCTTACTAATTGTATGGAGTTTATGAAGTGAACTAATATCATCAGATTTATTCAAACAATTCAGCAAGTTACAGTTCTGTTCCACTTTTAGGGCATCGAAGCTTCCAAAAACATAAAAATCAAAGAGGTTGGAATCGAGTTGTTCTCCCGGCGTTACCATTTGGAGTAAATCAAGATAAATTAGTTTAGACATGCGTGTACCTCTCCTCATGAAAAAACCACAAGCTAACATGCTTGTGGTTTCGGACTCTCTATGTCAAAAATGTACTTCTACTTCGCATTAAAACAAAGCGCCCTGAGACCCCGATAATCATCTTTTCCAATCACATTGGACTTACAGGAAGTGTCTCCCAAAAAAGAGCGGCTATTATCTTCGAAATATACCGGATCAGCAGGACAGGTCGTGATAGGTTGATATTCAGTTTCTATATGTACATCTTTAACACAGTTCATCAACTCTTCAAATGTCATGCTAATCCCCCCCTACAACTGTGTAAAACTTGAGGCAAGTCTCAAATTGTTAACTCAACATTCTAATATACTAGCATCTATTTGTCAATGCTATAGATCACACTATTCTGTATCTTTAAAGAAATTATGTGACTGTAATTATAATATTTTTGTAGTTTTATTACAATATAATTGTATAATGTTTTTAATATTTGTTCATTTTTTCAGGCAACCGAATTACCTTTTATAATTTTTCCCTGCCCTCTGGCTTGGATTTGCAGTAACACTAACTGATGTTCATCTTATCTCATTCCAGCCTGATTTTTACAAGTGCCTGTACAATCAGTATTCCAACACGTGGACAGCCCAATATCAGTCGAACAATGTTGATTATATTTTCATTTCAACACCATGCATCAGCCACACCTCTTCCACGCTCTTTATCCAATCTCTCATGATCACCGGGAAGGCCGCCTGGATGTCATACTTCTCCAAACCAATCCCGATCGGTGTAGGAAAACTTCGCAGCCGTCTTCCTTCAAGCCGCAGGATGTTATCCCAGCTGGATACAGTTTCATCCCAGAGCTTTTGTGCCATCACTGTTTTTCTTTCTATGTCCGTCTCGTTCGTCATGCTGTTCAGGAGATCATAGTATCTTTTGTTCTTATCTTCTTCATCTTCGTCAAATTCATAGCAGGGGCGCCCCTCCAGGGCACAGT
>CADAIL010000033.1 GCA_902788035.1 uncultured Lachnospiraceae bacterium | reverse complement strand
ATAGGGGGCCAATGGACGGTCCCGCATGCGTACGGCCGGCCGCAAGCGGTCCGAAAGGGGAAACCGGCACGACGGTCAAATATCAAAAGACCCGGAGGGACTTAAAGCCCGAAGGGCTTTGATACCACCTCCATAGGACGCGGCTCAGCACCGCATGGGGGTGGAGGTTCATCTACACTCCAACCACCGCGATATGTCACTTCGGTCCTGATTCTATGACTTCCTTCTTTCTGTGACATGTCTCGATATGCGAAACGAAGACCGCTGGAATTCAGTCCGGAAGACGTCAGCTGTCGCTGACACAAATCACGTGCCAAGTCTTGCGATTGAGACTTGAACTACCGGAACTGCCATGATCAGCTCGATTGGCACGTTCCTCCATTCAATCGGAATGTACAGCGACCACCAAGCGTGCACATGTCACAACTCTTCATTGTTCCTTTAGACAGGTCGTGGCCAAGACCGATGACACATGATACAGATTTAGTAGGTGTGAGCAACAGACTCTCATTGACACAGACACCAATACGTTTTGGTGCATCCAGTATGTCAAGAAACTTGCTTTGACTGGTCAGCGGAAAATCACCGTAGCCCAGTCCAAACCGCCATGTGTGCTCGAGATTCGGAAATTCCTGCAGAATTTCATTTTCTGCTAAATCACATACCTGTTCTACTGCCGCAGATGCAAGTGCATCAACTACGATTGCTTCTGCCATGGCTGATATCTGTTTAATGCGTATTAGTCTATCAACAGTGTCTGAGAGAGTTGCACAGAGAAAGATTACTTTTGTACATCCCTGAAGGTGCTTTTTTATAGAATTCCCTTCAAGATGAAATTTCGAATCTGGAATCTGCCCATCAGCCAGTAGGAAAACTCTATATACATACTTTCCATCAATAGCACTGATAAGCTCTCGCTCACACTTATTGAGGAGTGCTTGTGTCTGGTTGTCAGGTTCACTTGTTCCATAGCCCATATAACGTAGAGCATCTTTTCTATTTAATTGTGAGAGTTTGATTTTTCCGACATTCATGGTCCTTTATAAACATTTCTCTTGGCTGAATTAATAACATGAACATCCACCCAATGCAGTGCTGAGCCGCGTCCTATGGAGATGGTATCATCAAAGCCCTTCGGGCTTTAAGCCTATAGGCTCAAATTTAAATTTTCTTGCATGTTGTTAAGTATATCGCATTTGAAGCCGCAAAACCACATAATTAACTGGTAATAGCTTTTCTATATATCTGTTTTTTTTCCAAGAAAGTTTGCATTTCTTGATTATATCGTTCAAGTCTCGCTCGCGAGACGCCTACGTGCCCTGCGGGTAAAAGCGAACGTCCACTGGACGTTCTGCGCCCTCGCGGAGCGTATATCTCAGTGGGGGATTGACACCCGCCACTGAGACTAGTTTGTTGCCCACCGCCTATAGGGGCGGGGGGCATCGCACACTGAGATATACATTTGCCTATAGCTCTAGGACTTCATGCTTCAATCTAAAAACCAGCAATTTTATTAATATCAGCAGTCAATCTTGTAAAATAATGCAAGAATGCAGTGCCAAATAAGAGTTAATCCAAAGTGCATAGGCAGTCTTGCTTACTTGTTTCTTGTTAAATCAACTTAACGCTCAACCCTAAAAGCACAGTTAGAAGCAGTCACCTTTATAGATTTTGATAAATAGTGATGGTAATACTTTATTTTACCAGATTTGAATAAGCAGTGTTTCAAAGCCGGGTTCAATGAAAGTCACTGCCCTTCAAACCCGGGCAGTCACGAAACGCCGTTTTGACTTAAGATGACCGTTCACCCGAGCAGTCAAAGAGCACCGCATGGCACAAAGATGACTGCTGCCACTCAGCAAAAGAGGCCGCCGCACTAATGCGACAGCCCCAACACAAAATCATTTAATTAAACAGCCATCTACCGCATCAATCATCCGCAAACAGCGCATCGACGAACTCATCCGAATTGAACCTCTGCATGTCGTCAATCTTCTCGCCCACGCCGATATATTTCACCGGGAAGCCGAGCTCGGACTGGATCGCAATCGCGATGCCGCCCTTGGCAGTGCCGTCGAGCTTTGTGAGTACGATGCCTGTGATAGCTGTAATCTCCTCAAAGTCACGGGCCTGAGCCAGAGCATTCTGGCCGGTCGTACTGTCAAGCACGATCAGAGTCTCAATGTGGACATAACCATACTCTCTGGCAAGAATCTTGTAGATCTTGCTCATCTCTTTCATAAGATTTTTCTTATTGTTGAGACGGCCGGCAGTATCAATCATGAGGATGTCAATATCCCGGGCTTTAGCCGCCGAAATTGCGTCAAATACGACCGCGCCGGGATCTGCGCCCTCACTCGCGGAAATGCACGGAACCTGCGCGCGCTTGGTCCACTCGAGCAGCTGCTCGGTAGCTCCGGCACGGAATGTGTCAGCCGCGGCGACAAGAACCTTCTTGCCCTGCTTACGGTAGAGGTTGGCAAGTTTGCCGACCGTGGTCGTCTTGCCTACGCCGTTAACACCGATCATGAGAAGGACAGTCTTCTCCCGCTCGAACGCAAAGTCAGCCTCGTTGACCCGCATCTGTTCTTTGATGGTATCCATGAGCAGCTGCTTGCACTCGTGGGCGCTTTTAATACGCTGCTCCTTGACCTTTTTCTTTAAGTTCTCAAGAATTATATCGGTGGTCTTGATTCCTACGTCAGCCATGATGAGAGTCTCTTCAAGCTCATCGTAGAAATCGTCATCGATCTTATCATAAGAGCTGAAAATTGTATTAACTCCCTCACCCACATTCGAGCGGGATTTGGTAAGACCCGCTTTCAACTTATCAAAAAATCCCATGGCTCCCCTTTCTTATGATGTCAGTTCATCATGATCAAAAAAACTGCAATATGTTCCAAACATGCATCACGACGTCAGCTCATCCTCGATCAGATTAACTGACACGAGGGCAGACACGCCCTTTTCCTGCATCGTTATGCCGTAGAGACGATCCGCTGATTGCATTGTACCACGTCTGTGGGTAATGACAATAAATTGTGTACTTTTTGTCAGTCTGTGCAAATATTCCGCGAACCTGGTCACATTATTATCATCCAGAGCCGCCTCGATCTCGTCAAGAAGGCAGAACGGTGACGGTTTCAGGTTCTGTATTGCAAATAGCAGTGAGATTGCAGTGAGCGACTTCTCCCCGCCGGAAAGCTGCATCATATTCTGCAGCTTCTTTCCCGGAGGTTCCGCTATGATCGAGATCGCCGCCTCGAGCACGTCGACCTCCTTGTCAATCTCGAGAGTCGCGTTTCCGCCGCCGAAAAGAGCCTTGAACACTCTGTCGAACTCATCGCGGATCTCGGCAAATTTCTGATTGAACTGTCTGCGCATACCACGGTCAAGCTCATCAATGATGCCCTCAAGCTGTTTCTCTGACTCTACAAGATCCGTGTGCTGCGCGGACAGGAATGTATGTCGTTCAACTACATTCTTGTAGTCTTCAATCGCATTGACGTTGACATTTCCAAGCCGCTTTATCGCTTCCTTGAGCTTTGATATCTCTCTTCGAATAGCAGCCCTGTCAGTCATCTCGGGGTCGCGGAACTTTCTTGCCTGGTTCGGTGTGAGCTCATATTCTTCCCAGAGATGCGTGATAGATGCTTCCATCGACTCTTCCATCTTTTCCTTGCGAGTGTGAAGTCTGAAACTCTCTTTGTCAAGCTCGGCAAGCCGTGTTGAGAGCTCATCTCTTTTCACGAAAAATCCTTTATGGCTGTCATTCAGCTCTTTCTTTTTAACCGCAAGTTCCTCAGCCCTCGCTGTATCTTTGATGGATTCCTCTTTTGCCGCCTCGATCGTTCCCTTGATGATTTCAATTCTCTCGAGCTTCTCTTTCTCCTCAAGAGTTCCTGCATCAAGATTTACAGTGATCTCGGCGTCCTCCTCCCTTAGAGCTTTGAGTTCGCCGGTGAGTCGCTCGATATTTGCTGAAATAAATCCCTTGTTCTGCAGAAGAGCTGCTGCTTTGACACGCACACTCTCAAGAACTGAGGTCTGTGCATCTCGGTCAGACATAAGTTTCTCTGCCCGCTTTTCAAGTTCTGAGCTTTGTTCCGTGATCAGTTTCTCGGCCTTCTCTGACTCGAGCAATTCCTTCTCGATAGAGCTCGAGGATTTCCTGATCTGACTGATCTGGGTCTCGATCTCTACGCTCTCTCTGTCGAGGGTCTGACGGTCGAGCCTTGTCATTCGAATCTGATCTTCAGCCTGCTTTCTCGACATCTGGGCAGTGTTCTCGCGGATGCTCTCGCCGTGCAGCTTATTGCTGATCGAGACGATCTCATCCCGAAGCGCATTTCTCTCCCTGCGCTTCTCCTCGATGTCGCTCTGCTCTTTGCTCATGGTTTTTGCAAGCTTTCGCACGCTCTTTTCGAGCTCGTCGATCTCACGTTTTCTTCCCAGCAGATTGTCCTTATTCTTGAACGCGCCGCCGGTGATGGATCCGCCCGGCGAGAAAGACTCTCCTGCGAGTGTTACCATGTAGAGCTGATGATTGAACTTTCGCCCGATTTTGATCGCGCTGTCAATCGTGTCGACGACCAGCGTGCGTCCCAGCAGTTGAGCTCTGAGGTCGTCATAGCGCGGTTCTGAGGTCGAGAGTTCATTTGCAAGACCGATCACCCCCGGTTCCCTGAGGGCTTCCGGCCTGTCGAACTTGCGCTTTGCGCGAACATTGGTCAGCGGAAGGAATGTCGCGCGCCCATAGCGGTTCGTCTTCAGGTACTCGATCAGGTACTTTGCCGTGCTCTCGTTGTCTGTGACAATATTTCGGAGACTTCCTCCGAGTGCCGTCTCTATGGCAACTTCATATTTTTGTTCTGCAAATACTAGATCCGCCACCACGCCATGTATCCCCGGATTTCTCCGCTTTTGCTCCATGACTTTCTTGATGGCATTGCCGTAACCCTCGTAGTGCTCGCTCAGGGCTTTCAGCGATTCAAGCCTCGAAGAATCCCGGTGATATGTCGTCTGATTCTTTTCGTAGGTCTCATTGAGCTCACGGATTTGATCCTGCAGCGCATTGACCTGATCTTCCTTTTTGGCGGTCTCCTCGCGCAGTTTGGCGATACGCTCCCGAATTTCCTTCAGTGTCCCGTCGGCCTTCTGAATTCTGGTCTGCGCGTCGTTCTCCTCCTCGGCAAATCTGATCATACGATTTCCGAGCTCGCTCTTTCTGATGTCAATCTGCTCGAGCATGGCGTCATAGCGCTGCATCTTGCCCTTTACAGACGCACGGCTGTTCAGCATTCCGATCACATCGCTCTGAGCTTTTGAAATCTGAGCGTTTACGTCCGCGAGTTCCATCTCGATAGCGGAAAGCTTATGTTCCTCGCGGCGCTCATCCTCCTCTGAGTCCTGAACATTCTTCCGCAGCTCTCTGAGTTCCTCCCTCTGAACGGTGAGTTCTTCCTGCTTCTTCCGTGAGTCTTCTGTGATTGTCTCACGTCTCGCAAGATAGTGAGATCTGTTCTGATTGACGGCATGAATCTGCTCATTCAGAAGATCAATCTGACCCTTAAGCTGCTGCTGTATTAATGTATTTTGCGAAGCCCTGTTATTCAGTTCAGTAATCTCATTGTCGAGCTCACTCAGTTCATTTTCAATGCGGTCATATTCGGCTTTTGTGTCATCGAGGGCTTTTGTCGTCTCCTCGATATCACCGTCTGTAATCTTTGCTTTCTCTTCAATCTCAGCCAGCTGGCCTCCGATATTCTCATCATCAATGAGGAAGAGATTGATATCCAGTCCCTTTAGCTGTTCTCTTTTATCCAGATAGATTTTCGCGACCTCTGACTGCTTTTTCAGAGGCTCAAGCTGTCCTGTCAGCTCAGTCAGAATATCAGTCACGCGAAGTAGGTTCTGCTGTTCTTCAGCAAGCTTTTTGAGTGCTGTTGCCTTGCGCCTCTTGAATTTGACTATACCGGCCGCTTCATCGAAAAGTTCGCGCCGCTCGTCGGCCTTGCCGGAAATAATTCTCTCGATCTGGCCCTGCCCGATAATAGAGTAGCCTTCCTTGCCGATACCTGTGTCGTAGAAGAGCTCGTGTATATCGCGGAGGCGCACGGTCTGACCGTTTATTTTGTATTCACTTTCGCCGGAACGGTAGAGCCGGCGCATGACTGTCACTTCCTCAAAGCCGATTTCAAGGGCTTTGTCATGGTTGTCAAATGTAATGGCCACCGATGCGAAGCTCTGCGGTTTTCTGGCTGCTGTTCCTGCAAATATGACATCCTGCATATTCCCGCCTCGCAGCTGCTTGGCGCTCTGCTCTCCGAGCACCCATCTGACCGCGTCCGCAACATTGGACTTGCCGCTCCCGTTAGGACCGACGATGCCGGTGATTCCTTCGGGAAACTCGAAGACCATCTTGTTGGCAAAGGACTTAAAGCCCTGCATTTCAATCCGTTTTAAGTACATTCTGTCTGTAATACTCCACTCCGGCCCTGGCTGCGTTCTTTGAGGCCTGTTTCTTTGTTCTGCCGCTTCCGGTACCGATAATCATTCCGTCAACGACCGCTCTGATTACAAATGTCTTATCGTGATCCGGTCCCTCATCCGAGACCAGCTCATAATCCACATGACTGCCGAAATTCTGGACGATTTCCTGCAGTTCTGTCTTTGTATCTCTGTATAGATCCTCGGTCTTCAAATCACCGAGAATAAATTCAAGAACGAATTTCTTGGCTGCCTCGAATCCCCCGTCAAGATAAATTGCTCCTATAACTGCCTCTGTGGCGTCTGATGTGATTGAGTCCTTTTCACGTCCCCCCATCAGCTCTTCACCTCTTCCGAGGCGCAGAAAATCCGGAAGTCCCATGTCTCTCGCGCAGATAGCAAGAGACGGTTCGCACACCATGCTCGCCCGCATGGTCGAGAGTTCTCCCTCCCCCTTATCCGGGTAAAGACTGTATAAGTATTCCGAGCTGACAGTCTCAAGGACCGCATCTCCGAGGAATTCCAGGCGCTCGTTGTGCTTTATGTTTTCCCGACGGTGCTCGTTGGCGTACGATGTATGAGTTACCGCCGTCTTGAGGAGACCGACATCCTTGAACTCATAGCCGATCTTCTCCATCAGTTTTCTAATATCTTTTCTCATTGATCAGATTATCCTCTTGCCACGCAGACCATATTCTATTCCGGCCAAACTCAACCTTATTGGGTCAGCCCCTTGCGGCTTTCAGTGCGCGCACCGCATCCTCGACAGTATTAATGCGCTCTACATCGGCTGTCGAGATTTCCACGTCGAACGCATCCTCAACTGCTGTGACAATCTGATACACATCCAGAGAGTCCGCAGAAAGATCATCGTAAAATGACGATCTGAGGGTGATTTCTTCTTTTCTGATTCCAATTACCTCATGGATTATGCTGACTATTTTCTCATATTCCATAATGGACCTCCCTGCATCTATATCAGAATGAGTCCTGTCGATTGAACGTATCCTCACGGAGCGTTGCTATTCGCAGGAACCTAACTTATGGATTCAAAAAAGCTGCCGCCGAACCCGGCGGCAGCCTTCTGGTCTGCTCTTCGTACGTTGAACTTATATTACTGTGCACAGTTAACTTTTACGAAATTAATCTACGTCCTGTTTAATGATCTCTCTCTTATTATAAGATCCGCAGGCTTTGCAGACGCGATGCGGTACCGTGAGAGCACCACACTTGCTGCACTTGACCAGTGTCGGAGCTGTCATCTTCCAATGACCTGCTCTGGACTTGTCACGTCTTGCAGAACAATGTTTATTCTTCGGACAAATGGACATACTTAACACCTCCTATCCTTTAGACATCTGCACTATTATACATAGAAGGCTCTTCACTTGTCAACCGGAAATTTAATCAATTTTCAGAATTGTGTATGAGCTGATAATAAACAGACAGGATGCTTTTCACATTTCGTTTCCGGCAGCAAAGCATCCATCTTCGTGAGAAAAACATTGCAGATCCGACCGAGAAATCAGAAAATGCTTCGCATTTTCTAAGTTCGCAGGGAAGGATGTGCGTTTTTCGATGAAGATGATGTTTGCGCCGGTCGTTGAACTTCGAAGCATCCTGTCGTGGCTTCAATTAAGCAAGACCTGCTACGCGGACTGTCTCACGCGCGATTGCAAGCTCTTCGTTAGTCGGCAGGCAGAATACGCGGACCTTGGACTCGGGAGTCGTGAGCTCTGCTTTCTTGCCGCGGATGTTAGCCTTCTCCGGATCTGCGATGACGCCGAGGTAAGCAAGATTCTCAATGATCTCGCCGCGGATCTTGACATCGTTCTCGCCGATACCGCCGGTGAAGGAGATAGCGTCAACGCCATTCATGACTGCAGCGTAAGCGCCGATGTACTTGATTACGCGATGCTTGAAAGCCTTGAGAGCGAGCTGTGCGCGCTCATTGCCTTCTGCTGCGGCAGCGCCGAGGTCACGGAAGTCAGAGGATACGCCGGACATAGCGAGAACGCCGGACTTCTTGTTCAGGATATTAAGAACTTCGTCTACAGTGAGACCTTCTCCGTTGGCAATCGTCTGAACAACTGCAGGATCCACATCACCGGAACGTGTTCCCATGATGAGGCCTTCAAGAGGAGTAAGACCCATGGATGTATCCACGCACTTGCCGCCGATAGATGCGGAGATGGAGGAGCCGTTGCCGAGGTGGCAGACAATGACTCTCTGATGTCCTTCCGGAAGCTTAGCATACTTAATCGTCTCTGCGGAAACGAACATGTGGCTGGTTCCGTGGAAACCATAGCGGCGGATAGAATATTTCTCATAGTACTTCGGATCGATACCGTACATGTAAGCATGAGGCTCCATACCCATGCCGAAAGTTGTATCGAATACAGCTACGTTCGGCTTGCCCGGCATAGCTGCCTGGCATGCTTCAATACCCATAAGGTTTGCGGGATTATGAAGCGGTCCGAGCGGGAAGCACTCTTTGATTGCTTCCTTGACCTTATCGTCGACCAGTGAGGACTCCGTGAACTTGCTGCCGCCATGGAGTACGCGATGACCGATCGCGGTGATCTCATCAACGTTGGTTACAACACCGTGATCCTTATCTACGAGAGCTTCAAGGACCATCTCGATCGCCTGCTTATGTGTCGGCATCGGAGCTTCGCATACATAGTCTTCCTTGCCCGGCACCTTGTGTGTCAGAACAGAGCCGTCGATACCGATACGCTCGCAGAGACCCTTGGCCTTTACGGACTCGTCTGTAATGTCGATCAGCTGATACTTGAGTGAGGAACTTCCTGCGTTGATAACTAAGATTTTCATAAAACTATTGTCTCCTTTAATATGTAATCAGCCCTGCATCTGAGCCTGAACTGCTGTGATAGCCACTACACCGACGATGTCTTCCGCGAAGCAGCCGCGGGACAGATCATTGACCGGAGCTGCGAGACCCTGTGTCATCGGGCCGTAAGCTTCAGCCTTTGCAAGTCTCTGGACAAGCTTATAGCCGATGTTGCCGGCATCGAGGTTCGGGAAAATAAGTGTATTTGCATGACCTGCTACCTTGCTGCCCGGAGCCTTGAACTCACCGACAGACGGAACGATAGCTGCGTCAAGCTGAAGCTCGCCGTCAAGAGCGAGCTCCGGATTTTCTTCCTTGGCGATTCTGGTAGCTTCCTGTACCTTTGTGACATCATCATGCTTTGCAGATCCGAAGGAGCTGTAGGAAAGCATAGCGACCTTCGGCTCATCACCAGTAAGTGATCTGTAGGAATCTGCGGAAGATTTTGCGATGGCTGCAAGCTCCTCAGCTGTCGGATTCTGGTTAAGTCCGCAGTCTGAGAATACGAATGTGCCATGATTGCCGAACTCGCAATCCGGAACGTTCATAAGGAAGAAGGAAGAAACAAGTTTTGTGCCCGGAGCTGTCTTAAGGATCTGAAGGCTCGGACGAAGTGTGTCAGCTGTAGAATGGCATGCGCCGGAGACCATACCGTCAGCGTCACCCATCTTGACCATCATAACGCCATAGTATGTGTAAGATTTCAGAAGAAGCTCTGTTGCCTTCTCGACAGTCATACCCTTCTTCTGGCGGAGCTCAACCAGCTTGTCAATGTAGGCCGGTGTCTTGTCGCACTTAGCCGGATCTACGATGATAGCGCCTGTGATATCAGTATCCTGCTTGTTTGCGGCGACTTCTTCTTCAGAACCGATAATAATGATCTTGGCAAAACCTTCTTTCAGGATCTGCTCAGCGGCCTTGTATGTGCGGATATCTTCTGATTCCGGAAGTACAATTGTCTTGATGTCCTGTTTTGCGCGTGCTTTAATCTGTTCAATAAAACTCATGGCTGCATCTCCTCTTTCGTAACGGTGTGGCATTAATAGTATCTGATGGAGTCTGCGCTTCTCCTGGCATAGCGCCGGCAGGCCTCATCTGTATAATAAACATTTAACTGTATTATACCCTACAAAAATTTTGTGAACAAGTACAATACTTGTATTTAGTTCGACACATAAGGTACTAAATGTTGTACAATCAGATTTATGATATACACTTATCTACTTTTATTTTTCAACGGAGGTAAGTACTTTGAAGACCGCTCTTATTGTCGCGGAGTTCAATCCATATCACAACGGACATAAATATATAGCGAAAAAAGCCAGGGAGCTCACCGGTGCTGACTTTGTAATTGCGCTGATGAGCGGCGACTTCGTGCAGCGCGGAGCGCCCGCGATCGTGGACCGATATACAAGAGCTAAAATGGCCCTCTCCGCCGGAATCGATTTGGTCATAGCGCTGCCGACGAGGTATGCGACCTGCTCCGCGGAAGAATACGCAGAGCATGCGCTCAGGATCGCAGATTCAATCGGCTGCGTTGATTTTATCTTTTTTGGCTCGGAATGCGGTGATGTTAACAGATTGATTGAAGCTGCCCGAGTTCTTGCTTTTGAGCCCGATGACTATAAAAAATGTCTGAGAGAATATCTGAAGCAGGGAATTTCTTTCCCCAGAGCAAGGGCATTCGCACTTCCGCAGTACGAAGATCTGCTGAGCAAGCCCAACAATATTCTCGGCGTTGAATACATTAAAGCTATTCTGAGGGGAAACTATAATATTCAGCCGGAAACATGCATGCGTGTCGGTGTCAGTCACGGCAGCACAGGGCTTTCGGAGAATTATGCTTCCGCAACAGCAATCAGAGAGGTGCTTTCGAGTCAGGATATAATCGTGCGCTCTGTCGACAAGCTTTCCGCATGTATACCCGGCGAGGCTTATAAATTATTAAAAGCTGAATATGAGAATAACAGATTGGTCTATGAGAATGATCTGACATTTATGCTGGCTTCCGCGCTGTGGGAAGCCCGATCTGCCATAGACCTTACAAAATATTTATCTGTATCAGAGACGTTTGCAAATGCCGCCTGGACGTCAAGGGAGAAGTGTCTTTCTTTTACTGATTATGCGATGATGCTCAAGAATCGTTCTCTGACTTATACCCATGTATGCAGAGCTCTGCTGCATATAGCGCTCAGAATCGAAAAGGATTCTTCTGACTTCACGCCTGCTTCCGGAACGGTAACCGAGAAGAATTCTTATCCTGACTTCGCTCATATCCTCGGAATGAGGAAGGAGGCCGGATCGCTCGTCTCCCGCATGATGGAAATATCACGAATTCCGCTCATCATGAGACCTTCAAGAGAGCTTAAGAGTCTTGATGGAGCAGCGAGGTCGCTATTCTACCAGGA
Source organism: uncultured Lachnospiraceae bacterium (assembly GCA_902788035.1). Classification (GTDB taxonomy): domain Bacteria; phylum Bacillota; class Clostridia; order Lachnospirales; family Lachnospiraceae; genus Chordicoccus. The sequence continues at coordinate 14,050 of CADAIL010000033.1, read as the reverse complement.
GATGCGCCTCTCAAATCTCTATAATATTCTGGCCAGCCGGCGAAGCGGACAAAATATTCAAAATGAGATGTCCCGGAGACTTATAACCGTATAGAAAATGGGCTGTCGCTTAAACAAGTCCACTCTTCATATGACCGACATTATCTGCAAATGTCAGCTATATGTAGTTTGGACATCGTCAATGCGACAGCCCATTTTATACCATATTTAAACTATACTGCTTGGCAGCGCGTCAGAACTCTCCTCCGTCCAGATACCAGTTGAGGAACCTCTGAGCCAGTGAATTGCGCTTTATGTTAGCCTTCGCGTCCTCAGGTGAGAACCATGAATATGAATCAATCTCGCGGTTCGGAGTCGGCTCCTTACCCTCGACGGTAACGGTAAAGTTCAGCATGAGCGTGTTGGACGGAGCAAAATAATGGCTGTGGTTAAAATGCAGTTCTTTAACGTGAAGGCCAAGTTCTTCAAAGACCTCTCGTTTCGCGGCATCCTCGGCATCCTCGCCCTTGTTGATATATCCTGCAACAAGGATATAATCGGGACGTCCGTACTGCTTGATCAGAATGATTTTCGTTCTCGATTCATTCATAACGATCATACTGACCGCCGTGTTGAATATTGGGAATCTGAAATCACCACAGGATGGACACCACGGAACCATGCCCTCACCTTCAAGCATCTTTTCTGTAAGCTTCTCACCGCACTGCATACAGTATTTCATTTCTATTGCCATATTGTCCTCCATCTGCTGCCGAAAATTTCGGGATATTGTCCTTTAATGATCAGCCTACTCCGCCTTCTTCGCCGGGAATCTCTTCCGGTGCTTCTTCAATCACTTCTTCTGTCACTTCATCTGCCGTTTCCATTGTAACATTATCAGAAGAAGCGGATCTTAGTGTGACACTCTTTACCTTACCACCGTCAATCGTCAGTGACAAAGTATTGTCATGATTGTCTACATACTCACGACTGGATTCCGCTGTCATCTCAAGGGCAGTATAATTTCCTGCCGCCGCAAGGGACTCAGCGTCTTCTGCAGTCATGCCGACATAGAAGCCGTTGATATTATAGTTGCCGCCCTCACTGAGAAGTGAGACAGATTCAACTACCGTCGAACTGACAGGCTGCGTGGCGTCGTAAGAGCCGATAAAGCCGATATGTGCATCCGTAAGAGATAATTCTCCCCGGTACACCGATCTCGGGATGTCCGGATAATCTCTGAATACAGAGGCAAATGTTCCTCCCAGATACGTCGCAATATCCGCCCTTGCAGTTACTTCACCGCCTGTTCCGGATGCAGGACCAGCAGCCTGCGATTCCGGGGTCTGATTGCCTGCATTACCGGTGGACGTTGATTCCGGGGTCTGATTACCTGTATCTGCTGTATCAGTTGTATCAGTATTCGCTATATCAGTAGTTTCACGTGAGCTGCCAGACTCCACCACACTGCTTTCGGAAAGAGACTCTATGACTGAGTCAATAAGAGAATCCACAAGAGACTCTGTCTCTGTCTCATCAATAGTATCTGCCTGTGTCTCTACAACTCCCGGTTCAGCAGATGATGGCTCGCGCGCAGTCATCCCTTTCGAAATTGCATATCCGATACCGACGCACGCTCCGAAAATAAACACGCACAGAAGTCCGATCAGCACTTTTGTGCGGAAAGCCAATCCACTCGCCAGTTCCTCATCGTCCTCGTCGTCTTCGTTCTCATCATCCTCGTCATAATCAGAGTCATTGACTTCGACATCAGCGTCATCCTGAGCCTTTTCGTTCTCCTCTTTCTCGTAAAGATCGATGTCCGGCTCGTCACCTGCTTCCGCCTGTACAGTTTCTTCAGCCACCGCACTTGCATTTTCTGTGGAAACCTCGACCGGTTCGGCAGAACTGCCGACTTCGATAGAATTCTCTGCCGCCTTATTGTCTGCGTATTCAGGCTTATCGGCTTCCGCAGGATTCACATCCTGAAATACAGCCTCCTCTTCATATGAGGATGCAAATGTCGGAATACTTGCGTATATGGACGGATCCGGTGTAACCGGCTGCTGAACATCCGTCGGCGCGGATGGTTCTCCGCTGCTTATAAAACCGGCCTCCGGGCGATAGACAAGTTCATCGACAGGTATGACCCTGTTGTCGACCGGTCTTACCTCAGAAGACGCCTCATCTGCATAATTGACTTCCGCATGATATGTGCCTGAAGGCTGAACATACGCATTTTCATCATAGAAGGCGGCTGGTCTGTTCCCGGTTTCATGAGGAGCTTCCTTTGCCGGCTCTGCTGTCGCTTCCGGTGTCGATGCTGCTCCGGCAGCAACGGCTGTCACCACAGGTGCTGAAGCTGCCCCGGCAGCAACGGATGTCTCTTTCGCCGGCACAGGCACCGGCGGTACAGCCGGTTCTTTAGCTGTCGGTTCCGGCGCTATCACCTTGGGCCCGGCAATCTCTACGCAGCAGTCCTCTACGATTTTGCCTGCCCAGCTCATGAACGTCTGCGGGTTCCTGACAGATTTTATATTTGCAAAAATGAGTCCATAGGCCTTGGCAAGCACCGCCTCGATCTCGCTGTTGGACAGATCGTATTTCCGACAGATTTTCACGAACTGCCCGGATGTGCGCTCACACAGAAACTGAATGCTCTGAGCATCCCCGCGCTGTGCCGATATAATGTGCTTAACAAATACCATTGGAGTTTTTAATTCCATATATTCACTCCTTCTTTCGTTGGATCATGAACACCATATTCAAGTCTCGATTATTTATATATGTTCAGAAATACTCGATACTGATCAGTTTTTAAAGCTGTGGACCGGAGCCGGGATTCTTCCGCCTCTTCCGACAAATCTCTCACAACTGAACTTGTTGACAGGCATGATTGGCGCATGGCCGAGAAGTCCGCCGAACTCGACGCTGTCGCCCACGTCTTTTCCGATAGCAGGAATAAGGCGTACGGCTGTTGTCTTCTGATTAATCATGCCGATTGCCATTTCATCCGCGATAATACCGGAAATAGTGGCAGCTGATGTATCACCCGGAATAGCGATCATATCGAGGCCTACCGAGCATACACAGGTCATAGCTTCAAGCTTCTCAAGTGTGAGCGCACCGGTCAATACAGCCTCTATCATTCCCTGGTCCTCACTGACCGGAATAAACGCGCCGGACAGCCCTCCGACATAAGAGGAAGCCATGACTCCGCCCTTCTTCACCTGATCATTCAACAGGGCAAGGGCTGCTGTCGTTCCCGGTGCTCCGGGATGCTCGAGCCCGATTTCTTTTAAAATGTCAGCAACCGAATCTCCTACTGCAGGCGTGGGGGCCAGAGAGAGGTCGACAATACCGAACGGAACGCCCAGTTTCTTTGATGCCTCCTGCGCGACAAGCTGACCGACTCGGGTGATCTTGAACGCAGTCTTTTTGATTGTCTCACAAAGCACTTCGAAGTTAGCGTCGCGGCAGTGTTCGAGAGCAGCCTTGACAACCCCCGGGCCGGAGACACCGACATTGATGACCGTGTCACCCTCGGTCACTCCATGGAAAGCACCTGCCATGAATGGATTATCATCAGGCGCGTTACAGAAGACAACGAATTTCGCGCACGCCATGGAATCATGTTCGCGGGTCTCCCACGCAGCTTCCTTGATAATCTGCCCAATCAGCATGACAGCATCCATATTGATACCAGTCTTTGTCGATCCTACATTTACGGACGAACAGACACGTTCAGTTGATGCAAGGGCCTTCGGAATGGATCTGATCAGCATTTCATCAGCCGGTGTCATCGATTTGGATACCAGTGCACTGTATCCTCCGATAAAGTTCACACCGACTGTCTTAGCACACTCATCAAGGACCACAGCAATTTCCGCAAAATCATCAGGCGTACGGCAGGCAGCACCTCCGACAAGAGCGATCGGCGTCACCGAGATACGCTTATTAACTATCGGGATGCCGTAGAGACCCTCGATTTCCCTGCCGGTCTCTACAAGTCTTTCGGCTTTCGCACATATCTTAGTTCTGATGTTTTCCTTGAGTTTTTCAAGGTCGTCACTGATACAGTCCAGAAGAGAAATACCCAGAGTGATGGTTCGGACATCCAGATTCTCCTGCCGTATCATTTTATTAGTTTCATCAACTTCAAATCTTGTTATCATATGTTCTCCAATACCAACAGTAGGATTGTCATGACAGCTTCAGATTCTTTTACCGTCACTTTCCGCGCTTCACACGACCTTCTCAGATTCTGTGCATCATCTCAAAAATCTCTTCATGCTGAATGTGGATATTGACGCCTATTTCCTGACCCACCTGATGCAGCTCATGGCGAAGTTTCGCCAGATCTTTTGAGCACCCTTCGGTGTCGGTGATCATCATCATGTTGAAAAAACCATCGACTATTGTTTGAGAAATGTCAAGGATATTTATATTGTTGCTTGCCAGATAAGTACAGACCCTGGCAATGATCCCAACAGTATCTTTTCCTACAACAGTAATAATTGTCTTCTGCATGAGCGTTACCTTCCTTACCAGATGACCGACTCAGAAATGCGGTCACGATGTGCTATAGTAATATTAAAATCCCCCGATGAATAGGGATTGTCCCCCATCGTTACTTCCTGGCATACGGTCTCGTAAGCCAGAGCTTCATAATTATTTTCCTGTGACAGATGCCCCAGAAATACGTGCTTCACATTATCGTGAAGAAGTGTACCGAGAAGCTGTCCTGCTGTCTCATTGGACAGATGACCATGTTCGCTCAGTATCCTTCTCTTCAGATAATACGGATACCTCCCAACTTCCAGCATGTGGACGTCATGGTTCGATTCGAGAAGTAAAACATCAAGACCTGTCAGATATCTTACCGTGTAATCATCGTAACAGCCAAGATCCGTTGCCACAGCTGCGCTTTTCCCCTCGTGTTCCATCCTGAAACCTACCGGTTCGGCAGCGTCATGGGATATTTCGAAGGGCATGACGGTGATATCTCCGACCATAAATTCCTGATCTGCATGGATAACATGCATAAGTCCCTCAGGAATTTTTCCGACAGACGTATTATCTTTTATTGCTCTGATCGTGCCCTCTGTCGAATAGATCGGAATCCCGTATCTGCGGGCAAGAACTCCCAGACCCTTAATGTGGTCGGCATGTTCATGGGTCACCAGTATTGCGTCGACATCCCTGGTCGTCATATCAATTTCGTTAAGGCCGCGCTCGACCCTTATTCCGGAAATACCTACATCAATAAGTACCGATGTTCCGGATGTACCGGCGAAGATGCAGTTTCCGCTGCTCCCGCTCGATATGCTGCAAAACTTCATGTAACGCTCCGTTCATTTGAAATACATTTCCTGTCCCTGCTTAGGTGCCGGGTATCGTCCGCCGCATTTATTTACAGAACTTCCCTGTGATCCGCCTGATGCGGTGGTCTATCGCCCTGGCAGCATCCTCAAAGGGTCCGCTGTTGTCGATCACAAAATCGACGTGGGCTCTGAAAGCCTCATCCGTGAGTTGCGTGGCAAATGTCCCATCAATCCTCTCATCTGTATATCCGCGGCTTTCTCTTAACCTCTCGCGCCTTACTTTCTCATCCGCGTAAATATACCAGATTTCGTCACAGATCTCTTTATATCCGCCCTCGATGAGCAGGGCTGCCTCAACAACAAGGAGCCCGGCATCAATCTGTCTCATCTCCTCAGCCAGCCATCGCACCTGAGCTTTGACTGCGGGGTGGACAAGAGCATTCAGTCTGTCCCTGAGCCGTGAATCTTCAAATATCATTTTAGCGATCAGTGCCCGATCCAGATTGCCGTCGGGCTTTACGATCTTCTTGCCGAAGATATGAATCGTCTCCTCGTAACAGAGACCGTTCTTTGCGAGCAGCTCTCTGCTGATATCATCCAGACGAATCGTGCGTGCGTTCCATTTTTCCTCAAGGTAGGCAAGCACACGGCTCTTTCCGGCACCCATACCACCGGTCACTCCGATAATTATCATATTCACTCCCGTCAGTCAACGTATTATTGTATCACACTATTTGGCTTCGTACCAGTCTGTTCCTTTATGACATCAATTTCCCGGCGAATTACTTAGCCTCGTACCAGTCAGTTCCGATGTGACAATCCGTCTCAAGTGCAACAGAAAGATTCGCTGCGCCCTTCATCTCCTCTTCCAGGATCTCCCTGGCATATTCAGCCTCCTCCGTAGGAGCTTCGATCAAAAGTTCGTCATGAATCTGCAGGATAAGTCTGGATTTCAGTCCCTCTTTCATGAGTCTTGCATAGACGCGATTCATCGCTATTTTCATAATATCAGCAGCAGTCCCCTGGATCGGGCTGTTCATAGCGACGCGCTCTCCAAATGATCTCTGCATGAAGTTGGACGCCTTGAGCTCAGGCACCGGGCGTCTGCGTCCGAATACTGAGACCGCATAGCCTTTCTCTTTTGCGCTCGAAACAAGGCCGTCAAGGAAAGCTTTGATTTTCGGGTAGGTCTTGAAATAATCGTTTATATAGTCCTGAGCTTCTTTCCTTGAAATTGAAAGTCCCTGGGATAGACCGAAGCTGCTCTGTCCGTATACAATACCGAAGTTGACAGCTTTGGCGTTCCTTCTCTGCTGGTCGGTCACCTCTTCATAGGGAACATGGAACACCTGCGACGCCGTCGCCGCATGGATATCCTTGGCCTCTCGGTAAGCTTCAATCAGCTTTTCGTCCCCCGACATGTGTGCAAGCACACGGAGTTCGATCTGCGAATAATCTGCATCGACAAACACGCATCCCTCTTTCGGATAGAAGCATTTGCGAATCCTGCGGCCAAGATCCTCTCTCATCGGTATATTCTGCAGATTCGGGTCCGTACTTGAAAGCCGTCCCGTCGCCGTTATGGTCTGATTAAAGGTCGTCCGAATCCGCCCGTCCTCCTCAATACAGCTCTGAAGGCCATCCGCGTAAGTGGATTTAAGCTTGCTGTAAGTACGGTACTCGAGGATATTTGCAACTATCTTTGAGTCCGGCGCCAGCTTTTCGAGGACATCTGCCGCAGTTGAATATCCGGTCTTTGTTTTCTTTCCGCCCTTCAGTTTCAGCTTTTCAAATAAAATCACACCCAGCTGCTTAGGACTATTTATATTGAATTCCTCACCGGCATCTTCATAGATTTCTTTTGTCAGTTCTTCAATGCGCTCTTCGAGCCGGTCTCCGTATTTTTTGAGCTCCTCCCGGCTTGCAAGTATACCCTCGCGCTCCATTGAAGCCAGAACGCTGACAAGCGGCATTTCAATTGTGTTGAAGAGGGTGTCCATTTCCTCCTCTTTTAGTTTCTTCATCAGCGAATCGGCGCTGCCTGCAGCAGCATAAGCGGACAATCCCGCCATAGAAGCAAGAACATCCGCCCTGTCAGGCTCAGCCTTGACAAAAGCACCGGGGCCCTTCTTCCCGATCAGTTCCTCTTCGGATTTAACCGTGGCATGCATATAGCCCGACGCAACGTCATCATACTTCCAATCAGATTTCAGCGGATCTATGAGGTAGGCAGCTACAATGCAGTCGAACAGTGTTTCTGCCTTCGGGATTCCTGTAAGCTTGAGCAGAGACTTGCCGTTGCAGGAGGCAATGCGTACCCCGCCTTTAGCTGCGTCAAGTATCAGATCTCTGCTCTTTGCGGCAATATAGTCAGCGTTTATTTCTTCACTAACAACTATTCCATAGTATCTGCCGTCGTAGGCAAGGCCGTACGCATAAGCCTTCTGTCTCTCACTGATAACATCAAGACCGATTGTCCTGTACTTCGCGGAGGGATTCATGAGGAAGAAGAATGCGTCGGCATATACACGCTCACACTCCGACTTCCCGGTCACAATACTTATTGCTGCTTCCGGCGCCTTATCCACTGCCTCACTCTCAAAAAACTTGAAAAGTGATTTGAAATTCAGCTTTTTTATGACATCGTAGGATTTCTCGTTATAGATATTTTTCACTGAGAGATCTTCAATGTTGACTTCTACAGGTGCGTCAAGCCGTATCGTTGCAAGATTTTTTGAGAGGACCGCAAGATCAAAATGCTCGCGCATGGCAGTCTGGGCTTTCTTCGGCTTTATCTCATCCACATGCTCGTATGCATTCTCAATTGAATGATAAGTGCTGATGATTGCTGAAGCAGTCTTCGGACCGACACCCGGCAATCCGGGTATATTGTCGGAGGAATCTCCCATAAGCGCTTTCATATCGATGAACTCAAGCGGAGTAACTCCAAGGGAGTCGTAGACATCCGACGCATAGTAATGCTCGTATGTCGTCTGGCCTTTGGATGTCTTCGGTATAATGATCTCGGTCTTATCGGTCGCTACCTGAAGGAGATCCCGGTCACCGGATACAAGTGAGACATCGATGCCCAAAGACTCCGCTTTTCTTGACAGCGTGCCGAGAATATCGTCGGCTTCCCAGCCTTCGAGAGAGAGATGCGTAATGTCCATGGACTCGAGAAGCTCCTTGACAAGCGGCACCTGTTCGTGAAATTCCGGCGGTGCTGCCGAACGATTGCCTTTATAGGCTTCATACATTTTGTGGCGGAAAGTCGGCGCCTTCTTATCGAATGCGACCGCAATGTAATCCGGCTGCTCCTCTTCTATCACTTTTCGCAGAATAGCCAGAAAACCGTAAACGGCGTTAGTGTGAACGCCGTCAGGAGTGGTCATCGTGAGAGGCATTCCGTAAAACGCCCTGAAGAGTATACTGTATCCGTCAACAAGCAGAATTTTCTTATTCATATGTATTGCCCTCTCGGTTAATAAGACTTGAATAACCTGAGCAGATTTAGGACGAACTCTTCCGCGCCAGGGATTGCGGTGACCGCAAATCCGATCGCCAGACTCACTTCAGATATAGTCACGCACACTCTGGTCAGGTTTTTCATGAGTTTCGACCCTGAAATCCGTCTCTCACATCTGCGCAGATCTTCTTCCAGGAGCTTATGCATATCAAAAGACCTCTCCATACCGTCTTTTGAATCCAGATAATCCAGCGCATAGCCAATAATAAAATATGTCTCAAGCTCATCGTAGCAGTCGGGACATGATCGGACATGCTCAATGAACTCCGTACATTCCTTGTTCGTGAGCGTGCCTTCTATATAGCCGTTTACTCTGTTCTTCGCTTCCTTACAGTCCATATGTTATACCTCAGTAGGGAGAACCCCCGCTTCTTCTGCCGTCTATGGCATTAGAAGATTAATCTCAAGACATACACATTAATTATAGTTTCAATCCTTGTCTTATAGCAATACAATTTGAACTTCATTTGCAAATAAAAAGAGAAATGTGCTACAGTTCAGGCAGACTGTACTCACAGTTCGATTGCCGGCAGCAAAGCATTCATCTTCGTGAGAAAAACATTGTAGGTCCGACCGAGAGATCAGAAGATGCGAATGCATCTTCTTAGCTCGCAGAGAAGGACCTACGTTTTTCGATGAAGATGATGTTTGCGCCGGCTTCAGGAACTCCGTTTCAGTCTGTCTGAAACGATTTCAGTGTGTTTTACCGATCTTTTGGTATTTTTTAATAAGCACAGTAAAGAGCACCGGCGATATCATCAATACAATGACCGCGAAGACAATTCCCGCAGTATTATCTCCCGTTTTCGGAGATGTCACAGTCTGAGTAGAATATCTGACCTGTGAAATCGTAGGAACCGGACTCGGAGTTTTGGTCGGAGCCTGTGTTGGTGTCACAGGGACGATGATTTTCGTTGTCACTTCTGATTTTTCCGACGTCACCTCTTTCCTCGCCGGGTCCCTTGCAGTCACATATACCGAGTTCAATACTCTGCCCGCCTTGATATCGGCTGCTGTCAGGGTGTATGTGGCAGAAGCTGTCATTGTGATGCCCGGCTTAAGCTCATGCGAAATATCCGGATAATTCATCTTGATCTCAGACAGCCCATGCCCGCTCAGGGAATCGACCAGTTTTATATCTCTAAGTGTCGTTCCGCCATTATTTGCAATACTGAATGTGTAAGTCAGCACAGCACCTTCCTTCGGATTATTCAGCGAAGCTTTATCTACACTTTTTTTGACTGTGATCTTGCTGGTCTGCACGACCTGTGTCGTAACTTCACCTGAAACCGGTTCCAGGGGATTTCCGTCGGGATCAGATGCATATGCCAGAATCGTATTCGTAATTTTCCCTGTATCTATATCAGACTGGGTAATTTTATATGTTGCCTTACCGGTGACAGACTCGCCGGGGGAAAGGCTCTTCGTTTCACCGCGCGATTCGGTCGCTGACCAATCCCACTGAATATCTATGTCGGCTTCCTTCAGCATTTCATCAGTAAATGAAATATCTTTGAGAACCACATTTCCGGTATTTTTGTAAACAATTGTATAACTGACTATATCACCTGTCTTTGCCTTTTCAATAAGTTCCTTATCGGCTGTTTTCATGATTGTGTGGGACGCAGTCTTCTCGACGGTTGTTGTCACTTCTGCCCTGGCAGGTTCAACGGGATTCCCTTTTGGATCCTTCGCGTTCATGATTATTATATTCATGACCTTACCGGCACTTATATCATCCTGAGTCAAAGTATAGACAGCATATCCGCTTATTGTCTGACCGGGATGAAGGATACCTTTATCGTTCCAGTCCCAGGTTATCTCTGTTTCCGCCTTCTCCAGCATCTCATCCGTAAAGGTAACATCCGTGAGGGTAGAATTTCCGGTATTCGATGCTGTAAAATCGTATCTGATCTCAAAACCCGGCCTGGCCTCTGCTGAAGAAATTTTTGTTGCTGACGCTTTCTTGGTTACGGCGCAGGACGCGATTTGTTCGAGCTTAGTTTCCGACTCATCGTTCGACGAGACCTCGGTATCTTCGGGATCCTTAGCGGTTACCTCCGCTTTGTTGATCACAATCCCCTTGTTGATGTCTTCCTGAGTAATGGTATATTTAGCCGTCATAATAAGGCTCTCTAGAGGGGCAAGCGTTTCTGTCTCCCTGTCGTATGCGATATCTGAAAGGACCTCCTCCATGCTGTCAGTAAGAGCCACATCATGCAGAGTATCATCGCCCGTGTTGGTCACTGTGACTGTATAGGTCAGAACATCACCCGGTTTTGCTTCCGCAATTTCATTGATGTCGACATCTTTTACCAGGGTGATTTCCGGATGCAGTTCCTTATTGATTATGTTCGGGATCCTTGCCGACACCCATGTACCATCCGGAGCTTTTCCTTTGCCTGTCGCCTCATTTTCAAGAACGGTGACATCGATATCATTCTGGGTAAGAACATACTCCGCGATCGCGGTTACTGTCTCGCCGGGTGCCAGAAAGCCTTCCTGCGCAGGCCAACTGTATTCTTTAACTATTACACCATCCTTCAGATCGACCAGTTCGACATCTGCCAGATCAACATTTCCGACATTTGTAAGGCTCAACGTATACGTTATTACATCCCCTGCCTTCGCGCCCGTGTAATCGAGTGTATCCGCTGTCTTTTCTATTTTAAGTTCCGGATCATACTTAATTTTTATTTTTGCGGTTGCGTCCGATGTCACTTCTGTTCCATTCGGATCAGTTCCTTTTCCGGTTGCAGTGTTCGTGACCTCTTTGGCTATGATGTCCTCGGCAGTCAAAGTATATGCAGCGGTCGCGGTCACAGTTTCGCCGGGTGACAGCTGACCTTTTTCGGTCCCACTGTCAGAGCTTCCTTCCCAGTCGTATGTTATCTCACTGACCCCTTCAAGATGATCGGTGATCTGCACATTCTTAAGCGTATTCCTTCCTGTGTTCGTCAGTTCAAAATTCCAGATGACCTCGTCCCCCGCCCTCACATCAGTTAGAACTGCTGACGGAGTAGTCTTCTTAAGCAGAATGCCCGGTGAAGTGTCAATGACAGTGGTATCTTCTGCCTGATCCGAAACCGTTTTTCCGTTGCCCGAGGCAGCGGTGACAGACGCTTTATTCACTACAGAGCCTGCATCGATGTCGCTTAGTCTCAGTCTATAAGACGCGTGCCCCACGAGCTTTTCACCTATCCCGAGCTCTGCTCCTGCTATATCCTTATTCCAGGAAAGGTCAATCAATTCATGATCATCCTGGAAAGCAATATCTCGCAGCGGAATATTGCCGGTATTGGAAATAACGAAGTCATAGGAAATGATGTCGCCTGCGGACGGATCCGTCATTTTATTGGGATCTGCCTTTTTGCTGAGAGAAATTGAAGCTTCAGCGTCAAGCGCGGTCTTCGCGTCGTCTTTATCAGAGACCTTATTGTCCTTTGGATCAAGACCTGATGCTGAAGCTGTGTTTACCACCTTTCCTGAGGTTATGTCCTCAATCGTAAGATTGTATGAAGCAGATGCTGTCACCGCTTCATCAGGAGCAAGGACCCCCACATCAGTCGAATCATCTGTACTCGTGTTCCAATCTATTGAGAGATTATTTACCGGCAGGGTGTCAGCAAGAGTAACATCATGCAAAGTGAGTCTGCCCGTATTTTTTATCCTGAAACTGTAATTCAACGCGTCTCCCGGCTTTGCGTTTTCTATCTTCGACCGGTCCACATCTTTTTTCAGATTTATAGCTGATCCCTCCTGAAAAATCGTTATTTCAGGCGTCTCAAGCTCTATATCCTTGCTGTTTTGATCTTTTACCGTTATATAAGCCTTATTCGGAATCTTCGCGTAAGTAATGCCGTCCTTTACGACCAGAGTCTTGCCATCAAGTTTTTCATTCCTGACTGTGACCGGAATCGTAAAAACATAGCGGCCTTCGACGTTACCCGGTGTATTGGCCTCCGCCGTCACCGTCTGTCCTTCTACTCTGACTGTCCAGTCATCTGTAACATCCTTTCCTTCACTCGTCACTTTAATACCCTGACCTGCCACGAGACAATCGTCGAACGTATCTCTCACAGTAACTGCCCTGGGGCAGTTCGAGGGATTGATGGCAGGGAAGTCTTCGGTAATAGTGTATTCAATCTCGTCATTTGCCTTCACATACTCCTTACTGGCTGCCTTTACCGGCGACGGGGGGTTCGGATATTCTCTCGTGACTGTGTTGGCTATAAAGCTTCCGCATGCCTGGCCGGTCCACTCTAACCGGGCCTCTCCTCCAAGAATAGCCGCGACGACCCATCCCCGCTGGTCATTCGTATCGAGATCGCCATGTCCTCCCTCTCTCGTTTCGTACATAGCGTTTTGCTTACCGTCCCTGTCATACACGGTAATCATATTATCATTCAGCATGTAAGTATCATCCGCATAACCACTCTGGAAATAGAATCCCTCATTAAATGTCGCAAATGAAGAATCATTTGACAAATGGTTTATGTCAATATCTCTGTATGTCTGTGTCAAAAGGACATTCGAAATTTTATTTCCGTTTTTATCCTGGAGCCGGATACTCCAGTTCTCTATGGAGAACGGGCCAAGATTATTTTCCGTCGGCGTAAAATCTGAGCGTCGCACATATGAATTGGAGCATATAATACCCGTAGAATTATCTGTGAGAGCCACCGTGAAATATGGAGCAGAAGACACTGTCGGCGTACTGTAGCTGGGCTTCATTGTCACGATTTTATTGAGGGTAAATACGATATCGAATGTATTGTTCTTATCTTTCCCATAATAGCCTGCGTCTTTATAGGTAATGCCGGCTACATTTGACCAGCTGACAGCGTGATCTTTACCTGCCACCGTTGGTATGCTGGTCGGGGAAGTATATAAATATGTCATTGAGCCCGAAGTAACAGTCTTAAAATTGCTGTTGTTGACCTTCCATATAGGTGACTTGAGGTTCGTTATGTACGCGATTTGAAGATTGTTTTTCTCCGTAAACTCCTTGTAGAGCGCATCTGTGTTTTGAAGATCATCCACCAAATGCAGCGTATATGTTCCGGCAGCCAGAACACTTGCGGGTGTACTGCCGATAACGCATAGAATTGCAGTTATCAGCGAAATGAGCTTCCTGTAAGATCTAAGTAGAGGGGCTCGAAAAAAATAGGTGAAAGAAAAGATACCTCAATGTAATATAAGGTTTGCTGACCCTGGTAAG
>CADAIL010000032.1 GCA_902788035.1 uncultured Lachnospiraceae bacterium | reverse complement strand
GTAGACAGCAAGTGTGAGGGTGAAAGATCTCTGTGTGTAGATCGTGTTCGGGTTTTCTGAGAACTTTGTGAGCAGGATAACGAATGTGGAGTTTACGAATACGTTTCCGAGTGTCTGGAAGATCTGCTGGATGTTGCCGAGAAGTCCGCGCTCATAGGAGTCTGCTGTCACAAGACCGACCATTGAGTAGAACGGGACCAGCATGCCGGTCAGGCAGACAGCGTTGCAGATGTTATAAATCAGGAACACGTACACGTATTTCACCATGTCCGGGAAGCCCTGCGGTACGAAGAAGAGGAGCATCGTGGAGACTGCGAACGGAATGCACATCCTAAGAAGCCATACTCTTGCCTTGCCCATCTTTGTGTCTGTGCGGTCTACGATTCGGCCCATGATCAGGTCGGAGATACCGTCGAAGATTTTCGATACTGCAAGGATCGTAGCGATGATACCTGCGTTCAGCCCTGCTGCGGATGTGAAGTAGATCGTCAGGAATGAACCGATGATTCCGTTGATCATGTTAAATGCGAATCCGCCTGAACCGTATGCTAAGCGCTCGCCCCAGCCGAGCTTGCCGTTCGGGTCGTCATGTTTTGTTGTAAGCATTGTTGTTTCTCCTTTCCTTTTGACATCTTTCATCTTTCATCGCCCTGCGTAGCTGCCTTTACCGGTGTTGTTTTCGGGCGACTTCTTTTCTGTTTCTGAATAAAGAATACCTTATATTGTCCGCTGTAAATATATTTATTTTGCTTATTTTATTCTTGTTTTATCCAATTTCTGTTTTTTCTCATGCCGCGCACGTCGCAGCAAGGATGCGGCTTGGAAAATGTCAGCTAATGCTGACCCGAATCCCGCGCCAAGTCTCGCGAGCGAGACTTGAAGATAAGGCTCCCTGCGCCTTCCGGCGCAGGGAGCCTTATCTTACCATATTTCACTTTATGCGCAAATCCCGCGCCAAGTCCCATGTGTGAGAACTGAATTCAGCTCTCGTAAAATCTCATGTCGCCCCAGACGCTGAGCAGGTGTCTCCTGTCCAGGATCTCCGTCCGTGACTCACGGTCATAGATGCGGACCGGTGAGCAGGGACCTTCGAATCTTCCCCAGTCCTTATTCGGCTCGCCTGTCTTGATGAAGCGCACCCAGTCGCCGTGGATCTGACCGGCCATCTTCGTAAAGAGTTCCTCCGGCTCTCCGTCGAACATGAACTTTGTGAACGGATGCTCTGTTTTTTCAAATACGAACGGCAGCTCAAACGCATGCGATGCCTTCCAGCCCGTTGCGATGCCGGATTTTGTGACCAGCTCGTAGCGGTACATCCAGACGTCATCACAGTACTGTCTCTGCGCACTGGCTACCTTGACAGCCGGCATCTCGAACGCGTAGTCTGTCGCGAAGCGAATGAACGGGTCACCGCCGATCTGGCGCACGTCACCGGTGAGAGGCGGGACCGAGGCGCTCAGCGACTTCGCGTTGTCCTTGAACAGAGTGAAGGAATTTCTGCCGTCTTCATGGTAGAAACCAATGATCTGCGGAAGCGCATCCTCATGTCCGTTCTTCTCAAGCATCTCCGTGATCATGGTCCAGCTGTTCGGGAATCCGGTGTTCTCCGGATGGACGAACATGGTGCCCTCATGCATATTTGTGCCGATAATGAGGCGGATACCGGCTGCCGCGCCGCCGCGGAGCGCGTCGATCGGGCGGACCGGCATAAGGTCATCCTGGATCGGTCCCGGCAGGAACATGCCCGGATTCTTGTACTGATGCTTTGCCTGGACGTACTCATGGCCGATCAGGAACATGCGCGGATCCATCGTGCGAAGGAGACCAAGATCTTTTTCGGTCCAGTGCATGCCCTCAAGGAAAAGATCGATGTTCTCGCGTGCCGTCTTATGTGTCATCATGCAGTTCGGAAGAGCGGACTCGATGATTGCCTGCTGGAAGGTTCCTTTCACGCCCGGGCAGGCAAGCATATTTGTGACGGACGCACCGCCCGCAGACTCGCCGCCGATCGTAATGCGGGTCGGGTCACCGCCGAATGCAGAAATGTTCTTATAGATCCAGTTGAGAGCAAGGATCTGGTCGGACAGACCGCAGTTCGAATCGAAATCCTCGCATCCCGGGTAGGTGGTGAAATCGTAGAAGCCGAGGACATTTGTACGATAATTGAAGGAGACAAATACGATTCCGTCTCGTGCAAATGCCTCTCCCCTGTACATCTCATCCGACGAATATCCCGTATTATAGCCGCCGCCGTAGATCCAAATAAATACCGGGAGATTGTCGCCCTCGATCGGTCTCTGCACGTTGACCGTCAGGCAGTCCTCGTCGCCCATAATAGTGCCGTTATTGTACTGGATCGGTGCCGGACCGTATTCCTTTGCGTCAAAAACTCCTTCCCAGGGTGTCTTCGGGACCGCCCTCTTAAAGCGAAGCGGGCCTACCGGCGGCTCCGCGTACGGAATTCCAAGATACTCGATCATATTGTTTCTTTCATATCCGCGGATCTCACCGATCGATGTCCCTACAATGTGCTCTGCCATGTCATCCTCCTTTTTGCCGTATATGCTGCTGTCCGGCTTTTTCTTTGCTCTCCGGCGTTGCTCTCTGCCTTCCGGCTTTACTCCTTGCTCTCCGGCGCTGCTCTCTGCCTTTCAGCTTTACTCTTTGCTCTCCGGCGTTGCTCTTTGCCTTTCAGCTTTACTCTTTGCTCTCTGCCTTTTGCTCTGTCGTCTTTTAGCGTCCGTCTGTGAAGCGCTTCGCATAAGCTGCAGGTTCTGAAGTCTGTCTGCTTCTGTGCTTCTTTATATATAATACAGAATTACCGCCGCTTTATATATCTGTATTTTGACCCTTTTATTAATATTTTGCCGCGGCTACTCTTTCCGGCATGCGCAATGTGGCTTTTATCCTCATCGCGCAATGCTCGTGACGCAAGTTATGGTACGCGCGGTGATGCTCATATTGCCAGCGATTTTCCAAGAGCGGCAAGATCTGTATCAGACCCGGTCATCTCCTGGATCGCGAGAGCCCTCGCTCTCGGCTGGCAGCCGTCTTCCGGATCCGTGAAGAGGCCGAAGTAAACTTCTGTCAGTCCGCCGATCTGGTTGTCCTCGATGCCGGCGCGCTTCAGCATTGCGTTCTCATTGAGAAGGCGGAAGTTGTGAAGTGTCCGCACGTAGGGCATCTTCGCGGCATAATCCATGATCTTCTTATTGTAGCGGCCGTAGCGCTCTTCCCATTCGGGATTGCCGCAGTCGGTAAATCCGGTCTCCGTGAGGATGGCTTCTTTGTCGCCGTCACCGTATTTTCTCATGACACGGTAGGCAGCGTCATTGTAATCTCTCCAGAGCGTATCCGGCTCCTCGACGTCGAGGAAGAGATCCCTGTCGCAGACATCTTTCGTGGTGAATACATAGGGGTGCCATGCGACGATATCGAAATAGTCGTTCGTGTCGGTCGACCAGAATTTGCCCGATTTAATTCTGCTGTAGACCTGGTCGAGAGCCCATGCGACACCGTACATGACCGGGAAGAAGTCCGGCAGGCCGCCGCCGAGTCCAGGTGTGGACAGAGCAGGTGAGAAAGATGCCACTTTGGCCTTCGGGTTGCCTCTGCGAACGCCCTTTGCAGAGAAGTACATCATATCAACGGCGATGTCGTATTTCTCATCCGGGCTGAACGGGTGCGTCATATCCGTATCAAGGAACCCGTCGGGATGGAGGAACGCGTTCAGGTTCCACTCGTTGCCGACCTCCCAGATCGCGACCTGCGGGAAGAGGGATGCCATCGTGTACCAGGACTCCTCCAGCATAGCGAGGGTTTTCATGTAGAGACTGCCCTCTGTGAGGTCTCTTTTGGGCATCGCGTGCCCGCTCTTTTGAATGCAGCCCTCCGGGAGGAACCATTCGTGGCTCATGCCGGTGACTTCAATATCGAGCTCTTTGCATTTGTCGAGAAGCGCCGTGTGCTGCAAAACAGCCTCCGGGATCGGGGTCGACGGGTCTTTCAGGATCTCAGTCAGGTGCATCCAGGACCGATAGGCTGTGCAGCCAAGCCCCTTTACAAGCTCCATATAGGCAGGGGCATTGATCCCCTGATCTCTCTGCCTCTGAATTAACGGTTCTCCGACACCGAATAGTCTTGTCTTATCCATATCTGCTCCTTCCTGTAGTGATTATTGCCGATTGCTTTAACTCTTCTTATCGCTGCGCAATTCTAGAACGCCTCGACTGCCTTCTGCCCTTAACAGGTCTTCGTCTGTAATCTAAAAAAAGTATAGCAGGGATGTCTTCCCCACTATACTCTTATTTTGTCTTTTATGTCCTTATTTAACGCAACTGCCAATTAATCTTCATCGTGCAGTACTCGTGCCGCAAGTGTAAATCGCGATCTCTGATCGCGAGCGAAGTGACCTTCGACTGCACCGGGTCGGTCCCGCTGCCAAAGCTTCCTGCCTGCACCGGGCCGTTTCCGCTGCCAAATGCAGTACCTGTTACGATTTTGAGAGCTTCCTGTAGACAAAGCTAAGTACTAGTCCGATGACGGCGATACACATCGCGATGACGAATGCCATTCGATATTGTCCGGTCGACGCATGGACCTTTGTTAGGATCGTCGGACCAAGGAGACCCGCGATGGAAAAGCCGATCCACATGATACCGTAATTCACCGTGTTGTTCCGTGTGCCGAACTGATCGGTGCAGAAGCCGGGAAATACTCCCATGAATGTGCCGAAGCAGATGCCGACGAGTATGAGGCCGAGGATGAGGAGCGCTGCGGATCCGGTGACGTCGGTGATATACAGAGTAAATAATCCTGCCAGAGCAATGACCATAGCGCCGGTCAGCGTGTTGATGCGGCCAAGCTTGTCAGAGAGAGAGCCTGCCACCAGTCGGCCGGCTGTATTGAACAGGCAGAGCACGGAAACAAGAAGCGAGGCTGTCGCGACCGACACCCCTGCCATATCTGTAGCCAGCGTTCTCGCGGTCGATATGACCATCATACCGAACACGCCGCCGCAGGTGAGCATGACGAGCATGACGTAAAATACCGGAGTGCTGAGCATTTCCTTTGGAGTCATGTCCTGCGACTTTCCCTTAGCCGAGCTTTCCGGCGCGACATATCCCTCCGGGACAAAGCCGGCAGGGCACTTCTCCATATAGAGGCTGCCCGCGCAGATGACGACGAGGAAAACAGCGCCCAGGATCTTAAAGGAAGTCCGCACGCCGAACGTGCTGTTCAGAATGTTCGCTATAGGAGCGAAGATGACGGAGCTGATGCCGTAGAATGCGGTCGTCATGCCGCCGACAAGTCCTCTCTTATCCGGAAAGAACTTGATCGTATTGCTGATCGTGCAGCCGTAAACGAGGCTGAGACCGAGCCCGAGAAGAATTCCGTAGCTGAAGATCAGGTTGTTCACACTGTGCGCAAAGCCGCAGGTGAACATGCCGACGCCGAACATGATACCGCCGGTAAACATGACCCAGCGCGGACCGTACTTGTCGTTGAGAAGACCTCCGATGATCATGGTGATAAAGCCGACAGCATTGGCGATGGAGAATACTATTGCCAGGCTCGCGACCTGCAGCTCCTCCGCCATCGGCGCTGCCAGCACGCTCCACGCGTACATGGAACCGATGCAGAGATTGATCAGACAGCTGACGGCCAGTATTCGCCACCTCTTTGTGGTCAGTATCTTTCTCTCTTCCTTTGAAATTGCCATAAAGCCCCCTCCTGAAGTATAGATTAGAGTAAATGCATCTTAATCATATCATATTCCACTCTGCTTTGTACTTGTATCACTATTTTAGTGCATTTGTACTTTATTTAACTTTAATTCGCTTACTGTTCGCGGTCCCGAAGATGGGGCTTTCTGCTCAGTACGTTTACGTATTCGTCAGCTACAATGTGGCAAATGCAGTCATCGCCACTCTCTACCAGATGGCCATCATCTCTCTCCCGACATACCTGGCAAGATACATTCTCCTGCCTGGCGGGTTTGTGTAAACTGCGTTTTTATCATCCTAAGAAATCAGTAAGCCTCGTTGCCAGCAATCTGCCTTGCCACATACACCCCGCTCGCCGACGCATGCGACAGCGAATGCGTCACGCCGCTGCCGTCCCCGATGATGTAAAGGCCCTTGTGCCTCGTCTCAAGATTCTCGTCGAGCTTCACTTCCATGTTGTAGAATTTTACTTCGACGCCATAGAGCAGCGTGTCGTCGTTGGCTGTTCCCGGCGCGATCCGGTCAAGCGCGTAGATCATCTCTATAATGCCGTCCAGAATTCTCTTCGGAAGCACGAGACTGAGGTCACCCGGTTCCGCCTTCAGGGTCGGCATGACAAAGCTCTCCTCCATTCTCTTTCGGTTGCTTCTGCGCCCCCTGACAAGGTCGCCGAATCGCTGCACGATCACTCCGCCGCCGAGCATATTGGAAAGTCTTGCTATGCTCTCGCCGTAACCGTTGCTGTCCTTGAACGGCTCCGAGAAATGCTTTGAGACCAGCAGGGCGAAGTTGGTATTCTCCGTCTGCTTCGCGGAGTCCTCATAGCTGTGGCCGTTCACGGTCACGATGCCGTTCGTGTTCTCGGCCACGACGCTGCCCTTCGGGTTCATGCAGAAGGTCCGGACGTAATCCTCGAATTTCTCTGTCCTGTATACGATCTTGCTCTCATAGAGCTCATCTGTCAGATGTGAGAAAATGACCGCCGGCAGCTCCACGCGCACACCTATATCGACGCGGTTGGACTTTGTCTCGATGCCTAAGTCTTTGCAAATGTTCTCCATCCATTTGCTGCCGCTCCGTCCCACAGAGACGATGCATTTGCCGCAACTGTAATGCTCTCCCCCGGCAGTGATCTCATATCCACCGTCTATGATCTCTATCTTATCGACAGCCGTCTCGAACTTGAACTCGACTTTATCCTTGAGTTCTTCATACAGGTTCTGCAGGACGACATAGTTGATATCGGTTCCCAGATGGCGCACCGAGGCATCCAGCAGCTTCAGCTTGTTCTGCATGCATTTCTTCTTTATGTCCGTTCCCGCCGTGGAATAGAGCTTGGTTCCCTCTCCGCCGTGGGACAGATTGATTTTATCCACATACTCCATGAGCTCAATGGCCTTGCTCTTTCCGATATACTCGAACAGGGTACCGCCGAAGTCGTTGGTTATGTTGTATTTGCCATCTGAAAATGCACCCGCGCCGCCGAAGCCGCTCATGATCGAGCAGATCGGGCAGTTAATGCAGTTCTTGATTTTGTCCCCATCGATGGGACACTTGCGCTTTTCAAGCGGCCGGCCTTTTTCGAGGACCAGAACTTTAAGCTCCGGGTTCAAATGGCTGAGTTCATAGGCTGAGAAAATGCCTCCCGGCCCTGCGCCGATAATAATTACATCGTAATCCATATGTGTATTCCTTTCTATACTGCCGGAAAGCTTAAAAGCTAGCGGCTGCAGTTTTCATGCGATAGGTTTAATTATTATACCATTTTTCATGCGATAATTATACAGCGCCCACTTTGCGTACATTATATGAAAGCCGCCATTCCCAAAGACTTCGACAGTCGGAACAGCGGCTATGACGTATATATACTCTTTACAGAGCTCTGCGGAAACGGAATGAGGATCTGCAGCCGGAACCACCCTTCCTTCTCATCAATATACATGGAGCCGTCGTGACTTTCTGCAATGTTCTCCATGCTGCACAGCCCATATCCATGATTCTCCCGATCTTCCTTGGTCGTCTCCGGAAGCCCCGTATCCGGAGATATCTGCCGGGTCGTCCCGTCAAATCGATTTTCTTCCAAAAGACGCAGGAAATTCCGACGCCGCTCGATATACAGTCGGATCTGCCGCTGACCCGGGTCTGGAAGATCGCGGACCGCTTCGATGGCGTTGTCCAATGCATTTCCCAGAAGGGAGCAGATCTCCACCGTGGATAGAAAGTCCATAGCGGTCCCGTCGGCAATCACATGCAGCGTGATACTCAGCTTTTCGCACAAAAGGCTTTTTTCCATGAGGATAGTATCTACGACCTGATTGCCGGTTCGATTCTGGTGCTCATAGATCCGGATCTCCTCTTCCATCTCATCAAGCATCGACAGCTTCTCTTCCTCTGTGATACCGCTCTTCAGATAGGCAATCTGATGCTTCAGGTCATGATATTTCCGGTTCACCAGATCAATAGTATCCTTGGAAATCTGATAGTGCAGGAGCTGCTCATCAAGTACTTTCTGAAGGTTCGCAGCCTCAGCGCGGGAATGATGGTCCTGAAGGATCATATGGTAACCGAAGAGAAAAGCAACGCCTCCCAGGTCCGCCAGCGTACGCATGGTAAACATCTCCATGGTGAACTGACTGCTGAAGGGCGTATTTTTCAGGACATAGCTGACATTGCTCAGTGCATATGTCGCCAGCGCAATCATCAGCGCGGTCCGAAATTCCCGGTCGGTAATGATCAGAGATCTTTCTCTGCTTCCATACCTTTGTTCAAGAACCAGGAAAATATAAAATGTAACGGAGTGTACGACCACAAGGAGAGTCACGTTGAACCACATCCGAAGAGGGATTCCAAGGGCGGTAAGTCCATAGTAGAACAGCTGCCATTCAAGTGAGGCGGCGAACTCTCCAAACATAAACGCCCGGACAGTGTAATAGCCGCAGCGTACCCGGTCTATATCACAGCAGCTGCGGATCATCGCGTAGGTCAAAAAGACTTCGACGGCAACACACAGGGGGAACAGGTGTTGCGGAATCCGGTATGTAAAGAACATAAAAATAAACTGGACCGCCCAGACAAGGGCAAAGACCACGTACCTGAAGCGCGACTGCCTCTGTCTGTTCATATGAATAAACAGCAGTGCGCCAAGGCCGTAAGCCAGAGAATAGTAAATGCCCGGTGTCTCGGTCAGATCCAGTTTCGGTATCTGCATCTCTTTCCTTTCGTTCTTTCCTGACAACAGGGAATTCCCAGTTGTCTATAAAAGCTCCCGCGTCACAACCCAGTGTACCGTTCCGGCCATATGAAGTGCCCGCCGATGCATTGTCAATAGCCGCCAATGCCGGGGAACATCCTCAATATTACCTGCACATATATTGGTTCAGCGCATCCATGAAAGCTTTCTTTCGATTATTTCCCAGCCTGATTCGGTCGCTGCCCATGCAGACATCGAGACCGTCCACGCCGTCAACATATTCCATGTTGATCAGTAGCCCCTTGTTGCAGCGGAAGAAGCCCTCCGGTGTCAATCTCTGCTCCGCTTCCCGGAACGTCCCGCGGATTTCAATATCGCCCTCCAGGGTGTGATAGGTGAGGTCGTGATCTCTCACCTCCACATAGCGGATGCTGCGGATTCTGACTTTCTGTCGTCCTCCCCTGGTGTTCAGCATCAGGAACTGGTCTTTCCGCGTTCTCCTGTGCAGCAGCGCCCTCTTCATTGTCTCTGCAAATGAAGCATAGTCCACCGGCTTGACAAGATAATCAAGCGCTCCCACACGGTAACCGCGAATCGCGTACTGCGTCGAATTGGTGACAAAAATGATTCCCACATCCGCATCCCGCTTTCGTATTTCCTCAGCAGCGCTCATACCGCTGAGCAGCGGAAGTTCTATATCCATCAGCAGGAAATCATAGTCTGCCCTGTAATTCTCGACAATCTCATCGCCGTCCCTGTATTCAACGATCTCAAAGCGGCAGGCATTTTCCTCTTCAAAACGCCTGAGAAGATCTTTTATATGTGCAAGGCTACGCCTGTCATCTTCAATAACCGCAACCCGAATCACCAGTGCCTCCCTTCCGTACATAAATCATTGTAACTCAATATCCGACTATCCCGCAATCCGAATAATCGGTTTTTATAATGTCAATTCAAGTCTCATTCGCAAGTTTGGCGCGGGATCCGGGTCAGCGCCAGCTGACATCTTTCGAGCCGAATCCCTGCGCCGGTAATTATTCGTTCTTATTCCCAAAAGCCGCGGCGGCAGCCTCCTGACGTGCCTTGATAATGGCCTTATCCTCCTCAAGATGCTTTTCGACATCCATTCGAATAAGCAAAATGATCGAAAGCGCGAAACCGATCATATCCATGCACAGATAGGCGATGACCATACCGGTCTCCGTGGATGCCGCCTGTCTGGTCAGAGTCGCGTCATAGCCCAGGGCGCCGAGGAAAATGTTCACGATACCCATGGACAGGACCGCAAGGCCGACCATCGTAGCTCCGTAGATCGACATGGTAAAGCCGTCACTGCGGAAACCGTTCTTCGCTTCCAGGTGGTCCAGAACATCAGAAAGCAGCGCGACCATGACGTACTGGGCCGGTATAATACCAATCGCCTTGAGGACGACGCCCGCGCAGACGGTCACAAAACCATGAACGTTGATAAAAGCGACAAGACCGCCCGCCAGGGACAGAATAAGTCCCAGGACAATAGCCCTCTTTTTCCCGAGTTTGCTGGCTAACGGCCAGGCAATCAGCATACCCACAGCGGAGGGCAGGCCGCCGATCAGTCCCAGCGTGGACATCAGCGCACCGGAAGTCCCCTCCGGATTGGATGAGGCGATGACACTGTCGAACATCCAACGGACATAGAAACTCATGGAAGTGTTCTTAACGAGCTGCCCCATCTGGAAGAAAAGGATGAACAGCACGACCATCCACCAGTATTTTTCAGCCGTACAGGCTTTTATATGCGTGGACATCGGAAGCTTCTCCTCCTGCGCGGGAAGACCGAGAGTCTCCTCCGTGATGCGCTCGCGGGTAAAGAAGTACTCCAAAAGAATGCCGAGCATGGTCAGTACGGCCAGAGCAATCCCGAGCACCCTCCAGTTCGCATAGGAAGCCACCCGGTCGATGGTGCCGTCAGCTCCGGTCACGAACATAAACGGCTGAAGCAGAACCGGCACAAGGATACTGGCACCGACGCCGGCCGCCGCCACCATAGAGGCGTTGGAAAGCGTCGCCAGAAGGCCTCTCTGGTTCCCGTTCCGTGTGGACAGGGCGACCATGGAACTGTGGGCTGTGTAGTAGCAGGGATATCCGATGGAATAAAAGAGGTTAAAGGATACGGCGATCCAGATCATTTTCATCAGATAGTTTGTTGCCTGCGGATTGTCTCCGCCGGGGGTAAGGAACAGCAGAATGATTGCCACTGCCATCACCGGCGCGGAGAGCAGCAGGTAAGGTCTGGCCTTTCCTGCGGGCGTCCGGGTGTTGTCGATCAGCTGTCCGACAAAGAGATTTCCTGCCACCACGACGATCGCCGAAATGATCGGCAGCATCATGGAAAATACGCCGAACTGGCTGTCGGTCAGGCCAATGACGTCCGCGTAATACCTGGTCAGATAGGCGCTGAAAATCGAATTGGCCAGCATCGCGCACAGCGGCGCGACCAGGTACCCGATCAGCATTTCCGGGATCTTCACGTCATCGGAAGTAATTTTTGTCTTCAGAATCGGATTATTGAATAGTTTTTCCATCTGTCAGCTCCTTCTTACTAACGGGGAGGCAGGGGACATTTCTCTGTCTCCCTGTCCTTTCATTACAAGTGTTCCTTCATAAAAGCATCCAGCCTGTCCAACACCTCCTCCGCGTACAGCGGATCCGATGCATGTCCCATTCCCGGAACGAGTTCATAGGACACTTTGTCTGCTCCGAGTTTCTCGGTCAATTTGCGCGCGAGCCGCTCTGAATGCAGATACGGGACGGTGATGTCCGCGTCCCCGTGGATGATCCATGCGGACAATCCCGTAAGATCATTCTTTTCTATATAATAATTGGGATCACATTCAGACAGCTCTTCCCGGGTCATGGCAGAAATGTTCTTTCTGTGCCAGTAGGAATCCATGTCTTCAAATCCCTCAAGACTCTTTTTGTCCGCCCAGGAATTGGCAATACTTACCACGATTTCAGGTATTCCAAGCTGTTTCCAATCCTGCTTTGTGCAGTCTTTATCGATGTGCCCGTAATAATCAACCAGCACATCAACCCTGGCAGATATATCCCCATACACATCCTGTCCGATATACTTCACATCCATGAATTCCGTGTCGCCGGTGACGGCGCACATGACTGCCAGATATCCGCCGGCCGACTCGCCAAAGACGGCAATATGCTCTGCGTCATATCCATATTCATCGGCATGTGCCCGCAAAAAGCGGATCGCGGCCTTACAGTCACAGACTCCGCCGGGGAAGGGTTCCTCCTGTGCAAGACGGTAATTGACCGTAGCGCAGGCATAACCGCGGTCACGGAAGTACCTGTACATGAACTGCGCCTGTCTCGTCTGGGAATCCCCGTAGATAAAGCCGCCGCCATGAATGATGACGAAAAGCTTCGGGGTCTCTCCCGCTGCAATGCCCGGAACATACAGGTCCAGATACTGGCTGTCTGAGTCCTCCGCGTAGGGAATTCTGGTGTAACTTGTACCTCCGTCCCAGTCCGCGCTGTCATCCAGTTCTATTTTCGACACAGTCAGATTGCACCAGACCGCGCGCGTGCACTTGTGCCAGATGCACAGCACCAGCACTAAAGCCGCCAGAACTATCGCGGCTGCAATCCTCACCGGTTTTCCCTGGAACACTTTCATCAGCTTTCTCCTTCTCGATATCAGATAACCGGTATTGTCAATTCTGTCATTTCACTGCTGCTTCTCTGTGTAACAGATATCTTAAGCTCATCACCGGCTCCCGCACGGACGATTGCCAGCGCTTCCCCGTAATACGTGTCCGTAGAATCGGTGGTGTAGTTGCCCCTGACATAGGAGTTGGCGCTGCCAAGTCCAAGGAGCTCGCCGCCAGCCACGCTGACCTTGAGAATATCGCGGGCAAGGGGCTTCCAGACACCGTTTTCATCCGTGAAGCGAAGCCGGATAAATCCGAGACCGCCGGCTTTCAGGGTCTCTTCTTCAGGGATGATCCGGAGAACGGTCTCCCCGCCGGCAGGCTTCAGTGTATATCTTCCGCACTCATTGCCGGACGCGTCGTAAGCGACCGCAGTCAGATCACAAGCCTCATAGGGAACTTTAAAAAGCGTGCGGGCGGTCTTCGATGTTTTCTTCCGGCCGACGCTCCTGCCGCCCAGAAACAGCTCTACCTTCGGCGCGCGGGAGTATACCTCCACTGTCGCTTTCATCCCCTCACAGCCATTAAAAGCCCAACTCTCTACGGCTTTGGTCAGAGACCAGCCGGTAAGCCCCGGTTTGTCGGTCCGGTCCACGGGCTGCACGCCGATGAGAGGGCCTTCCTCCTGCTCCAGCGCGACCAGTGTGTAGGCGGCTTCCGCCCGGCGCTTTCCGGTGATGTCAATGCGGCCGTTTCCGCCCGTCATCTGGGTCTCATCCTCCGTCATCTTGTAATCGCCGTATTCCGGAGCGCCCATGCCGGTCTCGCCGATGTAGTCCATGCCTGCCCAGACAAAGTCGCCTACGATCGGCGGATTCTCTTTCGCAATGTCCCAGAACAGCCAGGCGTCCTTGCAGAAAGTCTCCGAACCCAGGATCAGTCGATTCGGATACTTCTTCATGTCTTTCTTATAGCGCCAGATGCCGTAGTTGTAGCCGGCAAGGTCCATATTGGCGTATGCGCCCCGGGTCTTCAGGTCGCACGGATAGAGGGTTGCACCGAACTTCATGAATTTGTCACCCATCAGGCAGGCCAGCTGATTGTAGAACTCGCTTCCGACAGGCTTTTTCTTCTGGCTGCCGCCTTTTTTTGCGGCCGCATCGGATTCCTTTTCAGCCTTTTCGTCGCTATAGACGCCCAGACCGATGGAGCTGAGAAAGTTAAAGAATATGTTGATACCGCAGGATACAGGCCTCGTCGGGTCAAGTTTATGCAGATATCTTGTCATCCTTCCCGTGAAGGCGATGCCCTCCGGGCGGGCGGTCTCCGCCACTTCGTTGCCGGTAGAATAGGCGATGACGCTCGGATGGTTGTAGTCCTTCTCCACCATATCCTTAAGGTCCTGTTTCCACCAGTCTTTCAGATAGGTGACATAGTCGTACTTCGTCTTGTGCATGGTCCACGCATCGGCGAACTCATCCATCATCAGCATGCCGAGACGGTCACAGGCGTCAAGGATGGCTTTGGAGCAGGGATTGTGGGCGCTCCGCAGCGCATTGTAACCATTTTCCTTGTGAAGTCGCACCTTGCGCTCTTCCGCCTCCGGGAACGCGCAGGCACCGAGGAATCCGTTATCGTGATGGATGCAGGCACCGCGAAGGATCACCCGCTTCCCGTTGATGGTCAGGCCGTCCGTCGTATTCCAGGCCAGTGTTCGGATGCCGAAGGTCTCCTCCACCACGTCATCCCCGAAAGACACGCGAGCTGTGTACAGGTTCGGATGTTCGGTATCCCAGAGTTTCGCGTCCGGAACTCGGATCTGGAAATTTACCAGCTCCTTGCTGCTGATGTGGGATTTCACAGCCACGGTCTCCTCACCGTCCAGGATCTCAACGCGGATCTCGCCGGGCTCGGAGACACGTACCTTCACATTTATTATACCTTCACGATAATCCTCTGTGTCGATCCGGACACCGTTCACGGGGATATATTTTTCTCCGCCTGTCCATACGTTGACCGGACGGTAGATGCCGGTGCCCGTATACCAGCGGCTGTTGGGCTGATCCGAATTTCTGGCAATGACCTCGAGTTCGTTCTCTTCCCCGAACTTCAGGGCTTCCCGGATATCCACATAAAAATTGGTATACCCGTAGGGACGGAAGGCCAGCTTCTCCCCGTTCATCCATACCTCAGCGTTGTGATAGACGCCTTCGAACTCCAGGAGAACGTTCTGCCCCTCCCACTCTGCAGGGGGCGTGAATCGTTTTGTGTACTCGTAATCTCCGCCGATATACCAGCCGATATTCCCCTCGCCGCGGCTTTCCGGGCTGCGGGGTTCGCTGATCATGGCATCGTGCGGAAGTGTGACCTGCCGCTCCCCGGAATCACCGGTGAGGCTTCGCACGGTCCATCCTTCATTGAATGCAGTTTTTTTCATAAATAACCTCTTTCGGCACATTCACGATGCGAAAATGATATAACTCACATGGCTCTGCACCCGAAGTGAGTACAGAGCCATGCAGGAATGTCTCGGCTTTTGTTCCGCGCAAACAGGGAAAGCACTTTCCCTGCTGCGCTTCCGCGGTCTCAAGGGAGTTTTAAGCTTCCCTGACCATGCCGGTAAAACCGGCGATCATATACAGCAGCCAGGAAACGCCTGCCACAATCATGAACGTGATCCATGTCTTGAGATCATTGATGGTGTAGAGACCGGAAATAAAATATCCGATCGGGTCAGACATAACGGTGATGCTGTAAGCAATGCCCGCTGCCATGAGGCAGGCCGCAAGCGGAGCGCCCCAGTTGAAGACCTTCGGGGTTTTAGTTGCGGCAAAAGATGAGATAATAGCTACCGCAGCCGCAGCAATTATAAAAATATACGTATTCTTTGTGATTATCATCGAACTGCCATAAAGCCCTGCACTCACAAGACCGACTACAGCGGCAGCAAATTCAATATAAAAACCGATCGTTCTTTTCATTGCTCTTCTCCCTTCTTATTCTTTCACTTTCTTTTTGCTCTTAAGCCCAAGGAATACGAACAGTGCTGTCAGAGCGGCAAGGATGCCGTCCGCAACATAGAGAGCCATCTGCCACCACGGTGTAACAGGTACAATTTCTGTCGTCTGGCTCAGACCGTTAATAATGTTGGAATGTGCAAGAGCGTACAGCCAGTATTTGATGCCTTCCTGCATCTGCTCCTGATAGTAAGTATCAGATGCGATGGCATCCCTGGAGTTCTCCATGATACCAAAGCTTGTGTTGGCAAAGTTGCCGTTGGTGCTGGCCAGCATCAGGCCGCCGCCTGCCGCGACAGTGTCGCACCAGTTCATGTATTCCGCAGCCTGGGCCGCCGCCATGTCAGTGACGAAGCCGCCCTCGAAGCCCCATTCATTGCGGGCGATCTGCTTCAGGATACCTTCATGCGCACCGGCGAATACGGTACCTACACGGTTGAATGCTGTCATGACCGTGTCAGTGGTATTGGTGGACATTACACCCTGGAAGCAGCGCAGCTCGTTTTCACGGCACGCCTGTTCAGTTGCAAATGTTGAAAGTCCGGAACGATTAAGCTCCTGATGGTTGAACGCATAATGCTTTGCCTGCGTTACAAGACCCTTGGAAGAAGCTCCCTCGCAGAAGGCCATCGCGCACAGGTTCGTGAGTACAGAATCCTCAGAGTAATATTCGTGGTTACGTGCGCAGTACGGTGTACGATGCAGATTGACACCGGGGCAGATACAGATGCTTTCTTTCGCCCACAGGGCATCTTCTCCGTACAATTCGCCTTCGCGCTGGATCAGCTCCGTGTTAAAGGTAGCTGCAACGACCGGTTCCGTGGGATTGGTAGCCATGGAATATGTGCTCTCAGCCTCGCTGCCGGACACATAAGTGGGCGCTGCGGAATCACTCTTATTCCAGCGTGTCTTGTAGCCTGCAAGCTGATCATAGGCAAAACCGATCGGGCCGTCATTCATAAATGTACGGGGCAGTAAGACAGAATCAATGTTCTCAATATCGTCGCCGGCGCACTCGATGAACTGGATGGCTTCATCAAGCGAGACCTGTTCCACAAGGCTCTGCCAACGCGGATCGTCAAGATCTGCTACCGTAATACTGCCGTCTCCTTCAACAGTGACCATGTCAAGCAGAGTAAGTCCGTTGTCAGCACCCCAGGTAACACCCTCTCCGTTAGCATTGAGTTTATAGTTGTCATTGCCGAGTCCTACGTTCATTTCTTCAGTCGGAGTGATGGGATCAACCGATTTCCAGCCCTTGCTCCAGTCTGCACGGGTAGTATACTCTGCCGTTCCCGGAATGACTTTATTGATATCCATTTCCTGCAGTGCATTCTGCACGTTGACCGAATAGGTCTCGATATCCGTATCCGCCAGCGTCCAGAGATATGCGTTGGCCGCATTGACGCCTTCATCGTTAAGCTTCACAAGCTTATCTTCGGAACCGGTCTTCAATGCAAGCACATTGTTGAGGGCTTCATGAGCGCCGTTGCCGATGGCGAAGTAGTAATCACCGGCCTCAAGCACCCAGGCGCCCTGTGTTCCGTCGGCCTTGACTGCGTTCTCATCGTAGCTGGCGAAAAGTGCCGGATCGATTTTAATTGTCACGGTCTCGCTTGCACCCGGCGCGATCTCACCGGTCTTGGCAAATCCAGCAAGCTGGATCGATGCCTTCTCGATACCGCCGGTGTAGGGAGTCTGTACAAAAAGTTCAGCAACGGACTTGCCGGCGGTGCTGCCGGTGTTCGTCACGGTGACAGTCGCAGTTCCGCCGTCGACACTTACATCCACCGCATCAAGCTTCTGTTCAAATGTTGTATAGCTCATGCCGTAACCGAAAGGATAGGACACTTCGTCCGCATAGCTCCATGCATTGCCTGTTGTAGAGCCGGCAGCATTGTCCGCGTTGCCCTGGCCGAGCACCTGATCTTCGTAGCGGGTCTCATAGTACTTGTAACCGTTGTAAATTCCTTCAGTCTCTACAATGTACCAGTCATCCAGATCCACAGCGTCCTCGGCAGAAGATGTGTAGAGGAACATGCCAAAGTTCTGCATAGCCGGCGCGGATGTGGAATTAACCGCATATGTATCGACCAGACGACCGGAAGGGTTGACATTTCCGGCAACGACATCTGCCACACCGTTGAGACCGTAAAGGCCGGGTGCGCCGATCCACAGGATGGCATCGATGTCAGGATCGTTCTTCAGATTCTCCAGTTCCATGGCATTATCGGCGTTGATGAGCACAATGACACCGGTGCTGTGGGCTTTGGCAAGGTTCAGCATATCCTGCTCATACTGAGAAAGAGCGAGGGGACGTTCGAAGGCATCACCCTCAGTGGCGCAGACCATACCGGGCTGATAGTCCGCAGCTTCCGAGCTGTCGCGGGTGATTACAACGATTGCGGTTGTATCATCGGCTGTTGCAAGCAGATCATCCGTATACATGCTTGCCGGAATTTCACCGGTCATATAGAACTGACCGGGTTCCCATGTGGCCGCGAACGACGGCAGAAGACCTGCGCCCGGGAAAAACGTCTCGCGGGTGTATGCGAAAGCTTCCTCGCTGGTATAGAGATTGATGAAATCTTCATTAAGCGCAAAGCCGCGGGAACCGAATGCGCTCATAAAGCTTGCAGATTCCTGTCCTTCAGCGGCAATTGCGGAAGAGCCGATCATACCGCCCAGTGCCGGAAAGATGGTGTTGTGTCCCCAGAGGGTCACCTTTGAACCTGCAGCCAGCGGCAGCGCGCTGTTGTCATTCTTTAACAGTACCGTTCCCTCTGATGAAATCTCCGCCGCCAGTGACTTCTTGGCTTCCACGAGATCCGTCAGTGAAGAGAACTCCGACTTGTAGTAGTATTTGTCCGTTGACGGGTCGCCTGTCTCGACCAGCTTCGTGCTGGACGTACCCAGACGCGTATTGATAAACGCAGCCCTGGTCGCCGTATAAGATGTCGCCACAAAGCAGATCGCGAGCAGAGAGGCGGATATACCTGCCAGTCCGCGCATTATTCCTTTCTTCATAAAATTTTGTACCTCCTTTTTTTCATTTACGTCGCTTCTGCGCCGGTTTGATACTCAGTTATGCCAGGTCGAATGAGATAAAATCAAATGCTCCGCCTTTTCCTTCAACAGAGAAGTAAAGCGCTTCCTTCTCCCCCAGACCTTCCGGAAGTTTACCGATAAATTTCTCCCCGTCCTTGCAGGTCTTTACCGGAATCCGGCAGATCACATCGCCCTGTTCTTTGTTCCGGATTACAACATTGCAGTTGTTGCCGTACCCCCGCAGGTGGATACGAATCTTTGTCGTGTTCCGAAGGTCAAAATATTTGAAAGCCACGGTGCAGTCCGTACAGAAATTGGACACGTACTGATCCGGACCTTTCTCCCTGTCCTTACCCTTCTGGGTCAGGAACGGGCTGCTTCCTCTGGGGTACTTGATCATGCTGAGGAAACGCGTGCCTCTCTTTCCGTAAACATTGCAGGCACAGTAGGCGGGAATATGTCCTTTCCCGGGAAGCGGACCGTCATTGAGTCCGCAGGAGGTCATCTCCGCCTGGAAGAATCTGCCGTCCTCAAAACGGATCTCTTCGGCACAGGCCTGACGCGAAGACTGCTTGCGGTTGGAGTGACGGTGGTAGAAAATGTAATATTTTCCGCCAATCTCAATCAGCGACCCGTGAGTGTTGCCGGTATCCATATGGGCATGTTTCACATCCGGAACACCGGGGAGACCGATATCGCCGCAGCTGATCAGGACTCCTCCGAAGGCAAATCCTTCGGTGGGCTTATCGCTCACGGCATAGCAGAGATTATGGCTGTTCAGGGAACTGTATATGAAGTAATACTTATCCCCGAAGCGCCTCATTGAGCTGGCCTCTCCGAAAGGCTGCTCCTCATAGGGCGTTCCTTTTGCCTTCTCTCCTGTCAGGACACCGATATAATGGAGGTCATCTCCCGAGATGACTGTCAGCATATCCTTCGTATCGATCTCGAACCACATCGGACCCTCGGTCGTTGGCTTCGAGCCGTCCAGAAGAATCGGATTTCCTCCGAAGGCAAAACCGGTATAGAGATACAGCCTGCCGTCATTGTCCATCAGACATCCGGGATCGAATTGGAACGGTTCGTTCCTCTTTCCGATCGGCGTGCCGTCCTGATACTTCACATAGCCGTAGAATTCGTACTTGCCGGCAGGCTCGTCGCAGACCGCGACGGAAATCATCTTCGTCCCGCCCATGAAATAGTACAGGTAATACCTTCCGTCGGGTCCCACCACCATATCCGGCGCGGCAAGACCGTTGGTGATCCGGTTTTTGGGTGCGGCAGGATCCTGCTCTCTCCGAAAGATCACGCCATGGTACGTCCAGTTGCCAAGGTCGTCTACAGGGGCAGACCAGCAGACATAGTCTCCCAGACAGAAATTAATACCGTTAAAAAGATCGTGCGATCCGTACACGTAAACCCTACCGTCCACGATGTGGGGCTCCGCGTCAGGAACATATTCCCAACTGGGCAGATATGGGTTAAAGGCCTGTTTCTTTGACATCACATCTTCCTCCTCTGGTTCCTACGTGTCAAAAAATTGCTCCTTATACTGTTGATATTTTAACATATTGACTGAAAGCATCCGTGCTTTTGTCGTGAAATCTCATTTTTATGTCGTAAAGTATGGTTTTTAAAAAAGTTTCCTTTATCCGGGGGCGCACACCGATATAAAAGTAAAATTTTACAAAAACCATATACATAGAGACCCCCTTAGCGTGTATTATAAAAGTATAGCAGCCGCACAGTGCCCCACTCTCCCTGGGCATTGGCACGAGCGTAACAACAGAGTACCACATCCGTAGGAGCTTCCGCACCGCATGGTGGTGGAGGTTCATCTGAAATGAGAAAGCGCTATGAGAAAGAAAGAACTCTTCACCGGTCCCCTCGAAAATATTCACATGGTCGCCATGGACAAGATCGGCGACTTCCGCGTCCGCCCCGGTCTCTACGAGCTGAACGGGGCCACCGCGCTCCCCGGAGCCGTAAACTTCACGATCCACTCGCACGGAGCGACGAGCGTGGAGCTGCTGCTGTTCAAACGGAAGGCGGATGTGCCATTTGCAACACTCAAATTTCCGGAATCCTACCGCATCGGCGACGTCTACGCGATGATCGTCTTCAATCTTGATATTGAAAAGTTTGAATATGCCTACCGCATCGACGGTCCTTACGACCCGGAGAAGGGGCTTACATTTGACAAAAGCCGGATCCTGCTCGACCCCTATGCCAAAGCGGTCACCGGGCAGAGCGTCTGGGGGAAAAAGCCGGGGGATGAGGATTTTTACAAAGCACGGGTCGTCCGCAACAATTTTGACTGGGGGACCGACAAAAATCCGCTGCTCCCGATGGAGGACCTGATCATCTACGAGGTCCATGTCCGGGGCTTCACAAAGCATGTATCGTCCGGAGTCGAGAATCCCGGGACGTTTGACGGCCTTAGGGAGAAGATTCCCTATCTGAAGGACCTCGGCGTCAACGTGGTCGAGCTCATGCCGATCTTTGAGTTCGACGAGATGTGCGACGACCGCATCGTTGACGGGCAGCAGCTGATCGACTACTGGGGCTACAACCCCATCAGCTTTTTTGCGCCGAATACCAGCTACGCCGCCGACCGCGAGTACAACCGCGAGGGGGCGGAGCTCAAGCGGCTGATCAAGGAGCTCAATGACAACGGCATTGAGTGCTTCCTCGATGTCGTCTACAACCACACCGCGGAGCGGGGCGAGGGCGGTCCCTTCATCTCCTTCAAGGGGATCGACAACAACATTTACTATATTCTGACCCCGGACGGGAAGTACTACAATTTCAGCGGCTGCGGCAACACGCTGAACTGCAATCACCCGGTCGTGCAGCAGATGATCCTCGACTCGCTGCGCTACTGGACCGTGACCTATCACATCGACGGGTTCCGCTTCGACCTTGCGAGCATCCTCGGCCGCAATCAGGACGGGTCGCCGATGAATAATCCGCCGCTGCTGCAGAATCTTGCATTTGATCCGATTCTTGCCGATGTAAAACTCATCGCGGAAGCCTGGGACGCCGGCGGCCTCTACCAGGTCGGCACCTTCCCCGCCTGGCACCGCTGGGCGGAGTGGAACGGCAAGTACCGGGATGATATGCGCAATTTCCTTAAGGGGGATCTGTCTCTGATCGAAACGGCGGCAAAGCGCATCGCCGGTTCGACAGATATCTACGACCCCGAATCCCGCGGAAATACTGCCTCCGTCAACTTCCTGAACTGCCACGACGGTTTTACGCTCTGGGATATGTACACGTACAGCCACAAGCACAATAAGGCAAATGGCTGGAATGACACCGACGGCTCCGATGACAACCGGAGCTGGAACTGCGGCGCGGAGGGGGAGACCGGGAATCCGAAGATCGTAGCTCTGCGGAAGAAGCTGGCCAAAAACGCCATGGCGGTCCTGCTCATGAGCCGCGGAATTCCCATGTTCCTCGCCGGGGATGAGTTCCTGAACACGCAGTTCGGCAATAACAACGCCTACTGTCAGGATAATGAAATTTCCTGGCTGAACTGGCATGAGAAGAGGGAGAATCAGGATCACTGGCTGTTCACCAGACATATGATCGCGCTCCGAAAGAAGCACCCGATCGTGAGGAAGCCCTATGGGGTCGCCGGGTGTGGGACCCGCCAGGGAGCGCAGGCCGGCACGTCCCCCGAGCAAGCCGGCGCATGCCCTGAGCAGACCGACGCGTACCCCGACATCCAGACCCTTCTCCCGGAGGAGGGGAATTATGTCCTGCGAGTTCTGTACGCCGGGCGAACTGAAGACAAGACCCGGGATGATTTCGTGTGCCTTGCGGTCAATGTGTACTGGGAAGAGCAAATGTGCCAGCTGCCCTCCCTCCCGGATCACTACCGCTGGGAGATTGCCGCTGACACATCGGAATGGTATCTGCCGAATTCGATTCCGGATTCGGGAAAAGTTGTATATGTAAAAGACGAAAGAATCAGGATGGATAAGAGAAGTGTGCTGGTATTCGTGGCGGAATACTTTTGACCATGAAGATTGTACCGAAGGTTTTTTCGATAATTTAAGTCTCGCTGCTGACAGTGATCAATTGTACGAGAGGAACCCCTATGAAATCCATCCGCTATTATTCAGCGATCTTTCTGATCTGTTTTCTCCTTGCAGGCTGCGGGACGTCTTCCGTTTACTTGCCGGAAGATATTCCTTCGGAAAATAATTCTTTAAAAAAGACTGTCGCATTAGACGGTGTCACCACTATATATGGCAGACATTTGCCAATAATGTCTGCCATATATAGTGGCGGCGCGCCTTAATGCGACAGCCTCTTTGTTAGTCCTTCGGAACTATTTCGAAAGAGCGGTGTCAATCTTACTATCTTTTATCCCACGGAGTGCTCCATCAACGCATCATACTCGGCGGCCCTCTTCTCCATTTCTTCGGTCGCAGACGGAAGCTTGTCATCCATGCGGCAAATCACAATGATGTCATTTTTGCCGGCACTGTCCAGCTCCACCTGCTCATAGTTTCCGTTGATCACTCCCCAGAATTCCGGGGACGTCATTTTAACATCCTGGGTTGCTTTGCTATAGCCCATTCTTAAGATATAACTCTGACCACCTGTTTCAGACGGGTCATTTGGTGACTCAACGACCGTGATTGCATGTTCCATGCCGTTAAATTCCAGATATATCCTGCCGTCCGCCAGCCGGAACGCATCGTATACCAACTCGTCCGCGCCCATCCAGATGGTGCGCTCCTGATCCCATTTGTAAACCTCCCTGCCACAAGCCACTGCAGCCACTAACAGCACAACCACCAGAACAATCGATGCAATCCTCCTTAGCCACAGGTTCCTGACCAATGTCTTCCACGCCCGCGCGGCATCTTTCTTTGATGCGTTTGGCACAGAAACTTCCTTTTTGATCTCCTCCAGTTCCTTTTTGCACGCCTCGCACTCCGTGAGATGCTCTTCGACCATCTCCCGGCTTTTTTTGCTGCATACCCCATCATGGTACAGCGGCAAAAGATCCCGAACCACTTCGCAGTTATGCTTCATTTTGTCTCATCCTCCTTCACACTTTCAGTCAGTCTCGTCTTAGCCCGGTGATATGTGACTCGCGCCCAGCTCTCAGTTTTTCCGAACAGCTTTGCGATCTGGGCATATTCGAGTTCACCGAATACGCGCAGCATAAAAACTTCCTTGTACGGCTCGTTCAGCTCATGCAAATGCGCGTATATGGACATCGCCTTCTCCTTATCGAGCAGCGCATTTTCCACATCCTGCCCACTATCTATCTCCGGCAGTGCGTGATTTTTGTCCTTCTGCTTCCTGTAATGGGAGTAATAGGCATTTTTAGCTATTTGGCAGAGCCATACATCTACCCGGCAGCGGCCATCGAACTTGCCGAGCGAACGCATGGCGCGGAAAAATGTTTCCTGTGCCAGCTCCTCTGCCAGCGGTTCGTTGCGGCACAAGCGTATGAGAAATCTATACACTGTATCGAAATGCTCCCGGTAGATCTGCTCAAATTCCGTCACATCATCACCTCCTTTCATCCATATGACGCGTATCGCGATCTTTTGTTACAAATAAAACAACATTTTCACATCTTGATTCCGGTGTCCATTAGCAGAAAAAAGCCAGCAGAGCTCCTTCCCCGCCGGCTATGTAAAATTGAATTTTCCTTTTCTCTGGCGATAAACAAGTTCCGTTCCCTTTTTAGTTAACTTAATTTTACTAAACTATATTTTAGCGAGCCATGGCTCACAAACCAAAAAGGCCCAAACCTTTCGGTTTAGACCTTCAGCTGGGCTACAAGGATTCAAACCTTGAAATGACGGAATCAGAGTCCGTTACGGTCACCTTTCCACAAGTCCTTTCCGTTCTGAAACGCCCTTAGACTTGCACGTTTTCTTTCATAAAGTTCTTTTAATTTGGGGATTCGGATCTGGTTCTCCAGAACATCCATCTCATATAACGAAAAGTCCATCTCTGCTTTGTCAACATCAACCAGATTACGATTATGGACATATTTGAGAAGTCTGCTCTCTTTTTCCAGGAAAGAATGCGTTTTTATTGCGCTTATCTTTACTCTCGACAGCTGTTCATAAGGTACATTGTAGAACATGGAATTGCCCGAATCATAAATCGGTGCAAATCCGAGTATCTCAAGTGTATCCGGATTCCTCATAATCGCGATATTATTCATGTGCCTGTCAGTGTTGCTCATCAGGTAATCCGTCATAATCTGATAATCCATAAAATCAGAAAAATATTGTTCTGACATTCCCAGGCTCAGGCAGACTTTTTTTAATGGATAATAGAATGATTCATTTTGTCTGGTCTTTACCATCTGCAGTAATTCCCATGCACTGATACATTCGATATTTTCACTGCAAAAATCATAGCACATACAGCCGAGGCCTTCTCTATCGTCATCCAGCCGCACTTTCACAGGATAGTACGGTGTATATTCCTTCCACCCCTGTTGTTCGTGAAGTCTCGTTGCAAATATCTCATTTATACTCTGCTGATACGACTGTCCATAATTTCCCTTCACCATATACCGGACTCCACTCTTATCGATGCACCACTTTTTCTGTAGTTCCCCCTGTGAAGTCGCGCAGTTGAATTTTGTTTCCTTTCTGATATCAATCAAATGCTTGCTATTAAACGTAAGCTCTCCAAAAGTGTCTGTAAAATCATTAGTAAACAGATTCGTATCTTCCCATGTCAAATTTTCCCCTCTTGGCATGATCCAATAACAATCAGACAGACTTAATGCCAGATTATTGACCAGCGCACTGTTCGTTGAGGAATAGCCTAATCGCTGAAGCGCGCTTTTGGCTCCGTGGCGCGTCTTCGGTATTGCCCGGTCACGCCACCAGTCATGAAACTTCATGTTATTCATCCTACCTCCCAGAGGGAAGTGATCCGCAGCCGCTTCGTTATGTCTGACACTTCCTAACACTCCGTCATCGGAAATTTCCATCAGACACACTTTTATGTTTTTGTGCATAAGGAAGTATTCTTTTGTATCTTTGCCCATACCTTCCTCCGCTGTTAACTCCACAAAATATCTTCTTCTTTATCATACCGGCAGTCTCGATTGAATTTATCCTGCAGCCGATAGAATCCCTCAAACAAATCTTCCAGATACAACGCAAGATTCTGCTCTTTCACACCTTCCAAATCTTCTTGAATCGTGATGCGGTTTCCTTTCACATCCGAGACTTCTTTTTTGACCGGATTGTAATAATAAGTTTTTCCATCCCGGGTCTTTATTCTTTCTAAAGAAGACTCTGTATCCGGAAGCGTTCTTGCCAGTAAGGTGGCTACATACGGAGCGGGAGATGACTCACCCTGTTCCCATTTTCTTAATGTGCTGATAGGAATTCCGTATCTGGAAGCAAATTCTTTCTGTGTCATTCCTGTCGAATCTCTCAGCTCTTTTATATCAATCAGCATTTCGTCTCCTTTGTGCCCATATTGGATATCTTTTCAAATCATGTGCCCATATTGGATACTCAAATGATATGATATTATTTTCATATTGTCAATGCTTTGAC
This sequence comes from uncultured Lachnospiraceae bacterium, assembly GCA_902788035.1. Lineage (GTDB taxonomy): Bacteria > Bacillota > Clostridia > Lachnospirales > Lachnospiraceae > Chordicoccus. The sequence continues at coordinate 193 of CADAIL010000032.1, read as the reverse complement.
TTTTTACTAACCGAAAATTGTTTGTGGGACCGCGAAAAATGGCACGTAACAAACAAAAAAGGGGCTGTGAAAAAAGTCCTATGAAAAAGAACGTCTTTAGGTGAAAACCTAGAGGCGTCCTTTTTCATTTGGTATAATTATTTTGCGATGAATAATACCAATACTTACTATAACCCAAAGCAGGGAAGATTGC
>CADAIL010000031.1 GCA_902788035.1 uncultured Lachnospiraceae bacterium | reverse complement strand
CAGGGCATTGGTGAATGATGTATCTGTTGTTGTTTTTGCTATGCTGCTCTTGGCAAATGTAAGATTCGCAGCCGCCTTCTTAATCGTAAAGTTGGCAGTCGCAGTGCCTTTATAATCCGCAGTCTCCGTTGCCGTTATCGTCACAACTGCCTTACCCGCGTTCTTGTTCTTCGAATAGGCTACAGTGTAATCTGTTCCTGACGTCAATACCTTGGTTCCATCTTTTACAGTGACAGAAGGCTTCTTGACATTCCCGTCATACGTGTAGCTAGTCGGTTTGAGCGTAACCGTACAGTCTGAAAGAGGCTTTCTTAAAAAATTCTGAGCTGTCTTTTGAATTTTTCCAAGGACGATGCTATTTGAGAGAACAGGCAGTGCGGTGTATTTCTTACCTGCAGTGTCGTACATTGTAAGAGGCAGCGTAGCGCCGCTGACAGTGTGATTTTTGGGAGTGCGAAGGATTTCAAGGCTTTTGCAATCATTGAACATCTTATCACAGTCCGTCACTTTGGATGAATCAAAGCTGCTTAAATCCAGATTGGTAAGGCTGCCGCAATCATTGAACATGTAGCGCATATTTGTCACGTTTGAGGTATCAAAACCGCTCAAATTCAGGTTCGTCAAATTCTCGCATTCATAAAACATGAACGACATATCCGTCACATTAGATGTATTGAAGCTATTCAAATCCAGATTTGTCAGGCTTGTGCAGGAGTCGAACATTCCTTTCATGTTAGATACGAGTGATGTATCAAATCCACTCAAATCCAATTCTTCAAGATTAGAATGATAATAATCTAAAGCGATATCATAAAATAAAACCGAAAAAATAAAACTTGAATCATCGGCCTTTCTCACCCGACGCTAACACGGGTAGATATACAGTACCTGATGTCACCTTTATAGATTTAATCTTCTCTGCATCAATATCACTTGCTTCAAGCCAGTTATTCCACAAAGTCCCGCCAGCCGAATAAAATTCAACAGCACCTGTCTCTTCATCAAATGTCGCCGTCACACCATCACCGACAACAATGACTCCAGTTCCGACCAGCTCTTCATCAACAGTCTGAGAAATATCCCTGTCTTCAGCAGAACCATACTCCACTATCAGACTTTCTTCATCTGACAGGCATTTTGCATTTTCATCTATTATTTCCTCCGGCAGCCTATTATTCCCCAATCAAAACACGGAGCGCCGAATGCTTAAACGCCCAGGTCAAAAGAATCGATGCCAGTCCAAAAACGATTAGATTCGTTCCGACAAAGATCGCCGGATGCACATTCGGCATAAAGGCACATGTAATATAAACAAGCGGAGAATGGAACAGATACAAACCAAACGAATAGTTGCTGAGGAATTCTGTAGCCTTACAAGTTTTCCCGGGAACTATCATATAAAGTGAAACAACGAGCAATATTCGTATCATCACATAAGGAATCGTATACTTATATTTCAGCAGTGTCATACCAAGTACAGAGGATACGATATATATCATTGCCCCGATTATCTGCACACGTATATCTTTCTTTCTGCGATCCCAAAACATTGAAATAATACATCCTATTTGAAAGTAGAAAAGGTACTTACCGGGATTCCGAAATAAGCCGATATCGATAAGCAAGTATTCCTTTCTCATAAAAGCGAACGCTATGAACAGGATTACAATTTTACTTATTACTACATCCATATGAATCTTCTCAATGAGTTGATCATATAGGTAAGACACTATAAAACACATGAAAAGGCATGACAAAAACCATACGTGGCCATCGTCCTTCCCAAGTAAAGTTAAATGAAAGAAAATGTATGGAAAACTCAACCCCCGGTATCCGTGATAATGAACCAGTATCCGGACAGGATACATCATTGCAAATGTGAAAAAGACCCAGGGCACTAATAAGCGTTTTGCTTTATTCTTTACAAAAACGGCAAATGGTCTCTTGGCAGACAAGTTGTATAAAAAGCCCGAAATGCTGAAGTATAAGGGCATCTGGATAATATTGATATAGGCCTTTAAATAATTAAGTGCAGGTACTTTTATTTCACTGGTATATCTTCCCCATGTGCTGCTGTAAATTATGATACTGTGGCCTACCACGACAAAGAGTATTGCCAATGCCCTCAAATTAGTAATTTCATGAATTGTTCTCTTTTTTCCGGGTTCCGTGTTCATGACATTCGATCCTTCTCATAGCCCAATACCTCAATCTCTAAAGTACAAATGCAGCCGTCATTCAGAAAATCTTTGGGTATGCTTCATGTTATTAAATTGATTATTTTATTTTTCACTTTATAAACTTATGAAAAATATCATAGCACAATAAAAATGACACTTCTTGTGTTGCACTAGATGTTGCAACACTTTTTTACAAAGATCGCAACATATGGCCCCGGCACTTCAAGCACGTTGAGTATGTTCAGGGGAAAAGGTCTTGAATGTGGCGTGGTTCTGGTCATACTTAGAATTCTAGTTTGTAAAACAAAAACTCCTGAGACAGGTCATCGACCCAAAGTCTCAGGAGTTTTTCATTTACTATTCAGTTTTACTGTCAACTTGTACAGAAGCACACGAATAACCGAAGCAATCCTCGCTGCATAAAAACAGGGATTACTATTTCATTTCCCGCAGCTTCAAGCGCTCTATGAAATGTTCTTTACTTTTACAACGTCCCCAAGGAACTGCTTATACAGCCGCATTTCAAATATTTTATTACTTAGGGCATTTAACGTGGTCGTCTTCCCATACACGCTTGGTACTGATTTTACTGTTCCCCGTTCTTATTGATCTGCTCCATTATCATCACCATCTTCATTCCAAAATAAAAACTCCCGAGAACCCGTGCAATTTCACCCGAGATCTCAGGAGTTTATCAGCTGTAATATATAGTCCATAATGTTCTAATAATCGATTTTCTATTATATATAGAACTAAGCATTTCTCATCAACCCTTTGTAATCGCATGCAAGCCTGCTCCATCGCCGCACATCAGCTCAGATACTCATCAACCCACTTCCGGATCATATCGGCCGCATCTTTCCCCTTCGTCACATACTCGCTGCCGGCATAATCCACAAAATAGTCGTACACTGCGCCGCTAAAGCCCGGCTCATTGAGCGTGACTACGGTACATTTGCAGTCATTATAGTTGAAGAGCCTCATTCCTTCTCTCGAAAAGAATCCCTCCCACAACTCAGTCACAGGAAATCTGTGAGGATGCGCTAAAGCTATATCCACCTTTCCCTGCTCAATCAATCGGATCATATCGAGGGCCGCGTTTTTCCGGTCTTCCACGTTAATGCGGTCGCTCACAAATGCATCCTTATAAATACCGAGAACCCCCGTCTTAAAAAAGCGTTCCAGGTAATCGATCCTCATTAGAACAGTCCACTTCTGCATACAGAAGATTTCCCGCATCGATTTGGAATACGCAGTCAGGGCATTTGCAAATGTCTCATAATCCGGCAAATCTCTTCTCAGATATCTTCTTATTGTATCTTCAGTCCATACATATGTGATGCAGGCTGTGCCTGAGACCGCTATCAGACTTTTTTCATCCGAATTCATTCGCCCGTGAGATAGAACTGACATAAAATCCGACAGATTCCCCATCGAATTGAAATTAAAGTCAAAGTTATGACCCAACATTCTGCATTTCTCTGACATTTTAAGGAACATATCCTGAAACAAAGCAATGCACTCTTTTTTTGTATCATAGATCGCGTAGTCCCCGTTTCTCGAGAACAGCAGGACCTCTCTGCTGCTGACGATAAAATCTGTCAGCTGGAACATCATTTCCCCATCTGTATGGGATTCATAATAGAATAAAGGCCTGTACTTCTGTATGACGGTGGCATATTTTATTACAGCCTCAATAGTCTCTTTATTTCTGTTATCCCTGCGGTTAGAAGCAGACTCGAGTTTAAATATATGGCTGAAATCACTTGCGTTTGTACTGAGTGAAGGTGAATTCAGCACCGGCATTAGCCCCGGCGAAAGCGGATCCGCATACAGCATGACCGTGTCCCCGCGTTCGGACGCCGCTTTCAGAATATTAAATATCGCAAGTGACACCTTGTTTCTTTCAGCAATGACCTCACTTCCGGTAACTTCACTGTTATCATCCGGAAGTTCTGCTATATGAAGTTCGTCAGTCATGCTTTTTTCCTGTATCGTTCCCAGACTGCGGAAAAACTGAAAAATCTGTCGCCTCTGTCTGTACAGCGGCTCCCCGATCAATTCGATCTGATAGGCTTCTCGCATGCTCTCCATCTGTCCGGGGCTCAGTGTCAAAGCTCCTACAATAGCATCAAAGTGCTCTTTCTTCTGGATCGGTCTCTGCCCATACACATAGTGGTGGAGCGTAGCGCGGCTGATTCCTGTTGTTTTTGCAAGCTGACTGATTCTGATATCTTTCTCTGTTAATATCTCTTCAAGCAGGTCCGAAAATACTGACATAGCCCCTCACCCATATATCATTCTTAAATCTGCTGAAAATGCAGATAGCCAGAACTATCCACATATGTGAACAAGTCTGGCTAATAAACGGGCTGGCATTGAAGCATTTATCAAAGTGTGTTTTTGCCTGAAGTCATACAACTCCAGGTACTCAGTATAATATGTCCCTCAGATAAAGTCTCGCGCGAAACTCGGCACGAAAGTCGGTTCAGCGTCAGCTGACCGTCTCCCAAACCAAATCACACGAACTTCGCTATAATCGGCGCTAATTGGCGCCTAGCATGCCGGCATCCCAGTATTAGATGATACTGTTCACATCTGCCAAATCTTTTAAGATCATCGACTGTCAGTCAAATCTAAAATGCAATGAAGAATCCTAAAAGCCCTCATTTTTGTTCTCATTTGGCACACAATAGAGTTATAATCTATATTTATCATTAGTTTCATGTTATTAGCTCTATTCGTTAATTATTATATCACCATTTTTTATCAATTCAATCCAAAATTAGATCTAAAAATAGAAGGATATGATTTCCACCGAAATCACACCCTTCTCAAGCAGTTCTTAAGAGGCATCCGAGCAATCATTTAAAACAGAAAATCTTCATTTTCCGCTCTCGCTCAATGCATTATTCTTCCTTCAGGTTTTCAGCCATAAACCGAATCACTTTCAGGATCATTCTGTATTGTCTGTCATCAAGCCCCTCCGCTTCAGGCACATAGTACATCGTTTCCCATGGTATCTTTGTATCCTGAGACGTATCATCATTTCCTTTCGTTAGAAAGTTCATGCTGACATTCAACTTATCGCTGATCGCAACCATTAGTGGAAGGGACGGACATGCCACCCCCCGCTCCACATCACTTAGATATTTCTGCTCGATTCCCATATATTCCGCGAATTCTTTCTGGTTGTATCCTGCAGCGCTCCTCGCTGTCTTTATGTGAGAACCCACCGATTTCAAATTAATGTCATATTTATATTTCATCGGTAACTGTCCCCCTTTAAGGCAATTTTTATATCATAAGTATAAAAATTCCTGTTAAAAGAAGAAACATTCTACAAAGCGGATTATATTTGATTTCACGTAAATAGATTGATTTTTGACTTTAATTTATATCCGAATTAACTGTCAGACACGATAGCAGAGGAAACTGTGGCGCGGAATTCCGCACGCATCATTATTCCTCCTTACCAGCATGAGTCTCCGGCGCATAGCTTTCGTATTCTCCTTCTTCACATATGAGCCGCATCTCTCCATCCGCGATCTCATAGGCTTCGCCCCAGACAGTTCCCTTTCCGTCAATGGACGTGTAATAACTCCCGTCCGGCAGCGCAAGAAAATGTCTGCCACAGCTGTCGCCGTAAGTGATGTCCTCAAAATGATTAAGGCTCTCACCAAAAAATCCAATTTCTTCATTCTGATTCCAGATGTTATTCAGGTACAAAATAGGCCGGGAGGACATCACATTCCTCACGGCCTTACTAATCATTATACTTTTATTCCGCCAGCGCGTAGCCAGCGTCAAATGCCTTCTTATTAATTTCGATTGTCTTCGGCTTTACTGTCCGCTCGATGACCTTATACCAGTCCTCGACCGCATAGTCCATATGACGGGCAGCCATACCGAGGATGACCACGTTGAAGCAGCGCGGGTTGCCAAGCTCCATCGCGATGGCTGTCGCGTCCGCCTTGTAAACTGTGTGATCCTTCTCGATCTCCTCGACAATGCCTTCCGGATACTCAGCAGCACCGATGACGACCGGCATCGGATCAATGCGGACATCGTTCAGGATGAGAACGCCGTCCGGCTTAAGGTAGTGGGCATATCTCTTTGCTTCAAGTCTCTCAAATGCGATGAGAACGTCTGCGCACCCCGGCTCAACGATCGGTTCCGCGACCTCGTCACCGTATCTTACAAATGTGACGACCGAGCCGCCTCTCTGTGCCATGCCATGAACTTCAGAAACCTTGACATCGTAGCCTGCCGTTGTAGCGATTCCGCCGAGAATACGGCTCGCGATCAGAGTTCCCTGTCCGCCGACACCGACGATCATAATATTACGTGTCTTCATATCATTCCACCTCCTCGATCGCGCCGAACTTGCAGAGCTGGCGGCAGAGACCGCAGCCGTTGCACTGAGTCGGATCGATAGCGATTGATCCGTCAGCCTTTCTTGACAGAGCCGGGCATCCGGGCTTTGTGCACGCGCCGCAGTGGATGCACTTGTCCGGCAGAGCGACGCACTTCTTCTTTGTGCGGGCTTCCGGTATCAAAGCGCAGGGAGCCTTTGCTACGATAACGGAAAGGTGCTCTTCTTTTACTTCGCGCTTAATGGTTTCGGTCATAGCTGCCTGGTCGTACGCATTGACTGTGAAGACATTCTCAATGCCGATGCCGTGGCAGAACTTTTCGAAATCGATAGCCGAAACTGTGTCGCCCATCAGAGTCTTGCCGGTCGCCGGATTGTCCTGATGGCCGGTCATACCTGTAATGCGGTTGTCAAGAATTATGACAGTTCCTGTGCTCTGGTTGTAGACCATGTTCATGAGAGAGTTGACACCCGTATGCATAAAGGTGGAATCACCGATCACGCATACCCAGTTCTTAAGGTAATCTGCACCCTTGGCCTTGCCCATACCGTGCAGGGATGAAATGGAAGAGCCCATGCAGAGGCAGGTCTCGATCGTGGACAGCGGAGCTACCGCGCCGAGTGTATAACAGCCGATGTCGCCGGCGACATGCAGCTTCAGCTTCTTGAGTACCCAGAATGTGCTCCTGTGCGGGCAGCCCGGACAGAGAATCGGAGGACGATTCGGGATACCTGCAGCCGGATCTGCCTTAAGTTCCTGACCGAGGAGATTAGTCCGAATCATGTTTGCGGAATACTCACCGAGCTTCGTAAAGATGTTCTTGCCATCGCATTCGATACCGGCTGCTTTGACCTGCTCCTCGATGACCGGCATGAGTTCTTCAAATACGATGACCCTGTCGACCTTCTCCGCAAACTCACGGATGAGATCCATGGGAAGCGGGTGCACCATGCCGAGCTTAAGAGTGGATGCCTCCGGCATAGCCTCGCGGACATACAGATACGGGATACCGGATGTAATGAAACCGACCTTCGTATCCCTGATCTCCATCTTGTTGAGTTCCGGCATGTCACATGCATCTTTAGCCAGCTTCTCCATCATGTCCTCGACGATGACGTGGCGGCGGATTGCATTTGCCGGAAGCATTACGTTCTTAGCGATATTCTTCTCGTACGGCTTATCCTCTACCTCTTCCCTCGACAGCAGCTCTACGAGCCCCTGAGAATGAGCGAGGCGGGTCGTTGTGCGGATCACGACCGGCTTGTCATATTTCTCACTGATTTCATAAGCGAGCTTAGTCATGTCCTTAGCTTCCTGAGAATCCGACGGCTCGAGAACCGGGATCTGAGCGGCACGGCATACCGCGCGGGTATCCTGCTCGTTCTGGGAGCTGTAAAGACCCGGATCGTCAGCGACTGTCAGGACCATACCCCGCCCGACGCCCGCATAAGCTGCGGAATACATCGGGTCGGCCGCCACGTTGAAGCCTACCATTTTCATTGCTGCAAATGAGCGCACGCCCGCAACCGAAGCCCCGAAGGCCACCTCCGCAGCCACCTTCTCATTCGGAGCCCACTCGCAGTAAACATCATCCTTGTACTGGACCAGATATTCGCTGATCTCGGTACTCGGGGTTCCCGGATATGCGCTTGAGACTTTTACGCCTGCCTCGTAGAGACCGCGGGCGATTGCCTCATTACCAAGCATAAGCTTTTTTTCACCCATAATAACTACCTCTTCTCTGTTTCATTTTCATGCGCCAAGGTGGGCGTCATGTGACCCTTAAAGACGGTCATGCCTTTGGGCTGCGGCTGTTTCAAGAAAGAATAAGCCGCTGCCGTTTTTATTCTGTAATCCCATGATCTGGGAGTTTACAACATTTTTGTAAATCACGATCTTCAATCGCGCGAGAAACACGACGCACTTGTGTGCTCTCCTCTGCTATCCGGACAGCTCCTCACGGAGAAAAGCATCAGCGAAGATGCAGCTTCCGAAGGATGACCAGAAGCCTTGTACCCATAGGCAGCCTCCGCATCTCATCATCCGTCATACCTGTGCTCTTCGTGTAAATAACGGTATAGACCAGCACGCCGATGAGGACGCAGACAGCGGTCAGGGCTGCACTCATAATATACCTGTCAAAGATCTGGGGAAGCAGTTTGTACGGACCCCAGAAAAGTACACCGACGACAATTCCCATAACGAGAGCTGCCCGAAGAGGCTGAATGAAAAGTCTCTTCATGTCGTGCGTATAGCCCAGGATCTTCCGGAGCGCGCCGGCGTTGAGAAGCATGACAGAAAGTGAATACACAACCGTTGACAAAAGAACGCCCATAACTCCCATGCCGGTGAATGCGACTGTCACGAAAGCGACGACAGCATTGATTGCCAGCGAGATCGCCGCGTTGCGCACCGGGATCGACGGATGACCGAGTCCCTGCAGAACACCGTTCGTTACAGTCGACAGACTATAGAATATCACAGAAACAGCGCCGAATGTCAAAATCAGCGCGGCACCTGCTACATCTCCTGTAGGATAGAGGATCCGGATGACCGGATACGACAGGACAGCCAGGCCGACAAAAGCCGGAATCGCGATGAAGGTCGAGAGGCGCATGCACTCATTGATCTTGTCGGTCGCGTTCTGCCGGTCGTTACTGGCCATTGCCGTCGCCACCGCCGGGATCAGCGCGGTCGATGTAGCTGAACTAAGCGCGACCGGAATATTGACGATAGGCTTAAACCGGTAACCGAACAGAGCATATTGGCGGCTGATTTCCATGGTCTCCACACCTCTCCACGACATCGCGTATGTGAAAATGTTCTGATCCACAATTGCGGTCGCGTTATAGATGCATGTTGCAAATATAATCGGTGTCACCATAAGGAATATCGTCTTGAATACTTCCGCATAGGTCTCATCTGCATTTGATCTGTCCGAGGCGACCTTTTGCATATAGAATTTTCTTCTCAGGATATACATGAAACCCATGAAGGCGATGCCGGCAAGGACACCGCTGCCCGTGCCGATCGTGCCGCCTGCAGCGCCGAATTTGCCTGTCAGATTCTCATGTCCCAGATATGGTCTTGTGAGCAGCCATGCGGCAAATACCGACATGACCGCATTCACGATCTGCTCCACGACACGGGAAATGCCGGTCGGCATCATATTGTTCTGAGCCTGGAAGTAACCTCTGAGGCAGCCAAGAAAGCCCGACATGAGGATCGTCGGCGCAAGAACTCTCAGAGCAAGGACCGCGTCCGGCTGTTTACTGAGGAAGAAAGGCGCGCCGAAAAAAGCGACCGCTGCGCCTACGCCGCCCACCGCAAGCACATAATAGAGTGATGCGTGGAAAACGCGCTGCGCGTTCCTGTACTGTCCGACCGCCAGTCTCTCAGCCATAACCTTTGAAATTGCTGTCGGGATGCTGTATGAAGATATCAGAAGGATGATCGTGTACCACTCATACGCGTAGGTATAGTACCCGTCACCGACGTCACCCATAATAAGATGAAGCGGGCTTCTGTAGAGAAGTCCTACAACACTGCAGATCAGCTGGGCAGCCATGAGAAACGCTGCCTGTCTGACTACTGCACCCTTCTTTTCCGCCATGTATTCTCCAATCTGCTAAAATTCTTTGCTTATCCCGATGTTGTTGATAAGCAAAGAGGGATTTATGCCATTTCCTGTCTTAGTTTGTTGTTCAGATATTTTTGATTTGCCAGTCGATCGGCTCTATGCCGCATGACTTCAGATAGTCGTTAGTCCTCGAGAACGGTCTGCTGCCGAAAAAGCCGTTATAAGCCGACAGCGGGCTCGGGTGGACCGATTCAACCACGAGATGCTTCGGGTTGTGTATAAGGGCTTTCTTTCTCCTTGCAGGACCTCCCCACAGGATAAATACCAGCGGTCTGTCCTGATCCGCAAGTACCCGGATTGCCGCATCCGTGAACTCTTCCCAGCCGATCCCCCTGTGTGAATTGGCCTGATGGGCTCTCACCGTAAGCACCGTGTTGAGGAGCATGACACCCTGCTCAGCCCAGTAGGTCAGATCTCCGTTGTTGGGTATATAGCATCCCAGATCCGAGGACAGCTCCTTATAGATATTGACCAGCGAAGGCGGTATCTCTATACCGGGATGCACACTGAAACAGAGGCCGTTTGCCTGACCGGTCCCATGATAGGGATCCTGGCCGATGATCACTACCTTCACATTTTCGAGCGGAGTGAACTTGAAGGCGTTGAAGATATCCGTACTTGGCGGATAAATCTCGCGGGTCCGGTATTCTTTGAGGACCGTCTTGTACAATTCTCTGTAATAGGGTTTTGCAAATTCCCCGTGGAGAGCTTTCTCCCACTCACCAGTTATCGCCACTGTATTATCTCCTCCTGCCACAGATTCACATCGGGTTGCGGCTTGCACCACACTTTCTCATCGGACTGCAACTTGCGGTACGTACTAATAATTACAGTCTGACCGGCACTCCGTGATCCCTCAGGTATTCCTTTACTTCACGGATCGTCATGATCTTGTAATGAAAGAGCGAAGCCGCAAGCGCAGCGTCCGCCCCGCCCTCATCGAGAGCTTCACGGAAATGCTCTAAGGTTCCGGCTCCTCCGGACGCTATGACCGGAACACCGACCGCGTCAGAAATCGCGCGCGTCAGAGCAAGGTCATATCCAGCCTTTGTACCGTCTCCGTCCATCGAGGTGAGAAGGATCTCTCCGGCTCCCAGGCTGACGCCCCTCTTTGCCCATTCCACCGCGTCAAGACCGGTATCGATACGGCCTCCGTGCTTATAGACGGTCCAGCCGTCTCCGTCAGACCTTTTCTTGGCGTCTATCGCAAGGACAATGCACTGGGAACCGAACTTTTCCGCTCCCTCCCGTATAAGATCCGGATTGTCAATAGCTGCGGAATTCACCGAGACTTTATCCGCCCCGGCTCTAAGTATTTTCTGCATATCGGCTACAGTACGGATTCCTCCGCCGACCGTGAACGGAATAAAGACCTGATCACCGACGCGCTCTACCATGTCGACGACCGTGTCGCGTTTGTCTGAGGATGCGGTGATATCGAGGAAGACAAGTTCATCTGCACCCTCCGCGTCGTAGATTTTCGCGACCTCCACCGGATCACCGGCGTCCATGAGGTTCACAAAATTAACGCCCTTTACGACTCTGCCCGCATTGACATCGAGGCACGGAATGATTCTCTTTGTTAACATGTCATGCCTCCTTCCTGAGATTCAGGAAATTCTGAAGGATCCTGAGTCCGACATGACCGGATTTCTCCGGATGGAACTGGCAGGCGAACACATTTCCTCGCTCCACCGAAGCCACAGCCTCGTTCGAGTAGGAAGCTGTAGCCTTCACATGTTCCCCATCCGTTGCCGGCACATAATAAGAGTGGACGAAATAGACGAAAGCTCCGTCTTCTATTCCCTCAAACAGTCTTCCGCCGTGAGAAAGGTGCAGGCTGTTCCAGCCGATTTGAGGAACTTTGAAACCTGCCTTCTCATCAAATCTTCTGCATCTGCCCTCAAAGAGACCGAGGCCGCAAGCCTCCGGACTCTCGGCGCTGCCCTCGTAGAAAAGCTGTAGTCCGACGCAGATCCCGAGGAAGGGTGTTCCGCTTTCAGCCACCTGACGAACAACGTCCTCAAGTCCAAAGGCGCGCAGCTTATGAGCGGCGTCACCGAAATTACCGACACCGGGCAGGATCACATGATCTGCTCCGAGGATGACCTCCGGATCTCTCGTAAGACATGTCTCATGGCCGAGTGCTTTAAAAGCTTTCAGCACGCTTTTTACATTTCCCGCATCGTAGTCAATTACCGCTACCATAGATTTTTTCCTTTTTTATTAAAGTCTCATACGAGAGACATATTTATTTACCTTCGAGAGTGAACCAGAACTGCACGCCGTCCTCATAATTCTTCACGCCGCACTGCTGGTTATGGCTCTCCATTATGGCTTTTACTATAGAAAGACCGATTCCGCTGCCGCCATATTCACGTGTACGAGCTTTATCCACCTTATAGAACTTATCCCATATTTTGTCTATATCGCCCTCCGGAATGGGATTTCCCGTATTGAACACAGATACCCTGACAAGTCCGTTCTCCCGTATGATCCTGACATCGATTTTCTTATCATAGTCAAGATGGTTCAGGGCGTTGCTCATGTAGTTGGTGACAACTTCCTCGATTTTGAACTCGTCTCCCCAGACATAGACCGGGTCATCTGTATTAATGGTGACCTCTGCCCCCTTGTCCTCGATGAGGAGTTTCATCCCGGATATCACGCCTTTTACCAGCTGTGTGATATCAAAGCGCTCCATAGTTACCTGGTCATTTCCGAACTCAAGCTGGTTCAGCGTAAGAAGCTTTCTGACCATGTTGTTCATTTTCGAAGATTCATCGATTATAACATCGCAGTAGAAGTCTCTGCTCTCCTTATCCTCAGCTATGTTGTCCTTCAGACCTTCGGCATAGCCTGAAATAAGGGCAATCGGCGTCTTCAGCTCGTGAGATACATTGTTCAGGAACTCCTTGCGCATCTCATCGATCTGGGTCTTGCGCTCATTGTCTTTCTGCAGCTCAACATTTGCAGACTTGAGCTCACTGATCGTCTGCTCAAGCTGGTCGGACATGACATTGAAATTCTCTCCGAGCTGATCGATCTCGTTGTTGGCATGACCGGTGTACCTGACATCAAAATTCAGTTTCGTCATCTCGCGGGACAGCTCTGACAGTTGAACAATCGGCCGAGTGATCCGCTTTGAGACCAGCACAATGGCAATCACCGCGATGATGGTCGTGATGAGACCGACAATGATATAGAAAATATTGGCGATCAGGGCCGCATTCTCAATACTCTCGAGAGGCGATCGGATGAGGAACCACTCCCCGTCCTCCAAATTGCCCCATATTTCAAGATAATTTGTGGCGATGCGCTTATCCTGCGTGACCTGGATCGTATAATGGTCTGTCTGCTTCAGTATCTCCATACCATCCTGGTAGAATCCGGAATAATAACCGAACAGCCTCGCTGCAAGATCAAACTCATCCCGGCTCGTAACCAGAATAATCTCCGACAGATCGGACGTCGCGACCATGATCTGCATGTTCTGCTGCACAGATACCTGATCAAGGCTCTTCTCGGAATCATCATCGTATCTGCCATTTTCTACATTGTCATTAAGGAGCTCATAGGTCTTAAGAATCTCTTTTGTCTTTCGGGACCTGTAGAAATCCCCCAGAAAAAGATAATTAGTCAAGCCCACGACGACCAGGGTAAAGCACATCACTCCGACGAACAGAGTCAGGAGCTGGGCTCGTATACTGTTCTTCATAGCACATCCTCCCTCAGGTCCATGGCCTATGCATTTGCATTACCGCTTTATTTCTTCTCAGCGTTGGGATCAAACTTATAGCCCATGCCCCAGATTGTACGGATGTATTCGCCCTTTGTGCCCATCTTGCTTCTAAGCTTCTTGACGTGAGTGTCAATCGTCCGGGCATCACCAAAGTAGTCATAATTCCAGACTGCGTTCAGAATCTTTTCGCGGGACAGCGCTATACCGTTATTCTCGACAAAATACTGCAGGAGCTCGAATTCCTTGAATGAGAGCTCGATCGGCTTGCCGTCAATCGTGACCTGATGAGCAGCCTTGTCAACACGTATTCCCGCAACTTCGAGCACATCCTCGGCAGCTGCCTTACCGCTGCGGCGCAGGACCGCATTGACACGGGCGACAAGGATCTTAGGACTGAAGGGCTTGGATATATACTCATCGACACCGAGCTCGAATCCGAGGAGCTCATCCCTCTCATCCGCTCTTGCGGTAAGCATGATGATCGGCACCTTGGAGAACTGTCTGATTTCGCGAGTGACCTGCCAGCCGTCCATCTTCGGCATCATAACGTCCAGAATTATAAGGGCTATATCTTTCTCATCAAAGAAGATGTCAACAGCTTTCTCGCCGTTTTCAGCCTCAATGACCTGATAGTCCTGCTTTTCAAGGAAATCACGAACAAGTTTTCTCATCCTTGCTTCATCGTCTACGACCATTACTTTTAGTTTTTCCATTGTCTGCCCTCCGGTTTCCCGATGATTCCTGTCATTTGCGTGTGTCAGTTCGAAGCAGCACTCCCTCATTCAGCCAATGACCGGGATAATATTTTTGAACATACATCACTTATCCTACCATACAATGCGGATTCATGCAAAGTTTATATTAAATACAATCCTTGATAGTGATGCTCCCGGGCAACAGTTCAGACAGGCTTCCCTTGCAATTCGTGATCCGGCGCAAACATCATCTTCATCGAAAAACGCAGATCCTTTCTGTGAGCTTAAAAAGCAAAAGCTTTTTGATCTCACAGGGAAGGATCCGCAATGTTTTTCTCACGAAGATGGATGCTTTGCTGCCGGTAACGGATTTCAATGGAAGCCTGTCTGTACTATTATCATCTAATTAATTATGTGTTATAATAAATATTAGCTGAAATTTCCACCATTTGCTAAGCAGAAAGGAGACTATGATGTCAGTATTCAGAGAAGGATTCTTATGGGGCGGCGCGACGGCAGCAAATCAGTGCGAGGGTGCCTATCTGGAAGGCGGAAAAGGTCTGTCTGTGCCGGATATGCTGCTCGGCGGCGATGTAAACACACCGAGAACATTCTGCCCGAAGATTGAGGAAGGCGTTTTTTATCCGTCTCATGTAGCTGTCGACCTGTATCACCACTATAAAGAAGACATTGCCCTCTTTGGCGAGATGGGCTTCAAATGCTACCGCATGTCAATCAACTGGGGCCGTATTTTCCCGAACGGCGACGATGAGGAGCCGAATGAGGAAGGACTGGCTTTCTACGACTCCGTATTCGACGAGTGCAAAAAGCACGGCATCGAGCCGCTTGTAACCCTCTGCCACTATGAGATCCCGTGGGCGATCGTCACAAAGTACAACGGTTTCTCAGACAGACGCGTCATTGACCTGTTCGTCAAGTATGCAACTACATGCTTCAAGAGATATAAAGATAAAGTAAAATACTGGCTGACGTTCAATGAAATCAACATCGGACTTATGGATCCCACCATGGGCAGTCTGTACGGTCTCGGCATCTGCGATAAATCCGACCTTGCGAGAACTGAGCGCTGTATGCTTCCGGAACTTAAAGTAAATAATCAGTTAAGATTTGAAGCTCTCCATAATGAGTTCGTCGCATCCGCCAAAGCGGTCATTGAAGGCCACAAGATCAACCCCGACTTCATGATCGGCAACATGATCTGCCATATCACGTGGTATCCGCTGACACCTAATCCGAAAGATATGCTCGAGTTCCAGAGACGCGATGAGATCTGCAACGACCTCTGCGGCGACGTACAGGTCCGCGGCGAATATCCGTACTTCGCAAGAAAGTATTTCGAAGAATTCGGCGTCGATACATCCTTCATGGACAATGAGGAAGATCTCGCGATCATTAAGGAAGGCACTGTCGACTTCTACACCTTCTCCTACTATATGTCCAACTGCGTAACGGTCCAGGAAGGTGTTGACCAGGTCAAGGGCAATATGATGGGCGGCGCAAAGAACCCGTACCTCAAAGCTTCCGACTGGGGCTGGCAGATCGATCCGGACGGCCTCCGCTACACATTGAATCTCCTTCAGAACCGTTACCCGAAAACTCCGCTCATGGTCGTCGAGAACGGCTTCGGCGCATTTGATAAGGTCGAGGAGGATGGCTCCATCCACGATGAGTACAGGATCTCCTACTTCAGAGAGCATATCAAGGCCATGAAAGAAGCTGTCAAAGACGGCGTCAACCTGATCGGCTACACGACATGGGGTCCGATCGACCTTGTGTCCGCAGGTACAGGCCAGTACGCCAAGAGATACGGATTCATCTATGTCGATAAGCATGATGACGGAAGCGGCAATTTCGCCCGCAGCCGCAAGGATTCCTTCTTCTGGTATAAGAAAGTCTGCGAATCCAACGGTGAGATCATCGAATAAGCTCATAAGAAAATACTAACGGCTGCCGCTCTGTGACGCAAAGCAGCCATACTATATAGCAGATGTTATTTCAAATGCCTGCTGTATAGTATGGCAGCACCCACCGTCCAGTGCGGCAGCTTTTTATGTTTCACTTTTTATGTTTTCCCTTTATGATCAGACCTATGATGACAGCTGCGACCAGAAGCGCTCCGCCGATCATAAGTCCGATGAAATTAGCTATCTCCCTCGTACACGACCAAAGGAGAATCCCATCCGGGCTGAAGAGATAAATATCACTGTCAATGTCTAAGTGGACACCTGACACCAGACTTCCGTCTTCTGTCGCGTAATACCGCCCTCCCTGACCGTCGATCCAGCCGGTCAAAAGCTCGTGATCACCTTCATCCGCAAAGTAATAGTTCACTCCGTCGATATTAGCGAGACCTCTGGCCTTGACTGCAATCGGATCACCCGAATAATAGTATTTTTTGTCATCTTCTGATACCCAGCCGGTGCTTTGTCTGCCGTCCTCATCGAAGTGATACGTCTCATCGTCAATCGTCTTCCAACCGGTCGCCATTTTACCGTTCTCGTCAAAATAGTAAAGACCTTTCTCATCTCCGGACCGCAGTGATTTCCATCCGCTCCGTACCGCGCCGTCCTTCTCAAAATAATAAGTATCTCCGTCGATATCCATCCAGCCGGTGACGATTTCCCCGTCATCATTGCAGTAGTAGAGCTGTCCGTCCAACAGGACCAGACCTGTCTGGATCTTTCCGTCCTTGAACGCATAACTCTTCCCGTCAATTTGCGCGATCTGGCTTGCCCCGACGCCGTTCTTATCAAAATAATATCGGGTGCCCTGATCTTCAACGAGTCCGGTCTGCATTATTCCATCCTGATCAAAATAGCGAAGCCGCCCGCCTTCTTCTATGAGACCGCTGAGACGCTTGCCGTCATTATCGAACATGGAGACTTTGCCATTCATATCCACAAGTCCCGTCACCATATACCCGAAGTTATTGAAATAGTACCAGTCCCCGTCGATCTCGGTGAGACCTATATCGAGTTCACCGTTTTCATCATAGTGAAGCTTTCCGTTATTTGTATCAATCCACACATTGACACGGTCATAGGTGAGCTCCGGCATTTCCAAAACACCCGGATCAGAAGGATTGCCGGCTACGGCCTCCTTTATAAGCTCGAACCATCTCGTGGACGTACCTCTCTGATAATGCATTCCGTCCGGAGTGTCCATAACTTCCATTATGTCGTTATAAACATCCACATAGATCACGTCTTCAGAAAGCCCGCTTCTCATGATATCGTTCCACGCTATGATATCAGCGTTTGTCACATCATTCCCACGGTAGATGTCCTCGTTGATCGGACATACGGAAAAATAATAGGTCACAGCTCCCCGGGCTGCCCAGTCCGCCGCTTTGGCGTTAATGTAGGATACATACTCATGCGCAGTCCCCGTATAGCCTGCGTCGTTGACCCCCATCAGAATGACTACGGCGGAATTGCTGCCGATATAGTCATCGACCTCCGGCACCGCGACATCGCGCATCCAGTACAGACCCTCTCCGACTTTATGAGCCCAGATACAGCCCTCATCCCCTACAGCAGCGTGCAGGTCTTCGGTCCTGGAGTCGCCGATGATGACCATCTGTCTCTCATCCGCATATACATTACTGCCGCAAAGCAGCAGGGTTATTGCCGCAAGAATTAATAGTAACCTGTATTTTCTCAAAACAGCTCCTTTTCCCTGGTCCGTTTTACATTTGCCTGATTCTGTAAATAAAGGTCATGCACTGCCCTCTTGTGCAGGAGGCAGTATCGCGGAAGGTTCCGTCCGAAAAACCTTTTGTGACACCGTGTTCAGCGGCCCACAGTACCGCTTTGCTGTAAGCCGGGGTAATCTGATCTGCAAATGGACTCTGTGAAAGACCGGTCTTTGGCTTTCCTAAATATCGCCAGATAAAAGTACATATCTGTCCGCGGGTACATGTTCTGTCCACTCCGAAAGAACCGTCGTCATAACCTTTTGTGATCCCTTTTTGATAAGCCCAAAGCACAGCCTTAAAATGGGGATGTGTTTTCGGGACATCATAAAACGGTGTCCTGCTTACCGATTTAGGAGCGGGCTTGCCTGCAAGCCGCCACAGGAACATGACAGCCTGACTCCTGGTACATCCGTCATCGACTCCGAAAAGATTCGTCCCTGCATACCCATCGGTAATTCCTCTCTGCACCGCCCAGTATATCGGATTATAATAAGGATGGGTCTTGTCCGTCATGTCATCAAATCCGTTGACGAAGCGCTTGATCAGATTAAAATACCTGATGGTTGAATACTCATTGTAATGAAGACCGTCATAAGTCGTTATCCCGGAGAGCATATGAGGGTAAATATTGACGTACTTTACTTTGGAAGACAGGCCTGCCTTCATAGTATTATTCCACGCTATTATATCCGCATTTGATATATCTTTCGGCTTGTAAGCGGACTCGACGATCGGAGTTATCGAAAAATAGTACGTGACAGCACCTTTTTTCGCCCACTCAGCAGCCTTGCTGTTCAGATAGTCACAGTACTCATCCGTCACCCAGAGATCAGCGCAATCGTTCACTCCCATGAGAATGACAACTGCAGTATTCTGTCCGATTTTCTTCTCAATTGCGGGAATTCCGGTCTTCCTCATCCAGATGATGCCCTCTCCGACTTCATAGGACCATACACATCCGGAATCACCGACTGTCAGGTGCATGTCCTCGGTCCTGGAATCACCTACGATAATGAGCTTTCTTGTGTCCGCATGGACATTCTGTCCGAGGAGCAGAATGAAAAACATGGATATGAACATCAGCAGGAGTTTATTATTCTTCATAAAAACCTCTTTTCGTGTATGCCCCTCAGAGATCCCCGTGACCTTGTTAATCACATCACTCGTCTGTTGTAAAAGACCTTGCAGTATTTTTAACCTGAATCACCGATTTCCGCAACAGATTATTTCTCAGCCCGGCTCACCGTTTTCGCAGCTTACCCGGCAGAATAACTATACTCGAAAATAAGCGCGTCCGCCGCATGCTCCTTTTCATCCTCCCAGACGAGAGTCCCATCCTGAGGATTGAAAATGATCCTGCCCGTGCCGTCATCATATACTGAAGTCTCGGACTCCACGCTGCCATCTTCACTATATACGTAGTCCTTTTTCACACAGTTTGCGTATTCGACAGTGAATGTGTCAGCATTCAGCTCTCCGCTCATGGTCCAGACACTGACTGCAGAGTCTTCCTTACTCCAGGTGACTTTAAATTCCGCGTCACTTTTGCCCGACGCGGATACTTCCATCTCCGCGCCGTCCGCTGTGTAAGATCCCACAAAATTCATAGTGGGATTCTGGAAATCATCATCAGAGCCCACATTACTCTCGCTTACTTCCGCTGCCCCTGCTGAATTCTGAGCTGCAGCGACAGCTTCCGGTGTCTGTGCGGGAGGGCTCGCTTCGCCCACAGGGTTATTATTCCCGCATGCTGCCACCGTGAGAACAAGTAACGATACAAAAAGAGCCTTGGTCATCTTTTTCATAGTCTGCACCTCCGAAGAAAATGTGTGCCGCGATTCATCGTTCGTCATGCAAATGCGCAGA
This sequence comes from uncultured Lachnospiraceae bacterium, assembly GCA_902788035.1. GTDB lineage: Bacteria > Bacillota > Clostridia > Lachnospirales > Lachnospiraceae > Chordicoccus. The sequence continues at coordinate 8,074 of CADAIL010000031.1, read as the reverse complement.
GCTCTGCTCCCGCAGTCCTCCATCAGGTATACAACTGCCTCAGAATCTGCTCTTAAAGTCTCTCTCCGCTTCTCTCAGCATATCCTTCTTCTGTATATCCGCGCGCTTATCGTAGAGCTTCTTGCCCTTGGCAAGACCGATCTCGACCTTCACCAGGCTTCCTTTCAGATAGACAGAGAGCGGCATCAGAGTAAAGCCTTTCTCACGGATCTTCTCGCCGAGTTTTCTGATCTCGCTCTTATGCATGAGAAGTTTGCGGGTACGCAGCGGGTCCCTGTTAAATATATTTCCCTTCTCATAAGGTGAAATATGCATTCCGACGATCGAGATCTGACCCTGTTTAATTTCGACATAGGCTTCCTTTATTGAACAGTGGCCCATACGTATCGACTTTACCTCGGTGCCGGCAAGCTCAATGCCGGCCTCATATTTTTCCAGTATAAAATAATCGTGATATGCCTTTTTATTGTTGGCTATCATTTTAATGCTGTTTTTCTCTGCCATGATCATTCCTCATAAGATAGATAATTATCCGGTCCCTGATCCATATCAAAACTGATGGTCCGCAAAGTCAGGTCCGCGCCCTTCATTATAACACGAACTGTATCGCCAAGACGATACTCTTTTCGGGAGAGCCTGCCGACCATAGCCTGCTTATTATCATCAAAAATGTAATAATCATCGTCCATGTCAGATGCCCTCACGAGACCTTCGACAGTGTTGGGAAGTTCCACATAGATGCCCCAGCTGGTCACCGACGAAATAATTCCCTCAAAGGATTCGCCGATATGCATGAGCATATACTGGGCTTTCTTAAGCTTGACCGTCTCTCTCTCGACCTCAGCAGCTCTCCTCTCTGTCACGGAACTCTGCTCCGCAGCCTCATCCAGAATATCCTTGTAATGACGTTTTCGATCTTCGGTCATCCTTCCTCTGATGCAGTCATGAATAATGCGGTGGATCTGAAGATCAGGATACCTTCTGATCGGCGACGTAAAGTGGCAATAATACTGAGACGCAAGTCCGAAGTGGCCGTCACAGGACGTAGAATACCTTGCCTGCTGCATGGAGCGAAGAATGATTCTGCTGATCATAGGCTCCGAAGGCTGTCCTTTTATCGCGTTCAGAGTATTCTGTATCTCCTTCGGCGTGATATTCTGCTTCGTTTTCTGTATGCTGACTCCCTGCTTTCTTACAAATGCCAGCACGTTCTCGATCTTCTCTGGATCGGGATCACCGTGAACGCGGTAGACAAATGGAATTTCGGCGGAGTGGAAGTGCTCGGCAACAGTCTCATTGGCAGTGAGCATAAAGTCCTCAATAATCCTGGTTGCGCAGTTAGCTTCCTCAGCGACAATTTCGGTCGGAATCCCCTCCTCATCCAGTTTTACCTTGGCTTCCGGAAAGTCAAAGTCGATAGCACCGCGGCGCATGCGGCGCGCCCGAATGAGAAGTGAGAGCTCATGCATCTCCCGGAACATGGGAACGAACCTGCTGTACTTGTCCATGAGCGCCTGATCATGATCTTCAAGAATAGCCCGGACATCGGGATAAGTCATGCGCTCATCGACCCGGATCACGCTCTCCACGATGCGATGGTCCTTTACTTTTCCATCCCTGTCCAATGTCATGATACAGGACAGCGCAAGGCGGTCGCAGCCTGCATTCAGAGAACATATGCCGTTCGACAGCCGCTCAGGCAGCATAGGTATCACACGGTCTGCCAGGTATACTGATGTTCCCCGCCGGAGAGCTTCCCGATCCAGAGCGGAGTTTTCCTGCACATAGTTAGAAACATCCGCGATGTGGACGCCGAGAATATAGTCCTCCCCCTCTTTTGTGAGTGAAACAGCATCGTCCAGATCCTTGGCATCCGGTCCGTCAATGGTGACCATAGGCCACTCGCGGAGATCTTCTCTGCCGGCATAATCGCCCTCTATCACATGATCCGGGATCTTTTCCGCCTGATTCAGGACACGCTCCGGAAAGACCATAGGAAGTTCCATAGCTCTTGCTATAGAGAGAATGTCCGTTCCCGCCTCATCCTCGTGGCCGAGGATCTCGGTAATAACACCTCTCGGGTTCTCCCATCTGGAGCCGTAGTCAGTGATCTTACATACGACTTTATCGCCGTTTCTGGCATCCTTTATCTTTTTCAGGTCAACAATAACGATTCTCTTGAATCCTGTGTCGTCGGATATGACCCAGCCCTCAAAACGCTTCCTCCGGAAAGTACCGACGACCTCTGTCGTACCTCTTTCCACAACGCGGACAATCTTACCCTCGCGGTTCTTTCGGCCAAGACCGCTGTTCAGTATGACCACCTCCACAGTGTCTTTGTTCACTGCATCCAGGGTGCGGTCCGACGCGATAAAAATGTCGTTTGAGCCTGTGCCTGCTGCATCCGACTCCTCGTTCGGAGTCACAAATCCGAAGCCTCTGGTATTCTGCCTGAAAACTCCGATGACTCTCGGCAGTTGCTTATCCGAGTATACCTTCCGTACAGAGCCTGATTGTTCAGCGCCGCTTCTCCTGCCTCCTATTTTCGCTGCTTTTATGCCGCTTTTCTTATGCCCTGCCTTCGATGCGGATGCCGCTCTCTCTGCCAGATATTTCTTAAATTCTTTCCTGTGCTTTCTTTTCATTCTTTATATCCGTTCTATATGATTTCAGCCAACATGCAGATCTGCCCGCTGAGACGAAAAAACCCCTGCATGTCTGCAGGGGCCATAGTTCACAAATGCAATACATCTGTCAGTTGATGAATTTCATGACAAGAACAATTGAGAGGATGAAAAACAGAGCTACCATGACTTTAGTAGCTTTCTCAAGTCCGCCTTCCATAGAACGGCCTTTATTCTGTCCCCAGTATGTATCAGCCGCACCGGCGATTGCGCCAAGTCCGGCATCTTTGCCTTCCTGCATGAGTACAACAACTGTAAGACCAATACAGTCAATCACATAAATAATTGTAAGAACAATTCTTAAAATGTCCATACCACACCTCTTCACATAAACTAAATGACATAATAACACATTAAAAAATGAATTACAACCACTAATTTCAGCAAATGTATCTCGCGGCAATACGGCAGTACCAGTTCAGTCAGGCTGCAGCCAAGTTCCCAGACCCGGCGCAAACATCATCTTCATCGAAAAACGTCGGTCCTACCTTGCGAGCTTGCAAAATGCTTTGCACTTTGCGATCTCTCAGTCGGACCGGCAATGTTTTTCTCACGAAGATGGATGCTTTGCTGTCGGTAACGAACTGCAGGAACAGCCTGACTGAACTGTTACCTGCGTTACAGAAAGGCACATACAGATAGTAAAAACGGGGCTGCCACTTATGGCAGCCCCGCAATTACCGTATGTTATAAGTTTTATTTCTCGACAAGCAGTGAGATACCTGTCATCTCTTCCGGCTTCGGAAGGCCCATCATTTCAAGCATCGTCGGGATGATGTCGCAGAGACGTCCGCCCTCTTTCAGATCATACTTCGGATCTGCATTGACAATGATGAACGGAACCGGATTGGTCGTATGAGCTGTGAACGGCTCGCCGGTCTTCTCGTCGACCATCTTGTCGCAATTGCCGTGGTCAGCGCAGATGAACATCTGGCCGTTAACTTCCTTCAGAGCTTCGACAACACGGCCTACGCACACATCAACTGCCTCTACAGCCTTGATTGCAGCTGCCTCATTGCCTGTGTGGCCGACCATGTCACCATTTGCGAAGTTGACAACGATTGCATCATAGACACCGCTCTTGATTGCTGCTACGAGGCCGTCGCAGACCTTGAATGCGCTCATTTCCGGCTGCAGGTCATAGGTCGGTACCGACGGTGACGGAACAAGGAGACGATCCTCGCCCGGGAACGGCTCTTCCTTGCCGCCGTTGAAGAAGAATGTGACATGCGCATACTTCTCTGTCTCAGCGGTGCGGAGCTGCTTCATGCCGAGGTTGCTCAGATACTCGCCGAATGTGTTGGAGATAGACTGCTTCTTGAAAGCAACTTCCTTGTTCGGGATCGTTACATCATAGTCTGTGAAAGCTACGAAATTGGTCTTTACTCTCGGACCTCTGTCGAAGCCTGTGAACTCATCCATGCAGAATGTGCGGGTGATCTCACGAGCACGGTCGGGGCGGAAATTGAAGAAGATCAGGGAATCGCCGTCCTTGATCGTTGCGACCGGTGCGCCGTCTTTCTGAACTACGAACGGAAGTACGAATTCATCCGGCTTGCCGTCCGCATAGGAAGCCAACATGCCCTTCGGTGCGCTCTCTGCCGGAACGCCTTCGCCCTTGACCATAGCGTTGTATGCAAGGACAACACGCTCCCAGCGGTTGTCACGGTCCATAGCATAGTAGCGGCCGGAAACCGTTGCGATCTCGCCGACACCGATCATCTTCATATTTGCCTCAAGTGCGTCAATGAATCCCTTGCCGGATTCCGGCGGTGTATCGCGGCCGTCCATGAAGCAGTGTACATAAACTTTCTCAAGGCCCTTCTGCTTAGCCAGCTTAAGCAGGCCATAGAGATGCGTGTTGTGGCTGTGAACGCCGCCGTCAGACAGAAGACCCATGCAGTGGAGGGCTGCGCCGCCTGCAATTGCCTTGTCAACAGCATCACAAAGGACTTCATTCTGGAAGAAATCGCCATCATCGATTGCCTTGGAGATACGTGTCAGTTCCTGATAGATAATACGGCCGGCACCCATGTTCATGTGACCGACTTCGGAGTTGCCCATCTGGCCATCCGGAAGGCCTACTGCCATACCGGCTGCATAACCCTTCTTGAACGGGCATGTTGCTTTCAGTTCGTCCATGACCGGTGTATTTGCAAGGTACACCGCGTTATGCTCATGTACATCACTCTCGCCATAGCCGTCAAGAATCATTAATACTGTTGGTCTTTTTGCGCTCATAGTTTCTCCTTTTCTTTATCTTACGGGCTTAATCCGCATTTTAGATTTACGAAGCTGATATACAGTCGCCAAGTCCTCTCGCTATGCGCAAGCGCTCAGAGGACACCCTGGCTCGCTGCCTTCACATATATGCAACATATGCATATCTGCACTTATCATTATTTTACTTCACACGTTATTCAAAGTAAAGAAACTTTAACAGAAAAAACCCTGTATTTATGCGATTTTTCGTGATTTTTAACACATTTCACACTGGCACAAAGCAGCTGCTTTAGTCTGCTGTCTTCATTTCATGCAAGCACGATACAGGTACCCCGGTCCCCTGCCTGCACAGAAAGGGCAGAGAACGTACACCGCTCTCTGCCCCACTTTACTTGATCATGCTATGGCAGCAAATTACTTGTTGTAATGAATGATGTCTGCGAAGGAAGCCTTCAGAGAAGCGCCGCCTACAAGACCGCCGTCGATGTTCGGCTTAGCGAACAGCTCTGCAGCGTTGCCGCCGTTTACGGAACCGCCGTAAAGGACGCGAACTTCCTCAGCAACCTCAGCACCGTACAGCTCGACAAGGAGTGCGCGGATCCAGCCGCAGACTTCCTCAGCCTGATCAGAAGTAGCTGTGACGCCTGTGCCGATAGCCCAGATCGGCTCATAAGCGATGACAACCTTCTTGACTGCTTCTGCATCTACGCCGAGAAGGCCGATCTTGACCTGCTGACGAATGAAATCCTGTGTAACGCCCTGCTGTCTCTGTGTCAGAGACTCGCCGCAGCACATTACCGGAACGATGCCGTGCTCAAGAGCCTTGAGGACCTTCTTATTGACGGTCTCATCTGTCTCGCCGAAATAGTCACGTCTCTCAGAGTGGCCGATGATAACATACTTAACACCGAGGTCATCAAGCATAGCCGGAGCGATCTCGCCTGTGAAAGCGCCCTTCTCTTCGAAGTACATATTCTCAGCGCCGATGTTGATGTTTGTGCCCTCAGCTGCTGCAAGAGCTGCCGGAAGATCAATTGCCGGTACGCAGAAAAGAACGTCAACATCTTCGCTTGCAAATGCTGCCTTGTTCTCCTCGATGAAAGCCTTTGCCTCTGACGGAGTCATGTTCATTTTCCAGTTACCTGCTGCCAGGATACGTCTTGCCATGGGTATCATCCTCCTTTTTTATATAAGAAATTAATTTTTAATAATATCTGCAGTCCGCGCGTATGCCGCCCCGGGCGGAATACGCACGAACCGATTTACAGTAATCTGCGTGAATAATTCCTGTTAATTATTTGTCGTTAGCTGCTGCAACGCCCGGAAGCTCCTTGCCCTCAAGGAATTCAAGGGAAGCGCCGCCGCCTGTGGAGATGTGGCTCATCTTCGGGCCATAGCCAAGCTGGTTAACAGCTGCTGCGGAATCGCCGCCGCCGATGATTGTTGTAGCCTCTGTCTCAGCCAGAGCTGCTGCAACTGCCTTTGTGCCTGCTGCAAGGATCGGGTTCTCGAAAACGCCCATCGGGCCGTTCCATACAACTGTCTTAGCAGACTTAACTGCATCGCTGTAAAGTTCGATTGTCTTCGGGCCGATATCCATGCCCATCTTGTCAGCCGGGATAGCATCTGCGTCTACAGTAACTGTAGCGATTTCAGCATCGATCGGGTTCGGGAAGGAATCTGTGCATACTGTGTCAACCGGCAGATACAGCTTCTTGCCGAGAGCAGCTGCCTTATCGATCATTTCCTTGCAGTAGTCAATCTTTGTCTCATCGCAGAGAGACTTGCCGATCTCAAGGCCCTGAGCCTTAAGGAATGTGTAAGCCATGCCGCCGCCGATGATAAGTGTGTCGCACTTCTCAAGCAGGTTGGAGATAACGTTCAGCTTGTCAGCAACCTTAGCGCCGCCGAGGATAGCTACGAACGGACGAACCGGGTTCTCAACTGCGTTGCCGAGGAAGTCGATTTCCTTCTGCATCAGATAGCCGACTACGCATGTATCGATGTACTGTGTAACACCGACGTTGGAGCAGTGTGCACGATGAGCTGTACCGAAAGCGTCGTTTACGAATACATCAGCGAGGGAAGCAAGTTCCTTGGAGAATGCTTCGCCGTTCTTTGTCTCTTCTTTGCGATAACGTGTGTTCTGAAGAAGAACAACATCGCCGTCCTTCATAGCCGCAACAGCTGCCTTTGCATTATCGCCGACTACATTGTCATCAGCCGCAAATACAACTTCCTGGCCGAGAAGTTCGGAAAGGCGTGCAGCAACAGGAGCCAGAGAAAGTTCCGGCTTCGGCTCGCCCTTCGGCTTGCCGAGGTGGCTGCAAAGGATGACCTTGCCGCCGTCAGCGATCAGCTTCTTGATTGTCGGAAGAGCTGCGACGAGGCGGTTCTCATCGGTGATGACGCCGGCTTTCAGCGGAACGTTGAAATCGCAGCGGCAAAGAACGCGCAGGCCTTTTACGTTGATATCATCAACAGACTTTTTATTAAGCATTGGTATCAATCCTCCTTAATAATGGATTCTATGATCAGCACCCTGTGTGCATAATCTTCATTCTGGGTCAGCGGATACACTGTTGGCAGATCCGCACGGTGCGGTCGGCACGAAGCCTCCGCGATAAAAAAGGGTCCGGCCCTTTAGTGACCGGACCCTATCAGGTCTTACTTCAATTCAATTATTCGGAAAGAAGCTTGCCGAAGTACTTGATTGTGCGAACCATCTGGCTTGTGTAGGAGTTCTCATTGTCATACCAGGAAACAACCTGAACCTCTGTTGTGCCGTTGTCAAGCGGCATAGCCATGGTCTGTGTAGCATCGAACAGAGAACCAAATCTCATGCCGACGATATCGCTGGAAACGATCTCATCTGTGTTGTAGCCATAGGACTCTGTTGCAGCAGCCTTCATAGCAGCATTGATCTCATCCTTGGTAACTGTGCCTTCAACAACAGCTGTAAGAATTGTTGTTGAGCCTGTCGGGGTCGGTACACGCTGTGCAGCGCCGATGAGCTTGCCGTTCAGTTCCGGGATAACAAGGCCGATAGCCTTAGCAGCACCTGTGCTGTTCGGAACGATGTTAACAGCTGCAGCGCGGGATCTTCTGAGGTCACCCTTTCTCTGCGGGCCGTCAAGAGTCATCTGATCGCCTGTGTAAGCATGGAT
>CADAIL010000030.1 GCA_902788035.1 uncultured Lachnospiraceae bacterium | reverse complement strand
GTCAGTTGACAAGACAGGCTATGTAAACGCTGAATACCTCAGATAATTTAGAATTGAAAATGATAATAACCGGCGCGGGTTCCATGTGAGCCCGCGCCGTTTTTATCTCTCTTTATTCTGTGTCATATTCCCCGTACTCGCAGCCTACATGCGTCGCCTCGATCTCATCGATGAGTTCCAGACCGCCATGCTTCCTCTCGTACAGCTTCACGACCCCGAATCCGTTGCCGCCGTTCCAAAGCCGGTTGTGCTTCTTGCTTCCATCGGGGGCTTCATAGTTCACGAGCAGCATGTCCTTCTTTTCGCAAATGATCATCGTATCCATCACAGCATGCACATTCTCCTGCACAACATGCCAGTAGACACGCTCTTCATCCTCGCGGAATGAGAATTTTGTCCTCACATCGAGCCACACCTTTGAAAAGTTGAAATCAAATTCCCTGCCCTCGTAGTAGAATACGCCGAGGAGCCGTCGATCCAGCGGCACAAGATAGATCTTCGGCCTGCCGCCCCCGATATCGAAGACGGAGTTCATCAGCTGCTTTCCGGTCTTTTTGCTGACCAGGTGGTTCGATGACAGCCACACCCAGGGGCTTGTGAAATCGCGTCCCCAGTTCTTGTCCGCATAGCCGTAGCAGGTGTCCGGCGTCACCGTGTATTTTCTGCCGTTTAACATGATTGTGCCGGAAAATGCGCTCTTCATTCCCTCGGCATGCCAGTACATTGCAAATGCCTCCACGTCCCTCAGCGGCTTACTCGCTCCATAACCGACATTAAAGGCGATCAGTTTGTCAACTTGCAGATCCCAGCTCATCTCTCCCGCGTCACACATCCACTCCGGGTGAGCTGCGGCTTCCTCCGCTGTGACTTTGATGCTTCCCGCAATGCGGGTTTCCGATGCGTGGCAGTCGGCGGCATCGATGGAGAAGGGTGCATCGGCATGCATATTTACATCCTTCCACGCAAAGAACCGGTGCAGCTGGCAGTGGTCCTCTCCCCAGCATCCGGCTTTGACCATGAGGTAGGAGGGCTTTGTGCCGGAGGCTGCATTTGCAGGAAGCTGCCCCAGGACCGGCTCATCCTCCGCGAGGTCCGGGTTGCATACAAAAAATTCAATGAAGAAGGGCTTTTCCGCGCCGTTCTCGTCCCTGGCGGTCAGCGAGTGCCACCACCAGTCGTACCCCTGCCGTCTGAGAGGACCGCGGAGCATACATGCGTCGCGCGTGATGTCGTGTTTGTTAAAAGAATGTGTCATTGTTGTTCCCACCTTATCATATTTCCTGTTGACAGTCTCATTTTACCACAACACATACTGCCTTTTGAGAGTCTTATTGCACTGATTCATCTGATTAATGGCGGAGGCAACTGGATTCCTGCTTCCAAAGCTTTTTGGTTGCCTTTGATCCTTGCGGGTTTCATCGGGTCGTTGGCAGAGGCAACTGGATTCCTGCTTCCCGGGTTTTTTGGTTGCCTTTGGCCTTTGCAGGTTTCATCGGGTCGTTGGCGGAGGCAACTGGATTCCTTCTTCCCGGGCGTTTTGGTTGCCTTTGACCTTTGCGGGTTTCATCGGGTTCACGGCAGAGGCAACTGGATTCCTGCTTCCTGAGGTGTTTTGGTTGCCTTTGGCCTTTGCAGGTTTCATCGGGTCGTTGGCGGAGGCAACTGGATTCCTGCTTCCCGGGCGTTTTGGTTGCCTTTGACCTTTGCGGGTTTCATCGGGTCGTTGGCGGAGGCAACTGGATTCCTGCTTCCCAGACGTTTTGGTTGCCTTTGATCCTTGCGGGTTTCATCGGGTCCATGGCGGAGGCAACTGGATTCCTTCTTCCCGGGCGTTTTGGTTGCCTTTGACTCCTGCGGGTTTCATCGGGTCCATGGCAGAGGCAACTGAACTCCTGCCTCCAAAGCTTTTTGGTTGCCTTTGACTCTTGCGGGTTTCATCGGGTCATTGGAGGAGGCAACTGGATTCCTGCTTCCCGGGCGTTTTGGTTGCCTTTGATCCTTGCGGGTTTCATCGGGTCCATGGCAGAGGCAACTGAACTCCTGCCTCCAAAGCTTTTTGGTTGCCTTTGGCTCTTACTATACTTGATAAAAAATAAAGCAACGGCGCAAGTTCCGCTCAGAACCTACGCCGTTTTCATTAAACACGATGCCTCAACCACAACACTCCATACCACACCGCCATCACACCGAGCACAACACCCCCATAGCTGGCATAGTAACCAATCCCGGCACCAAAGGTGTTCGCCAGCCACACGAGAGGCGAGCCAGGAGATGCGGTATTCAAAAATCCATAATTAACACCGAATGCACGGTCGAACGGGAGCATGATTCCTGCGTACAATACCATAAACGCGATTGGGATCGGCCAGCGGCGAGTAGCGGGCACAATGATGCGCTCATCAAGACACAACAGAATGTAAATGGCAATCGCCCCGTGCACGAGAAAGCCTGCAGAACTGAAAAAAGAGCATGGCGAGTACATTGTCCAGTCCGGAAAAAGCAGGGCACACATCGCGCCGGGAAGGAACGGGAAAAACAGCAGCTCAGAAAGAATAACGGATTTTTCAGCGAAAAGCATGTGAGCAAAGACAGCATAACTTGCCAGTGAGCATATGTGCAGTGGGAGCGTGTACTTGCTGTACATGCCCTTCCACATGATCAAAAGAGCAGGAAGGACCTGCATGAGCAGCGCACATATTGCAAATGTACTCCGGATCCACCTCTTTCCATGCCCCGCGCACCGTCTTGCTCCGAGAAGCGCCACAGCCGCAATAAGTCCCAGAACCAGGAGCCATAAAATATGCGCCAGACTCCACAATTCAAATCCGCTTCCGGGTGCAAGCTCATTCTCATATCGCAAGAATTGATCCATACTTTTCACCATGGTAAACCTCTCTGAAAAGAGCAGAATATCATATTACCCACCGCTTGTAGAAGCGGTGAGTATCTCCCATCGTGACAAATCTCCAGAATCGTCGGCGAAACCGTCCGTTCGGGAGATCTTTTTCATGTCTTCGGTGTCTTGTAGTAGAGATAGCCGAAAAGGCCTGTTAAAATTGCCGTCATCAGAAAACCGGAAAAGTTTCCGTCAGAGAGGTTGCCTATCATGGTCAGACCAAACAAAATTATAAGCGCAAGAAAAATATGTCTTCTATTTCTCATTTTTCTTGCCCATAGCTCATCGTCGTTGTACTCCGGCTGACCATAACCGGGCTGGCTGTAATCGACCTGACTATTATCCGGCTGACCATAGCCGGGCTGGCTGCGATAAGCCTGCTGCGGTGCAGTGCCATTGTTCCTCTGCGGTGCGCCGCCGAATTGATTGCCGTATTGGCGGTTGCTGCGTTCGCTTTCGCTCACAAGCACTCGACCGTTGGAGTCCTTAAACGACCCGGTCGCAAGACTGATGATATCAATGATCCATCCGATGCCAAACAATCCGCCGGTGAATAAGTAAAGCACCCCTTTACCAATTTTTCCGACATAGAATTGATGACCGCCGACTAAGCCAAGGAGAACACATATGATTAAGGTCGTCATCCGATCTTTATCAGACACACCCGGATTCGCACCGTAATAATTATAGTTCACCTGTCCCGGATACGGCTGATTTGGCACAGATTGGTCATAGAAGCTTCCCCGTTCGATGGACCGCCTCTGCTCTTCCTCCGCCCTTGCTCTCTGTCTGCCCTTTTCGAAGCCGTAACCGAAGGCTTCCGGATCTCTGAGGAAGGACGTCGCGTCCTCGTTCAGCCGAAGCGGGGTGTCGCATGCCCGGCATATAATAAATTTCTCGTCCGGCCCGGCATCGAGCGGTGATCCGCAAACCGGGCATTTCATTATTTTAAAATCCATAGTCTATCCCTCACACTAAAGCATAGAAATTTAGTTTAACCAACTCATTATACAATAAGCTGCTAAAAAATAATACATTATCTTTCCAAACCTTTTCTGTGTCTTTTGACCTGAAGGCAGAAGCAGCAAATTCTTTTAGCCCTCCCCAAAAGTCCCTCGTATATATTACTGTACGGCTCAAAGGGAGCCCAATAAAAAAGAAAAATACAAGCTAAATTGATAGATAAAGGAGATCAAAATCATGACAGAAATGAAGAAGATAAATGTTGAGGAACTTGTAAACGCAGCAGGCGGTGAGTGGAGACAGGTCAACACCCGCACAGTACAGAACGGTGTTCTGAGAAACGGCCCGGGCACCAGCTATGAACGCATCACCTCTTATCCGAACGGCACATGGGTATCAACAACAGGCAGATCCCAGTACAACGCTGACGACGGAAGAACATGGTATGAGCTCAGCTCTCCGGATCACGGCTGGATGGCAGGAAGCATCCTTGGTTTCTATGACTGATAATTTAAAAAAATAAATGATGGGCAGGTCCTCGGATCTGCCCACTTTTCATTTTATAATCAACAAGTCTGATATGTCATGATTTCACCAAGATACTCTGCCATGTCTGCTTCGGACAATTCAACCAAAATACCCTGCGTCAGAAATCTACAGCACATCCTCTAGAAATCTACAGCGCACCCACTGCATCTTGAGCCGTCAAGTTCGTCTCCGCAGCATTCATTCACTCGTCTCTTATCAAGTAATCAAATAAATCCAGCCGCGTGACCCCCATCTTCCTCAAAATTTCCACACTTTTTCTCTGATCCGCCGCAGTATTGAAGCCGGGGATGCGCGGAACCCGGACAATTATCCGCTCTGCTCCGCACGACGCGAGAAGAAACTCCAGATTGTCTTTCATGAGCTGCGCGTCACCGCCCGCATAACTATGGTAAATATCCGGATTCATATCCTTGCAGTCCACAATGAATTCGTCCACCGCAGACAGCACAGGCAGGAGATTCTCCCGCGGCACTGCGAGGCTGGTCTCCGCGGCAATCCGCCATTCAGGCGGGCACAATTCCTTAAATCGACCGATAAAAGCTGCGTGAAGCAGCGACTCACCGCCCCCGAAGGTCACTCCGCCGCCCGTTGCGCGAAAGTACAGGTCGTCGATCCGAATTCTCTCTATCAGCTCCTCCGCTGTCACATCTTCCCTCGGTGCTTCTTTGAGAAGACGCTTGTTAATGCAGTAGCGGCAGCTGAGCGGACATCCGGCACCGGCCGCGAGCGTGGTTACACCCTTGCCGTCCGTTCCCATTCGGAGCCGCGCGAGGGCAAGCAGGGGAAAATGCAGATTATCCATATTTTTATGCCTCAGGCCATGCGACTTCGCCCTCTGTCGTGACCATGATATCTTCCGAACCTGTGGAATCATAGCCATCCGGGTAGGCAACATCGCCGGAAAGTTCAATGTAATCCGGCTCAGGTTCCTTGGCCGCTCCTGACAGGTCATTTCCGGTCAAATCCACCGAATCAGGTGCAGAAGTCGGCTCACAGATATCGACCTCTCCGGACAGTTCCTCGATATTTGACTCATCCGGACCGACCTCCCCGGACAACTGATCAACATCCGACCCATAATACTGAAGCCCTCCGGCTATATCACCAGGTCCATTATCAATAATGCTTGGGGCACATCCTGCTGAAGCCAGAGCCATCCCGACACATAAAGCGGCGACGCTCACCCGCTTTCCGAGGCTTCTGCGGCGCTCGAGCTGCTGTTCCAGATACCGAAGTTCACTCTCGCAGCGAGGGCATGTTCCGGTGCACTCTCCATGATAACTGCATTCGCGGGTGACATATGGGATATCATTTTCATCGGCGATGCGCTGACGGATTTCTTTCAAAATTTTGCATTTGTCTTTTCCTCTCATAGCGAAACACCTCCTCTTTACAAGTATTATTATGGAACCGCACTCGGCTGATATCATACGAATGCGCCGTGTCTAAGCACGCGTAACAATGTTCCAGTGGAGCATTGTGCAGCTGGGCGTATATCTCAGTGGGGGATTGACACCCGCCACTGAGGCTAGTTTGTTGCCCACCGCCTATAGAGGCGGGGGCATCTCACACTGAGATATAAGTAAAATCTATATCGCCCCACATAGGATGTGAGCCATATCTATTTATTATATATCATTAAAATGTGTACGCTTTGCGAAAAATACTCTATAATATTAAAAAGCAGCTCAGCGCATTCTCGAAACTATCAGATGATATAAAGCAAGGCTTCACAACACTTTGCCCTGCTGCACTTCGGAGGACTGCCATGAACAACAAAAACATTGAAGAGATCGACTTTCTGTCCCTGACGACTGAGGAAGCAGAAAAATTAGGCTTAAATGCCATCTTTGAGGAAGAAGACGGCACCTATGACTGGATCTACTGCATGAACATGATGAAAGACAGGTCCATGTTCTCATTTTATTTTAAAGTTGTCGGTCTCTGTTTCCTGCCAATCGTTATCATGATGATCTGGATGGCGGCCAGCTCCAGGCTCTCGATGTCCACGTTCCTTATCACCATGCTGAGCTTTGGCGGTGTGCTGCTGGTGGTCGTATTTGCCATATGGCTTGTAAATACAATGTACGGGGGCAAATACATGCTGATCTACCAGATGAACAATGAGGGAATCACGTTCTCCCAGACAACCGATCAGGCAGCGATGACCAGAGCGGTCGCAGCGGCATCGGCAGCAGTCAGCGCCGCAGGCGGCAACACCGGAGGCGTTATTTCAGGAACCGGTATGACGCTCAGGGCAAATGCATACCACTCCAAGTTCGAGAAAGACCGCTCCATCAAAGGAAAGAGAGCGGATAACCTGATCTGGGTGAACACTTTCCTTCAGTATCAGCAGGTCTATGTACCGAAAAGCGCCTACAATTTTGTATGGAACTACATTACCGAGCGTTGCGTGAACGCAAAAATAATCTACGGATAATGACCATATGTGGCGCAGGAACAATCTACGAGTGATGGCTATATATGATGCATGAACAAATCTAAGGTGATGACTATGACCAATAATACTCCGGAAAGCGCAGAGCGCGTTGTGCAGGGTCCCGACCGTGTATATCGATGGAAATACACCCTGACAAGGGAACAGGCCCTTGTCCACTTTACATTAATGAATAAAATCGGCGCAATTATCGCTACCGTAATCAGCGTGATCATGATTCTCTTTTTTTACTTTGGGCTTGAGGATCAGATTACGCCCGGCTTCCTTCTGCTGTTCATCCTCCTTATTTACGGGATGATTCTCGGTGTGCCGGCTCTCATCGGATATCTCGCGCTGGGCAGTGATACCCGCTCATATGAAATGGACGATAACTGTATCCGTCACAAGAACGCTACGCGGGGCGGTGACGCAGTCGTCATCTTCGACAAGGTAAAATGGGCATCGGAGAGGGAAAATGCGATCATTCTAAAGGAGGGAATAACCACTTATACTGTGTACGTGCCTTTGG
This sequence comes from uncultured Lachnospiraceae bacterium, assembly GCA_902788035.1. GTDB lineage: Bacteria > Bacillota > Clostridia > Lachnospirales > Lachnospiraceae > Chordicoccus. The sequence continues at coordinate 24,267 of CADAIL010000030.1, read as the reverse complement.
AGGATGCAGCATTTGTAAAAGAATATGTTCGGGTAAGAATAGGCTCCGAAAAATATGAACGCTGATATTAATCAGCGTTCACTTATTCTTGCTCTGTCGCAGCGCTCCGTGATGTAGATCCATACAAAGTCATAGAACTCATCGGGAACGTATATCATCAGAGACTGCAGGAAAGTATTTACCCAGATCAGGTGGTCCGCTCTGTTTCCTCTGACGGATGATACTTTTGCAAATTTCGCTATGTGCACGTTCGGGCTCATCGCAAGGCCGGTCCCTGCGATCACGCCTCCGATATTATTTCCCGCGGCATTTACCGCAGCGGACGCGCCTGCGATCGTTCTGGTCATCGCTGCCTGATCGGTCGTCTGAGAGAACATGATTGCGTCATTGTTCATCTGATATACGAGCATGTAGCTGCCTTTATATATCGTGTTGATGAACCAGATGGAAAACAGTGTAATCAGCATCGCCACTCCAAAGCACGCCGCAAGTATGCCCACCATCATCGGAAAGTCATCAGAACCCCATGACACAAACAGCAGCACTGCTGTTACCGGAATAAAGCAAATGGCAACGACCTTAAATATGAACTTCATCATGGACGTGTCCTTCAGCATGTTCATACAATAGATCCAGTCATAGGTACCGTCCTCTTCTCGGAACAGGACGTTGATACCCAGTTCTTTCGCCTCTTCAGTTTCCAGAGATCCAAAATCTATACTTCCGATGTCCCTGATATCCATACAATAATCCTCTCTTTGGTGTCTCGTCTTATTGCAGACGATGAAGGTGCTTCGCACTTTATGTGGAACGTATCTCTCAGTGAGGGATTGACACCCGCCACTGAGACTGGTTTGTTACCCACCGCCTAAAAAGGCGGGGCATCTCACCCTGAGATATATTTTATAATAACTGATGTTCATTTGCCACAACGATTAACAATATAATCAAAGTCTGCAAAAATTCGGCGCAAGAAATTTTTAATTAAACCTTGCATTTACTTTGGCAAATAAACGCATATAACCGCAAATAACATTTTTAATTAAAGTGTACCTGCCGCAGATTTATTCGTATATATAAGTATGAAAGCAAGTGCCGGACACCGAGCGGCGTGATGATAATAAGATAAGAATCCGCCCTGTTAACCGGCATGAATACATAATAATTTCAGAATATAAAGGAGAAAATAAAAATGAGAAAAATTAATTTAATGACAGGTATTATTGCACTCACTGTTGCAGCAACAATGATCAGCTCGGTAGCGGTATGCGCTGCCAACGGCCCGGCACCGGCCGCGAAACCGGCGGTGGAATCCACACAGATGATCCAGACGGCATCCAAGAACGGACAGATTTCAGTTGAAGATGCGAAGGCGGCTGCATTTGCACACGCAGGACTTAAGGAGAAGGACGTTGTGCTTAGAAAGGCGGCTCTGGACATGGACGATGACAGAGGCATTTTGAAATATGACGTGGATTTCTACGCTGAGGATAAGGATTTTGAGTATGATATTGATGCCGCTACAGGTGCAGTCATCAAGGCAGAACGTGAAGCGATGGATGCGGAAGATTACGCAGAGATGAAGGCCATCAAGGAGAGCATGAAGACCAAAGAGGCTGCAAAAGCCGCCGGCCTGAATGAAGAAGGTGCCCTCGACATAGCGCTTAAGCATGCAGGTGTTGCAAAGAGCGATGTCTCTTTCAAGAAGGTTCACCTCGATTTTGATGATGACCTTGGCAAAACAATCTATGACGTTGAGTTCCATGTCGGGATCAAAGAATACAACTATGATATTGATCCGACAACCGGAGCGATCTGCGCATTTGATGTAGATATTGACGATTGACGAATGGGGTTCGATTCCCGCAAGACCAAAAAAGGGCTGCCGCATCGCGGCAACCCTTTTATGGACCTGGCGGGAATCCCGCCGGCGGCTCTTGCCGCCTTTCAGGCCACGTCGGCGCACAAAGGTCCACTGGACCTTTGTGCTTCCGCTCGCTCTGCTCGCTCCCTCCTTGTTCGATTCCCTCTAGGACCAAAAAAGGGCTGCCGCACAGCGGCAACCCTTTTATGGACCTGGCGGGAATCGAACCCGCGTCCGAAAGCCTCTCCCTCGAAGCATCTCCCATCACAGCCACTCCTTTTACATTCCCTCATCCGACCGGCGAGCAGCGTCCTTCCGGATTCAGTAGCTTCATAATACGCCTACAGACTCAAAGCTTTGCCTGCATCGTTTCCCGTAATAATGACGCCGGTTACCGGACGTACGGGTGCGCCCGGGCCGACGGCTGCGATTACGCAGCTACTGCAAACTCGTTGTCTGCGTTTAATTTTAAAAATCCGGTTTTATCGTGGTCCGGGCCACGGATGGCTTCCTCGACTTCAAAACCCCCGTCGAAACCAGTACAAGCCCTGGTCAATAGAGTCTGAACTCATCTGCTATTAAACCACAAAACCCAGGTCAGGTCAATAAACCTCACGTATAATTTTCGCATGGACGGTTTCTCGCACCTCCACAAAGCACGCGGCAAACATCCGTCCGTAGAGTCGCAGTCCTAGATGCAACTCGATCACACCTTCGCAATAAACAGACCCGCTCCCTCGATCTCTTCCCGGAGCGCCTCACGCACTTCCCTGCTCATATGCATCACATACACATCGCAGTCGTCGGCTTTCCTTACGAGGGCCTCCCCATCAAGTTCCCAGCTGAGGTGAGGTCTGTCCGGTCCGCTGAAATTGGACATATCACAGTAGAATTCGTCACACGAAATCGGAAGAAACGGATCCAGGCTCCTCGTGTCCCCGCTGTAAAGCACACGCAGGTATCCGATTGACAGCAGATACCCGTAGCACAGCCCTTCAAAATGCTCTCCCACATGCACTGTCGGGACAGCGGAGATCAACCATGACTTTTCCTCGCGGCACATTGCGTCAGTGGTTACAAATGTGACCATATCATCCGACAGGTTACGATACTCAAAGAGCTCCTTAGCCATGTACACGAGTATCTTTTCCGGCGCGCAGATGCAGAGGCTGTCGCTGTAGTCCGGGCATTTGTACCTGAGCCACTCCGCCAGCGTCGGAATTCCGCTCACATGATCATTATGCATGTGTGTAATCAGGACATATATGCGCTTCGGGACCTTTCGCTCGATCTCCCGCTTCGCGCGCATAAAATTTCTGGCGTCAAAATCAATAAAGACCAGCGTATCCTCATCCGGTCTGAAATATGCGTTGTTCGGGTGTCTCGAGAACGCGTCGCCTGTTCCGAGAAAGTGAAGTGCCTTCTTAAATTTCTTACTCATCTTTTCCGCTCTCCCCAAATATTGGTCCTGTCACTCCTGCTCAGCATATCGGCATGACAAAAGTCTCTTCATATATATTATAGCGAATGACTCCCATTTGCAACATACGCCTCCAAGGAGTACAATATCGGTTAATACAGCACGAAATACTGTCAAGTCTTACTCGCGAGACTTGGCGCGGGATTCGGGTCAGCGCTAACTGACATAATTCCAAACCGAATGCCGGCCATGGAGGCACACATGAAGAAAAAGCTTAAAATATCTTACAACGCCCCGGTCGCCCTGACCTTCATTCTCATCTGTTTCGCCACGATGATTATCGGTTACCTGACCGGCGGCAGGAGCACACAGCTCCTTTTTATGACCTATCACTCATCGCTCCTGAATCCGCTGACATACCTGAGACTCTTCACCCACGTGCTCGGACACGCCGGATGGTCCCACTTCATCGGCAACGCGTCCTATATTCTTCTGCTCGGCCCGATGCTCGAGGAGAAATACGGGTCAAAAACGCTGATGGAGATCATCTGCATCACGGCCTTCGTGACCGGTCTTGTGAATTACGTCTTCTTCTGGAATTCCGGGCTGTGCGGTGCGAGCGGAGTCGTATTTGCATTCATCGTCCTCGCCTCCTTCACCGGATTCAGGGAGGGCGAGATCCCGCTGACATTCATCCTTGTCGCCGTCATTTTCATCGGACAGCAGATTTATGAAGGTGTCGTGCTGTCTGACAACATTTCCAACACGGCCCACATCGTGGGCGGACTGGTCGGCGGCGTCATCGGCTATCTGCTCAACAAGAAGAAACCCTGGTAAATCAGCGATGGTTCTTTTCGCGTGGAAAAAACCGTGAAAAAAGAAACTTTCCCCGACTCACCGCATCAGCGCCGCGCCAAACCGCGGCAGAACGGAGTTTTTATATGAAGAAATTTTTAGAAGATATCGCCCGCGGCCCGCGCATCATCCTTATCACCGGCCACTTCGGAAGCGGAAAGACGGAGGTCTCCGTCTCCCTTGCCTACGCCCTCGCCGCGATGCGGGGCGAAGGAAATCCGAACATCAAGAACGTCGCGCTGTGCGACCTGGACGTCGAAAATCCGTATTTCCGCAGCCGCGAGCTCACAGAGACCATGGGCGAAGCGGGCATCCGCGTCTATTCCGACCCCTACCACGGGCAGAACGGCTCCGAGCTCCAGACTCTCGACCCGGCCATTCTCGCCCCGGTGCAGGATCCCGACTGCCACGTCATCATGGACACCGGCGGCAATAACACCGGCGCAATGATCCTGAACCAGTTCAGAAAACACTTCGGGGCTGACTATCGCATGTTGTATATTGCAAATAAAAACCGCCCCGGCACCGACACCCCCGAAAAAGTCCTCGCCGAGATAGAAGCAATTCAGTACTCGACCGGCCTCGTCATGTCCGGCATCATCTCGAACAGCCACTTCATTCGAGAGACGACGGCAGAGGACGTTCTCGAGGGGGCTGCATTTGCAAAACGCATCAGCAAAATCAGCGGACTCCCCCTCCTCTGCTCGACCTGCAGCGAAAACTTAGTTGATGAGGTCAGAAAAGCCGATCCGACGCTCGAGGTCTTCACCGTCGGCATGTACATGCGGCAGACCTATCTCGACAAAAAAGTGTAACCGCCGGAGGACATACCATGATCAGACCTGAAATGGCGCAGAAATTCATCGACCAGATTACTGACTACACAGAGTACAACATCAATATCATGGATGAGTCCGGCGTCATCATCGCAAGCCGCAGCAAAGACCGCATAGGGACCTATCACGAGGCGGCGGATCGGATCGTTCGGGGCAAAGAAGACATTGTTGTCGTAGATGATGACAAACTCTACCCCGGCGTTCTGCCCGGCATCAACATGGCAATCATAGTAAACGGCAAAAAAGAAGGTGTCGTCGGCGTCACGGGCAGCCCATCTCACATACGGGAAGTCGCCATGGTGACGCGGCTGGCAATCGAAGCCATGCTGAAATATGAAAAACAGCAGGAAAATATCCTGCTGCGTCAGGGAAGAAAAGAGAGCTTTTTCCAGCTCCTCCTCCGAGTTGATGATGCCGACCCGGCAGAACTTCGCGCTGCCGCCCAGATTCTTGGTTATGACGAGTCTCACCAGCGAGTCCCGATTCTGTGCCGGATCAACGACGATACCCAGCCGGACCGCATTCTTGAAGCCATAAGAGCCAACAGGGGGCATTGTGTCCAGGACCTCAGCACCATCCTTGATGACAGGCATGTCCTGGTCTTCCGAACGCTGCGGGAAAATGGCAGCAGAAATTATCATCTCCGGGACGATATCCTCTCCTATATGACAAACACATTGGATCGTCTGGACCGCGGAGATGTAGACGCCTCCTTTTATGTGGGGACACCGCAGAAGGCCTTCTCGCAATACATCCACAGCTATCACCACGCGAGGTGGCTCGAAAAGAAATACCGAAAGAAAACAAAAGAGACCGGAGATGACAGAATTCATTTCTTCTTTGATCACGCCTCCGAATACTTCTACTCTGTCATTCCGAAAGAGGAACTTCATCGTGTGTTCTATCAGTACAATAACCAGATTCAGGGCGAGGAACGAATCCAGTTTTCCGATACGACGAGAGCTCTGATCGAGGCCAATTTCAATCTGACGGAAGCCGCAAAATTGCTGTATGTACATAAAAATACGATGTTATACCGGTATAACAAACTAAAAAACATGCTGGACATTGATCCGCTTCGGAACTCGTCGGACAGAGCTTTCCTGATTCTGCTGTATCTGAGCCTTCTGTAAATGATTTACTTAATAAAATGTACATTTGTCCCCTGCAAACCGGGCAAAAATCCTATCTTTAATCCGAAAAATAATGACCTCCCGAAAAATCAATTCATTTGATTTCGGGAGGTCTTTCATTTGCTCATTCTTATCGCGTTCAAAATACCCCTCTTTGTGTCGCAAAGTGCTGGTCAGACATCTTTTCCTTCATTTTATCAAGAACAAATGTTTTGTGTCAATGGCATAATTAGAAGTTCGTTTTTCATACCTGCGCACATTGTTCATCAGAGGGTATTCACATATAATAAAGACAGATAAAGAGAACAAACACACGACAGACAGCTTAGTAACAAATCATTACGAAAGGAGATTCTCATGAAACTGGTATTTGCATCTGATTCCTTCAAGGGAACCATATCCAGCGAAAAAACGGTAGAGCTTCTGACAAAAGCCGCCCACGAAGTATTCGGTCCCTGCGAAACGATCGGCGTTCCTGTCGCCGACGGCGGAGAGGGCACAACGGACGCAGTCGTCCTGGCCGCCAACGGCAAGAAAGCCTACGCGACAGTCCACGGACCGCTGATGGAAGAAGCTAAGGCATATTACGGAATTATCGACAGGGATAAGGCCGTCCTTGAAATGGCCCAGGCCTCCGGCCTTCCGATGGTACCCGAAAAACTTCGCAACCCGCTGAACACTACGACCTATGGAACCGGCGAGCTTGTCCTGGCAGCCGTGAACGCGGGTCACACAGATATTTCCATCGCTATCGGGGGTTCGGCTACAAATGACGGCGGAATGGGATTTGCAAGCGCCCTCGGTGTCAAATTCCTGGACGCTGACGGCAATGTGCTCGAGGGCAAGGGCAGCGAGCTTGAAAAAGTGGCTGACATTGATGTGAGCGGCGTTCCTGAAAGCATCCGCAAGGTACATTTTACCGTCATGTGCGATGTCACAAATCCGCTCTGCGGAAAAGACGGAGCCACCTACACCTTCGGCAAGCAGAAAGGCGGCACACCCGAGATTCTCGACCGCCTGGAAAAGGGCATGTGCAGCTACCGCGATGTTATCATCAAAAAGTTCGGCGTCAACCCGGACGACACACCGGGCACAGGCGCTGCCGGCGGTCTCGGCGCTGCCCTCAAGATCTTCTTCAACGCGGAAATGAAGTCCGGCATTGAGACCGTCCTCAACCTGATCGATTTTGATGCCCTGCTGCCCGGCGCGGATCTCGTCGTCACAGGCGAGGGTCGGACAGACTGGCAGAGCTGCTTCGGCAAAGTTATGCAGGGCGTTGGCGACAGGGCTAAGAAATACGATGTTCCGGCAGTCGCCCTCTGCGGAGGTCTCGGTGATGGATATGAAGGTATCTATGAACACGGTATCGATTCCATCATAACAACGGTCGACGGACCGATGCCGCTGGCTGAGGCGCTTGACAGAGCCGAAGAGCTCTATTACAAGGGCGCCGTCCGCCTCTTCCGTATGGTACGGGCGGGAATGCGCATAAAATAAGACCCGGCTATGCTTTTTAGCCGGACTTCCCGGCCGATAACATAACAACTACTTTTTGACTTGCACTGTTGACTTGATATTGGACTTGCATTGTTGACCCACTCTGTTGACTTGATATCTGACTTGCACTGTTGACCCACTTATAACTTGCTTTGCTGAATTACTTATATATAAGAGAATTGTCCGGCGAAGATGCCTGCGTCTTCGCCCCCTGTCCTCACGATTAATCTAAAACAGGAGAAAAATAATATGGATGCACAATTTACGACACTCGGAGCCATTATCGGCCTTGCTATCGCAATAGTACTCATCATCAGAAAAGTTCAACCGGCATACAGCCTCATCTTTGGCGCGCTGATCGGCGGTCTCATCGGAGGCGGCGGTCTCGACACGACCGTCAGCACCATGGTCAGCGGTGCCGGATCCATGATGTCATCCGTTCTCAGGATCCTGACCAGCGGTATTCTCGCCGGTGCCCTCATTAAGACGGGATCCGCAGAAAAAATCGCTGAGACCATCGTAGAAAAACTCGGCGAGCAGAGAGCGGTTGCAGCCATCTCTGTCGCGACAATGATCATCTGCGCAGTCGGCGTATTTGTTGACATTTCCGTCATCACCGTCGCTCCGATCGCTCTTGCCATCGGCAAGCGCGCAGGGCTTTCCAGAAGCGGTATCCTGGTCGCAATGATCGGCGGCGGCAAAGCCGGCAATATCATCTCACCGAATCCGAATACGATTGCCGTCTCAGAAGCATTTGAACAGCCGCTGACATCCGTCATGGCCCGCAACATCGTTCCCGCCATCTGCGCACTCGCTGTAACAATCGTACTCTCCTCCATCCTCGTAAAGAAGAAGGGTGAAGAGATTCAGGCTTCTGATCTTGAAGGTGCCGGCAGCAAAGATCTCCCGGGCTTCCTTCCCGCAATACTCGGACCGGCAGTCGTTATCATCATGCTGGCTCTCCGTCCGCTCGCCGGGATCGCAATCGACCCGCTCATCGCGCTTCCTGTCGGCGGTGCCATCAGCACAATTGCAACCGGAAAGGCTAAAAACTTCATCGAGTACTCCGAATTCGGTCTCACCAAAGTCATCGGCGTCTCCATCCTTCTGATCGGAACAGGAACCATCGCAGGAATCATCAAAGCATCCGCCCTGCAGTACGACGTGACCAACATTCTTGAAGCGATGAACATGCCCGCATTTGTCCTCGCGCCGCTGTCCGGTATCCTGATGGCCGCCGCAACAGCATCCACAACGGCAGGCGCGACTGTGGCTGCGCAGACATTTGCACCTACACTTCTTGCCAATGGTGTCACCGGACTCGCCGCCGCTGCCATGATCCACGCCGGTGCGACTGTCGTTGACTCTCTGCCCCACGGTTCATTCTTCCATGCGACCGGCGGCGCGGTCAACATGAGCATCGGCGACCGCATGAAGCTTATCCCCTATGAAGCAGCAATCGGTCTTACGAGCACGGTCGTGTCCGTGATCATGTATCTGGTACTTCACTGACAATAGAGGACGGTTCTTCCATGGGAAGCTCCACGGAAGAACCGTCTTTTACATTTCTTTCACATGTTCTCAATCAGCCTGCGGTCCGCCGGCAGCCAGTCCACGGTCGCCAGGTCCTCCTTTGTCAGCCACCTTGCGGCCTCATGCTCCTGCAAATGTATCTCGCCATCCACAATGCGACACCAGAAACAGTCCATGGACAGGTGGAATTTCGGATAGTCATATTCGATCGTGCTTATCTTCTCTCCAACCTCGATGGTGACAGCCAGTTCCTCCCTGATTTCTCGGACAAGGGCTTCCTCCGGCGTCTCGCCGGGCTCGATCTTCCCGCCCGGAAATTCCCAGCCATCCTTGTACTCCCCGTAGCCGCGCTGGGTGGCGTAGATCCTGTCGCCGTCGCGGATGACAGCGGCGACAACGCGAATCATCGGTCTGTCTTCCTCAAAATGCTTCACCGCTTCGATAGAACCTTCTTCAGCACACTTCTCGGCTCCGAGAGAATCTTTCTCAGCACACTTCTCGGCTCCGAGAGAATCTTTCTCAGCACACTTCTCGGCTCCGCAGACATCTTCCTCAAAATAGCGCTCCGCTCCGCGGAAATCTTCCACGACATCAATAATCTGCGGAATCTTCTCATAGAAAGATTCGAGCGACTCTTTGCGGATAGCGACGACCGAGGCGCCGACATTTGCAGCTCCGCTGATTCCGGAAAGAGAGTCTTCAAATATGAGGACGTTTTCATCTGCACCTATCCGCCGCAGAGCTTCACGGAACATCATTTCTTTATTCTTATAGCTGTTGTCGTCGTAGACGATGTGATCCATGTCGAACCACCGGTCCAGATGGAATGTCTCCACAAAAAACTCGATATTCTGAATAATGGACGCCGAAGCAATCACGCAGGGTATGCCGTGCTCCTTAAGATAGTCAAATAGCTCTACCGCGCCGGGAGCGAGAGACGCGCCTCCGGGAACGCTTCTCACTATCTCCCGGTAGAAAGCCTCCTTGCGGAGGGAATAGTATTCCAGCTGCTCGTCCGTGAGCGTGTCTCCGGAGATGTCGCGAAGAATTTCAATGTTGGGATAGCCGGAATATTTGGACACGAGCTCATGTCCGTCCACATCCTGACCGCATACCTCCCGGGCAACTTTCCCCCAGGCTATGTCGTGGTATGGGTCGTCAAAGAGCAAGGTACCATTAAAATCAAAAATGACGCCGTTATAACGCATGGTGTTTCCTCCGAAAATAATTCAAATCTTGCTTGCGAGATTTAGCGCTGGATTCGAGTCAGCGTCGGCTGACATAATCCCAAACAGCCTGCACATCCGCATCCGCGAAAAAACCTGCGAATCGATTACCATAGTTTCGACTCCAGCATAGCGCAAAGCCCTGACAGCCCCGCGCGGTCTTCCTCCGTGAACCGGGAAAGAGACGGGCTGTCGATGTCGAGAACGCCGACGACCTTGCCATCCCGGTGCAGCGGAACTACGATCTCCGAGCGCGAAGCGCTGTCGCAGGCGATATGACCCTCAAAAAGATGCACGTCGGGCACAAGCTGAACGGCATCCTTCGCTGCCGCGGTCCCGCAGACACCCTTACCAATGGCAATCTCCACACATGCAGGATTTCCCTGGAACGGGCCGAGGACAAGTTTGTCCCCCTCGAGAAGATAGAATCCTGCCCAGTTGATGTTTTCGAGGGTGGTGAAAATGAGGGCGGAGACATTTGCAAGATTTGCCACAAGGTGCGGAACGCCCTGAATGAGCGCTTCGGCCTGCCCGATCAGCAGTTCATAATCTGTATTTTCCATAAATATCCCCTTTCTCTTTAAGCTGGTTCGACTGTGTCCGCATGCTCCATGCAAATGTCTTCGTTCCGGGACGCCAGCGAAATCGTCCAAATCCTTTTGTCTGCAAAAGTTCATAATTCTATTCTATTTCACCGGAAATCTTTCGTCAACGAGCTGTTCTCGCTGCCGTCCGTATCACAGTTTTATAAGCATAACAGTTCAGACAGGCTGCTCATGGTTTGCAGGAGCCGGCGCAAACATCTCCCGCACCGTAATAAATATCTGTATTACATCAACTCGTTTTGATGTACAATAAATATATGCTTCAAGTATGAAAAATCCACCGCTATAACCGGTGGATTGCAGCTTTGCGGCGGATGTCAACTCCCCGCTGAATACTATTGCAAGCTGCAGCACTCCGGTCCTGCAGCTTGCCCACATGATGAAACTAAGAACAAATGTCAAGGAGGAAATAACATGAGAAAGATAATTTCAATGATTCTTATCCTGACTATAGGCGCAGCTCTTCTTGCCGGCTGCGGAGGCAGCTCGCAGGGCACTGGAACTGCAGGTGGCACAACCACAGCCAGCTCTGTTTCGGCAGCTGATCCCACGGCTGAGAATTCCGCGGCTGCAGAAGTGCCGGAGGGCTCATATGTCATTTATGTTCTGGATGAGGAGAGCGGCGATCCGATCGAAGGGGTTATCGTGCAGTTCTGTTCTGATACGGAATGCCGGACGGGAACCAGCGATGCGGCAGGCAAGGCCGTCTTTGAGGCAGATCCGGGCAACTACACGACACATGTTCTCAAGGCGCCGGAGGGATATGATGCAGGCTCGGAGGAATTCGACCTGACTCCCGAGGTGCGCTCAATTGAAATCAAACTGAAAAAGGCAGATAATACGGCAGCGGATGAGGATGAAGCGACCAGTGAAGGGGCATCCTACACAAAAACATCTGCTTCCTGGGATTTCCCAAAAACCGGATTCACACTGACTCTTCCCGCTGACTTCAAGGATTGCAAGGGGCAGCTCATGGCCACAGATTATGGTGAAATAGATCTCGGATCGGGCGTAGTCTGGGCCTCTCTGGGCTATGTAGGCCGGACGGACGAAGAGCTAAGAAGCGCGGAGGAAGAAATAGAGAGCCTTGATTTCGAAGGTGATCCGGATGGAGCGGCGCAGAAACAGGCAGATATCTCTAATGAGTATTATTCCGTCGGCGTGATTCCATTCCTCTTTGTTGCAGGCATTAGGGATGGCATAGAATTAGATGCCGCCATGGACCCTTATTTCGGTGATGATGATATTACAGCGACCGGCGAGCTCGGCAAAGCCGGTTCCTACAGTTTTTACTACATCGCGATGAATCCGGATACTGCGGCAGCATCCTACAAGGATGCGAATTCGGAAGAAATGCTCGCGGAGTATCGGTCTCTGACAGAAAGAGCGGATGAGATTGCTGCCGCGATCACCGTGAAAGAGCCGGTGCTCCCTGAAGCTCCGGTCAATATCGGGGACGTGCTGACATTTGAAACAACGGATCTGGACGGAAATCCCGTAAAGAGCGAGGATCTGTTCGCCGGCCATAAAGTAACCATGATTAACGTCTGGGGAACGTGGTGCACTCACTGCATAATCGAGCTTCCGGATCTGGAAGAGCTGAGCCATGAGCTTGAGGAAAAGGGCTGCCAGCTTGTCGGGCTCTGCGATGACGCGCTGGGCGGGGACGAAGCAATCCTCACCGAAGCGAAACGGATTCTTGAGGAGAACGGCGTCACGTATACCAATATCGTGCAGACCGAAGATCTCCAGCAGACGCTTCAGCTCAGCGCTTTTCCGACCACCTATTTCGTGGACAGCGAGGGCAAGGTCCTGACGCTGCCTGTCGTTGGAAGAGACATTGATCAGTATCGCGCGAGAATCGAGGAGGCGCTTTCAATAGTCGGATGACGAGCCTAAGACGGTTCCTATCGCGCGAAATGACGAGCCGGGGACGGTTCTTTTCGCGTGAAACACCAGGCCAGACAAGCTGTTTTACTTGTTCGTTTTCGTCGTAAAACATCCATCTTCGTAAGAAACAAAAGCAGGTCCTTCTCTTCGAACTAAGAAACGCGCCAGCGTTTCTTAGTTCGAAGTTAGGACCTGCGTTTTTCGATGAAGATGATGTTTACGGCTTAACCTTCTGCAGCCGCCAGCCTCTGCGTCGTCTCGATCTCCGCAATCATGTCAATTCTTGTCTGATGCCTGCCGCCCTCATACTCTGCATTCAGCCACTCGTCCACAATCATCTTCGCCGTCTCGATGCCAATCACGCGGGCACCGAAAGCAATGATATTGGTGTTATTGTGCTGCTTGGATAGCTTTGCTGTGTAGGGATCGCTGCACACGCAGGCCCGAATCCCGTGCACTTTGTTGGCCGCAAGAGAAATCCCAACGCCGGTCCCGCAGATAAGCACGCCGGCATCCACCTCGCCGTCCGCGACCATCCTCGCAACCTTATACCCGGCCACCGGATAATTGAAGCGCTCGGTTTTATCCGTTCCGACATTGATAACTTCTATTCCCTTACTTTCAAGATATTCTTTTATTTCATTCTTCATGTCCACCGCGACATGGTCATTTCCTATTGCCAGTTTCATCTTTCTTTCTCCTTTCGATTCAGCATGTCAATCATTTCGTCAAATATAGGATAGGCACTCGTCGGCACCATGGTATTCGGCATTGTCTTCTTGATCTCGAGAATTGAAGCCCGTCCCGCAAAATTGAGGACCATAGGATCCCTGGCCAGCTTCGGATCCCTCTCCTCGAAATATGCCCGCGCATCCGGATCCGCCATCAGCTGTTTCAATGTAGAATCCTCCGAGTACTTTGTCGCCTCAAAGGACAGTGCGGTCTCATACTCAAAGTGGTATCTGCCGGATCCGAGTGTCTTCACCGCCTGTCCGGGAAGTGCTACTTCTGCTGTGGCATTTGCAGGAATCTCTATATCCGCTGTCATTCTTCCATCCCTGCAGGTCAGTTTGCATGCAAGCCTTCCGTACGGCGTCTCATAGGAAGCCTCCACCCCCGGGATTCCTCGAACGAGCTGCGGAGCAATGCGGCTCTTCCTGTAACCGGGAGCCAACGGTGAAATTCCCGCCAGACGCTTCACCATCCAGTCCCCGATCGTCGCAAAACCGTACTGATTCAGCGAATTCATAGTGAACATATTGAAGCTGTGATCCTCGTTGACACCGTCCCACAGTTCCCATATTGTGGTCGCGCCCAGCTTTACCGAATAGAGCCACGACGGGCAGTCATCTTTCTGAAGAATGTCTCCTGCAAATTGATGCAGGCCGTATTCACTCAGCACATGCGGCAGATACTCTGTGCCCACGAAACCGGTGTGCAAATGCTTTCCGGTCTTCACCAGCTGAAGCACCAGCTGGTCCAGAATCTTCTTCCGGTCTTTCTCCGGAGCCAGATCAAAATACAGCACCAGCGCGGCAGCCGTCTGTGTCTGGCTGACCAGCCTTCCGTTCCGTGTGATGTATTCATCCTGGAACCGGGACTTAACATCCTCGTAGAGCTGTCTGTACTTTAGCGCGTCATCATCTTTTCCGAGAGCTTCAGCGGTCTTTACCAAAATATCAATGGAATACAGGTAATATACATTTCCGATTAGATGGGAATCTGTGCCGCCGCCTTTTTCGTCCATGCTCGGGTGCAGCACCTCGCCTTTCCCGGTCGGGCGGAAAGGACCTTTGGGAGCATCCAGCGCGACCCAGTCTCCGAACTGAGAACTGTTGGAAACTGTGAGAAGGCCTTCCTCCCCCGCCTGCCTGCGGGTATACTCCACTGACTCCTTCATGCTCTCATACTGCTCTTTGAGGACCCTGAGATCACCGTACGTCTGCCAGATGAGCCACGGAACAATTGTCGCCGCATCGTGCCAGATCGACACGCAGGCATGTGTCCGCAGGATATCCGGCACCGTGAGCGGCACGCCGAACTCCTCGGTCTGCTCGACTCGGAGATCCCGGAGCCATTTGCGGTAAAAGAGTGCCAGATTTCCATGAAAAAGCGCTGTCGGGAGGAAAATTTCCGCGTCTCCCGTATAGCCGAGGCGCTCATCTCTCTGCGGGCAATCCATTGGAACATCCAGGTAATTCGACCGCATAGTCCAGTCGATATTCCTTGCCAGCTGATCCACAGCGGCGTTATCACAGAAGAACTGTCCCCCGCGGGCAAAATCTGTATGGATCACGCACGCGGTAAAGTCCTCTTTATTTACTTCCTCAAGGCCCTCCACCGCGACATAGCGGAAGCCATGGAATGTGAACTCAGGAAGAAAAACTTCCACAGGAGCTCCACCCGTAATAAAAGTGTCTGTTGCTCTCGCTGTCCTCAGATTCGCCGTAAACAGGTTGCCATTCTCATCCAAAGCCTCCGCGTGCCTCAGCACTACTTTCGTGCCGGCTTCGCAGTAAAGCCTTGCTTCGACCACGCCGTTGAGATTCTGTCCGAAATCAATAATCGTTTCGCCGGCAGGTGAGTGGATCACCTCTCTGGCTTCAACGCGCTGCGTTATCCTCACCGGCTCGCTCTCCTGGGCGGTCAGGTTCTTCTTCGGATAATCGTAGACTACAGCAGGCACTTCTTCCTGCTTCGGCAGATTGTGATCGATCACTTCGCCATGGTATATTTCACTGTACCTGATCGGTCCTGTGGTGGATTTCCAGCTCTCATCCGTCTTAATAACATCCCTGCTGCCGTCCTCGTAAGTAAGTTCGATCTCAGCGATGACTGCTGTTCTTTTTCCGTAATGGCAGCCCTGGTTATAAAAGCCGAGAATACCTTTATACCACCCGTTGCCGACCGTGATCTCAACGCGGTTCTCCTTTTCAAGATATCCTGTGATGTCGTAGGTCTGGTACTGAAGTCGCTCCTGATAAGAAGTCCATCCGGGCGCGAATCGATCCTCGCCGACCCTCTTTCCATTCAAATGTATGCAGTACACGCCGAGGGCAGAGACATATGCTCTTGCCTTGGCGACCTTTTTCGCCGCGGCAAAGTTTCGTGCAAATACAGCCGGGGCTTCCATCTCATCTGAAAACCCATGTGTTATGAAATCCGCCGAAATCTGACCTGCATCCATAAGTCCCGTCTCAAAACCGGTCTCAGCGCTTGCTGTTCTGCCATAGTTATCTCGAACATAAATATCGATCAGATATTCTGTCCTCGGCTTTAATTCTTTTCCGGCGTATACCAGATATACGCTCTGGTCGGACTCGATCCATTCGCTGTCCCAGACCCGGTTCCATATTCCGGCATCTTTGGGCGATACCACGATCCTGTATCCGGTCTGCATTGTATCGTTTTTTTCTGAGCGCAGTTTCCAGCTGAAAGCCGGCCTCTTCTCATCGATTCCCAACGGGTTCGTGCGGTATTCCGTTTGAATATCATATATCTCAAGCATATCTTTTCTCCTATTGCTCTAGGCCGGCTTTTTTACTGCCTGCTATTATTTCATCTTACTCCGCGCATAGATTGCTGCGCCGACTACACTCTTGTCCGGTTCGTCCTCCGCATAGATAAGATTCAGCTCTTCCAGCGGAAGCGGTTTTCTGACTCTCGCTTCGATTCTCTCGGTGAGATAATCCATCGGGAATCCTTTCATTGCAAATACTCCTCCGCCGAGGATCATATAATCAGGATCAAGAATATTGACCTCTGTTGCCACGACAATCGCCATCATATCTACAAAGTCACGGAGCTCTGCATCCTCGCTGTGGCATGCGAACATATCCCCGATCGATGTGTCCGGATACTTCTCTCTCTGCAGCTTCGCCAGGGCTTTGCCGCCGGCAACTGCCTCCGAGCATCCGATATTTCCGCATCCGCAGACTGCCTCACTGTGTGCCACCGGGATGTGGCCGATCTCACCCGCCGTGCCGTGCGCTCCGACCAGCGGTATACCGTTAATGGAAATCGCGTTTCCGATTCCTGTCCCGAAATAAATACCGCAGGTCATGCCCTGATTCGGGATCTTATATTTATTTGAATCAAAACAGAGCGCATATGTGACATCGCGTTCCGCATATACAGGAACTCCGAGTGCCTCACGCAGCACGCTGCAGACCGGCAGGTTCTCCATAAAAGGAATGTTCGGGGCCTGGACCACACGGCTTCGATCCGCGTTCAGCGTTGCGGGAAAGCCGATGGCCACTGCAGTGTAGTCAAGATCTTCTCCGAATGACTTGATTTTTGATGTGAGATCGCTCAGTATGTCACCCGAATAGAAAACTGTTCCGACCGGTACCTTTTCAAATTTCACAAGCTCATTCTTCTCGTTGACTGCTCCGATGCGAAAATTGGTTCCTCCAATATCAATACCTAAAATGATCATATGCGCTCCTTTCTCAAGTCCTTACTTATGCCTTCTTCTTGAAGATCGATCCCTTGGTGTTATCAAATCCGAGCACTACTCCGATGACGAGCGCAATGCCGAATCCTACTGCGCAGGAAATTGCACCTTTTACAAAGTTGTCTGCCGGGCCGCCCACAAAACCGAGGGCATTCATGAAGTTCGCAGCTGCCATTGTGTAGAAGCTTGCGTGAAGGATTCCGCAGACCACACCGCCGATACCGCCGGCAACCACCTGATACATCATAGCACGTTTATTCTGGAGAAGGACGCCGAAGATCGTCGGCTCGGAGAGACCGCCCGCGATGAGGGTGACTGCATTTGCACCTGCCATCTGCTTCTCCTCACCCTTTGAGCGGATGAAGTAGGCAAGAGCGAGTCCCATCAGAGCATAGTTGGCAACTGTTGAACCTGCAAGTACGACCGGGTCGTTTCCGGCGGTCATCATATTGATGATTGCCATCTGAATAACTGCGATATGCATTCCTGTTGCGATCATGAACATCCAGAGAGCGCCGATCAGACCGACAGCCAGCGGGCCGGCGTACTGATAAACAACACCGATGATCATTGTCAGAACTTTGCCGATCCAGCTGCCGAGTGGAGCTAAACCGCACAGTGTAAGGGGTGCCATTACGATAAGAGTTACAAACGGAGTTCCGATTACCTTCAGTGACTTCGGCATGTATTTGTCAACGAACGGATATACGTAGCTGAGTGCCCAGACAAGAAGCAGCGGCGGAAGGACAGCGGATGAATAATCATTGAGCTGCATCGGGATTGCTCCGTAGAACAGGAATGGATTTCCGGCCTCTACGATTGCCCTGATTTCCGGAGCGAGCAGAAGTGCGCTGAGCACAAGCGCCATCTGGATGTTGGTCTTCCTCTTCTTAGCTGCTGCCCAGGCCACGAAAATCGGCAGGAAGTAGAATCCTGTATTTCCGATTGCATTAATTGACTGCATGAAAGCTGAGTCATCGGGAAGAACATTTAAAAGACCGGATCCGAGAAGCGAGTAGAACATCCGGAAGAAGCCGGCGCCAAGCATGATCGGCAGGCACGGGGCTACAGAACCGGAGAGATAATCAAGTGCTGCCGACGGAAGATCTTTAATGTTGAACGGCTTCTTTCCGCCTTCCGTCAGATTGGCATCCAGGTTTTCATCTACTGCTTTGTTTGTGCTGAGACCTGTAATATCACAGAAATCCTTGTACACCTGGCCGACAGTCGGGCCAATGATGACCTGGAACTGTTCACCGGAGAACTGAGCTCCGAGGACCTTCGGAACTGCCTTTAAGCCTTCGATGTCCACCTTGGAATTATCCGCCAGTGTAAGGCGTAATCTTGTCATGCAGTGGAAGGCACCTTTTATATTCTCTTTTCCACCTGTCTTTTCTATAATCTGCTCACATAATGCTTTATAGTCTGCCATGATATTCCTCCTTAGCTCTTTCAGCAGAAGCGTTATTTGTTATGAGCTTATTGTAGGAAAAAGAGCGCTGCCCTTGTAGGTGCGAAACGATCAACCGAAATTGACATTTTTTCATGCGCTTTTTTCTGACCCGCATTGAGGAGGCTCCATCAGAAAAAAAGCCGTCTCAATTCAGGAAGCCCCGGAAAAATCTGCACTCCTCATCGTTGCAGCCGATCTTCTCATCCAGGCGGATGTCAAGATGAAATACATGCCCCAGCTTTATTTCGGGGTCAGTGTAAAAGCGGAGGACATGACTTACATTCTTAGCGAGAAGCGCTCCGACAATCCCCGGCACTTGGAACTTCAGGAAATCATCCCGGGCTGTCATAAGAAATACAGGCGGGAACTCCTCTGTGATCCACTCCATGACATTAACTTTCCGAAGTTCCTCTTCCGTTCCCTTATTTGGGAGATAGTCAGCCATAAGGTCTGTGGAAAATTTATCCTTCGGCTGATCCGACACAGTGACAATATGCACGCCGCAGTTCAGTGCGATCGCCTTAGGTACAAAGTTCTCAGGCGGATTGATTCCGACCAGCTCCCGATATTCTCTGTTCGTGCAGAGCGCGGCAAAGAGCTCCAATGTGTGTGCTCCCGCAGAGTCTCCGACTGCAAATACATTTTTCACGTCAAAATGATACTCCTCCGCATGAGCAAGCACCCATGCAAATACAGCGCAGGTATCTTCCAGCGGTGCGGGGAACTTGTTCTCCGGTGCCAGGCGGTAGGAGAAATTCACGACCGCAAATCCCCTCTCCGCCAGGCTCATGCAGTAATACTGATATGCCTGCTTATCGCCATAGACCCATCCGCCGCCGTGCACGCTGATGATCACCGGGAGCGGTGTATCATCAGCCTTCCGCGGGCGGTAGACATCCAGGCTCTGCCAGATCGGATCATCCCCATATACAATATCGTCAACTCGCACGATGCCAGCCGGAGTCTTCAGACCCTCATCTCGTTTTCTGTCTGTTGCGCCAAAATCTCTTCGTATTTTTTCACTTATCTGCGACATGATGTTACCTCTCTTTAATTATTTAATGCTGCGTTCTTAATCCCAATCGCCGACGGCTTTCCAGTAATCTTTTTCCTGATTTCTATTCCCACCCGGCGGCCTGCAGCCCTCGTTTCTCATTGAGTTCCATGAATATATTGAATATTTATACCGTGTTTTGGTAAAATATAAATTAACTTAAATTTCGTCACCCGGTTTTTGACTAATATAAGGACGAATCATGGATAGTAATACAGAACAGCTTCAATCTCTGCTGGAATACACGGAAAAAGAAAAAGTATATAAAAAGTTTTATGAGGTCAAAGACGACCCCGAAGCCAAAAGAGCTTATATGGAGGAAATCGAGGACTATGTTCGAAGCGCACATCTCCTGATCTTTGACTTCCCGTTCATCACGCATCCCCCGCTCCTTCGGGAAGAAGACCTCTTTTCCTACCTGTCCATCACCAAAGGCTCCAATGTAAATATCGTCCGGCATCTGCGCTACACCCCTGTGTTCACGCACAGCCACTCTTTCTTTACCGTCCTCTACGTACTTTCCGGACAGTGCCGCAATCATAAGGTGGGGAATGCAAATGTTCCCATGCGCGAAGGTGATGTCTTCTTCCTGCCCCCATATGTCACCCAAACCATTGAAGTGTTTGATGACAGTGTGCTTTTGAACATTCACATTCGCAAGGACACTTTCGGCGACTACTTCTTTAATGTGCTGCGCAGGAAGAGCATCTTATCCAACTTCTTCATCAGCAGTCTCTATAGTAAAGACCCGGTCTCCGGTATTCTCTTCCACACGGATGGGAATCAGGAGATCCGACAGCTCTATCTCGACATGTATCACGAAGTGTGCGTGGATGATGTCTATAGTTGGAGGCTTTTGGATCATATGGTGCCGATTTTATTTGCAAAACTTCTTCGCGGATTTTCAGACCGGATTGAAATGATCGATTCCTCCGAAAAAGCGAAGTTGGACGATCCCCGCCTCCTCATTCTGAGTTATATCAACGACAATTACCGGACAGTTACCCTCGAGCAGGTCGCCGAGCATTTCCACTATTCGGTCCCGCACTGCTCGAAGCTGATCCAGAACACCGCAGGTATGGGATTTGTGGCATTTGTCCGCAAAACCAGAATGACGCACGCCACTGCGCTTCTCCGCAACACCACAACTCCCATCGCGGATATCAGCTACATGATCGGCTACGAAAATCCGGAGTCGTTTATCCGGGCCTTTAAAAAAATGTACACTGTATCTCCCTCACAATATCGAAAGCAAAATACAGTGCAGAATCAGTCTTAAGTATTCTCATCTCGAAGATCCGCGCCGGATCAGAGAGACATCAATTATATTCGTCTGTCTGATGTCCGTCTCCTTCTCCATACATGCGCACAGCACTTCGCTTGCCCTTTTGGCCAGTTCTTCCGGCCGTCTGTCCAGCGTCGTAAGGGATGGGGATGCAAATGCCGCATACGGAGAATTATCGAAACTCACGAGCCGCACATCCTCCGGCACAAAATAGCCGATGCGCTGGAGCTCGCGCCCGGCTCCGAAGGCAGCCCGGTCGCTGCTGGTGATAATGCCGTCCATGATGATTCCGTCCCGGACGGCTTTTGTTATGAGTTCACCGGCCTCCTCCTCTGAGGATTTCCTGCCCGGGCGGTTCAGAACATACTCTGCCCGGAACGGTATACCGTTTTTCTCGAGCGCTCTTCTGTATCCTTCCACTCTCGGGTTGTCCTTATCCTGCGCAACATAGCCGGGAAGAAGCAGGATTGTCCGACAACCCCTCTCAATCAAATGCTCTACCGCGAGTTCCATAGCGCTCGCGTCATCGTTTCCCACCCAGGGAATCTCCCGCTTTGATTCGGGACGGCGATCGACCCAGACTATCGGGGTGTCTTCGCTCACAAGGTCCTCCGGCAGTTCGGCAAGTCCGCTTACGCTGATGATGCCATTTGCACCCAAGGATTCCAGTTGGCGAATGGAAACGATTTCATTTGAAACATTATTGGCACTGTCCGCCACATATGTCTCGAAACCCTTTACGCGCATTTCTTTTTCAACACTGCTTGCCAGGCTGGAAAAGAAGGAATTGTTCAACGTCGGTACAATCATTCCGATCCATTTTCTCATATCTGCCATAGTCTTATCTCCCTTCTTCGCCTCGCAGCGCGCGCATCATTTCCGTGTAGGACTTGCCCTTCTGGAACAGTCCGCTGGTGCCCAGTATGAACCCGTCGACACCGAGTGCCGACATGTCCGAGACGACCTGCGGTGTGCAATGGCCGTCGATCATCAGCTTATAGCCGTATTCCTTCTTCAGTTCGACCAGCTGTTTGATTTTCTTGGTCGTGAAATCGATGAAGCCCTGACCCGCAAATCCCGGGTTGACCGTCATGACCATCACGTAGTCGCACAGGTTCAGGATTTCCGTGATGCTTGCCACACTTGTGTCCGGGTTGACCGCAATGCCGGCGTAGACGCCTCTCTCCTTGATATGAGCGAGCGTTTTCACCACATAGCGCTCGGATTCCGGGTGAATATAAATAATATCCGCCCCTGCATCGATGAACCAATCGGTCTTGCTCCCTGGGTTTTCAATCATCAGATGACAGTCAACTTTTTTGTCCGTGTATCTGCGGATCGTCTTTACATCCATGACTCCCATCGTGAAGTTTGGGACAAAATTGCCATCCATGATATCACAGTGAAATATATCTGCCCCGGCATCATCCAGCGCTCTGACTTCGTCTGCCAGATGACCGTAGTTGGCGCACATCATTGACGGGCACAATAACCGTTCCATTGTTTTTTCCTCCTATTCGTCCTTGCCTTATCCCTGGCTGCACTTAAAGTATAAAAAATATGCCCGCTCCGGACAATTGCCGGAGCGAGCAGGTTAAATTGACATTTTTTAATGGGTTTACGAGCCAGAGGCGGTTATCTCGCCCTGTACAGGAATGTCACGATCTGTCCTCTCGAGCAGTTCTCATCGACACCGAATTTCCCTTTCAGCTTGCCCTCTGTAAAGCCCGTCGTTATCTTTTTCTGGTAGCCCCAAAGCACCGCATTGTAGAAGACATGGTTCTTGGGGACATCCGGGAACGGAGCCTTTGCGACCGCCTTCGGTGCAGGCTTGTTCTTGAGCCTCCAGAGGAACATCATGCACTCGCCGCGGGTCACGTTGCGGTTAATACCGAATGTGCCGTCCGGATAGCCCTTGGTAATGCCCTTCTGGGAGCCCCAGAGGATCGCCTTGTAGAATGCATGTGTCTTCGGAACGTCTTTGAACGGAGATTTCGAGACTGCTTTCGGCTCCTTCTTGCCTGCATATCTCCAGAGGAACATCATCATTTCACCGCGGGTGCAGTCTTTGTTGATTCCGAACGTGCCGTCACTGTATCCCTTCGTGATCCCTGCGTCGGCCGCCCAGTAAATTGCTTTATAGTAGGGGTGCTTCGGGTCCTGGACATCTGAGAAACCCTTCGTCGGTTTCGGTGTCGGAGTCGGCTTCTCCGTGCTCGTGTACTCCGCCTTAAGTGTCACAGTAATGACCCACTTTTTATAATATTCGCCGCTGACAAGCATATAATCGTAATAATCGCCTGCTTCATCTACGGCATCTCTAATGGAAGTAAACTTTATGCCGTTTTTCGACTCCTTCTCCACCGGATCCGAGACTGTTTCGCTGGTCACTGTCACGGTATACTCGCCTGCGAAATCCTGAGCGGCCTTCAGCGCCGCCTCTTTCGCATCTTTAATCATCTGGTCGACCGTCGGATTCTTCGCATCACTTATTGTAGATGCCGTCACCTTATCATATGCTCTATCATAAGCGTTGTCTCCCAGCCGCGTATCTTTAACGAATCCTTCACCCACAACTTGTGTGGTGCTTACGTCTTTACTCTCGTCAACTGTCGAAGTGACGGTGTAATGCCACGTCGCGGTGACCGTCGTGTCCTGCGTCACCGTGATGCTTTCACCTGCTTCTTTGAGTTCATCATTGACCAGCCATCTGTGGAATACACGCTTAGAATTGTCATGTGCAAATGTACACTCCGGAAGCTCATACTCCTCTCCCGCAGCCACTGTCACCGGTTCCATGCTACCCTTTCCGGTGCCCGGATCGAAGCTTACCGTGCAGGTGCCTTCCGGAGCTGCTTCAAATACAGCGCACACGTAGCGAAGCGGCTCATAGTCTCCGTCTATGACCGTCTCGCCCGGCTTGTAGGTGAAGCTCGTCTCGGTGGAGATGACGTCTCCCTCGTAGGACTTTCCTCCGCCCGGTCCCCATTCGATATTCACGTGATACCAGCCCACAAATTTATAGCCGTTATCCGGCTGTGCGTAGACCGTGCACTCGTCGCCCTTGTAGAACTGAAGGATATCGCCGTAGACGAAATCCGTGCCGTCTCTGGCTACAATGGCTTCCGGCCAGACATCCCAGCTCGGCGTGTACTTGACG
>CADAIL010000029.1 GCA_902788035.1 uncultured Lachnospiraceae bacterium | reverse complement strand
TGCTGTATCCGGACAAGGTTGCTTTTCCGCCTGCGAAGCAGAGAAAGACTCCCGCGGCGGACCAGCAAGCTCGGAGATTCAATCTCCGAGAAGCTGACACCACATAGTAACGTCAGCGGATTTTCTCTTGGCTTGCGAGACGATTGTGCGAGAAGAAATAACAGGATGAAAGCCCGGGCTGAAGGTGTGAGATGAAAGCTCGGGCTGAAGGTGTGAGATGAAAGCTCGGGTCGAAAGTGTGAGCTGAAGGTGCGAGCCGAATGTGCGGCACTTAGAGTCAATAATTCATGCTGACATGATTCGGACAGAGAAGTTGTCTGAGAGACAGCGAGATTGGAGCCGTCATAGGAGGTACTGTGAAAAAAAGAAAGAAGAGAAATAAGATTCTGCTCACTATATTACTTGTTCTTGTCCTCGGTGTGATCGGTCTTGGTATCGGCCGCATGGCGGGAAGACTTGTAGGTGTCCGCCCTGCAGGAAGTGAAGGGCAGGGAAGCCAGGGGCAGGAAAATCAGGGGCAGGGAAACCTAGGGCAAGAAGACGATATCGGGAGCGATGCCGAGATGAGCGGGATTTCCGGTCTGTCGTCAGCTTCTGAACCGACGCCATCGCCGAAAACCACTCCGAGCCCGACCCCGAGCCCGACTCCATCCCCGACTCCCACGCCCATGCCGACCCGCGAATCCCTTAACGACATAAGTGTGCAGGACATGAGCGCATATCTCGGGGAGATGCCTCCTGACGGAACAGACATCGTAGGCACCGACACGGTGGATTACACATATGAGGAGGTCGCGAAGGACCTGTATTTTCTGACAGTGCGCTACCCGGATCTTGTGAAAGTCAGGGTGTGCGGCGAGTCCGTAGACAAGCGCGCAATCTATGAGGTCGTTCTCGGAAATGAGGCAAGTGAGAACCACATCGAGATCCACTACGCAATGCACAGCCGCGAATATATAAACACTCTGCTTGCGATGCGCCAAATCGAGGAGTATGCGAAAAACGCGGCGGGCGGCGGCACATACAACGGGGCATCGATCAGGGATCTGTTCGCTAACGTCTGTATCCATCTCCTTCCCATGGCCAATCCGGACGGGGAGATGGTCTCTATGGGAGGTCTCGAGACCCTGCGCCTTCAGAGTCTCCGGGATATCGTCCACTGGTGCTGGGAATCAGACACTCTGCTCGGGCGGACTGCCGCTGATCTTGACACCTATCTTCGCACTTTTAAGGCAAATGCCCACGGCTGCGATCTCAACAAAAACTTCGACGCCGGATGGGCGGAGTACAGCGACGGCGTGCCCGTTCCCTCAACAGACTGCTATAAGGGGACCGGTGCGGCTTCCGAGCCGGAGACGCAGGCTATTTTGAAGGTGGCCCACGAAAATCCGACAAGGTGCGTCATCGCGTATCACTCCGCCGGCAATATGATTTACTGGAATTATGAGGTGGAGGACGAACTGCTTCTCAATGCGGACAGAGACCTTGCCGCAGGGCTTTCTGAGGTGACCGGCTATGCGACGGCAGTTGCGGCAAAATACAATACACATCTGGCAGGAGGCTGTTCCGACTATTTCATGTGGACTGCCGGAATCCCAGCGGTGACGGTCGAGACAGGACAGGGGACCTGCCCGCTCACGATCTATGAGTTCCCGGCGATCTGGGAGAGCAACAAAAATGTTCTCTATAAGTTGGCTGAGATGTACGGCGGCTGAGCCGGACATAAAATCCGGTAACAGTTCAGGCAGGGAAGGATATGCAATGCTTTTCTCATGAAGATGGATGCTTTGCTGCCGGAGACATAATATAAGAGCAGCCTGCCTGAACTGCTCTGATGCGGACGCGTAACGAAAGTCGATTTTATTGTTTATTAAGCTGAATTTTATAAACACTTTCGAAAAAGAGCACAATTTGTTCACATTTTCAGCTTATTATAAACACTGTCAGGACGAGGTACACAGTACTCGGAAACAGACACAGAGACAAACAACTTTTTCTTTTTCGTTATCCGTCGGGAGACGGAACTCCTTCCCCTTTTGATGAGAGATGGCCACCCAGTTGGGTGGCCATTTTTCAGTTCGCGCGTTGCCAGAGGCAAACGGGAGAAGATGACAGAGCGCGTCGCCGGGGCAAACAGGGAGAAAGATGACAGAGCGTACCTCCGGGGACAGACAGAAGGGAAATGGCCGGTGCACATCGCTTTGGAGTGAGTTTAAGTGTAATTTCCACCCGGTAGGCATACAGTGTTGCTGCATACAAATGGCTGCTTGAATGTTATACTTAAGGAGTAATAATTAGATTCATCTGCCTCGTGAGACTGCGGGCTTCGCACAAGTGCGGGAGACGTGACTGGCTTCTCACAAGTCCGGAAGCCGCAAAGATCCGGTCCGGACGCACAGGCAGATCGGAAGAGAGGAGCTGCTATGGGAAAACTGATTGATAACTGTATGAAACTCGGCTTTGGTATGATGCGTCTCCCCAGAATAACGGAGGGGGGAAAGGAAATTATTGATATAGAGCAGACCAAGGACATGGTCGACGCCTTCATGAAAGCGGGCGGCAAATATGTGGACACCGCATTCGTATATGAAGGTTCTGAGGAGGCCACCCGCAAAGCCCTCGTTGAGAGATACCCGAGAGATGCGTACTACCTTGCGACGAAGCTCAACGCGTCGGAGTTCGCCGCAAAGGATGAGCAGGCTGCCAAGGATGAGCTGCGGATCAGCCTCGAGCGCACCGGGGCAGGCTATTTTGATTTCTATCTGCTGCATGCTCTGGGAAGGGGCAATGTCGAAAAATACAATAACTATGGTCTCTGGGATTATGTCCGCCAGCTCAAGGAGGAGGGGATCGTAAAGCACTGGGGATTTTCTTTCCATGATACAGCGGACTTCCTTGATGAGCTCCTGACGGAGCATCCGGATGCAGAGTTCGTTCAGCT
Source organism: uncultured Lachnospiraceae bacterium (assembly GCA_902788035.1). Taxonomy (GTDB): domain Bacteria; phylum Bacillota; class Clostridia; order Lachnospirales; family Lachnospiraceae; genus Chordicoccus. The sequence goes on along the minus strand of CADAIL010000029.1, from coordinate 29,350 downwards.
GCAGATCAACTATGCCGACTGGGAGGATAAAGATGTCCAGTCCAGAGCCTGCTATGAAGTCGCGACAAAACACGGAAAACCGGTGATCGTAATGGAGCCTGTAAAGGGTGGCACGCTGGCGGATCCGCCGGAGAGCGTGAGGGCTGCATTTGCAGAAGTAAATGAAAAGGCGTCACCCGCATCGTGGGCGATCCGGTATGTCGCGTCGCTGCCGAATGTCATGGTCGTTCTCTCGGGAATGTCGAACCGGGAGCAGATGGCGGACAACCTTTCCTTCATGGAAAACTTCGTGCCGCTTGATGAGGCGGAGTCCCGCGCGGTCGACAAGGCTCGCGAGGCGCTTAACGCAATCGATAAAATCGAGTGCACTGCCTGCCGGTATTGCACGCCGGGCTGCCCGATGAAAATCAATATTCCGGCTCTTTTCAAGGCCATGAATATTTACAAGGTATATGGCAACTTAAAGAGGGCGAAATACTCTTACAGAGATAATGCAGGAGAGAGCCCGGCCTCTGTCTGCATCCAGTGCGGTCAGTGCGAGGGCGCGTGTCCGCAGAGGCTTCCGATCATTGAGCTGCTTCAGGAAACAGCGGAAGCATTGGAAGGATAACGGGAGGGCTTTGCCAAAAAGAAAAAGGAGATATGTGAAAGCCGGAGAAAGAAGTCTGAAAGCAAAGTGAAATAAACGGAGCAGGAAAATCCGGAAATGAACGAAAATTAACGGAGCAAAAGCGATACAGGAAGAACTGAAATTTTGGACATATCAGTGCGAAGACATGAATAGTGTACATATGTAACAAATATGTCAAAATGGGTGAACAAACTTCGAACAACACTCATTTGCACATATCGTTTCACCAAATTAACATTCCTTTTCTGCAGAGAGTCCGCTAGAATTTTCACTTGAAAGAAGGTATGGATGACTATGGGGAAACGATTAATAGGGTATACAAAATCATGGAACTTCACAGCGCTTGAAGATCTGGCCAACTCCGGTTCGATCGGAATGGTCTCGGGTCTGAATCTTGATTACTGCGGCACGGAAATCTGTGACGCCGGGCACTTATACGGACCTGCGGTCAGGCATTCGTATGTGATACATGTGATCCGGAAAGGCAAAGGAATATATCGGTTCGGAACAAAGGAATTTCATCTTTCAGCGAATCAGGCTTTTCTTATCCCGCCGGGAATGGAAGTTGTATATGAGGCGGATAAGGAAGATCCGTGGGAATACATGTGGATCGGCTTTCACGGCTACATGTCAGGTCAGGTGATCAGAAAAATCGGATTTACCAAGGAGATTCCGTACGTGCTCCTTGATGATACGGATGATCTTTACGAAATAATACACGAAATGTTGGAGGCATCACAGCTCACATACTCGAATTTTATGATCCGTCTCGGCGGAATGTACCGTTTTTTCGGCACTTTGATCGAAAAAAGCGAGATGAAGAAGGTGGAGCGCACGAAATACGAGTATCCGCAGGGCATTTATGTCAAGCAGGCCATGATGTATATGCTTTCAAATTACTCGGAAAAGATAAAGATCGATGCTCTGGCTGATCAGATCGGAATCACACGGAATTATCTGGCAAAGAGCTTTCAGAAGGAGCTGGGCGTCTCGCCGCAGGAGTTCCTTATCAATCTCAGGATGGAGAAGGCAGCGGAGCTTCTTACGAACACCAGCATGCCGATTAACGAGGTCGCGACGAAAGTGGGCTATCCGGATCCGCTGGCATTTTCCAAGAAATTTAAGGAGAGCTACGGGATGAGTCCGAAGGCATACAGGGAGTCAAGTCCGGAGATATCCGCGCAGAGCGCTAAGGGTGGGTTCGACCCGTCATATTTATAAAATGGAATCAGGGACGGTTCTTTTCACGTGGGATTTTCCACGTGAAAAGAACCGTTCTTTTTTCGTGAATTGCGCTGATTTATTTCTTGAAGAGCTACTTTAATGTTTGTCCAAAATGACACATCTTCCCATATATTGAAACCGAAAAGCCATGTAATAACTGACAAAGAAAAATTACAATTATAACAAAACTTGGTAAATGTGCCCGAATATTCAGAGTGCTGACCGTGAAAGCATATAGGAATATAAAGGCACCAAAAAGAAGGGAGAACCTACGAATGAAAAAAGTATTGGCACTTACACTTGCAGGTCTCATGGCAGCTTCCCTCGCAGCTTGCGGCGGCTCTTCAGGCGGCGCAGCAACAGACGGCGGTGCTTCCGGCGGATCATCCTCAGGCGAACTTCAGGTAAACATCTGGGATAACAACCAGCTGGCAGGTCTGCAGCAGATCGCAGACGAGTGGTCAGCAGAGTCCGGCGTCAAAGTCAAGATCAACGTCGTTGACTGGGACAACTACTGGACACTCCTCGAGGCAGGCGCTTCCGGCGGCGAGATGCCGGATGTCTTCTGGATGCACTCCAACACAGCTCAGATGTACATGGAGAACGACCTGCTCCTCAACCTCGACGATTATATTGCAAATGATGACACAGTTGACATGTCCAAGTTCTATGAAGGCGTTGTAGATCTGTACAACCGCGATGACAACGGTTCTCAGTACGCTCTTCCGAAGGATCATGACACGATCGCTCTTCTGTACAACAAGGCTATCTTCGATAAGTACGGCGTAGACTATCCGACAGATGACTGGACATGGGAAGATGTCCGCGACGCTGCTGCCAAGATCACAGAGGCAGGCAAGGCTGACGAAGTTTACGGCTACGCAATCAACACATCTAACAACCAGGACGGCTGGTACAACATCATCTACGATTACGGCGCACAGGTCATCACAGATGATCACAAGGGCACAACAATCGGTTCCGAGCAGGGCAAAGCCGGCATGGAAATGATGCGCCAGATCCTTGAAGTTGCCGCTCCGCAGACAGTTGTCGCTGAGACAGGTACAGACTCTCTGTTCAACTCCGGCAAGGTCGGTATGATCACACAGGGCTCCTGGATGATCAACACATTCTACACCAATGAGAATCATGACAATTATGCATGGGCTATGCTTCCGTACGCTGATGTAAACGGCAACGGCCAGTGCGATAAGGGCGAGCGCTACTCCGCATACAACGGCCTTGGCTGGGCAGCTGCTGCCAGCACAAAGAATCCGGATGCATGCTACAGCCTCATCTCCTACTTCTGCTCTGAGAAGGCTCAGAAAGAGCAGGCTCAGCTCGGCGTCACCATGGGTGGTATGAAGGGTGTCTCTGAAGACTTCGCGAATGCTTTCGAAGGCATGGATGTTTCCGCATTCACACGCATTGAGGAAGAGGGCGACCTGTTCTTCCGTCCGTACACAAGAAATACAACAGTTTGGGAAGATGCTCTTCAGCAGAACGGCGCATTCCTCGATGCTTGGCTTGATCCGTCCAACCCGGATACAATGGCTAAGGCCTGCGAGAATGCTCAGAAGATCATTGAGGACGCAATCGCGGCTGAATAATTGGCTGAATATTTTAGCACAGACAATTAAACGCTAGTAACAGGGGCCGGGCCTTTGGTAAGTCCGAAGACCCGGCTCTTTTGCACCTTTAACGAAAGGGGAATTCATGAAACAGAAAATGACAGCGGCCGAGAAGCGTGAAGCGACATGGGGTTACGCTTTCGTATTCCCGACGATGCTCGGCCTTATTGTTCTTAATTTCTACCCGTTCTTCAACACGATTTATCAGTCTTTCTGCAAGACCGGTGACTTCGGAAAAGGAAATATTTTTGTCGGTCTCGCAAACTATCAGCAGGTCATTACGAGAGGAGAAACATGGCAATCTCTCTGGAACACGATTAAGTATGCAATCATTGAAGTTCCGCTCGGTATCGTCATTGCGCTTCTTCTTGCGGTTCTTCTGAACAAGAAGATCGCAGGACGCTCCGTCTATCGTACAATCTTCTTCCTCCCGATGGTCTGTGCTCCGGCAGCTGTCGCCATGGTGTGGAAGTGGCTGTACAATACACAGTTCGGTCTTCTTAATAATATTTTCCATACTAAGGTTGCATGGATTTCTGACCCGAAGATTGCATGGATTTCCATCGGTATCATTGGCGTATGGTCCATCATCGGTTACAACATGGTCCTCTTCATCGGTGGTCTTCAGGAAATCCCGGGAGATTACTATGAAGCAGCTTCCATCGACGGTGCGACAGGTGTCCGCGCATTCTTCAACATCACTCTGCCGCTGCTTTCACCGACAACATTCTTCATCGTTCAGACCCGTATCATCGGCGCTCTGACAATCTTCGACCTTATGTTCATGGTCATGGACAAGACGAACGTTGCTCTTCCGAAAGTTCAGTCAATCGTCTACCTGTTCTATCAGTACGCGTTCACGAACGGCAACAAGGGTTACGGCGCAACGCTGGTCATGGTCCTGGTCATCTTCATCATGATCATCACATATATTCTGCAGCGTGCTGAGAAGCACCTGGTCTATCACGCATAAGGAAAGGAGGACATATTTATGGAAGGTTACGCAGCTAAACAGGCAAGAACAAAAGCTCTTATGCACATCATCCTGATCATCATGTCCTTCATCATGCTGGTACCATTTGCATGGATGATCCTTACAGCACTGAAGACCAATCAGGAATCAATCTCCGTCTCCCCGTTCTATATCTTCCCGCATCACGGCTGGCACTGGGAGAACTTCGGAACAGTTTGGAAGAGCTACAACTTCCTCATTCTCTACAAGAACACACTGCTTATGATTTTCTGGCGTGTTGTGTGCGCAGTTCTTACCGCTACGATGGCGGGCTACGCATTCGGACGTCTGAAGTTCCCGGGAAAGAATTTCCTCTTCACTCTGGTTCTTGTACAGATGATGATCCCGGCGCAGATCTTCATCATCCCGCAGTACCTGATGGTATCCAAGATGGGCGCGCTGAACAGCCAGTTCGGTCTGGTCTTCCCGGGTCTTGTTACAGCGTTCGGTACATATCTTCTGAAGACTGGTTTTGAGGGACTTCCGAAAGACCTTGAGGAAGCAGCCATGATCGACGGCTGTAATATCGGTCAGAGATTCCTCAAGATCATGATGCCGCTGACAAAGAGCTCTATGGTCTCTCTCGGTATCTTCACCGCGGTCTTCGCGTTCAAGGATCTGATGTGGCCGATGATCGTCTGCACCAATGCGGCGACAACAACTCTTTCCGCAGGTCTTGCCAAGATGCAGGGCCAGTACGGCAGTGACTACCCGGCAATGATGGCAGCCGCAACGCTCGCCGTTCTGCCGATGGTTATTATCTATGTCATTTTCCAGAAGCAGTTCGTCGAAGGTATTGCTACTTCCGGCGGTAAGCTGTAAAGTCTGAGGCGGATCGCAGCCGCGCAATGAGGAAGTGCTCTGCACCCCTGCGCGGCGAGACAAGAACGCCGAGGCATCCTTGATAAGACGAGCACATGGCCCGGAATATTCCCTGTGGGTGTTCCGGGTCTTTTCTTTCAGATGATCTATCTCAGTGGGGGAAGATCTTCGCTTCTATAAGCGGCGGGTAAATCAATATCAGCGAGACTTGATTTCCGGAGGAGGACAGCGGTCTTGAAGTATCTGAAACGCACGGCAGAAGAAATAAAAAGAGGCACAGCGGGGATGACGCGGAGGCAGAAGATGCGGTATATCTGGGACTATTACTGGCTCCCGATCGTGGGTTTTACAGCCGGTCTGCTGTTTCTCATCTATTTTCTGTCGCATTTACTGTTCGGCAACAAGGAATACTGGTTCTATGTGACTTTTGTCAACATAAAGCCCCAGACCGGTGTCGAGAGCGAGCTCATGGAAGAGTTCGTGAGTGAGAGGGGATATGACCTGTCCAAAAAGAATGTGTTTTTTAACGATGCCTGCTATTTCGACGCCACGTCCTATTCCGGGACAAACAATAATTATTTTCAAATGTTCGTCGCGACGGTCGAGGCCGGTCACCTCGACGCTGTAGTGATGGAGGAGGAGAACCTCGTTGCCCTCGGATCCAGCGGACGTCTGCTTGATCTTGAGGCGGATGCAAATGCAGCATATTTCGAAAAGTACAAAGACCGATTTGTCTACTCCGTCCCCTACGACGAGGAGTACTCGAAAGAGCCGGTGGCGGTCGGGATCGATATAAGCGACAGCCGGCTCATGACAGAGTATGAGCTGTATGATGACACATGCGTGCTGGGCGTCGGAGCTTATACGCAGCATCCGGAGGATGTTGTGGCTTTTCTTGAATTTATAGGAGTGGAGTGATATCATCTGTGCCATTTCGGCTTGCGCGGCATGACCGGAGAGGATCACGGAAAGGCAGGAAAGACAAGAATGAAACAGCGTTTATGGAGCATTTTTAATAATGAGAGCGCCCTTGGGCGGGCGATGAATGTGTGCGGGATTGTTATCGCCGCTAATATCATGTTCGTGCTTGTGAGTATGCCGATCGTGACGGCAGGTCCGGCCTTCGCTGCCATGTACCATGTAATGCTGAGATTTCTGAGAAGTGATGGGGAGATCAATCCGTTCAAAGAATTCTGGATTGGTCTTAAGAATAACTTCAGGCAGGCCATCATTGTGTGGCTGCTGTTTCTGGTTATCGTGATCATTGGTGTCATGGATATACGATTTGCAATGTACGCGAAAGGCGTGATGACGATATTCAAATATCTGATCTATCTTATTTTCGGCATTGCGCTCATTCTGGTTTCACATATGGCACCGGTGATGGCTGCATTTGCAGACACCATCCCGCACCTTGCCCGCAACAGCGTGTATTTCGCATCAAAGAATCCGGTCAGAGCTCTCGCGATTGCCGCTCTGAACATCGGTCCGCTCATCCTGACCTACTATGATCTTCAGAGACTGCCTTTGTATGCATTCATGTGGGCTGTTTTCGGGTTCGGGGCTATCGCGATGATCGTGTCTAAAATGCTTATAAAGGATTTTAATGTGTATCTGCCGGAGCTCGATGAGTTCGGATATCCGGTCGAGGAAGGTCAGGAAGATGGGGAGATGCCCGATCTGTAATATTTTGATATTGCGTACAGCGCAATAGATTTGAACCTAACTAAAAGGGAGGACAATATGCCGATTATTTTTCATGAGGAGCAGAGGATTTTTCATCTGACCAACAAGTATGTCAGCTACATTATCCGCGTGATGGAAAATGACCAGCTGGAAAACCTGTACTATGGCAAGCGGATCCATGACAGGGAGGATTTTGCAAATCTCCATGAGACATGCTGGAGATCTCAGATGTCCATCGTGATGCCGGATCCGTCAAATCTGTCTATGCAGTACGCCCGCCAGGAGTATCCGTTCTACGGCACAGGTGATTACCGCGCACCGGCAGCGACTGTTCTGCAGAAGAACGGCAGCCGCGTGGTCGATTTTAAGCTGGACTCTTTCTCCATACGGCCGGGAAAACCCGAACTTCCGGGACTGCCGGCGACATATATCGAGTCTATAGACGAGGCCGACACACTGGAAATCACGCTGGTGGACAAGCTTTCCGGAACGGAACTCGTTCTCTCTTACACAATTTATGAAGATTATCCGGTCATCACAAGACATGCAAGATTCCTGCAGGTCGGCGATGACCCGGTCGTGCTCGAGCGCGCCCTCTCCATGAGCGTTGAGTTTCTTGATATGGACTATGAGATGGTCCAGCTCAGCGGAGCCTGGGGCCGTGAGAGATATGTCCACACTAGAAAGCTGGATATGGGAATTCAGAGCATCCAGGGCCTTGCGGGGACGACGGGAGGTGCGGAGCAGAATCCATTTGCAGCATTAAAGAGAAAAGAGACGACTGAGCAGGCGGGGGAAGTCTACGGATTCTCGCTCGTCTACAGCGGAAACTTCCTTGCCCAGGTCGAAGTTTCCACGTTCGACATGACGAGGGTCACGATGGGAATTCATCCGGAGAATTTTGCCTGGAAACTTGAGAAAGGCGAGACGTTTGTCACGCCGGAAGTTGTCATGGTCTACTCCGACAAGGGCATGAACGGCATGAGCCAGGTCTACCACAGACTGTACAGAACGAGACTTGCCCACGGCGAGTGGAGAGATAAGGAGCGCCCGATCCTGCTCAATAACTGGGAGGGCACATATTTCGATTTCACGGAGGAGAAGCTGCTCGCGATGGCGAGGAAGGCTAAGGAAGTCGGCATTGAACTCTTTGTCCTCGACGACGGCTGGTTCGGCACCAGAAACGATGACTATCGCGGTCTCGGCGACTGGTTCTGCAACATGGAGAAGCTGCCGTCCGGCATAAACGGACTTTCGGAGAAGATGGAGGAGATCGGGGTCAAGTTCGGCCTCTGGTTCGAGCTTGAGATGGTCAATAAGGACAGTGATCTCTACCGCGCGCACCCGGATTGGATCATCCATGTGCCCGGCCGCTACCACTGCCAGGCAAGACATCAGCATGTGTTGGATTATTCCAGACCGGAAGTGGTCGATTATATCCACGATATGGTCGCGAAGATCCTCTCCGAGTCCAAGATTTCTTACATTAAGTGGGACATGAACCGCTACATGACTGCTCCCTTCAGCCTTGCGCTGCCGGCAGACCGTCAGGGCGAGATGATGCATCGGTATACACTTGGTCTCTACAATCTGTACAGCAGACTTACCAGCGAATTCCCGCACGTCCTGTTCGAGTCCTGCGCGAGCGGCGGTGCGAGATTTGATCCGGGCCTTCTGTACTTTGCACCGCAGGCATGGTGCAGCGATGATACGGACGCTTCGGAGAGGTGCAAGATCCAGTATGGGACGACCTACGTGTATCCGGTCTCTATGATCGGAGCCCACGTTTCCGCCGTTCCGAACCATCAGCTCCATCGGACGACCCCGCTTGCGACTCGCGCAAATGTAGCCATGTTCGGCACCTTCGGCTATGAGCTCGACCTCGAGAAGATGCCCGAGGAGGAGATTCAGGTCGTTAAGGAGCAGATCCGCTTCATGAAGAAGTATCGCAGGCTGATCCAGATCGAGAGCGATTTTTACAGGCTGCTCAGCCCGTTCAAGGGCAACGAGACCGGCTGGATCTGCGTCTCACCGGACAAGAAGACCGCTCTTGCGGGCTTCTATCAGAGGCTGAATAAGGTCAACGCCTCCTGGATCAGGTTCAAGCTGGCGGGCCTTTACGAGGATGTGAAGTACAAGCTGTCCTACCGCGTGTGCGATGAGACCCGCGGCTATGCCGCATACGGCGACGAGCTCATGAGTGTGGGCATTCCGATCGACAGAGAAGATCTGACTGCGCTGGGCGGTGATTTTGCGTCGATTGTGTTTGAGATTTCAGCTGAATAAATTAAGTTTGGTGCTTAGCTTGGGTGATGAGGGCAGCCGCGGTGCGGCTGCCTCCGCCAGTTTGACAGCAAAAAATGTCCAAGAGCAAAGATTGCTAATGGTAACTACAGGGTAGCCATTTCCTGAATTTTGTCGTATAAATAATTGTAGGACGAAAGACGACAATGAAAAATGAGAATAAAAGCATATTAGATAAAAAGGAGACACCGTGGCAGAAAATAACAAGATAAACGCAGAGGAACTCGAAGAAGTCACAGGCGGAACATCAGCATTATTCAATGATACAATTGACACAAAGCCTGAAAAGAAAGCGCAGGGTAAGACAGTACAGCCGCTGGTTAAAGTCGCGCATCCGTCCCTCGGAACGCTCAAAAGATTACTTGAGAAAAGAAAAGACGGAACAGAGATTTGATACACAAAATATGAATTATTTAAGCGCAGGCCTTTTGGGTCTGCGCTTTTTAAGAATATCTTAATATATTTGCCTATAGCTTCTTAAACGGCGTATGCTTACAATAGTCGTTAAAGAGAGGACAAAATGCAGCGCGTACGGCTGCTGTCTCACTAACCGAGGCCTGGCGGAGAGCATCTTACATTTAGATACAAAGAGGGGCTCTCCGTTGAACCGACACCTCATGCGGTGCGGCAACTCTTATGGACGTGGTACTCTGCTGCCACTCCGCATAAAAATAAATCCTGCAGGAGACATTATGGATAAGATTTTAATATGTGATGATGAAAAAGATATAGTAACAGCAATCAGAATTTACCTCGAGACGACCGGATACGAGACCGTGTGCTGCTATAACGGGCAGGAAGCCCTTGATGCGCTCCGCACGGATGAGGATATTCATCTCGTCCTTCTCGATCTCATGATGCCGGTCATGGACGGCTATGCGTGCATGCGGGAGATTCGGAAAATCAGCAACGTTCCGGTCATTCTGCTTACCGCTAAGAGCGAGGACACTGACAAGATCGAGGGGCTGACCCTCGGAGCCGATGACTATGTGACAAAGCCCTTCAACCCGATGGAGCTTCTTGCCCGCGTGAAGTCGAGTCTCCGCAGGTACACGCTTCTCGGCGGTGTGAACGGTCAGCCTGAGGAGCAGGATGCAAATGTCCTCTCCTGCGGCGCCATCTCCATCCACGATGATTCGAAGGAAGTCTTTGTGGACGGTGAGAAAGTTGCCCTGACACCCACGGAGTACAACATCCTGAAGTTCCTTGTGGAACACCCGGGTGCCGTATATTCACCGAAAGAAATCTACCGCGAAGTCTGGCATGACGCCGCTTTCGAGGCGGAAAACACGGTGGCGGTCCACGTGAGACACCTGAGGGAAAAGATTGAGATCAATCCCTCGGAGCCCAGATATCTGAAGGTCGTGTGGGGCAGAGGATATAAGCTGGAGAAAGCCTGAGAAAATCGGTCAGGTAGAGAGCATACACCAGAAATTCTGATTGCAGTCAGAAAGGGGTTAATATGATAACAAGATTAAGAGATAAGTGGTGGGCAAAGCTCATTGCCGCTCTGCTCCTGTTTATAATGGGAGTCGGCTGCATAGCCGGCCTGATCGGAGCTTATTACTGCAGCTCGTATGGGGTCTATGATACAACCAGGGAAGGGCTCCAGGAGAGAATGAACCGTGAGATGCTCAGCAAGTACTCCGTGACCGCAATGGCCAACTATGTGGGCGCTGCGGACAAGGAGCTGAGCCCGAATTATCATTACGCTATCTTTTTGGACAGCGGTACGGGCGGAGCAAAGGTCGCGGGCGATCTTGAGACGGTGCCGGAGAATGCGGTCATTCATGAATTTGCTATTTCGGACACAACATCATACCGGCTGGCCGACTCGATGTTCAATAACGCCTACGTGCAGGGCGGTTCTGAAGACAGGAGTTGGGAGGAGCAGATCAAGAAATTCTACTATTGCCTGGCTGCAGACGAGAACAACACGCAGGTCGAGGCAAATGCAGCCGGCGCCACTGCAGGAACGGCAGTTGAAAGCGCGACAGCCAATGCCGCTGCAGATGTAGAAAACCAAACCGAATCAGCAGACGCACAGGCAACAGACGGCCAAACCGCAGCGGACGCACAAGCAGCAGACAGCCAGACCGCCGCAGATACTCAGGCAGCAGACAGCCAGACCGCAGCAGGCACACAGGCAACAGACAGCCAGACCGCAGCACCCGCACAGGCGACAGACAGCCAAACCGCAACAGCCGCCGCACAGGCAACAGACAGCCAAACCGCAACAGGCACACAGACTGAAGCCGCAGATACCCGGGTTACAGCCGCAGAAACTCAGGCAACTGCCGCCGCCTCAGAGGAAACGGCCCCCAAACAGCCAATTGAACTGTACGTCACAGGTCAGGATACTAACGGAAGCATTCTGTACCGTGTGGATCCGGAACTCTATAGAGTTGATGAGAAGAAGGGGATGCTCTGGATCACGAGAAATATCGGCGGAGAGGTGGGAGTTCCCGGCTCGAAAATCGCGGAATTTGACCCGGCTTCATTCGACACGATGATTTCTCCTTATACGGTCGACAGATTTTACTTCGACGATTCTTATGGCGGACAGATCGAAAACGCCTGGTTCCGCGCCGGCTCCCAGGAGGAGGGTACGGTCTATACGGTTGCAGGTGTCGTCGCTGATAAACTTGTTCTGACAGGCAACTGGGTGACCGCAGACTTTTTTGAGCAGGTACAGATTCTTCTCGGATTGCTCTATAAAATCAGATTTGCGGTGTTTGCTGTGATCCTTATCTGCTTTATCCTCGGACTTCTCCTGTTCATCTTCCTGATGATGGCAGCAGGTCACAGAGGGGCAGCAGGTAATGAGATGTTGCCTGACAGCCGGATAGCAGCCGCAGGGGGCAAGGACGATGCCCGCGGAAGCAGCAATGCATCCGGTGATGTAAGCCTTCTCCTCATTGACCGCATGCCGATGGATCTTGCTCTGGCTGCAGTTCTGATCTTTAGCAGCATGTGCGCAGCCCTCGTCCTTGAGATGTGGGATATTCGGGCAAGCACCGCAAAGACATTCTGCGCATTTGGTGTCGGCATTGCTTTATCCTACATTGCGGTCCTTGCCTTCTGCATGAGCTTTGCAGTCAATGTGAAGGTAGGCGGATGGTGGGAGAGAACAGTTATTTGCAGACTCTGGAAGCTGAGCGCGCGTTTCCTCAGATGGCTATCCGGAATGCTTGGAATCACTTTCAGGAAACTCAGGGAATCGATGACCGGCGTTCAGATGGGAAATCGCATCTGGGCACTCTTTGTCCTGTTCGTCTTCTGCGAGTTCGTCGGTCTGGTGCTGTTCCGGTATGAGTTCGACCTGCTTATGATCTTCTGGCTGATCGAGAAAATCATTTTCTTCCTTGCGCTGATGAAGATCCTGCTTGACTTCGGAAAGGTCAAGCGGGCGGGAGCAGAGATCGCCGGCGGAAATCTGGAATATAAGGTCGAGACAGAAAAGATGCTCATCGATATGGCGGATGTCGGGAATTCGCTGAATACGATCGGCAACGGAATCACATCGGCTGTCGAGGAGCGCATGAAGTTGGAGCGCATGAAGACGGAGCTGATCACCAACGTCTCCCACGACATCAAGACACCGCTCACGTCCATCATCAATTACACCGACCTTCTGACCAAACTTGATCTGAAGGATTCGAAAGCGCAGGAGTATCTGGAAGTTCTTGGCCGCCAGTCAGCCCGCCTCAAGAAGCTCATCGAGGATCTGATCGAGGCTTCCAAGGCTTCGTCCGGAGCGTTGAAGCTTGACATGGAGAAGGTGAACGCTTCAATGCTGCTCATGCAGGCTCTGGGAGAGTACGAAGAAAAGTTCCGCCGGAAAGGGCTGGATCTCAGAGTGACAGGCGAGACATCGGAGATGATGGTCCGGGCGGACAGCCGCTATCTCTGGCGGATATTCGACAACCTGATGTCCAACATGCTGAAGTATGCGCAGGCGGGAACCAGGGCCTACATCGATATGACCTGTGACGCCGGTGAGATCAGCATCATATTCCGGAATATATCTGATACACCGCTCAATATAACCGGTGATGAGCTGATGGAACGCTTCGTCCGCGGAGACAGCTCGAGATCCACCGAGGGCAGCGGGCTCGGCCTTTCGATTGCCGACAGTTTGGTCGCTTTGATGGGCGGCACGATGGAGATTGTTGTGGACGGCGATCTTTTCAAGGTGATCGTGAGAATGCCGGCTGCCGAATAAGACGGTTTAGCCAGGGTGTTCAGAATCCCCGTCTCTTTAAATCCGCGACGAGCTGCACGTAGAATTCTCTGACATCGAAACCGGCTATATTTTCCCGGTTCAGGTCGATCATGTCCGCATGTGATATGCCTCTTGGCAGATCTATGTCGAGAAAGGCATATTTCGTGCCCCAGGCAAATGACGTCTCCCCGACAAGCCCGTCATTCCTGCCGTCGAATAATTTGACGATCGGATAGGTGAAGTTCAAGGGGAATTTTCCCGAAGCGGCCTTCTTCTGGACCGAACCGACCCACTGGTAGACGACAGCGGGGCTGTTGGGAGTAGTTTCATTAAATTTGCCGCATGCCGAGGCAGTCAGGTCTTTGACAGCGGAAAGAAAATCGGGATTGATATCTCCGAGCTTCGAAGCTGCCGCATTATATTTTCTCGCGACTGCGAGCTGAGCACTCTCAGGAATTTTGTTCAGGAAATAATCTGCAAATTCACACCCTCTGTGAGGTGTGTTGATCGTCGTGAGGGAGGCGATGTATTTCCCTGCGGATGTGTGCGCAATGGCGGCCCGGGTATCCAGGCCGCCTTTTGAATGCGCAATGACATTCACTTTCTCGCAGCCTGTCTCCCGGACTATATCCAGAATACGTTTTTCCAGTTCTTTCGCGCTGTCAGCCACTGCGGCTGCGCTGTTGTGCTTCCCGTAGTAGATGACGGCACCGTTCTTTTTCAGCTCTCCCGGGATCCGTCCCCAATAATTCAGTACTTCGAAGTCCCTGAAGAAAACTCCGTGGACGAGCAGCAGGGGGTACTTTGTTCTGCAGATCTGCTCGCTTTTTCTGCTCTCGTTGAGCTTATACTTCTCTGTTTCCGTGCGTATCTCGCTGCCGCAGATGCGGACGATTTTGAGCAGCATGACAATATTTGCAAATGGAACCCAGCCAAGAGCAATTCCCAGAATCCGCTGCTTTAGACCGAGTTGGATCGATGAGATGTACACGAGCACGATCCCGATCCAGAAAATGCACACCTCTATGAGGGCAAGAATTGCAACTGCGGCAATCCAGGGCGCATAGGATTCCGGCCGCTTAAGGATGAACCGGGCGACAAGAATAATATCTAATATAAGCAGGGCGATAAAGAATTTCAGAAGTGCGGTGCCCGCTTTGAGCAGGCGGATGTTTTTGGCCATGTGTCCCTCCTCAATACGAATTCTTTCCGAGAGTTCTGTGTTTCGAACCGGAGACCTGAATTATCCCCACTTGGCAGTCGCCAGAATATCTTTCCAGATTTTGGTGCTCTCCTCCTTGAGTTCTCTGCGCATATAGATGTGTAGATAGTAGAGGACTTTGTTGTGCTTGACTACACAGGTCTCCCCGTGCATGGCGATACCCTGCGCTTCGTACTCGTAGCTGAAGCCGGGAGCGCTCTTTCCGCCTATATCTTCGGCAAATGTCTCACGGAACCGGTAGCCGTACGGCTGCATCGCCTGGCTTATGGCCTTCTGTGAGTTGTCGGCAGCGTCCTTGGAGCTGACGAGAAGTGCAGGAAAGAGACCGAGCTCTTTCCAGCCGATGGAGATAATGATGTGATTTTCCGGATCTGCAAGGCACTCGCCCGGACCGTCCACAAGTTTATTCAGTTTTTGACGTTCGTCATAATCCATAACGTGAAAGCTGTCAGGAAATGAAAGACTCAGTGTGTTGTTAAAATGTCTGTGCATAGCCATAGTGTGTCCTCCGTACATTTGCAATGAACCTCCACCCCCATGCGGTGCGGTAGCTCCTATGGACGTGGTACTTTGCTGCTACGCTTCATAGAGGTGCAATAGTTACTGCGACCAATAAAGCTGCATCTCTTATTTGCATCGGGTCACGGGCTCCCAAGTCTCAGCCTCTGTAACTGCCTGGAGGCCCCTTCTTTCTCTACGATTTCATTTTATCAAAACGATACACTATAAGCAAATTATGAGAGAGACATTATTCGAAGGCTGCTCCGTCCCGCGGCGAGAGCTGCATATGGAATAGCCTCAACGGGAAGGTGCTATGGAAAGCTTTACAGAGGCGGAGAACCACTTGTCAGAGAGTGCGATTATGTTAAAATATTAGTATGCAGTAGAAAATTGTTGATCAACGCTCCCTTTTGACAGGGGGTTCATCTTCAGACAGGCTTTTCGATGAAGATGATGTTTGAGGCGGTTCATGAAGCCGGGGTGCCTGTCTGAACTGTTACGAAAATATACTGCGGCGAAAAAGCGCCGTATGGGAGGTGAAGATCATGCCGTTACTTGCAGGATATATGGTTCCGCACCCGCCGATCGCTGTCGCGGAAATCGGGCACGGAGAGGAAAAAAAGATTCAGGCGACGCTCGACGCATTTGATGCAGTTGCCGCGGATATTGCGGCGCTGAAGCCCGATACAATCATAGTCACATCCCCGCACTCTGTCATGTACCGTGACTATTTTCATATTTCGCCCGGAAAGAAAGCCCTTGGCAATCTCGGAAGATTCCGCGCGCCGCAGGTTCAATTCGAGCAGGAGTACGACACGGATCTTGTCGCGACAATAGAAAAACTGTGTGACAGGCAGCGCTTCCCCGCGGGAACGATGGGGGAAGTGGACAAATTCCTTGATCACGGAACGATGGTGCCCCTCCATTTTGTCAATAAGAGATATAAAGGCTATAAGCTGGTCCGGATCGGCCTGTCTGCTCTTCCGCTCGAGCTCCACTGGCAGTTCGGTCAGATCATCAGGAACGCGATCGACCGCCGTGGAGAACGTGTTGTCTTCATAGGCAGCGGCGATCTTGCGCACTGCCAGAAGGAAGACGGTCCGTACGGCTATCGCCCGTCCGGTCCGGAGTACGACGAGCGGATCATGGATGTCATGGGGAGGGCGGATTTCAAAGCCCTGCTGGATTTCGATGAGAGGTTCCTTGATGACTGCATGGAGTGCGGGCATAGGTCGTTTACGATTATGGGAGGAGCATTTGCAAATGACAAAGTCAATGTGAAGAAGCTCTCCCATGAGGCAACGTTTGGGGTCGGATATGGGATTTGCATTTATCATCCGATGTGAGGACGGTAACTTCTGCCTGAAACTCTGTGATTCAGCTGGAGGAGTACGCGAATTAAAACAAAAGCAATGTATTAGCCGATATTCGTAAAGGAGGCCTGCTATGGATCAATATGTAAAGCTTGCAAAAAACACGATTGAAACATACATCCGCGAACGAAAAATCTACCGGCCGACCGAGGATGAGCTCACTGATGAGATGATGAATAGCCGGGCGGGCGCATTCGTGTCGATCCACGAGAACGGCGAGCTGCGGGGCTGCATCGGGACCATCGCCCCCTGCCAGGATAACCTTGCGACAGAGATAATCGCCAATGCCATCTCCGCATCCACCCGCGACCCTCGCTTCCCGGCAATAAGGGCCGGCGAGCTTCCGTTTCTGGAGATCAATGTCGATGTCCTCGGTGAGCCGGAGGATATTTCCTCCATGGACGAGCTCGATGTGAAGCGGTACGGCGTGATCGTGACCAAGGGCAGACGGAGAGGGCTCCTGCTGCCGGACCTTGAGGGGGTCGACACGGTCGAATATCAGGTGCGGATTGCCCGCATGAAGGCCGGGATCCGCGATGAAGAGGAGGGCGTGCAGCTTTCGAGGTTTGAGGTTATTAGGCATACTTGAAAGGTAACAGTCCAGACGGGCAGTATCGGAGTTCTATGAACCGGCGTCAAGCATCATCTTCTTCGAAACGCGTAAGTCTTCCCCTCCGAGCTTAGAAAATGCAACGGCATTTTCTGATCTCTCAGTCAGACTTACAATGCGTATCTCACGAAGATGAATGCTTTACTGCCGGAAACGAACTGAAAGATAAGCCTGTCTGAACTGCTGTGAAAGGATTATAAGTATGGATAAAATAGTATGTCCGGTGTGCCCACATCACTGCGCGCTCCGCGAAGGTGCAGTTGGCAGATGCAGGGCGCGGAAGTGTGTCGGTGGGAAGATCACATGCATAAACTATGGAAAGATCACATCCTTAGCGCTCGACCCGATTGAGAAGAAGCCTCTGTATTACTTTTATCCGGGCAGTCGGATCGTGTCGGTCGGGAGCTTCGGGTGCAACCTCAGCTGTCCATTCTGCCAGAATCATGAGATTGCGGCAGCGGGGGCTGGAGAAGCTCGCTATGCGAGAGATATGACGCCGGAGGAGATTTGCGAGATTGCGGAGGAGACGAGGGACCGCGGGAATATCGGCGTGGCCTACACTTACAATGAAGCCCTGGTCGGATATGAGTTCGTGCGGGACACCGCGAAGCTTGTCCACGAGGCAGGCATGAAAAATGTGCTGGTCACGAACGGAACCGCCGAACTCCCAATTCTCGAGGAGCTTCTGCCCTATATCGACGCGATGAACATTGACCTGAAGGCCTTCCGCCCTGAGCTCTACAAGTGGCTCGGCGGCGACCTTCAGACTGTGATGAACTTTATCACTCGGGCTGCGCAGGAATCTCACGTGGAGCTCACGTCGCTGATTGTCCCGGGGAAGAATGATTCGCTTGAGGACATGGAGCGGGAGGCTTCCTGGATCGCCGGCATTGATCCCGACATTCCGCTTCACATTACAAGATATTTTCCGCGGCACAAAATGGCTGAGCCGCCGACGCGAATTTCTCTTATGCGGGAGCTGAAGAGCGTGGCGGAGAGGCATCTGAATAGGGTGCTGCTAGGAAATGTATAATATAGTAACGAACATCATAATTAAAGGGCGTGCTTTCCAGAGCACGCCCTTTAATTATGAAACTTTCAAGACCAAAGGCAGCAATCATGCCACAGAATCAAGAATTTGTTGCCTCCGCCGAAGACCCGATGAAACTCACCAAGCACAAAGGCAGCAACTACGCCACAGAAGCAGGATTTTGCTGCCTCTGCCGAAGACCCGATGAAACTCGCCAAGACCAAAGGCAGCAATCACGCCACAGAAGCAGGATTTTGCTGCCTCCGCCGAAGACCCGATGAAACTCACCAAGCACAAAGGCAGCAACCATGCCACAGAAGCAGGATTTTGCTGCCTCCGCCGAAGACCCGATGAAACTCGCCAGGACCAAAGGCAGCAACCAAGCCTCAGAATCAAGAATTTGCTGCCTCTGCCGAAGACCCGATGAAACTCACCAAGCACAAAGGCAGCAACCACGCCACAGAAGCAGGATTTTGCTGCCTCCGCCGAAGACCCGATGAAACTTACCAAGCACAAAGGCAGCAAAATCCTCAAATAAGAGAAGATCTGCCGCCTCCGCCAAATTCACTCATATAAAAAATGATTCTTCGCTCACTGCCAATCCACCAGGGCGACCACGCCGCTATTCGGCATGAGGTCGACTACGAGTCGACCGTCCCGAATCTCCAAAGTCTGGCAGCCCTCCATGCTGCCGGCGCTTTGCATCTCAGTCTGAGCCCCGCACTTCTCAGCGAACGCGTCATAGACCTTCTGCAGCTCGCTCATGGCCGCTCTCATCTCAGCGAGGGAATCCCCCATCTGCTCTTTCAGGTCATCGCCTGTCACTTTGATAGATTTCACTGCTTTCTTCACGCCGCGGGAGGCATCCCGCACTGCGCCAGCCGAAGTATAGAGCTCGTCGGCCATCACGGTGAGCTCTTCCTTGGCCGCCTTAAGGTGCTCTGCCCTCAGCGCAGCGGCGGCATCCTTGTCAGCCTCCGTCTCATCCGGGAGGGTGAGCAGGTTGACTGCGTGGTTGGCGTTGACAGGCAGCGGAATTTCGAGGTGGGCGGCATTATCCCCATTGTTCAGAGCCGTGATTACTGATTTTCCGTCAAGTGTTCTTGCAAATGCATACTGCTGCGTCGTAAGAGACAGCTCCTTATATTCGCCCCATGTGAGGGCAGGGAACTGCGCTTTCAACCTGCCGAGAGCTTTGTGAAGCTTTGGGAGATCCGCATTTTCATCGAAATCGGACAGCTCAAGGCACGGGCGGAGATTCCAGTCGGATCCCCACTCCTTGTTGCCCTCAATGCCGAACTCCGAGCCGTAATAGACGGACGGGATGCCGGGGAGGGTGTAGAGGAGCATGGTGACATTTGCAAGATGGGCCTTATTATTCAGCTTGGAATAGATGCGGGCCACATCATGGTTGTCGACAAATGTATAAAGGCGAATCTTATCCCCCACGATGCCCAGAAGTCGCTTGACCGAGTGGGCGATCTCGAAATAGTTGTGGTCATTGTGGCCCGAGAAGAGGCCTTTGTGGAGCTCGTAGTTGGTGACGGAGTGGAGCATGCCGGCATTGGCCCAGCGAGAATAATCGCCGTGAATGACCTCGCCCATGAGCCAGAAATCCGGCTTCATTGCGTCGCACACGCCGCGCAGGTCACGCATGAAACCGAAGTCGAGCACGTCGGCCGCGTCGAGGCGGATCCCGTCGATGTCGAACTCGGTGATCCAGAAGCGGACCGTGTCGAAGAGATAGTTCTTGACCTCCTGATTCCACATGTTGAGCTTGACCAGCAGGTTGTGACCGCCCCAGTTGTCGTAGGAAAAACCGTCATTGTACTCGTTGTTGCCCCAGAAATTAACGTTGCAGTACCAGTCGCGGTAGCGGGAATGCTCGCGGTTTCGCTTCAGGTCTTCAAATGCGAAAAAGCCGCGGCCGGTGTGATTGAAGACACCGTCGACGATTACTTTCATGCCAATCTTGTGGCAGTGCTTCACGTAAGCCTTGAAATCTTCATTCGTTCCGAGCCGGTTATCCACGGTGCGATAGTCGATGGTGTCGTAGCCGTGGCTGCCGGACTTAAAGAGGGGACCGATGTAGATCGCGGTGCAGCCGATGCGCTGCGCGTGGTCGCTCCATTCAGTTATTTTATTGAAATGAGAGCCCTGCTCTCCGTGATTATCGTGCGGGCAGCCGCAGAGGCCGAGCGGATAAATGTGATAGAATACGGCGCTGTCATACCATGCCATATGATTGTTCTCCTTTAGTTATATTTGCGCAAAAGCGCGGTCTTTAGTATACCATACATCGGGCTATGGTGCAAAAATCCGCTGTCATTTGCATGTAAGAGAATGTATAATGAATAACGATAATAAAACTTTCAGGAGGACGCCATGGGCATCGTAGTAATCGGATCGGTTTTCGTAGACATAAAGGGATACCCGTATGACACGTATCTCCCGACAGGCCGCAACTCCGGCAGGATCGTGCAGGTACACGGAGGCGTGAGCCGCAATATCGCGGAGGATATTGCCAATGTCGAACTCCGCCCCACCTTCGTCTCCCTCGTGGACGACAACGGCATGGGAATTGATGTCATCGAGAAACTGAAGCGCCACAAAGTCAACACGAAATACATACGCAAAGTTCCGGATGGCATGGGGACCTGGCTGGCTATATTTGATAATGACGGCGACGTGGCGGGTTCCATTTCCAAGAGGCCGAATCTTGAGCCGATTGCTCAGATCCTTAAGGAAGAGGGCGATGAGATTATAAAGGACTGCGACAGCATTGTCGTGGAATTTGATTTGGAGAACAGTGTGCTGAAGCAGGTATTTGCCCTCGCGGAGAAATACCACAAGGACGTGTATGCGGCCGTCTCCAATATGTCGATCGCGATGAAGCGGCGCGATCGGCTGCAGAAAATTCGCTGCTTTGTGTGCAACAAGGAAGAGGCGGAGGTATTCTTCGCGGATTCCTTCAGTGGGATTCCGAGTGAGGAGCTTGCCCGGGTCCTTGTCGATAGAATACGCAGCGCCAACATCCGCAGCATGATCGTTACGCTGGGCGGTGACGGAGCTATCTATGCGGACGCGCTGACCGGAGAGTATGGTCAGACCCACGCGATGAAGGTGAACGTCAGCGATACGACCGGGGCAGGGGACGCCTTCTTTTCGGGCGTTGCCATCGGTCTCACATACGGCAAGAGTCTGGCCGAGTCCTGCGAGATCGGCACGAGGCTTGCCGCCTCCGTGATCGTGACGCAGGATAATGTGTGCCCGAGGTTCAGACCGGAGGAGTTCGGCCTTATGGTAAAAAACAGCTCAGTCGAGCTGTAACATAGTTACAGATACCGGCACAAGCATCATCTTCATCGAAAAGCGCTTGTCCTACCCTGCGAACTAAAAAATGCTTACGCATTTTTGATTTCTCGGTCGGACAAGCAATGCTTTTCTCACGAAGATGGATGCATTGCTGCCGGAACCGAAATTCAAAAACAGCTCGCCTGAACTGTAATGAAATAAATAACACGGAAGAGGATTTCCGATAATATTTGTAGATATTTTACATACAATTTACTATAATGAAGTGGTGCAGATTACACTTATCTGCTAATGAAATTTTTAGAGGTTTGCAGCATGATAGGGGAACTACTTGCAAATAGAGTGCTGATCGCCGGCGGCATAGGCTGGGCATCCGCACAGATTATTAAGACGATTATCTACGCATGTATGAATCGCACACTTGACCTGACAAGACTTGTCGGTGACGGCGGAATGCCGAGTGCCCACTCGGCGACGGTGACGTCGGTCGCGCTGGCGACGGGGTTTGAGTGCGGGTTCTCGTCACCGATATTTGCAGTGGCTGCCTTTTTCGCCTTCATAACTATGCACGATGCCTCCGGGGTTCGCCTTGAGACCGGGAAGCAGGCCAAGGCCATCAATGACATATTCATCCTTCTTTCCGATATGATGGAGGACGTGAAGACACCTGAGCAGAAACTCAAGGAGTTGGTAGGCCACACGAAGCTGCAGGTGTTTGCCGGGTGCGGCCTCGGGCTGCTTGTGACGGCGCTTTCGTATATGATTGTAAAATGACGTGTTGGGGACGGTTTTTTTTGCGTGAAGTAATAATACAGGCAGGCTGCAGCGAAGCTCAGAATCCGGCGCAAACATCATCTTCATCGAAAAACGCAGGTCTTTTCTGTGAGCTTAAAAAGGCAAACGCCTTTTTGATCTCACAGGGTAAGACCTGCAATGTTTTTCTCACGAAGATGGATGCTTTGCTCCGGAAACGGAGTGCGAAAACAGCCAGCCTGAACCAAGGCTTCACGCGAAAGAACCGTCCCTTATTCACAGTTGGTTAGCATTTGCTAACAAGTGTCGCACCAAGTATACTAATAGTAGTGCTATTTAGACTAGCTCACATAAGTTTTCATACAATTCATCTCGTCTGAGACGTTTGCCCACTGATAAACAAGTGTGAGCCGGTATTTTAAAAGTTAGGAATTGCGAAATTCCCTGTGAGCACACAGTTTCGCAATCACCTGTTTTAAAAGTAAGAGAAAGGTGACTGACATGATAACCAACGACAAAAACATTAACTATCTTAAGCATCAGGTAGTCCTCAAAATATGTGAGGCCGCATGGGAAGGCGAAATCACAAACGACGTCAGAGAAAGAATCGTCAACGAAATAAGCCCAGGGCCGAAGCCGGAATACCGCTGCTGCGTGTACAAGGAAAGAGAAATCGTCCGCGGAAGAATCCGTCTCGCAGTCGGTGAGAATGCAAATGTTAATAATCCCACCAAGAACGTCGTCCAGGTCATCGAGCCTGCCTGCGACGAATGTCCGATCGCTTCCTACACAGTCACAGACAACTGTCGTTTCTGTCTCGGACGTCCTTGTATCAGTTCCTGCAACTTCAAGGCGATAAGCCCGGGCGATGTCCGTATGCACATCAACTCAAAAGTGTGCAAGGAGTGCGGCAAATGCGCTGAGGCATGTCCGTTCGGTGCCATCGTCCATCTTGAGAGACCGTGCAAGAAGGCATGTCCGGTCAACGCCATCTCCTATGATGAGTACGGTTTCTGTGAAATCGATGAAGAAAAGTGCATCCACTGCGGTCAGTGCGTCCACAATTGCCCGTTCGGCGCGATCAGCACAAAGCTCGCTCTTGTCCCGATCATCAGGGCTATTCAGGCCGGCAAGGAAGTTATCGCTATGTGCGCTCCGGCGACAGAAGGCCAGTTTGGAGCCGGCATCGGCATGGCGTCGATAAAGGCGGCGCTGAAGAAGATTGGATTTGCAGACATGGTGGAAGTCGGCCTCGGCGGCGACATGACGGCAGCTTACGAAGCAAAAGAATGGATCGAGGCCAAGAAGGAAGGCAAGAAGATGACGACGTCCTGCTGCCCGGCTTTCATTTCCATGATCCGCCATCAGTTCCCGAAGGTATACGAGAACAACAAGTCCTCGACAGTTTCCCCGATGGTGGCTGTCTCGAGATATTTGAAGCTGACCCATCCGGGCTGCATCACAGTATTTGTCGGACCGTGCATCGCCAAGAAGGGCGAGTGCCTGAACGAGTTCATCGCCGACCGCCCGGACTACGCTGTCACGTTCGGTGAGATATCCGACCTGCTTGAGTCCAAGGGCATCGCTTTCGAGCCGGTAGAGGAAGATTATCAGGAGTCCTCCACCTGGGGCAAGAAGTTTGCGACTTCCGGCGGTGTGGCTAAGGCTGTTATTGAGGTCATGGAGGAGATGGGCGAAGATATCTCCGATATCAAGCTTCTTTCCTGCGCCGGCGGCGCAGAGTGCAAGAAGGCTCTCACGCTTCTCAACGTTGGGCGTCTGCAGGAAGACTTCGTCGAAGGCATGATGTGCCCGGGCGGATGCCTTGGCGGCCCGTCAAAGCTTATGGCTGAGAGGGAGATCACAAAGGCGAGAGCCGGTCTGCTGGCAAAGGCCGACAGGCGCAAGATTCTGGAGAATCTTGAGAATTATCCGATGGATAAGTTCTCCATGTATCGTGACGGACATATGGAATAATGAGTGAGGGACGGTTCTTTTCGCGTGAGGCAGTTTAAACAGGCTGCTGCGAAGTCCTGAATCCGTCGCAAACATCATCTTCATCGAAAAACGCAGGTCCTTTCTGTGAGCTTAAAAAGGCAAAAGCCTTTTTGATCTCACAGGGAAGGACCTGCAATGTTTTTCTCACGAAGATGGATGCTTTGCTCCGGAAGCGAATTGTCAAAACAGCCTGTTTGAACTGCTATTTCATGCGAAAGGAACCGACCCAATTTCGCCATCACACGAAAAGAACAGTCCCCGATTCACCATCACGCGAAAAGAGCCATCCATAATATGTCAAATCCAGGAATCCGGATCGCCGCCGGTGACGGCAAGACTGAGGAGCGCGTCCATCTGCTCGACCTCCTCTGCGCCCTCGATCACCTCCAAAAGGACAGCATCCTCGCGAGCTTCCGGCATCTCATCGTCAGGTCCGATCTCCATGTCCGGCTCCTCGCCGCAGTAAGGGCAGACGATGCGCGGACCGATGAGTTCGCTCAGAAATCTCCAGTTGCAGCATTTGCATTCATAAAATCCGGCACGCTTTGTGCCATCCGGTACAAAATACATAAAAGGCCTCCTTTATCTGCCGCCGCCGGCGGCTTTATCGAGCAAATAAAATTATACTACAAAAGCTCCGCAAACCGACAATAAATATTGTCCGGAGGGCAGATTCACATTTGCAGAATTTCCGTGTACAATATAACAGTAGACAAAGTTCTGACAAACGGACAAGGGGAAACATATGACGAAAAAATATTTCTTTTTTGATATCGACGGAACTCTGACGGACCTTGAGACAAGGAAAATCATCCCGTCAGCCCAGGAGGCAGTGATCAAGCTGCAGGAGGCCGGCCACTTTGTGAGCATTTGCACCGGGCGCGCTCTCTATAAGGCCGAGGCCTTCCGCGCTTCGCACGGTTTTGCAAATATGGTCTGCAACGGCGGTCACGGCATCGTCATCGACGGCAAAGTTATTGAAAATGAGCCGATCGACTACGAGAAGGCTCTCGCAGTCTACCGGCAGGCCATAGATCTCGGATACGGCGTGCTCGTTGCCGATGATGACTCGATCCGGGTCAAGGCTAACAGCTTCAAGTTCTATGATCAGGTCGGGCCCCGCCAGGAGCCGACGACATACATCATCGACGAGAATTATGATCCGGCAGACGGAGATGCTATTTACAAAATGTATATCTCGATCCCCAAGGAGGACGAGGAGAAGTTGACCCTCAAGAACACACTCGGGCACCTCAGATTCAAGCCGGAATACCTGATGTTCCAGCACGATGACAAGAAGAGGGGGATTCTTCGCATGCTTGAGCTGGTCGGCGGAGATCCGAATGAGGTAGTTGTCTTCGGCGATGATACCAATGACCTCGACATGTTCGATCCGCAGTTCTACTGTGTCGCGATGGGCAACTGGAGAGATCCGGAGCTCGTTAGAAGGGCAGACTATGTCGCCGCCAGAAACGTGGACGACGGAATCTATAAAGCATGCGTAGAGCACGGATGGTTCTGAGGGGAGCGGCGTACGAGCAGCACGGACGGTGCTGTAGGAGGAGCTTCCGAACAGCACGGATGATTCGGGGCGTGGTCTTGCTTACAGAGAACTTACGTGCATTTTATCCCCTGCAGGTGTATTCTTGCGTAAGAAGTATAAACTCTGACGCAGAATTCTCGCGACATAAGTCTATGATGAATGCGAAAATAGAAACACTTGTGAATACAGGCATTCCCACCGCATGAAGAAGCGGCAGCATGCCCGATTTATAACAAATCTTTTCAGTGGAGATTCAATCTCACACTGAGATGAACAGGAGAGAGATTAAATTATGTTAGCAGCAGTATTATGGTTCGCGGTCGGTCTGGTCCTTCTCATCAAGGGCGGAGACTGGTTCGTCGACGGGGCGACAGGTATCGCCAGAAGATTTCATTTGCCGGAACTCCTTATCGGAGCGACGGTCGTATCAATCGGAACGACCCTACCGGAAGTCATGGTCTCAACGACATCCGCGTTGAAGGGAATCGGATCGATTGCGTATGGAAATGCGATCGGATCGGTCATTTGCAACACGGCACTCATATTAGCCATCACGATTTCTACCAAGCCGGGACCGGTCGATCCCAAGTCTCTGAAGACACCGGTCGCGTTCTTCTTCATAGCAGCACTCATCTATATCATCGACGCGTATACCATCGGCAATTTCACGCGCCCGATCGGAATTCTTCTGCTCGGCATATTCATCGTCTACATGCTGACAACGGTCAGGCAAATGATGAAAACGCCGTCCGCGCCGGAGGCCCGTGAGGAGGAAGAGGAGGAGACTCCGCTCGGCAAAGCGCTCATCATGCTGGTCGTCGGAGCCGCTCTCATCGCAGTGGGCGCGGATCTGCTTGTCGACAACGGAACGCTCATAGCCACAGCGCTCGGGGTGCCGGAAACTGTTATCGCGCTGACATTTGTAGCCCTCGGTACTTCCCTGCCGGAGCTGGTCACCGCCATCACCTCCCTGATGAAGGGTCACGGCGCTCTGTCCCTCGGAAATGTCATCGGAGCCAACCTGTTCAATCTGGTCTTGGTCTGCGGCATGTCGATCGCACTTGCCCCGTTCAAGCTTCCGGAAGGCGCGATTTTCCTCGGAGTGAATTCATCCCTCACCCTCGAGCTGCCTGTCATGATGCTGGTCATGCTGCTTCTCACAGTGCCTGCACTAAAAAAAGGCCGGCTCTTTAGATGGCAGGGCATTCTGCTCCTTGGCATCTACGCTGCTTTCTGCGTCATTCAGTTCACGCTGTAAAAACTGCACATGCCGCCGGTGGAACATCCGGATTGCCGCATCTTGCATACTGGTGAGGGCTGCCGCATTAGACGGTGCCACCACTGTATATGGCAGACATTTGCAAATAACGTCTGCCATATACAGTGGTGGCACGCCTTAATGCGGCAGCCCTTTTTCACTCTCTGTATTAATTTAAAGGCTTTTTTCAGCCTCGAAGCCTCCATCTCCCGGATCGCCGTAGCATTCGATATAGCGTGCCTTCATGGAGGGTTCCACGCCCCCAATCATAAGATGGGGCGTTGCCCCGAACTCATTCACGCGGAAACTTGCGATTCCGCTGACGCGCTCCTCCGTGCTGATTCTGGTGATGGATGAAGGAGAAGCTACAAATCCATGCCAGAGCGGCATCGGAGATACGCCGATGAGGTGGGCAATAATGACCATCTCGACACCGAAATGACAGACCATGGCAATCGTGTCATGATTCGGACGAAGAGCCCGGTAATAAAGGCCTTCACGTTCGTAGCCGTGTTTTGCCAGCAGACGGTCGAGACCTTCGTGAACGTGGATTGCGGCTTCTTTCACATGGGCCTCCTCCATAATCGGATGTGTATACCAAAGATCCCTGTCGTAGAACTCCGGGACTTTCGTCCAGTCAGCCGGACGCCAGTCCCAGGCGCAGGAAGACAGCGATCCGGAAAGATCAGGCCGCTTTATGCGGGGCGGGAATTCCCTGAGCCAGTCAAGAGTCTCCGCCTTGGCCCCGAGCTTCTCCAGAGAGAACGAAGCAGTTCTCTGAGCCCTGCCAAGCGGGGAGACGTAGAAAGCGTCGATATTGTAGCCGTCGATAATCTCCGCAAGGAGCCGGGCCTCCCTGTCACCTCGGGGAGTGAGTGAATCATGAACATAGTCGGGGTCGCCGTGGCGAATGATAATTATTTTCATTTTTTACCTCGTTATCTGTTTGATAGAACGTCATACTTTATATAACGAAGTACAGGACTGCCCCGATTGCGCAGCAGAGGAAGAACACAAGGATCGAGATGATCATAACAGTCTTTTTGGCCTGCTTGTCACTGGCGGAGACATAAAGCTTCTTCGACCTTGTCGCAAGCCCCGAGATCTGGGCGAGGACCCAGAAGAAGAGGTTGAGCACCAGAATAATGACCAGCACGTAGAAGAAGTAAGAGAATTCCAGTGCGTCTGAGCCGAGCTTTTCATTGATCGTGGACGCTGTGAGGGCTGCACCGATGAGTGCGACGATATCCGCAATGATGAAAAGGATGTAGCCGAAGCAATGGTTGGTCATTGCTCTGAGAGCAAAGAAAACGGCGAGACAAAACAGTGCAATGAGGACGATCCTGGAGATGAGCAGGAATTGTTGCGCGTTCTGGACTTCCTCCAGAGATTCGAGGAATGTGCCGTTGGCCTGCCCTACGAAGGAGTGGAGCGATTTGCAAAGCTTCTCCAGATCAAATGCCGAAAAGCTCGTTTTAGACAAAATCTTGTTGATTGCCGCAGACTGTTCGGGATCAGTGATGAACATCTGGATTAATGTGTTGAGACTGCTCATGCCCCCGGCAATGCCCTCTCTTACCTGTACCCACGGGAAGAACCACAGGACCGCTGTTGCGATCGCGGCAAGTGTAAGATAAATTCTTGATATAACACGAAGCCCCCTCATAATAAAACCCTCCTTTTTACGATTCATATGTTATCGCACGGAATCATTTTCCGTCCACTTCTAAATATAACACGATTCTGTGAGGATTTGTTGAAAATTAACCGGCGCATTCTCGTGTTTTTAAACATGAGTCTGCAGGGACCCGCGCTTGTTTCTTCAGTCGCTGTTCACAAGGGATCTTCTATATAGTTATTCAAGGGGCGTCAGCCCCTCTATCTTTTTATTCTGCCGATCTGTGGACCAGGGCAGATATCGGTATTATGGATCCTGATCGGTGGTGATAGGTGTGATTGGTGTGGACATGGCGGCTAGGGTCATGTATAATATGGAAAAGAACATTTGTTCTGATTTGCGTTGACGCACGGGTAATCATATGATATAATACATATATGGGAAAAGATATTGATTTTACTGTTAAGAACGAGCTTACATATGGTCGGGGATATGTCTATGAAGCGTAGCAGCAGAGTACCACGTCCATAGGAGCTGCCGCACCGCATGGGCGTGGGTGAATGCCGGATCAAACTTACTGGCCCCGGATATATT
>CADAIL010000028.1 GCA_902788035.1 uncultured Lachnospiraceae bacterium | reverse complement strand
GGCAAATGTCGTTCCGCCAAGGGATGACCCTCCCTGCGGGTCGCGCCTTTCTGTCTCAGCCTCCCATTTGCCGATCTTCACGCCTCCGCGGATGACCTGGTCGGAAGGTCCTTTGCCGGAAAGGTCTTTGATCGTCCCGGCGTCCTTTTCTGTCAGGACAAAACTTCCGGACACTGTTCCCTCGAGCAGGTATCCGGCAGGTGCCTTGGTCTCTTTCCATGAATAGGAACCGGCCGGAAGGGCATCCTTCCCTGATGCCGCCGTGCCGTCCTTTCCGGTCGTAAGGGTAAGGACTACATCGCCCTTCTTGTACTCCTTACCGCCGACAAAGACAGGATTATCATTTTCCGACACGATATCGATAACTGCGCCTTCAAGGACAGCATCGCCCTGGGATGTCCTCTCCTTCAGTTCAAGGTCCTGCTTGTCAAATCGGACGCCTGCCCTGAGCACCGCATCCGAAGGTCCTTTTCCTGTCAGGTCTTTGACTGTTCCCGCATCTTCCGCAGTGATGGCGAACGTTCCTTCCGTGACGCTGCCTTCCGCTCCCCCGAGGCTGTAGCCTGCCGGGGCCTTGACCTCTTTCCATGAGTAACTGCCGACCGGGAGCAGGTCCGCCGATGTCTGCATCACGCCTTCCGCATCTGATACGAGCTTCACCGCGGTTCCTCCCCTGCTGACCGGCTTGCCGCCCACCACGATGTCATATTCATTCTCACTGATGACCTCGATCTCGACACCTTTCAGCGTACCGGAGCCCTGGGCTGTGCTGCGCCCCAGTTCTGCATCCCATTTTGTCATCCTGATGCCTGCCCTCACGACCTTGTCGCTCAGCTTGATCTCGGCTTCAGAGGTATCCTTGCACTCGACCGTATGGACTTCCGTATCGAGGGCATATCCTTCCGCAGCCTTCGTCTCCTTCACATAGTATGTGCCGTACAGTACCTCGAGCACGTTGGACTTTCCGTCTTTCCCCACGGTGAGGGTCCCAACTGATTTTGTGCAGGCCTTGTCGGAATAGACGGTATAGACTGTCCCTGTGACCGGCATGCCGCCCCCGTCCTCCGAGGTCTTCAGCACATGGAAAGGCGTCTTTTCCGGTGTATCCGTCACATTGACTGTCGCTGTCTTGCCGGATTCCACCTTTACTGTATGGACCGTTCCATCTTTCCTGAAGTTCTTCGGTGCGGTGATCTCTTTCACATAATAGGTCCCGGCGCTGAGCGTGACCGTGTTGGATGTCCCATTGTCACCGGTCGTCAGTTCCTTCACTTTTTTCGTGCAGTCCTTGTCGGTATATACACCGTAGACCGCCCCTTTAAGGCTGTAACTGCTGTTGCCTGACACCGCCGCATCGGATGATTTCTTGACCAGTTTGGCCGATCCTTCATCCGGTTTTTCTGAGACACTGAGATACACGAGCTTCTGAGAATCTCCCTGTACAAGGGCATAGCACTCGCCAAGCTCGAACTTTGACGCGTTGGCTGATGCATATGACTTCCCGGCATTATATACGTCGAGAAGTCCTGCCTGTGTCAGCCATGTAGTGTTGCTGACGCCGCCGGCCTCATCACCGACCGCCATCGCCCATACAGCCCTCTGGGTAAGGCCCCTCGCCTTGTCATTGCCGACACCGGCCTTGTTCCAGAAATAGTACTGCATGATGCCCACACGCAGGGCGTCAGCTGATGTCACTGTGTGCCCTTCAAGGGAAGCCCCTACCAGGTTCTGTCTCGTATGCACGCCTTCAGAGAAATGCATGTCGACCTCTCCGCAGTAGAGGATCACATCCCCTCCTGAATTGCCTGATGTCTGGTAGGCATGGTTGACAAAAACTGAACCGAACGAAGTCGATGTACAGTTGACACTTGCATCGATCGCGGCTCCCGAGGCACCGACAAGGGCTTCATCAATCAGCTCATCTTCCGGTACCTCGATCTCATCTTTCGCAAAGAGCCCTGCAATACCGCCCACGATCACCGAGAGGATGGACGGCTTATCATCATCTTCCTTCACCGGAGGCACATCCTCTGTGAGAGTAGAACCAATCCCGCTCTCTGTCTCCTGCACCGGTTCCTCATCCAGGCTGAGGCTGCTGTCCGTGTCGGAAGGCACTACGCGTTCATCTGCCACAGAGGACTCATCATTATCCGG
This sequence comes from uncultured Lachnospiraceae bacterium, assembly GCA_902788035.1. Classification (GTDB taxonomy): domain Bacteria; phylum Bacillota; class Clostridia; order Lachnospirales; family Lachnospiraceae; genus Chordicoccus. The sequence continues at coordinate 30,642 of CADAIL010000028.1, read as the reverse complement.
ATTGTCCTGATCTTCAGGCTGTTCCTGCCCGTCCGATGCTTCCTGCGTTTCAGCTATTACTGATTCCGTTCCGCTGTCAGAGCCGCTGTCTGTGGACGGAACTTCAGTATCACCGGGTCCGTTCTCATCCGTCTGGGGATCCTCATCACTGGGACCCTCCCCTGACTGGTCTTCTGAAGGCGACCCTTCTTCACTGATCCCGTTCGATCCTGTCTGGACACTTTCCGTTTCTGCCGGCGCGGGCTTTTCGCTCTCCTTTACACGGATGCTGCGGCTGATCTGATAGACCGGATGCCCGCTGACAGGCTCGATGTGATATGTCGTCCTGTAGGTATCCGCATGGTCCGTGCTGAACCAGCTGCCTTCCGCATTGACCGCATCATCGAGGTAGATATTTACCTTTGACGGATCCGGGATATCAAGATTTGAAAAATCGATACTTACGTTAAATTCCGCTCCGACGGGAACAATGTAATCGCTCGGGCGGACGATCTCGTCCGCATCCAGCTGGTCAATGACGCTCTGGAGCGGGGGATACTCAAGTTCATCCGCAAAGACCGGCGTCGAAGTTCCGCACGAAGTGAGCACCATCATGGCTGCCATCAGCCCGGAAACACATCTCTTTACATTTGGAATTTTCATTTGCTATTTTCCTCCAATAAAAAAAGGCGCATCTGTTACGTCAGATACGCCTGGTCGATACCACTATTCATTATTCTGTTTTTCACTTCATATATTATTATGTAGGACTTCTTGATCTGATCATTTGGCCTCCTTCATATAACTTCTGCCGGATTTCTGTAAACGCACTTCACAGGATGCCGGTGGTCTTCAACACTGGTCATCTGTATTCCTCGAGGACGTAGGAAATCTCTGCACTAATAACAGCCAGAATCAAAATGAAAATTATCATCAAAAAGAGAACTGCAATTAAACTGAAAAGATCCATCATATTTCCTTTCTAAAAAGACCCATCTGACCTTGTGGGATTCAATCTTAAATTGTTCTATTTGAGTAAAAATAAAAGACCTGCTAAAACAGGTCTGGAAATGTCACTTCAGGAATGCTTTTTGATTCTAATTTGGGTTACAGTTTGGGTTACAGTTTGGTTCTAATTTATTTAGAACGAAAACAAAATACCCCGTAAAAAGCAGGAAATACCGGCTGATTCGTCGTTTTTTGGATTAGTATCATTCAGGAATTGTCGGGAATTGTTTACTGAAACGAGAAAATAACCAGAATTGTTCAGGAAATGAGTAAGAAAAAAGGCCTAAATCTTACGATTTAGACCTTAAACTGGGCTACAAGGATTCGAACCTTGAAATGACGGAGTCAGAGTCCGTTGCCTTACCATTTGGCGATAGCCCAATATCTGCAACAGAATGAATTATAGTACAGGCCGCTGTAAAAAGCAAGCACTTTTTTTAATTCCTTGAAAATATCTATGGCAATATCTATGGCACTGCCACCCTACATACAAAAACTGCGACAATCGAGAGGTAGGGCTCACATCCCAAGCTGCGAGCCCATAAAAGCCTTTCGTAATTTAATTATCCGTTCGCTCTCTTCTTTTTCTTTGTTGCCGCGATTGCTGTAATCGCGCCTGCTGACAGAGCCATCATTATCAGGTAAATAGCAGTGTTGTTGTCATCACCTGTCTTTGCTCCTTTCGCACGTGTCGAGCTGACCTTTCTGTCTGTTGTGGCCTTACCTGTTCCGGTGGAATCATTCGTTCTGGTAACAGTTGATCTCTCTGTTGTTGTTCTGGTAGAAGTGCCTGAATTGCTCGATCTCGAAACCTTCTGATTAATCATGACAATCTTCGATACTACCTTTCCGTCCCGGGTAATCCTACCATACTCATCTACTTCGAAAGGAATTCTTGCCGCTTTCAGATAACCCGCCGGCGTTGTGACCTCATACAGATAATACTTGCCTGCCGAAAGTCCGATAATTGTATAATCCTGACCCGCCACGGTCGTCCACTTACACCCCTCAACTTCCTTGTTATTGCGGTAAGAGATCTTAAGAACTGCACCACCTATCAGATTCCCGTTCACATCCTGCAGGCTTATAGTAACTCTGATCTTGCTATCCTTTATGAGTATCTCACCGTTTTCCACGACCGCAGTTGTCTTTGACATATCGATTGTACCATCTGCTTTCAGGGCAAATTCTGTATCAGCCGCAAGAGCATAACCCACCGGCGCCTCGATTTCTCTCAGAATATATATTTCTCCTGTCTTAAGACCTGTCACTTCGTGCGCTTCTTTCCCAGACCGCCACTCTTCGAAAACAATTCCTTCCTTATCCAGAATTTGAATCTTAGCGCCCTCGACCTTCTCACCGCTCGTTTTATCTACCTTGGCAATCTTGATCGATGTCCTTGCATCCTCGATCAGAAGAATTCCTTCTGTCGTCTTTTTTCCTGTAAAGGTAACATTGTTATTGCTGTCAATGCACAGCTTTGTTTCCGGCGCGACAGCAAACCCATCTGGCGCGGCGTTCTCGTGAACAGTGTAAGTTACATCCGTCCTTAAGTTTTTTAGCACGTATGCTTCCTTCGTAGATGTCCATTCTTCAATGACATTCCCCTCGTCATCAAGAAGCTGAAGCTGTGCTCCTTCAAGTGCCTCACCACTTGCAGAGTCTGTTATAAGAAAGCTTACTGACGGCTTCGCATCTTCAATAAGGAGTACACCATCCTCATTTACCGTGCCGGTCGATGTCACCTTGCCATTCTCGTCTATCGTGAAACTGCTGTCACCTGCTGCTTTACAACCCTCCGGAGCCACTTGCTCGTGGATCGTGTAGTCCACACCTGTCTTAAGGCCAATAACCTCATGTGCCTCCGTTCCGGATGTCCAAGCATCAATCACACTTCCGTCTTTATCCAGGATTTGGATTTCTGCACCTTCTGCTTCCTTGCCATGAGTACTATTAATTCTGGAAACTTTAATAAATGTCTTCGCATCCTCAACTAGTAACACACCGTCCTCATTTACCTTGCCAGTTGATATCACCTTACCGGTCTCATCGATTGTAAATGTGGTGTCGGGCGCTACTATGTAGCCATCCGGAGCCTCATCCTCGTGAAGCGTATACTCCTCGCCGATCAAGAGCCCTGTGATCTCGTGCACTTCTTTTGTGGATGTCCACTCTTCGACTACAGAGCTGTCCTTATCGAGAATTTGGATTGCTGCGCCTTCTAGCTCCTCGCCAGTTGCAATGTCAACCTTCGCTACTTTGACAAGCGGTGTTGTATCTTCGTTTTGAGATACAGGATTGCTATCTTCATCAGGTTCACCGATAAGCTCGTCATAGACGAATTCTTCTGCCTCATCTACCATCACTCCCGCATATTCACCAAAATTCGGCTGATTTGCTTCCTCTGCCACAGCAGCATCTGCATCCTCAAAAAATACCGCTGCCCAGACAGCAGCCGTCTGTGTCGACACAACAAGGCAAGCTATCAGTATAATTGCCAAAATGTTTTTCAGTTTCTGCATCTCATCCCCTCCTGAGAAGTTTTCATGCAGGCATGTTAATATTTGCAAATATAACTAATGCCGCATCAATAATTGTAGCATCTTGTGCCAAATATACAATAAAAAAGAACAATTTGCATAGCTTGCGCCCACACAAAAACAGCCCGGCAGACGACTCACACGTTCATCCACCGGACCGCACTTTATTACCACTTTTTAGATAATCTGTTCAGATTCGCCTTTATTTCAGCTGCTCCATACTCATCTGCTCAAGAAGATCGCTCTTGATCTTGAACAGCTTGTCGGAAAGGTCGACGTACATCTGATGCGGGTTTACGAGACGGCGGGTCTCATCCCACATCGTATCCTGCTCGCGGAGGCATCTCTCACGGATCTCCATCGTAGACGCCGTATCATTGTAGATGCACTCGCCCTTGCTGAATACCTGGACCATGATCTCACGCAGCGTGAATGTTCCGGCGCGGAGCTTGGTCTTCTTCCATGTCTCGATCGGATCGAAGATGATCATATCTTCGTCCTCGGAGAAGGTCTCTTCTTCAAGGCAGATAAGGTCCGCCCTAATCTTTCCCGTCTCCTTGTCATAAATACGGACGATTTTCTTGTTGCCCGGGTTCGTGACCTTTTCAGTATTCTCGGAGACCTTGATCTTCGGGATGAATTCGCCGGTCTCGTTGTCCTTGATTGCTGCCAGCTTGTAGACGCCGCCGAAAGCAGGGTTATCCTTCGCTGTGATCAGGTTCGTGCCGACGCCCCAGGAGTTGATCTTGGCTCCCTGAGCCTTAAGGTCCGTGATCAGGTACTCATCAAGATCGGAGGATGCGGAAATGATTGCATCCGGGAAGCCGGCTTCGCTGAGCATCTGATAAGCCTTCTTGGACAGGTACGCAAGGTCGCCGGAGTCGATTCGGATACCATACTTGGTGAGCTTGATGCCCTCTTCGCGCATTTCTTTGAAAACTCGAATCGCATTCGGAACGCCGGATTCGAGCACGTCATACGTGTCGACAAGCAGCGTGCAGGCATTCGGATAAATCTTTGAGTAAGCTTTAAAAGCTTCATACTCGCTCGGGAAACTCATGATCCAGCTGTGAGCATGTGTACCGAGGATCGGAACGTCGAACATCTTGCCCGTCAGGACGTTGGATGTGCCGACACAGCCGGCGATGACTGCCGCGCGGGCGCCGTAAATGCCGGCATCGGGACCCTGGGCACGGCGAAGACCGAATTCCATAACGCCGTCTCCCTTAGCCGCGTAGCATACGCGGGCCGCTTTCGTAGCGATCAGGGACTGGTGATTCAGCATGTTGAGGACTGCTGTCTCGATGAGCTGTGCCTGCTCGATCGGCGCGATGACCTTGAGCATCGGCTCACGCGGGAAGATGACGGTTCCCTCCGGGATTCCCCAGATATCACCTGTGAAGTGGAAGCCCGCAAGGTAATCGAGGAAGTCTTCGTCAAATATATTGAGGCTCTTCAGGTACTGAATATCATCATAGGAAAAATGCAGGTTCTTGATGTAGTCGATCACATCCGAAAGTCCGCAGCTTATCGCGTAACCTCCGTCACATGGATTTTTCCTGTAGAATGCATCGAATACGACGATCTGATCCGTAGGGTTCTTAAAGTAGCCCTGCATCATAGTCAGCTCATACAAGTCGGTAAGTAACGTAAGATTTGTCGCTCTCATTTTTTCATTTTCCTTCCCGTCCATCAGCGGACGTCCCTTCTGCGGGTGTCATTACACCTATATATACACCCTTTTGACAGGATGTGCAAGCAGGGATTGTCTCCCGGTGCCTTTTACTCCAGTCCCATCTGTCTTCTGCGCTTAGCAAGTGTTGCCTCAACCGTGAGCGGTGCTGCAGGCTCGCGCTTTCTTCTCGGTTTTGCCGGTGCCTTCTCACCCTCAGCCTTTGTGGATGTCTTTCTTGACCTTCTTCTGGGAGCAGGCTTTTCTTCTGGTACCGGCTCTTCTTTTGCGGCTGGCTTCTCTTCTGTTACAGTTTTTTCTTCCGCTGCCGACTTTTCTTCTTCCGCAGGCTTCGCTTCCACTGCGGGAGCTTCTTCTGTTGCCGATTCCTCTGTTGCTGGTTCCTCTGTTACGGCTGGCTTCTCTTCCGTTGTCGGGATTTCTTCTACAACCACAGGACTCTCTGCGGCCTCGTTCACGGCCTCTGTTTTTTCTTCTGTCTCTGGTTCAGCCTGTACAGCATAAGCTTCAACCATATCCCCAGCTTCTTTTTCTGCTGAAAGAGACGGCTCCTCCTGCACTGTCTCCGCTTTTTCACATGGCTCTTCCTGTATTATCTCAACATCTGCTCGTTCAATCGACTCTTCCAAATTGTTCGTCGATTCCTCAGCACCCTCTGTTTCGATTCCTGCCTCCTCATCTGGCATAGTCGACTCATCCGCATCTGTCGTTTCAGATGCTATCTCCTCATCTGGTGCTCCCAATTCTTCCTCTACAGTCGCTTCTGTTTCAGCCTCTACCTCTGCCATCTCAAGCGCAGTCTCCGCCATCTCCAGCTCAGTCGATTCTTCGACCACCTCTGCCTCAGGTTCAACCTCGGCCTCCGCTTCCTTCTTCTCAGGCTCGGTCTCGACCACCTCTGGCTCTAGTTCGATCTCAGCCTCCGCCAAAGCCCTCTCCGGCGCCGGCTCCTCCAGCACTCGAATGAGCTCACCCACTACGAGATGAAGCACCGCCTTTTTGTCAATTTTCTCTGTCCCGGCCAGGTCAAGCCACAGGGTACGGTAGCCCCGCTTCTCGCACGCGTCCATGAGCCAGCTCATCTCCTCCGCGGGCATGCCGGAAGTCCCGTCCGAGAGTGCCCTCACATAGAACGGGATGACCTTGTCGAGCTTTTTAAATATGTACCGGCCGAGCCCTCTGTCAGCCGAATTCAGCATGACAAGCAGGCCGACTCCGTCCATGTAGTCAGCTGCTGCAAGCTGGGAGAGGGCTCTAATGCGGGCTTTTCTTTCATTTGCATACTGCTTTGCAGCCGCCTTACCTGCCTTGCCGGCCGGAATTTTGCAAATTCCCTGCAGCCGAAGCCTTTCCGGTTTCCTGAGTATCTCTGACATATGTGCATCCTCCCTGTCATTTTCCCGCAAATTGCGCTATACTTATGCAAACGCATTTCAGAAGTCTAATTCTATGATTTCTTCCCGTTCCGGGAGTATATCCCCGAGATTAAATACCATTATTCGGTCAAGCCGAAGCAGCGGCTGCGATCTGTAAGCGTAGGCCGCGGATTCGAAGAGGCAGTAGAGCTTGTCATCGCAGGCGCAGATCTGTTCCATTTTCTGCGGGAACAGATAGATGCGATCCGCATTGCGCTCCTCAAAACTTGAGAGAAAAGCTCTGTTGTCGTACAGTTGCAGCTGTGAGTCGAACGGTCCGTAGGACTTTGACAGCAGGACAAATCCGTCCGTCTCCAGCGCTGACTGGATCTGATTCGAAGTCGCAGCTGTAACGTCCGCCATCACGCTCTCATAGATCTCATCGTCTTCCACGATGAGCTGTGAAGCCAGCCCGCCATCCTCCGTGATCCTGAACTTCTGCAGGGTGGACGGTCCCTGTGGTGTGAAGTACCCGATAATCAGGTGCCCGTCCGAATAGGACATATAGGAATTGCGGGTGATTGTCGCGAGCGTGTAGCTGTATTTTGATTTGATCGACTTTTTCTCACGGCTCAGGCTGTAATTCTCAAGACTGTCTATTGAGTAGGCGATAGCCTTTGCCGCCCCTGCGGATCCTCCCGACACCCACAGGTTCCGATTCACCGGGTCGTAGGCCAGCCCGCCGACATGGGCTCTGGATCTTAAGGGTATCTCTTTAATGAACTCCCCCGTCCTCCGATCAAGCATGTAGATGACTGAATTATGCATGTGGGTGTGACAGTATGCGCTGATAAATATGTAGTCCTCGGATATTGCCATCCCCTGGGGTGTCATCGAAGTGCAGTAGACGACTCCGTGGAAAGAGCCCTTCGTTGTCCGGGTCGTCATGAGCCCGGGGACGACGATTGATGCCGTCATCTGATCATCGAGCTTTGCAAATCTTCCGCGGACCGCGTCTCTCATCTCCTGCTCCGTCTCATATATCACAGGATATGTGTTCGTCTCGCGGACTTTCGGCGGAATTTCTTCCTGGGTCGGCAGATAAATATTTGTAACTAAATACGCTCCGATTGCATATATAATCAGCGCCGCGCTTATAAAAATAAGGAGCTTTTTTCGTAAGCTCCATTTATTTCGCGGTCTGCCGGTATTTTGATCATTCTTACGGGGTATTACAAACTTACGCATAACATTATTTTATTCTTTAAGAATAACGAACGCAAGTCTCAAGGAGGTTTTTATGGACAATATGCACAAAATATTGAAGTCTGTCTACGGCTACGACGATTTTCGTCCCGGCCAGGAAAAGCTGATTTCTCATATCCTGTCCGGCCGTGATGTCCTCGGCATCATGCCGACCGGGGCCGGAAAATCCCTGTGTTTTCAGGTCCCCGCCCTGCTCTTTCCGGGGCTGACTATTGTGATATCCCCGCTCATCTCCCTGATGCAGGACCAGGTGCAAGCCCTGAAAAAGCGCGGCATCAGGGCTGAGACGATCACCTCTGCCATGACGCGGGTGGAGAAGGCGGCGCTGCTTTCTGAGATTCGGCGACAGTACACGGGAAGCGATTCACTACGATACAATTCTCCCGAAGGCAATGCATGCAGCGACCATCCGGCCGGTTCGCGTAACACCCCCGTCTGCAGCGCAGGAAGCCGCCCTGCAGGCAGCCCATCCGGCCAGCCGGGCAATCGTCGCTGCCGCCTCCTCTACGTCTCGCCGGAGAGGCTGCTTTCTGAGGAGTTTTGTACATTTGCACGATCTGTACCCATCTCGTTCATCTGTGTCGACGAAGCCCACTGCGTCTCCCAGTGGGGGCGGGACTTTAGGCCTGCCTACCGAAAGATCCCGGACTTTGTCTCAGTGCTCCCAAAACGGCCGGTCATCGCGGCCTTCACCGCAACTGCCACAGCCGAGGTCAAAAGCGACATAATCGACTCGCTTATGCTTGACAATCCAGTCTGCCTGACGACGGGCTTTAACCGCGAGAATCTGTTCTACGAGGTCCGCCGGCCAAAGGACAAGTGGTCCGAGCTCCGATTCCTACTAAAAAAATACGTAGGCGAGTGCGGCATTATTTACTGCCTGACCAGGAGGTCCGTTGATGCGCTGCATGCAAAGCTTGCTTACGCCGGTATCCGGGCAGCAAAATACCACGGCGGCATGACGCAGGAGGACCGGAATTATAATCAGGAGGCGTGGCTTAATGGCCGCACCGGTCTCATTGTGGCGACCAACGCCTTCGGTATGGGCATTGATAAGGCCGACGTACGCTTTGTGATCCACTACAATATGCCGGCTAACATGGAAAACTATTATCAGGAGGCCGGCAGAGCCGGTCGGGACGGGCTGCCGTCCGACTGCATTCTGCTCTATTCCGACTGGGATATCACCATCTGCCGCTTCTTTATCAGCCGCGCAGGCTTCATTCCGGACGATAAGCTGACAATCGCCTTTCTCTCCGACACAGAGAGAGCCGAGCTCCGCCGGATCGAGCGGGAGCGGCTGCGGCAGATGCAGCTCTACGCCGGTCATCGCTCCTGCCTCCGGGGTTTTATGCTCGGGTATTTTGGCGAACACGCGCCGAAATTCTGCGGGAAGTGTTCATACTGTCTGTCGCTGGAGCCGTTTGCTGACCGCGCAACGTCGCTTGTCCCCGGCGTGGTCGATGAGAATCTTTACAAGGAGCTGCGGGCTCTCAGGAAGGAGCTGGCGGACAAAAGGCACGTTTTTGCTCATAAGATTGTGTCTACTGCAGCGCTGCGGGATATGGCACTTGTTCGGCCGACGACATTTGCGGCACTTCTGTTCATCAGGGAGATCTCGCTGATAAGCGCCTTTCGTTATGGGAAGTACTTCCTTCGGGATATACGGACGTGGGTGGCCACGCATTAGGACGAGGCTGTGAAGAAATGAATTAACGTTTTTTCAAAGCCTCGTGAATTTTCTTTATTTTATGACAATTATGTACTATAATTGACTTAGAATACTACAGGAACACCCTGATTTCTGAAAACTTTCGACATATATTATGTGTCCACGAAAGGAGGCCTCCATGAAACTCAAAAAGAAAGTTCTCGTTACCATCGGCCGTGAATACGGCAGCGGCGGCAAAAAGATTGCCGAAGCCCTCGGGAAAGACCTTGGAATCCCGGTCTATGACAAAAACCTTCTGAAGATCATTGCGGAAAAGCACGACATCGATGCCGACCTCTTGGAAAATGACGACGAAAATCTGTCCAACCCATTCTTCGAGCCGTACTTCACCTACGGCATCGACACCGCCTCCCGCTCCTCAAGGCTCTTCTCTCTTCAGTCAAGGATCATCCGCGAGAAGGCCGACAAGGAGTCTGCAGTTTTCGTAGGACGCTGCGCGGACGATGTTCTCTCGGACTACGATGACGTCGTCAGCATTTTCATCTACGCACCGAAGGATGTGCGCATCAAGCGCATCATGAGGGTGGAGGACATTTCAGACAGCCTGGCCGCCGAGAAGATCCTGAAGCGCGTCGACAAGGCGAGAAAGTCCTACTATCAGTTCTACACAGACCGCAAGTGGGGTACGACAGACGGCCATGACCTCATCATCAACAGCGCCTGCCTCGGTCTCAAGGGAACCCTCGAATTTATTGAGGACTTCCTTGTCCGCCTCGGCTATGTAGAGCCGTAAACCGGTCAGAATCCCTGCCCGCCCCGCGAGTCGGCATATGTCGAGCCGCAGCCGGATTTTCTTCTGAGAGCGTTTTTGTGAACTGCCGCTCATAATAAGCAGGCTAATGCAAATGCGTATAACCCCAAAAAAGGAGCCTTCACATCATAAGTGTGAGGGCTCCTCCTCTTTTAACAAAGCGCTGTAGACGTCGCGCTTCGAGATTCCTCTCTCCGCGGCGACCGCCTTCATTGCCTCCTTGCGGCTCATTCCCTTATTCTCGAACATTGCCACATGCTCCGAAAGTGACAGCGACTCGAACGAGGCTGCCTTCTCAGCCTCGATCTCATCGGCGGACTTTCCTGCGATGACCAGCACATACTCGCCGCGCGGCTCTTTTTCTCTGGCCTCCTCTATGGCCTCGCCGATCGTTGTGGCCGTTACGGTCTCAAATTTCTTTGTGAGCTCCCGGCAGAGTGTTATCTCCCGGCCTGCTCCCAGGACGTCCGATAAAGCCTCCAGGGTCCTTATGAGCCGGTGGGGCGCTTCGTAGAGGACGATCGTGCGCCGCTCGTCCTTAAGCTCAGCGAGAATTTCTTTCAATTCCTTCTTGTCGGACGGCAGAAAGCCCTCGAACGCGAATCTCCGGGTCGACTTGCCGGAGAGGGTGAGGGCGGTGATGCAGGCATTTGCGCCCGGCAGCGAAGTCACCGGCACGTGATACTGTCCGCAGAGCCTTACCAGAGTCTCGCCCGGGTCGGAGATTGCGGGGGTGCCGGCGTCGCTGATGAGGGCGACATTTGCACCACCCAGCATCATATCCACCAGCTCCTGCGCTTTCGTGTGCTCATTGAACTTGTGGTAGCTCGTGGTTTTCGTGTGGATATCGAACCGCGACAAAAGGTGCGCGCTGGTCCTCGTGTCCTCGCACGCTATGAGGTCGACCTCCGACAACATGCGGAGCACACGGGACGTGATGTCCTCAAGATTCCCGATCGGGGTCGCGCATATGTAAAGCGTTCCGGCCATACAGCCCTCCTCAGATTTTTCCGTAGATTCGTAGGACCTCATCCGTGTAGGTCCCGTCAGCATTGTACACAGTGAGCGGCGGATCGATATTCAGCTGCGCTCCGCCTCCCCGCACGGCCTCAATGAGGACCATGTTCGGAGACTTATCCGCGTAAGGATGGACCAGCCGCATCCGTTTCGGCTCGAGGCGGTATTTATGGAGCAAATGGAATATCTCCGCCAGCCTCCCCGGCCTGTGCACCATTGCAAATCTCCCTCTTTCCTTCAGGATCCCCGCCGCTGCCGATATGACATCCTCCAGCGTACAGGCGATCTCATGCCTCGCGATTTTTTTCGCGTCCGCCTCCGCAGTCAGACCGCTGCCGGATGCGATGTAAGGCGGGTTGCAGGTGACAAGAGAAAAGGAAGCAGGGCCGAAAAGCGCGCGAGCTTCCTTCACATCCCCGCAGACCGCAGTGATGGTATCTTCCAGATGATTGTATGCGACGGACCTTGTAAAGAGGTCCGCCATCGGCTGCTGAAGTTCCAGCCCTGTGATGCGCACATTCCGCCCCGTCTTCTTAGCCGTGCTGTCAATGAGAAGCGGAATGATTCCGTTCCCGCTGCACAGATCGCAGACTTTGTCCCCCTCCCGCAGCGCGGGGTAGTGGGCAAGAAGAACTGCGTCTATGCCGAAGCAGAAGGCATCGGTATCCTGATATATAAAATACCCGTTCTCCAGGTCATCCAGTCGTATCATATTACTCACGGCGTGTTTTCACCTGTGGGTGCTCCCTGTCCGCCGTTCTTCTTCTGATGTCCGCGTCTTCTCCTCTTGCGGGATTTTGAGCTGTGTTCGGATTTTCCTTCAAATGAAGTATTCTCCGCCAGCGAATTCTCAGCCTCGGATGCCTCCTCCCTGGAAGTCAGGACATCGTTGGTCTGCTTCTTCGGCTTCAGCACAGGCTTATCCTTCCTCGGCTGCTTATCTTTTCGCTCCGGGCGTTCATTTTTTCTGGCTTTCGCAATCTCGACCTCGATCTTCGCGGCGATCTCCTCCTCGTAAGCAGCAGTCTCTGCAGTGTCAGCCTCAGGGCCTTTCTTTTTCTTTTTTTCCGCTTTGGGCTGCTGAGCCTGCTGGCCTTTCGGGCGCTTGCTGTGCGGGATGAACGTAATCTCGCTGATATGGTACTCCTGGAGCTCCTTCTCGTCGTTATCCATATCGACAATGCACTTGATGCGCTGGCGCAGGATATCGATGGACTGGACCTCGCCGTGGCGGCCTTCGGGTGTTGTCATCTGGTCACCCTTGTTCGGCAGGTTCTTATTGAGATAAGCATAGGTCTCCGCCTCATTCTTCAGGCAGCACATGAGTCTGCCGCAGCAGCCGGAAATCTTGGTCGGGTTGAGAGACAGGTTCTGCTCCTTGGCCATCTTGATGGACACCGGCGCGAACTCTGTCAGATAGGTGTGGCAGCACAGCGGTCTGCCGCAGATGCCCATGCCGCCCAGGATCTTGGTCTCATCGCGCACGCCGATCTGGCGAAGCTCGATTCTTGTGCGGAAGATTCCCGCAAGGTCCTTGACCAGGTCGCGGAAGTCGATGCGGCCGTCGGCTGTGAAGTAAAAGAGCACCTTGCTGTTGTCAAATGTATACTCGGCCTGGATGAGCTTCATCTCAAGTCCGCGCTCCGCGATCTTTTCCTTGCAGATCTTGTAGGCTTCCTTCTCTTTCCTGCGGTTCTCCGCCTCCCGCTCGTTATCTTCGGGCGTTGCCATGCGGATCATGTCCTTCAGCGGCTGCGGAACTTTCTCGTCCTCGAGCTGCATCGGGCTGAGGACGACTGTGCCGTACTCAATACCGCGCGCGGTCTCTACGATGACGTGATCATTGTAGTGAACATCGAAATCGCCCGGATTAAAATAGTATATTTTACTTACGTTTCTGAATTTTACTCCGATTATTGTTGTCATTTGCTGATTCCCTTATATATTACTGTGTTTACTCCTTTAAGTTGTCCGCGAATGTCAGGAAGAGGAGTTCGACGGTGAGGTCGAAGTTGACATTTGCACGAATCCTTGCACTTGCTTTATTGACTGCCTCGATCATGTCCTCGAGACCCTCGTAGGAGCAAATGGTCGCTTCCCTCTTTATCTCCGCAAGCTCCCGCCTGAAGACCAGATTGTCCGTATCCCGGGTCGCCTTGTAGAGCAGGACGTCGCGGAACCACAGCGTGAGGATGTCGAAGAACTGCTGGATATTTTTCTTGTCCTCCGACAGCTCCTTGACGGCCTCCACGATCTCATATGTCTGCATATTTCCGACCTTCTTTACGAGCCGGATAGCTTTTTCGGTCATTTCCGCAAATGCGTCCCCCGTCACACTCATTCTTGCTCTCCCTATGTTTCCCTGTGCAAATGCCGCCGCAATCTCAGCCTCATAATCCGGCAGCTGCATCTCCCTCATAAGGTACTGTCTCACGTCCTCGCTCGGGACCGCCTTCAGATTCAGCCGCACACAGCGGGAAAGAATGGTCGAAAGCAGCGAATCGGGATTATTGGCCAGAAGGAGCATGACCGCGTATGGCGGCGGCTCCTCGATCGTTTTGAGGATCGCGTTCTGGCTCTGGGCATTCATTTTTTCTACTTCGTCGATGATGTAAACTTTATAGCGGCTCTCATACGGCTTGATATCCACCGTGTTCACGAGCTGTTCCCTGATTTCATTCACTCTGATGACGTCCGGCCTTTCATGGACGACCCGGATGATATCCGGGTGGTTACCGGTGAGCGCTTTATGGCAGGACGTACATTTAAAGCAGGGCTCTCCGCTGTGGGTCTCGCAATTAAGAGCAGCGGCAAATATTGAAGCCAGCAGCTTCTTCCCGGACCCCTTTTCTCCGGTCAGGAGATAGGCGTGAGATACTTTGTCGTTGGCCGCCGCATTCACAAGGTGCCTTATTATGTCCTTGTGTCCGACGACACCTCTGTAGCCCCGTTCATCCATGGCAGGTTCTCCAATTCCGGTCTTTTATTCGCAAGAATATAGGCCCGGATCTCGCTTATGCAGTCACCGATTCCGGTCATTTATTCGCAAGAATATATTCCCGGATCTCGCTTATGCAGTCACCAATTTCACCATCATTTGCAAATCTTCTGGTAATACCCGCATCAATTATCTTCTCCTCGGAGAAGTCCTCGCTGTCCGCGAGGAAGCGCCGGCACATTTCCTGATAGCGCGGAACCTCCTGCTTTTTCTCGCGCTTCATCGCGCGGAGAAGAAGGTTCTCGTCGCTCACGCTGATATAGACCGGCAGGACTCTGTCCGCGCCGTAGTAGCTCCGAAGCTTCCCGTAGGACACCAGCGTTCCGATGGCCAGATAGTCCGTGTGCTCAAGATCGAGTCCCTCGTCCACGGTGCAGTAGGTCCACGGACCCGCGATTGTCTGGTAAGTGCGCTCCTCTATCACCTTACCTGCCGCGCGGAACTTGTCGAGAGCGGCCTCGTCGACGAAGTGGTACTGCTGCCCGTCGGTCTCGCCGCTGCGGATCGGGCGCGTCGTATAAAGTATAAGATCTGCGAGCTCCAGCTCCTTGTCCGAAAGCAGGATTCCGTGGATCTTATCCTTGCCGGAGGCGGATTTTCCCATGATATAAAAAATCTTTCCCATAATTAATCTATTCTATCTAGAATGCAAACAAAAATCAAGTGCTATGCGGTTGCCCGCGTATTTCAGTCTACCGGCAGTAGTTCAGACGGCCACCCGCCGGCAGTAGTTCGGACGGCCGACGCTATAGTTCCAGACAGGCGCAAGCACCATCTTCATCGAAAAACGTCGGTCCTTCCATCGAACTAGTAAAAGGCTTCGCCTTTTCCGATTTCTCCGGTCGGACCGACAATGTTTTTCTCTCGAAGATGGATGTCTTGCGCCTTTTACGCACTACAACTACGGCCGTCTGAACTGCTGCCTCAGGCTGAAGACTGATGAATCACTCCGAATCAAGGTCAAAGGCAGCAAATTCCTGCTTCTGAGGCGTGTTTGCTGCCTTTGACCTTGGGGTGTTTCTTCGGGTCTTCGGCTGAGGCAGCAAATTCCTGCTTCCAAGGCGAGATTGCTGCCTTTGGTCCTGGCGAGTTTCATCGGGTCAACGGCAGAGGCAGCAAATTCCTGCTTCTGAGGCGTGTTTGCTGCCTTTGGTCCTGGCGAGTTTCATCGGGTCTTCCGGCTGAGGCAGCAAATTCCTGCTTCTGAGGCGTGTTTGCTGCCTTTGACCTTGGAGTGTTTCTTCGGGTCCTCGGCTGAGGCAGCAAATTCCTGCTTCTGAGGCGTGTTTGCTGCCTTTGGACTTGGCGAGTTTCATCGGGGCCTCGGCTGAGGCAGCAAATTCCTGCTTCTGAGGCGTGTTTGCTGCCTTTGACCTTGGGGTGTTTCTTCGGGTCCTCGGCTGAGGCAGCAAATTCCTGCTTCTGAGGCGAGATTGCTGCCTTTGGTCCTGGCAGGTTTCTTCGGGTCTTCGGCAGAGGCAGCAAATTCTTGATTCTGAGGAGCAATTGCTGCCTCTTGGCATACACAGCGCAGAATTCTCATGAAAATTTGCGGGAACCACCCCCTCTGTGGTATACTTGCACCTATGGATATAGCAAAAACAATTTCTAATGAACTGAATATCACTGCTGCACAGGCAAATGCAGTCATCGAACTTATTGACGAGGGCAATACCATCCCGTTTATTGCAAGGTACAGAAAGGACAAAACGGGCGGCCTTGACGATGAGATCCTCCGTCAGTTCGATGAACGGCTGAAGTATCTCCGGAACCTCGACGAGCGCAGAGAGACAATTCTCAAATCCATCGAAGAACAGGGCAAGCTCACAAAAGAACTCGCTGCCCAGATTTCTGCCGCCGAGACCATGGTCGCTCTCGAGGACCTCTATCGGCCCTACAAGCAGAAGAGACGCACCCGCGCGATGGTCGCCCGCGAAAAGGGCCTCGCCCCGCTCGCGGAGTTTCTGCGCGAGATGAATCCGTCCATGAGCCCGGAGGAATATGCGGCTTCCTTTATAAATGCCGAGCTCGGCATCGAGACCGCTGCCGACGCGATCCAGATGGCGGAAGACATCATTGCCGAGGAGATCTCGGACAATGCCCAGTACCGCTCGTTCATACGGCGCAAGACACTCTCTGACGGCGTGCTGGTGTCCTCAGCCAAGGATGCGCAGGCAGAATCCGTCTATGAAAATTACTACGATTACAATGAGAATCTGAAGACTCTCCCCGGCCACAGGGTTCTCGCCCTGAACCGCGGCGAGAAGGAGAAGGTCCTCACGCTCAAGGTCGCGGCTCCGACAGAGGACATTCTCACCTATCTTGACCTCAAGATTGGCGTCCGCAAGCACCCGGTCACCGGCAAGTATCTCGAGGAGGCTGCCGCCGACGCCTACAAGCGCCTGATTGCGCCATCCATCGAGTCCGAGCTCCGCAGCGACGCGACAGAGAAAGCTCAGGAGGCGGCGATCGCCGTCTTCGGCAAGAATCTCTCCCAGCTGCTCATGCAGCCCCCGATTGCGGGCAAGGTAGTTTTGGGCTGGGATCCGGGATTTGCAAATGGCTGCAAGCTTGCCGTCGTCGACGCCACCGGCAAACTGCTTGACTCCTGCATCATTTTCCCGACCGCCCCGCGAAACAAGGTCGAGGATGCAAAAAGAGTCGTGAAACAGCTCGTTGATAAATACAATGTCGACCTGTTCTCCGTAGGCAACGGAACCGCTTCCCGCGAGTCCGAAGCCCTGATTGTCGACTTCATCAAGGAATTTCGCCAGGGCAAGCCGCCGAAGGGCTGCCGCCCGGACCTCTACGAGAATCTCTCCTACGTCATCGTCAATGAAGCCGGCGCATCCGTCTACTCAGCCAGCAAGCTGGCCGCGGAAGAGTTCCCGGACCACGATGTAGCAGCCCGCGGTGCTGCCTCCATCGCCCGAAGGCTTCAGGATCCGCTGGCAGAGCTGGTCAAGATTGACCCGAAGTCAATCGGAGTCGGCCAGTATCAGCATGACATGAACCAGACAAAGCTGAACGAAGCCCTGACCGGTGTCGTTGAGGACTGCGTGAACCGCGTCGGCGTTGACGTAAACACCGCCTCCGCCGCTCTCCTTTCCTATATCTCCGGCATCAATAAGACGATTGCGAAGAACATCGTGACCTACCGCGAGGAGAACGG
This sequence comes from uncultured Lachnospiraceae bacterium, assembly GCA_902788035.1. GTDB lineage: Bacteria > Bacillota > Clostridia > Lachnospirales > Lachnospiraceae > Chordicoccus. The sequence continues at coordinate 13,131 of CADAIL010000028.1, read as the reverse complement.
CATTTTCAGGAACCGCAGAGCGCTGCTTAAGGTTCCAAAGCTGGGGCCGAAAGCATTTGAACAGAGCGCAGGCTTCCTGAGGATCAGTGGCGGCGAGGAGCCGCTCGATATGACCGGCGTCCACCCGGAGAGCTACGATGCGACAAGAAAGCTGCTCGAAGGTCTCGGCTACAGCGAAAAGGATATCGCTTCCGGAAAGACCCGCGAGATCCGCACAAGGCTGAAGACCATCGATGAGAAGTCTCTGGCTGGGATCCTCGGAATCGGCGAGTACACGCTCCACGATATCATCGGTGAGCTCGAAAAGCCCGGCCGCGACCCGCGAGAGAAGCTTGACGGTCCGATCCTTCGGAGCGACGTCATGGAGATCTCGGACCTTAAGCCCGGCATGGTGCTTACCGGCACAGTGCGAAACGTCATCGACTTCGGCGCATTTGTGGACATCGGAGTACATCAGGACGGCCTGGTCCACATCTCTCAGCTCTCCGACTCCTATGTCAAGCATCCGCTAGACGTCGTGAGCGTCGGCGACGTCGTGCAGGTCAAGGTCCTCTCGGCGGATACGGAGAAGAAGCGCATTTCTCTGACAATGAAAGGTCTGAAAAAGAAGAATTAATCTCTTCATAAAAGACAAATAATAAGTGCAGCTATCAGGATTACTTTCCAATAGCTGCACTTTTTTACTGTCATTTCACAGATTAATCTGTCTTGTCGGAAAGCTCCGTCCCTGTCAGCGCTTTTTCGAGCTCGTCCTTCAGCGAACTTCCGACGCGCTGACGCACGTCCGTGTCATCCGCGACAAACGTCGCCTTCATCTCCCGCTCCGCGGATCTGACCTCCTCGTAGAAATTCATCGCGGAGAGCCGCACGGCTCCCGCCCCGTAAATGATTACCTGCTCTACAGCATCTGAGGTCGCGACTTTGACCGAATACTGCTTCGTGAGCTCGTGGGCTGCCTTCTCGATATAGAGATCGGCAGTCTCCGCCTCCTTCGTGAAAATGACGTCAATGTTGTGGTAGCGATAGACCTGCTCCGTACCGCCCGCGACCTTGTAGGCGTCGAAGACGCAGATCACGTTGGCCTTCGTATAGCCTGCGTAGTTGGAGAGGTCATCGAGCAGCGCATCCCTTGCAGCCTTGATATCCCTCTGCGCGAGAGCTCTCAGGTTCTCCCACGCGAAAATGATATTGTAGCCATCGACCAACAGGTATTCTTTCTGCGGCTTTGGCTTCGGCTTCCTGTATCTCTCAGGGATCTCCGCCGCCACCGTACGACTTGGCTTATAAGACTCGCTCTGTCCGACCCGGGACTTCACCGGGCCGTAAGTGCGCTCGAATATTGCCCTGAGTTCATCCTCCGCCGCAAGTATATCCCTCTCCTGCTGCTTAAAGGATCTTGTGTCGATCCGGCCTTCCGCGACCTTAAAGGCAGCCCTGCGGCTTTCCGCACCGGCATAGCCTGCCGGATCGTCATCGGTGTATTCATCAAAAGAACTTTCTTCCTCCGAAGACGAAAGATCTCCTGCAGCATAATCCGCTTCCACAAATGCCGCTCCGGCCCGCGAAGCCCCCGACTGGCCGGTCTGTGCTGCAAATGGCGTCCCCTCCCGCCATCCGCTATCCACATGCATGTAATTTCTAACTTCATACCACGGCACGATCATACCTGCTCCGTGAGAGCAGAAAACTGAAGCTGACGGATTTCTCTTATCCGCGTCCGGATCATACTGTATCTCCGCAAGGACTTCATCCGTGTTGCGACACGGCTGATAACCGCCCATCTCATATGCGACGCGGCCCTCCCCCTTCGTGTAGGAGGCGAGCGTCTCCGCGTAGTCGCCAAAGACTGCGACCGGCGCGCTTCCTGTCATGATTGCCGTATCCCCATCGAAATCCAGCTTCACGGATGTGACGCCCATCTTGGCCAGATCGGTCTGAGCTCTGCCGACCTTTCCCGACGGCAGATACATGCGGAAATTGTAGACCGGCTCAAGCAGAACGCACGGCGCCATCATAAGTCCCTGGCGCACAGCCCGGTAAGTCGCCTGGCGGAAATCGCCGCCCTCTGTGTGCTTCTCATGAGCCCGCCCGCCGATGAGGGTGATCTTCATATCGGTGATCTCGGAGCCGGTCAGAACGCCGCGGTGCCGCCTCTCCCGCAGATGTGTGAGTATCAACCGCTGCCAATTCTTGGCCAGCGTGTCGACAGAACACTTTGTATCGAAAACAAGGCCGCTCCCCGGCTCGCCCGGCTCGAGTAGAAGGTGCACTTCCGCATAATGGCGGAGCGGCTCAAAGTGGCCGACACCCTCCATCGGGGCTGCGATCGTCTCCTTGTAAATGACAGACGGCCGGCCGAACATGATTTCCATGCCGAACCGCTGCATGCACTGATTCTTGAGAATCTCCCGCTGGATCTCGCCCATGAGCTGCGCGGTGATTTCCTTCTTTCGCTCGTTGTAGCTGACCAGCAGCTCCGGCTCTTCCTCCTCGAGAATGCACAGATTTCGATATGCCTTAAAGGGATCCTCGCCCTGGGGAAGAAGGATCTGCCACGTGAGGACAGGTACCAGAAGACTCTCGCCGCCCTTATCCTCCATGCCGAGTCCCTGACCTGCATACGTCTTCGTGAGACCACAGACCGCGCACACGACGCCGGCCTCCGCAGTCTGCAGCGGGGTGAACTTCTCTCCGGAGTAAAAGCGGATCTGTGTGATCTTGTCCTGGGTCATACCGTCGTACATCTCATCGTCGGACGCAGCCCCGTACGACCGTCCGGCATAGCTCAGCACCTGGCGGACAGACAGTTCCCCGCCCGTGATCTTCATCCAGGTCAGCCTCTCCCGGCCGTCCCTCGTGATCTTGAACACCCGCGCGCCGAATTCTTCCGGGTATGCCCTTACAGGTGCAAATGCATCCAGCCCCAGCAAAAGCTCCGGCACCCCGGACTCATTCTGCTTATCTTTCTGTGCCATGCGTAGGGCCGCTCCGAAGAACACAGGAAAGACATTTCGTCCGGCGATCAGGTGGCGCACGTCGATATTGGTAAGCGGTTCACCCTCCAGGAACTTATTGAGCAGAGTTTCGTCGCAGAGGGCGAGGGCTTCGGAGAGAGCATCATCGGCAAGAATGCGCTCCGCAAATACAGCTGCTGCAGACATCGCCACTCCGTCCGCGAATGTCCCCTTTCCGGATATCGCTGCTCCATCTGTGGATGTTCCCTTTCCAGTCATCGACTCTCTGTCTGCGACTGCTCCCTTTCCGGATATCGCTGCTCCGTCTGCGGATGTTCCCTTTCCGGACATCGAAGCTACATACGCAGAGGCGACTTTTCCAGTTACCGTCGAATCCGCCAAATAACCTTCCGCATCTCCGGGAGCCGCAAATTCCAGGGCATTCCCACTCAGCTTCTCGCGGATCTCATTAAGTATCTCCTCCCGCTTCTCGCTGTAGAGACCGATGCTCTCCATCTGATCCATCTTGTTTACAAAAATCATGACCGGAACATTATAGTGCTCGAGCAGCTTCCACAGCGTCCGCACCTGGGCGTTCACGCCGTCCGCCGCGCTGATGACCAGCACCGCGAGGTCGAGGACCTGCAGCGTGCGCTCCATCTCCGGCGAGAAGTCCGCGTGGCCCGGCGTGTCGAGAAGCATATATGTGCGCTCATTTCCCTCCGCCGACTGCGAAGTGAACTGGGCCTGCTTTGAGAAGATCGTGATGCCGCGCGCCCGCTCCATCTCATCCGTATCAAGAAAAGCGTCCCTGTCATCGACCCGGCCGATCTTGCGAATGCTGCCGCCAAGATAGAGAAGACCTTCCGAAAGCGTGGTCTTTCCCGCGTCAACGTGGGCGCAGATACCGATGACAAGATGTTCTTTCTTCATAAAATAAACCTCACTCTCTGTTACAAATCCCTGTCCAAATTCATAACAAAGCCGGTTCCTGCGCAGTGAGAAACCGGCCATCTTTTATTGCAGTACAAATTTTTCGATGATTTCCGCGACGCCGCCCTCGTCACAGTCTGCCTCGGCGATATAGTCGCTGTTCTTCTTGACCGCTTCCGTAGCGTTGCTTACGCAGCAGCCAAGGCCCGCCGCCTGAATCATTGTGAGATCATTGTCATTGTCTCCGATCGCAATCGTATCTTTGGGATCCACTCCGAGGATCTCAGCCAGGCTGAGAAGCCCCTGACCCTTATTGACTCCCTGCTGATTGAACTCGAGATAGCGATTCGACGAATAGCTGACGAATGTGTCGCCGGTGATCGGTTCCAGATCTTTAGCAATCTTCTCAAGATACTTAACATCTGTATTCTGGAAGAGGATTTTGGCCAGCGGCTTGTCAGCCAACATTTGTATCTCCTCTTTCCTGATCGGAATGTAATCCATACGGTGCCACAGGAACTTTTCCTCGCCCTCATTGATGTTATAAATGTAGACCGTGTCATCCGTGTAGATGTGAGTACATACATCATAGCTCTGGCCGGCGTCAAAGATCATCTTCATTTTCTCATATGTGATTCCCTTAAAGTAAAGCCGTCTGTTATTCTTATTTTCCGTGATTGCTCCGCCGTTAAAAGAGATGATGTACTCATTCTCCTTATCTCTGAGCCCGAGCTCCTCCAGAGTCTTCTGAATTGTCGCGTAACCTCGGCCGCTCGCCGGCACGAACTTGACACCCAGTTCCGACGCCCTGCGAATAGCTTCGAGGTTCCTCTTATCTATCCGGCGAGTTTTTGTGTTAAGTAAAGTGTCATCCAGATCACTTGCAATAATTTTGTACATACTATTTTCCCTGTCTTCACGCTGTGTTCCTGCGGTGGTCTGATGCACCCGGGTCCGCCTGTGTGCTCCTTGATTTTTCATGCTGTCCAAATTATGTCTATTTAATTTTACATATCTTTAAGTAAAAATGCTACTGAAATTCCGTGAATCAGAAGCCATATTCTGCATTGCTCCGGAAACGAGCTTCGATCGCGGCCTGTACTGCTGCCACGACTCTGCTCTACGCATATAAGTTCGCAGTACGAATTATATTTACTTTTTAATGTTTTTATGCTAATCTTAATTTATATAAAGAGACATTAACATCACAATTGTTCCCCTTTAGTGGAGCCGCCGGAATACCGACGGCTCTTCTTTATCATGCCCCGGCGCGCTGTCCCGCTTCTGATAATCCTATGGATCTCCACCCCAGGCGGTCCGGCAGCTCCTGTGGACGCAGCACTGTGCTGCCGGGCTGCATAGAGGAAGACGGAGAATCATACAACCATATGGCAGGAATCGCTATGTCCAACAATCTTGAAACCCAACTATCAGAATACGCGAAAAGCCCGGCATACCCTTTTCATATGCCCGGCCACAAACGAATCATGAATCCGATGGAGCCTTCTTCCGTTACCACTGTTCTTGCCGGCGCAGCGGAAGATTCCGCGGACAGCTCTGCAACAGACCCCTTAGAAAATCATTTTCCGGAAAACGATGAATCATCTTCTGCAAAGGACCCTGCCTCGGGCATCTATGCCCTTGACATCACGGAAATCGACGGCTTCGACAACCTCCACGACCCGCAGGAAATCCTGAAGACAGAGATGGATCGCGCGGCAAATCTCTGGGGCGCTCGGAAGACCTGGTTCTCCGTGAACGGCTCCACCTGCGCGATTCTGGTCGCAATTTCTGCCGCAGTGCCCAAAGGCGGCCGCATTCACATTGAGCGGGGCTGCCACATGTCCGTCTACCACGCCGCTTACCTCCGGGAGCTTTCCTTGTCCTACATTGACCCCAATTCGGAGGAAGCACAGGCGGTCTCGGAGATTCCCGATGGAACGGATGCGGTCGTCATCACAAGTCCGAGCTACGAGGGAGCTGTCCGGGACATTCAGCTCTGGGCAAATGCCGCCCACGAAAAGGGAGCCCTTCTCATCGTCGACGAAGCCCACGGCGCTCACCTTGGCTTCCACCCGTATTTTCCGGAATCAGCCGTGCGTCTCGGCGCAGACCTCGTCGCACAGAGCACCCACAAGACGCTGCCCGCCATGACGCAGACAGCCCTGCTGCACGCGGCTTCCGACCGGATCGATACGAGAAAAGTTGACTTCTTTTTCGATATATACGAAACCTCAAGCCCCTCCTATGTCCTTATGGCTTCCATTACGGCAGCTGTGCATTTGCTGGAAAATCAGCGGCAGAAGCTCTTCGACGATTACGTAAAACGGCTTGTCAAAGTGAGATCCAGACTCTCTTCTCTGACACACTTCAGTCTGGACGGCGGAAGCATGCCGGAAGCTTTCGGGGAAGACCAAAAGCGCTTTGATCCCGGCAAACTTGTGATACGAGTAAAATATCCGGGCAAGTGTCATCTCTATAAGGGACGTGAAGTCTATCCGGACGGTTCCTGGCTGTATGAGCTGCTGAGGCTCGAGTATCATTTGCAGATGGAGATGCGCGCGCCGGACTACGTTCTCGCCATGACATCTATTGCGGACACGGATGAAGGGTTCGACCGGCTTGCCTGTGCTATGGAGAAGATTGACCGGGCGCTGACATTGACCGGTGACGAGGGTACACGGGCTGAGGGGGCTGTCGGGGCAGGGTCTTCCGCAGGGTCTGCGAAAAAAATGCAGTGCAGAAAAGCTCCGGAGACGAATGAGGGTATAAAAAAGGAACTTGCATTGCCCAGATGCAGTCTGCCGATGTTCAAAGCGTGCGAGGTGAAGAGCGAGCTCGTCCCACTAAGGCAGGCTGCCGGCCGAATTGCCGCGGATTTCGTCATTCTCTACCCGCCGGATGCCCCGCTGATCGTTCCGGGCGAAGAGTTCAATATGGATCTCATTCAGGCAATTCTATCTTACAGAGAAAGAGGCTTTCAGATTATTGGCGTCGATGACAACAGAGTCCTCTGCGTCATCACATAAAAGGGACGGTTCGTTTCACGTGGAAAATCCCATGTGAAACGAACCGTCTCCTATTTTCTTAAAGCTCTTCACCTGTGAGAAGCTTGTAAGCTTCCAGATATTTCTCAATTGTCTTGTCGATGACATCCTGCGGCAGGTTGTAGTCACTATCCGGGTTGGCCTTCAGCCAGTCGCGAACGAACTGCTTGTCAAATGAAGGCTGGCCCTTGCCCGGCTCATAGCCCTCGAGCGGCCAGAATCGGCTTGAATCCGGTGTCAGCATCTCATCGCCGAGGATCACATTGCCTTCCTCATCGAGACCGAACTCGAACTTGGTGTCCGCAATGATGATGCCGCGGGAGAGCGCATAGTCCGCGCACTTCTTATACAGAGCGATTGTGCAGTCGCGAAGCTTTGCAGCGTACTCCTCACCCCTGCCCGGGAACTGCTTCTCAAGGACCTCAATACTTCTCTCGTAGGAAATATTCTCATCGTGGTCCCCGATCTCTGCCTTGGTGGACGGTGTGTAGATCGGCTCCGGCAGCTTGTCGCACTCGACAAGGCCTTCCGGCAGCTTGATGCCGCAGACTGTGCCGTCCTTCTTGTAGCTTGCCCAGCCGCTGCCCGTGATATAACCGCGGACGATGCACTCGACCGGGAGCATTGTGAGCTTCCTGCACAGCATGCTGTTGCCCGTGAACTCCTCCTTGCGGAAGAATTCCGGCATATCCGCCGTGTCCACGCTGATCATGTGGTTCGGCAGAATGTCCTTCGTGTAATCGAACCAGAATTTAGACATCTGGGTCAGGACTGTGCCCTTCTTAGTGACCTTATTCTTCAGGATAACATCGAACGCTGAAATTCGGTCTGTCGCTACCATGATCAGTTCATCGCCGATATCATAAATCTCACGAACCTTGCCTTCTTTAACCGGAGTGTATTCTTTCATCGTGCCTTCCTTTCATAAAAAGCATCAAAAACTTTTAGGCTCTTATCATAAATGTATTTTTGAAGTATTGCAATAGTTATTTTAAACCGCGTCCTCCTTCAGAGCCTCAATGATATTGTCATTTTTAATCCTGCCGGTACTCAGCAGCATCGTAAGCCCGACCACCGCGAAGACCGCAGCGATTACCGCGGCGTATATCAGCCAGTTGATCCGGAAGGAATAGAGATTCCCGTCAAACGCGCTGTACATGAGGTAAGTGATCAGCAGCGACACAGGTATGCCGATGACAAGAGCCCGGAATACGTAGAGGAAGGATTCGAGCCTAAGCATCTTTTTGAACCCGCCGCTCGTCATTCCGACAGACCTGTACATTGCAAATTCTTTCCGGCGCAGAAGAATGCCCGTTGAGATCGTATTGACTATATTTGCCACCGCAATAAGCGTGAGCAGAGTTGCAAATCCGTACATAGCCGTATTCATCATCATAGTGATCGTATTCATGATCCGGATCGTCCCCGTCATGTCCGCGCAGCTGTAATTATGATACCCCTCCTCCTCGAACACTTTATATAAAGCATCACAGAGCTCCTTCGGCTGCTCTGTCACTATGGCAAGATCCGCGCAGAGCGTATCTTCCGGTATCGTCATGACAGCTTTCTCATAATAGACGGAAGCCGGCGCATACACAGTGAGCGTGCCTTTGGGCGTCATCCGGAAAATGTAACTATTCTCATCATACTTTACAAAATCCCTAATCTCCACAGCGGGAGGAAAACCCTCCGTCTCATCGTAATGCAGACTCTGACCAAGAATTTCCTCATTGAAGACCGCGTCGGAATTCTTATCGTGGAAAAAACTGTTCAGAAGGACGCCGCGCAGTGTTCCGCCGAAATACCTCTCTTCGGGCAGGTCATTTGCAGCAAGCAGCTCCTTGAAGTCCGCGTCGTCGATCAGGACCAGGACCATTTCAGCCACATGCAGCTTTTCATATTCCGGGGTGAGGAAGGCAGGGTCTGCGATGTCAGCATTTGCAGTCGTATACTTCTGATCCGCCTTCTTCTCGAAGCGGAACTCGATCATGGCTCCCGAAAAGACCCGCTCCACTCCGTCCATCCGGGTCAGGGTCTTTCTCAGCTTCTCACTTTCTTTAAGCGAGCAGGAGGCCTCGACCTGGAAAGGAAGATCGAAGTCGAACTGGTTCACCCTCTTTATGGCATCACAGAAATAACTGACGGTGAGGAACATGATGACGCTCACGGCGATCGTTCCTGTAATTACAGCGCCCTTAGCCCCGTTCCTTTTGATATTCTTGTAGGCAAGTTCTCCCTCGTAGCCGAAAATTCGGCGCACAAGCGGATTGATTCGAAGCTTCCTGGCCTTATATTTTACGGCATAGGTCTGGCGCAGCGCATCAATCGGCATGATCCTTGCCGCCTTCCTCGCCGGGACCCATGTCGAGATCAGAATTGTTGCAACGGAAAAAACTACAATAGCGAGAATGACCCACGGCGAGCAGACGATGGGTATGCTTCCCCGCATTCCCTCCGCTCCCTGGATAATATCCGCCTCAAGAATCCGGCTGCCGAGAATGGACAGTGTTATTTTGGTGCCAATCAGCCCCATGAGAAGACCCAGAGGAATGCCGATGCTGCCAAGGATAAGACCTTCAGAATAGATGGAAAGACGCTTTTGTCTGCCGGTCGCTCCAACACTTGCCAGCATGCCGAGATAACGCATTTTCTCTGTGAGAGACATGCCGAGCGCATTCACGATCAAAATGACAGAGGTCGCAATGACGACTGCGAGCGCGATTGCCATCAGCACGAACAGCGCGCGATATGAGCCGCCGCTGCCCTCGAAGGCGAAAACACTGAGCAGATACTCGGTATTGAGTTCTCCTTTGAAAATTCCGTATTCCGCAGCGATCTCCTTGATCTGCTTTATAGCCGTGTGGTCACATTTTTTCAGACAGATCCTGACTTCCGTGTCCTTCCCGGCAGGAAAATATCCTTCGTCGATGCCGCGGAGAATGTCATATCCCGTTGTCGGTCGATTATCGTGCAGGATGGCTGTGATCGTACAAGTTTCTATACTTTGAACGGCAAATTTCTCCTCGGAGCGGTAGTTCCCCGCCCAGTAAGTTATCTCTCCGTCCTCATCAAATGAATACCGGCTGCCCTGCTCAAAACTCAGCTCATCACCGATCTGAAGAGTCAGCCCATTGTCTCTGAGGAACTTCTCTTCCACTGCGATCTCAGAGGCATCTGCAGGAAGAGTCCCATCATATTTCGACACGACCATCTGGGTAAGATAATCCCGATTGCCGTGCACAATATTGCCTATTCGCAGCCTGTCTTCCATCCCGCTGTCAAGCCTCACTCCGCTGATCTCCGGGTCCTTGTCTGTAACCCCCGCTATCTCGATCCGGCTGTCGGCTTTCAGAGCATTAAACTGGTCTTCCGTGATCTCTTTGAACGAAGCATGGCCGTAGCCGTCCGTCTGGATCGATATGGTGCCGAAGAATTTGAAAAACGAAAAGACACCGAGAAGAATCGCGCTGATCAGGGCTGTGGAAGCAGCAATACCAAGGATCGTGACGATCGTTCTCTTCCGGTTTTCCATGAGGTGTCGTATTGTCAGCTTTGTCACAATACTCATCACGCATTCACCTCCGCTCTTTTTGTATCGCGGGTGATCCTGCCGTCCTCGATTGTGATCACTCTGTCTGCTGCGAGGGCGATACGCTCATCGTGCGTGATGATAATGACCGTCTGATTATTCTCCCGGTTAAATTTCCTGAGGAGTGCTATAATCTCCTTACTGTTTTCCGTGTCAAGGTTACCGGTGGGCTCATCCGCCAGGAGCAGTGCGGGATGGTTCATGAGCGCCCGTCCGATTGAAACTCTCTGCTGCTGGCCTCCCGACAGCTGGTTTGGCAAATGACTGCGTCTCTCGCTGAGCCCCAGCTTTTCGACCAGATCCTCAAGGAGTTTCTGGTCCGGCTTTTTCCCGTCCAGAAGGATCGGAAGCGTGAGGTTCTCCTCCACATTAAGGATCGGGATCAGATTATAGAACTGATAGATGAGGCCGATCTGCCTTCTTCTGAAGATGGCCAGTTTGTTCTCATCCAGTTTTCCTATATCTGTTCCGGCGATCCTGACGACCCCTGAAGTGGGGATGTCCACGCCGCCGAGGATGTGGAGAAGTGTAGATTTGCCGGATCCGGATGGTCCTACGACAGCTACAAACTCTCCCTGGTCCACATCAAACGAAATATTCTTTAAGGCGTCGACCCGGGTCTCTCCCTCGCCGTACACTTTGCACAAGTTTTTTATCTCAAGTATTTTCATTTAAGTAAGGTTCCTTTCTCATAAGTATCTTTATGAGTAAAGAATACAGTTGCCTCCTTACAATCAAGTGACTATTAAGTGACAGTTTTGTCATAATTGCGTATATCGCAGTATTTCGGCTCGGAATTATGTCAGCTATAGCTGACCTTTAGTCCCGCGCTTTCGTCTATCGAGACTTGATTTCCTTTCTAAATAATGGTCTTGTAGAAGCGGACATCAAACTCCGTACCGACACCTTCCTGACTTTTTACCAGAATATCGCCTCGCTGACTCTCCATAACAGCCTTAGACAGGGCAAGCCCGATTCCCACGCTGTCCTTGCCTGCATTTTTCCCTTTGTAGAACCGCTCAAATATATGCGGCAGATCGCCTTCCGGAATCCCGCATCCGCTATCTGTAATTTTGATCCGTGAGAAGAGATTTGTATCTTCGGTCTCGATCTTCAAAGCGCCGCCTGCGTCCATATGCTCATAGCAGTTCTTAATGATATTCTGCAGGGCTTCGATCGTCCAATGAATGTCGCACCTAAGGGGCAGATCGTCGCCGACAGTGACGGTCTTCATCTCCATGAGCTCCATCTGAATTTCAAACGGCTTTACAGCCGCCGCAATCAACTTCCCGGCAGATATTTCTTCCTGCTTCATTGTCACAACGCCCGCATCGATCTTTGACAGCTTGAGCAGCGTCTGGATCAGCCAATTCATTCTGTCAAGTTGGTCTGACTGAGTCTTCAAAAAATCTTTCCGCCTGTCCGGATCCTCCTCGCCGACAAGAAGATCGTTCATCACCATCATGGATGTCAGCGGTGTCTTTAACTGGTGGCTGATATCTGCGATCGCCGCAGCAAGCCTCTTTTTATCCCCTGCAAGAAGGTCTTTCTGGTGGGTGAGGGTGCCTGCAGCCTTATAGATATTTGACCTCAGAATGGACAGTTCTCCCTCTTCCTGATCGTCCGGGTGCGGACTCTCTCGGCCTGCAAGGACACCCGTCAGATAATCATTCAGCGCTTCAATCGCCGCGTACCTCTCTTTTGTGTAATGAGAAAAAAGAGCGATAAGAATCGCCCCTGTCACTAAGATCAGCGCTCCCGCTGCCGCTTTGGCAAATATAAATCCGCACGCAGCAAAAATCACAGTGACGACTGACCCGAGCACTAACACTCTTCGAAAATCTTTGTTTTTCAGCATATCCGAAAACCTCTCAGCGGCTCTGTTTTTCCATGATGTAACCGAGACCCCTAACGGTCTTTATCAGCTTAGGTTCAGACGGATCTTCTTCAATCTTATCGCGCAGTCTCTTGATATAGACTGTGAGCGTATTATCATTTACAAAATCGCCGCTCACATCCCACATGTCCTGCAGCAGGTTCCCTCTCGACAGGACGATTCCTCGGTTCATGCAGAAAGTGAGAAGCAGCCTGTACTCGAGCGCCGTGAGTTCAATCGTCTCTTCCTCTCCCGTGTCCGCATGCAGCCTCGCAACTTTGGCTTCCTTCGTGTAAATTCGGATATTCTGCACCTCAATCACACCGTCAATTGATGTCCCGGCCGCGTCGTTCCCTCGCCTGCTCCGCCTGAGGACTGTCTTAATCCTTGCCATCAGCTCATTGATTCTGAAGGGTTTGCATATATAATCATCCGCGCCGATCTCAAGCCCCATCACAACGTTCACTTCGGCATCGGCAGCGGTGAGGAAAATGACCGGCATATCTTCATTTGCCTTTATGAACCGGCAGACATCATATCCGTTCCCGTCAGGCAGGTTAATATCAAGGATTCCGATATCATATTTGCCTGCTGCCCACGTCCGTTTCGCCTCCTCGTATGTCCGGACCAGGTTTACCTCCCTATACTGTCAAGTTATATTTCCTTTAAATATAGGCTTTTCAACGTAATACTTTTTCTGAATGAGCCTTCGATATGAGCATCTCTGTGTAT
>CADAIL010000027.1 GCA_902788035.1 uncultured Lachnospiraceae bacterium | reverse complement strand
GAATATCAAATGTTATCATTTTGTTATCAAATCGACCCATGAGGACTCAGGAAGCCTTATTTTAAGCCGTTTCCCGGACGCTCTTAATTATTCATACTCAGTTGTTGTCGCCGGTTGATTCATCCGCATCATCATAAGTCTTTTCACTGATGATGTAGCGAGGTCTGTGCTTGCTCTCCATATAGATTTTTCCGATGTATTCACCGATGACGCCGAGAGACAGCATTTGCAGACCGCAGGTCAGGAAAATGATGACCACCGTACTGGCCCAGCCCGGAACAGTGTTGCCCATGAAGCGGTCCACGACTGCCCAGACGATGCCGATAAAGCTGAGGAATGACATGATTGCTCCGATCGCGGCAATCATGCGGATCGGCTTGATGCTGAGCGATGTAATTCCGTCAAATGCCAGCCCCAGCATTTTAGCCAGCGAATAATGGGAACTGCCGGCAAGGCGCTCATGGCGCTCATAATAGACGCTGGTGCTCTTGAATCCGACCAGCGGGAACATACCGCGAAGGTACAGATTCACCTCCTTAAAGTTCGCGAACTCCCGGAGTACTCTCGACGATGTCAGCCGATAGTCCGCATGGTTGTAAACGACTTCCGCTCCCATGGCATTCAGGAGCTTATAGTAGAGCTGCGCGCTCGAACGTTTAAAGAACGTATCCGATTCGCGGTTGGACCGGATGCCGTACACGATATCACAGCCGTCCGCGTAAGCATCGACCATGTCTTCCATGGCGGTCACATCGTCCTGCCCGTCGCAGTCAATGGATATCACTATGTCAGCGCGGTCCTTGGCCTCCATGAGCCCGGCAAGAACGGAACTCTGGTGACCTCTGTTCCGGCTCTGCCGAATGCCGGTGAACACCGGATCCTCAAGTGCCAGAGACGAAATGATCTGCCATGTTGAATCTTTGCTCCCGTCATCCACAAAAAGGACCCTGCTCTCGCTGCTGATCTTGTCTTTTTCGATCAGATCCCGAATCTCATCCCTGAACATGACGGACGTGACCGGCAGGACTTCCTCCTCGTTGTAACAGGGAATCACTATATATAAAATTGGGTTCATAAATTAAATCCTCGGTTATCACAGACAGAAACCCACTGTCCCTGAGCTGTAAGTGGTTGACCTCTCAAACCCGCTTATGCTCTTAATGCTCACCCGTGCCGCCCGCCGCATGTCCGGTCCGCCTGTCCTGCAGCGCTGCGAAAATATGCAGTGACGACATTTTCTGCCAGAAAAGCGTGACCAGTCTGGCTGCGGCGTAAGACATGACCGCCAGGGTTACAAATGACGGCACCGCCCAGTGGGTCGCAACGATTATTCTTACTATACCGTAAAAATAATAACAGAAAAATGAGTGAATGAGCCATATATTTGTGCTTTCCTGCCCGAATACATCAAATAATTTTCCTAAAATCGGAAATCTGTGTGCCAGATCGGGAAGAATCACGCAGAGGATCGGCACATAGAGGACGTCAAAGTACTTTCTGAGGAAGATCTGACGGAGGATGATCACTGCAAGGACGAGCAGGATTTCGGCTGCTGCCCGGAGTTTTCCTGCACGGCCCAAAAAAGCAGAAATCCGGTCAAGCAGGTCATTTTCGGCACAAAAGACACCCATCACAAAACAGGCGTAAAACGGTTCTCCCATGCAGAAAAAAGAATCATAAATCAGGTTGCCCTGCCGGGCTTCTCCGAGGAAGGCATACCAGATGTCAGGGAAGACTTTCCCGAAGAGCACCGTGATAACGAGGATGATGAGGGCTTTTGCGGCAGGGCTGCATTTGCCTGCTGCGTATCTCACCAGCGGGAAGCATAGGATCATCAGCACATAGCATCGCAGGAACCACCACTCATAGTTGTAAGTATCGAAGATGGCAAGAAAGTTGAGCACAAGTTCCCTGACCGAGAATACGTTGTAGCGTCCGCAGAATGAGGCATCTACGGCGTACACGCCCTGGTTTCCGAAGAATATGAAGGCGATCGGGATGAAGATGACGAAGACTTTCCAATAAGAACTATACAGTTTTTTGAGTCTGCCCAGCGTGTCGAACTTGATTCCCGCGTAGCGTTTTGCGAGGCCGTAGCCGCCGAGAAAGAAGAACAGGGGCACACAGACTTTCCCGAAGTGACCTAAAAAAACAAAGAAATATGTGTTTCCGAGAGGTATGAGACCCTTAAGGCCGCCGTCGGCGATCCTTTCCTGGAATGCCCACATGTGGTGCATGAGCATGAGAAGGATAGCGGCTCCCTTGATTACCCTGGTATCGTTTTTTGTCAAAAGCTTCATTATTGGTTCCTGAAATTATCTGCAGTCTGAAAGTGAACGCTGACAATTATAGCAGAGGGGGCGTTTCATAATCAAGAGTGTAGTGCACTGAGGCGCGAATTGGAGACGGTCATCAGCAGGCAGCCGTTCAGACGGGCTGTTCCTGTCGTTAGCTGCCGGCAGCAAAGCATCCATCTTCGTGAGAAAAACATTGCTGGTCCGACCGAAAGATCGGGGCTGTCGCATTAAGGCGCGCCACCACTATATATAGCAGACGATATTTGCAAATGTCTGCCATATATAGTGGTGACACCGTCTAATACGACAGCCCCAAGCTTGCAGGGTAGGACCTGCGTTTTTCGATGAAGATGATGTTTGCGCCGGTTTTCAGAAACTGTGGTTCAGCCCGTCTGAACGGCTGCGTAATCGGATCAGATATCGAACTTCGGAATGGACGCAAACCCTCTCTCAAGGTCCTCATCCGTCGGAATGTAGTCTGTCATTGTCCCGTTGTTGAACTGCTCATAGGCGACCATGTCAAAGTAGCCGGTGCCGGTGAGACCGAAGATGATGGTCTTCTCCTCTCCTGTCTCCTTGCACTTCAAAGCCTCATCGATCGTGGCGCGGATCGCATGGCTGGACTCCGGAGCCGGAAGAATGCCCTCGGTGCGGGCGAACAGGCGGGCTGCCTCGAAGACGGATGTCTGCTCAACGGCGACCGCCTTCATGTAGCCGTCATGATACAGCTGGGAGAGAACCGGACTCATGCCGTGGAAGCGAAGGCCGCCGGCGTGGTTCGCGGACGGAATGAAATCGTGGCCCAGAGTGTACATCTTGGCAAGCGGTGTGACCATGCCGGTGTCGCAGAAGTCATACACATACTTGCCTCTCGTGAAGCTCGGGCAGGATGCCGGCTCGACCGCGATGATCTCATAATCCGCCTCGCCGCGGAGCTTCTCTCCCATGAACGGGGAGATAAGACCGCCGAGGTTGGATCCGCCGCCGGCGCATCCGATGATCATATCCGGCTTGATACCGAACTTTTCACAGGCCGCCTTGGTCTCGAGACCGATGACCGACTGATGGAGCAGGACCTGATTGAGGACGCTGCCGAGGACGTAGCGGTAGCCGTCATTTGAAAGAGCCACTTCGACAGCCTCGGAGATTGCGCAGCCGAGTGAACCTGTCGTGCCCGGATGTGCGGCCAGAATCTTGCGGCCGATCTCAGTCGTGTTGGACGGGGACGGGGTCACGTCGGCACCATAGGTGCGCATGACCTCGCGGCGGAACGGCTTCTGCTCATAGGAGACCTTGACCATGTAGACCTTGCAGTCGAGGCCGAAGAAGGAGCAGGCCATGGAGAGAGCTGTGCCCCACTGACCGGCACCGGTCTCGGTGGTGACACCCTTGAGACCCTGCTTCTTCGCGTAGTAGGCCTGGGCAAGAGCAGAATTGAGCTTATGGCTGCCGGACGTATTGTTGCCCTCGAATTTATAGAAAATGTGGGCCGGCGTGTCCAGGGCTTTCTCCAGATACTCCGCGTGCATGAGCGGTGACGGGCGGTAAATTTTGTAGAAATCATAAATCTCATCAGGAATATCGTAGTAAGCTGTGTCATCGTCAAGTTCCTGGGCGATGAGTTCCTCGCAGAAGACCGGCGCAAGGTCGGCGGCCGTCATCGGCTTAAGTGTTCCCGGATGAATAAGCGGAGCCTGCTTTGTCTTCATATCGGACCTTACGTTATACCATTTCTTCGGAATTTCCTTCTCATCAAGATACATTTTGTACGGAACATTCAGTTTACTCATTTTTTTCTCCTCCTTTTCTGTCCGGCATTTGCCGGGATTTCCTGGAGACAGCCGCGCCGTGCGGTGCGCTCCGCCTTTATAACCTCTGCGGTTCCGCGGCGGGATCACTGTGTGCCTGTGCGGGCTGTCTCATATTGATGGTGATGGGAGGGATTGATCGCCTATGCAAATAAAAAAGCCCCTGTCCCATCTTCTGAAACGAAGGGACAAGAGCAAATACTCCTGCGGTGCCACCCTACTTGACGTCTAAGCGTCCTCTCATGCATACCATCATATGCGGGATTTTGATCACGGAGTTCCTTACTCCGTCGCACCTACTGCCCCGGGCGGGGGTTCGGATTGCCCTCGGAAGCCCATTCGCATTGTATTTCACACCGCATTCTCACTGTCTGCGATTCACTGTAGGGAAAGAGGCAATGTTACTACTTCTTCCTCATAGGTTTTGGCTGTATTAAGTTCTTTAACAAGATACCATAAATATACTTATGTGTCAATCAAAAGATTTTACCGCGGTAACGTGTTACAATGATGCGCTTTGTATGTATGCCCGACCGCACGGTCTCCGTTTTACAGAGGCAATCTGATAATTTGGATTTTTTATGGACAATCGTTCTCTTTTTGGATTTTATTTGACTTTCCATGACTTTATATGGTATTATTGTGATAACAAAATAGTTCTTACGAAATTCTATGCCTTTAACATCTCTTTTCGGAAAGGAGTAACGAATATGACTATTGACGAGATGAATGAGAGAAAAAGAGAGCTTGGCTACACAGACATGCGGATCTCCGAAATCTCCGGTGTACCGCTCAGCACCGTAAGAAAGGTCCTGGGAGGTACAACAAAAGCTCCCAGGTATGAGACAATAAGAGCCCTCACCAAGGCTCTGGAAAAACCTTATAAAGCGCCTGCGATCCCGCCCCATACAGTCCGGGAACCCCAGCCGGCATACGGATCAAAGAAGCAGGGCGAATACACGCTGGAAGATTACCTTGCCATCCCGGACGAACGCCGGGTAGAGCTGATCGACGGTGTCATCTACGATATGAGCTCTCCTCTGGGCCACCATCAGATCATCGCCGGTCAGATTTATGCAGACCTCCTTGCGTACATCTCCCGGAAAGGCGGTCCATGCATCCCCTTCATCGCTCCGGTCGATGTGCAGCTCGACTGCGATGATAAAACAATCGTCCAGCCCGATGTCATGATTCTCTGCGACAGGAGCAAGTACACACCGCAGCGCATCGTAGGCGCGCCCGACTTCGTAGTCGAAGTTCTCTCAAAATCAACCAAGAAAAAGGATATGTACATTAAGATGAACAAGTATAAGTTCGCGGGCGTGCGGGAATACTGGCTCGTTGATCCGGACAGGAAGACTATTGTGGTCTACGATTTTGAGAACGACGATGCCATCCATATGTACTCTTTCCGTGACAAAGTCCCGGTAGGCATTTATGACGGCGACTGCATGATCGATTTCGCACCGATCGATGACTTCGTCTCGCAGCTTCCTCACTGAGACTCGGCTCCTACAATCGGAACGGGCCGGCTAAAGCCGCCCATCCTGCCTTATCGCGCAAAAAACCTGCTGACAAAGACCAGGTAATTTTCTGAACCTGATTTTGTCAGCAGGTTTCTTTTTGCATATTTCGAGATTTCTGCTGCCTTTTCGCAACATGACTTATATGCCACCCCAAGAGCAAAGGCAGCAAGTTTGACTGTGTTCCTGGATTTTTGCTGCCTTTGTCCATTGTGAGTTTCATCAGTCTTCGACCGAGGCAGCAAAATCCTGCTCCCCGGGGTCTTTCTGCTGCCTTTGTCCATTGTGAGTTTCATCAAGTCTTCGGCCGAGGCAGCAAAATCCTGCTCCCCGGGGCCTTTCTGCTGCCTTTGTCCATTGTGAGTTTCATCAAGTCTTCGGCCGAGGCAGCAAAATCCTGCTCCCCGGGGGCTTTCTGCTGCCTTTGTCCATTGTGAGTTTCATCAAGTCTTCGGCCGAGGCAGCAAAATCCTGCTCCCCCAGGGTCTTTCTGCTGCCTTTGTCCATTGTGAGTTTCATCAAGTCTTCGGCCGAGGCAGCAAAATCCTGCTCCCCGGGGTCTTTTTGCTGCCTTTGTCCATTGTGAGCAAGATATGTACTGCCGGCTTTATTCCCGGCCGACAGTAGAAAAGGGAAAAAATGAACTGTCGACCGATATTCCAGGCCGACAGTTCAAGAAAAATTACTATATTCAGACAGGCAGCTTACCCAATCAGGCCCTGCACCAGAATAACAATGATAAGGACCGGCAGACCGAACGTGAAATACCAGCGCAGCCCCTTCGGAACCTTAAGCCCCTCACCGGCGTTGACTTCTTCAATATACTTGTCGAAGCCCCAGCCGAATTTCATCGTACAGAACAGCGTATAAATCATCGCGCCGATCGGCAGCAGCAGGTTGCTGACGATGAAGTCCTCGCTGTCGAGGATATCACGCCCGCCGATCAGATGCACGTTGCTGAGCACATTGTAGCCCAGTGCGCACGGAAGACTTCCGATCAGAAGAATCGCAAGGTTGATCCAGGATGACTTCTTGCGGTCCCATCCGAAGTTGTCCATGCCGGCCGCGATCAGGTTCTCGAAGACAGCGATGACGGTCGACATACTCGCAAATGTCATGAACAGGAAGAACAGCGATCCCCACACTCTGCCGCCTGCCATGTGGATAAATATCTGCGGCAGCGTGATGAAAATGAGGGACGGCCCCGCGCCCGCGTCCACATTGTAGGAGAAGCAGGCGGGGAAGATAATGAGACCGGCCATGATCGCTACAAATGTATCCAGAGCGACGATACTGACCGCCTCACCGCCCAGTGTGCGGTCCTTCGAAATATATGTGCCGAAAATCTCCATAGAAGCGATACCGAGGGACAGCGTGAAGAACGCCTGGTTCATGGCCGCCGTGATGACATTTCCAAGACCCATCTCGGCTGCTCGTGAAAAGTCGGGGAGCAGATAGAACTTGACGCCCTCGCCGGCGCCGTTCAGCAACAGGCTGTGACCCGCAAGGATCACAATGAGGACCATCAGGGCGACCATCATGACCTTGCTGACGCGCTCGACGCCGTTCTGAATACCGATACTGCAGACCAGGACGCCGAGAATAACTGTGATGACCATGTAGCCTACCAGCTGCTCCGGGGAAGCGAGCATGTCACCGAAGACCGCCGCGACGCCCTCGCTGTCGACATTTGAAAACTCTCCTACCGCGAACTTAACAAAATAATTGAGCATCCAGCCGGAGACCGTTGTGTAATACATCATGAGCAGATAGCAGCCGATGATGCAGACCCAGCCGTGCAGGTGCCATTTGCTTCCCGCAGGCTCGAGAGCTTTATAGCCCTGAACTATGCTCTTCCGGCTCGCTCGCCCGACCGCCAGCTCCATCGTGAGGACAGGCGCTCCCATAATGACGAGAAAAAGCAGGTAAAAGAGGACGAAAACACCTCCGCCGTTCTGCCCCGTGATGAACGGGAACTTCCACACGTTTCCGATGCCGATCGCGCAGCCGGCGCTGACCAGCAGGAAGCCTAATCTTGACTTAAAATTTTCTCTTTCCAAAACAACCACTCCTTTTAAATCCGCCCCGCAGCCTTCCCGCATGCCTCCTCACACACGTATGGCCAGTCAGAGCAGCTCCTGTATTCTATGCCGCTTTACACTCATAAAGTCAGCATATCGTCTATAATACATCGAAGTGTGCTCATTTGCAAATGCAATACGTGCCAATTGCGTCAAAATAAAGAACGCCCGGCACACCCTCACGACAAAAGCATGAGTATGCACCGGGCTGCCTGGTTCAGAGATTCATCTCTTTACATTTTTTCTTTACTCAGCGAAAGCACTCGCCCAGAGATCTGCCGCACCCGTGTGCGCATCCAGATCGGCGGAGAACCATCTGCCGTTCATGATGTTCTTGGTGATATAGTCTTTCTGCTCTGCTGTGACAGTCTCATCCGCGTCGAGGGCTGCGATGATATCCGCGTTGGACTTGAATACATCCGCGACCGTTACGGAAGCCTTTTCAGCATCCGCGTCAAGAATAAGGGTCTGCTTGTCAGCAGATGTCCATACCGGCCACTCTACTTCTGTTCCGTCGCCGTTCGGATCACCTGTTGCAAGGAAGTTCTTGAGATAGACGTTATATTTTGCCGCCATATCCGCATATCCTGCTGCGCTGAAATCATAGAGGCCCGCATAATTGTTGGCTGTAGAGAGCATCGGGACAAAGATGCCGTGGAAAGCACCGAACATCGGGATCGGGCTTGCGGAATCCTGACCGCCGTAGTTGACCTGAACAAGATACATATCGGAATTGTAACTCTCGTCCATCTTCTCCGCACTCAGCTGTGTGTTGAATACGCGGTAGAAGTCGCTGCCGTAGGTGTCTGTAAACTTGACCGCCGCCGCTTTCTGGTCAGCGTCCTCAATAGTCTCAAAATACTGGTCAAGGCAGCCGAAGAATGTGAATTCGGAAGATCCCGTCAGCATCATGAGCGGAACATCATTTACATACGTATTGCTGTCAAATCCGTCTTCCGGAAGAACGATGCCGTCTCCGTAGAGGTGGGGGAATACGGACATGCGGATGCCTGCATTTGCACACAGAGGAGCGAGGCGCTCATCCGTGATCGTGTACAGGTAATCCTTCACTTCTGCGCTGTCCTCACAAAGCCACTTAGCGGCTTCCGCCTCTGACGCTGCCTTTCCGTCCTCAACTGCGAGAGGAGCGATGGCTTCCGCGATCTTGACGATGGACGCGTCTACATCCGCGACAGTCATGCCGCCGGAGAATGCGATCGCCTTGTCAAAGAGTCCTTCAAATGTCGGAGAAAGCAGCATCGCCATCACGTCGCGGCCGCCTGCGGAGAAGCCGGAGACGGTGACGTTGGCAGGGTCGCCGCCGAATTTCTGGATGTTGTCGCGCACCCACTGAAGACCTGCTGCGATGTCGAGCATGGCGAAGTTGCCGGTCTCTCCGTCCTCAAGAAGAGCAGGCAGGCAGTTGAAGCCCTGCAGGCCGAGACGATAGTTGAGGGAAACATACACGATGCCATCATTTTTCACCATGTCGTTGCCCGGGATCTCGAAAGAATTCCCTGTCTGATTGTTGCCGCCGTGGACATAGATGAGGACCGGAAGATTCTCTGCGTCAGCTTTCGTGTAAATGTCAAGATTCAGGCAGTCTGTCGTACCGATTGCCGCCGGTGTCGACTCACCCGCATCGTTGGTCACGGTGCCAAGCTGCATTGCCGGGAGTTCCTTTTCCGTACAGTCTTTCGTGTCTGTCCATGCAGCCGGTGCCTGCGGTGCCTTCCAGCGGTTCTCACCCGCTGTGTCCGCGCCGTACGGGACACCATAATAGATTTCCACGTCGTCAGCCGTCATGCCGACGACCTTGCCGTAAGCCGTCTCTCGCTCTGAGCTCTTTACGACCTCTTCCGCTGTCTCTGCGACGCTCTCCGTGTCCGCCGCGGCACTCTCATCCGCCGGTTCTTCTGTCGATTCCACAGTTGTTTCTGCCTCTGCCGGCTCCGCGGCAGTGCTCTCTGCGGCAGGCGCCGCAGTCTCAGTCTGGCCGGTCGCTCCGCAGCCCGCCAGCAGGGAAACAGTCATCGCTGCACCCATAAGTAATGCAAAAACCTTTCTTTTCATGTTGCACCTCCATCTTTCAGCTGGATTACCACATACTACTTCTTAATTCTAGCACGCGGCACATCAATGCGGCGAACCGTTTACGCCACATTTCGAACAGTTTGTGACAGCCAGAGAACGTGCACGAGACATTCCAATCTGATAACTGTCGCATTTCACGAAAGCGTGTGGTATTCTGGAACACAGGGCAGCTGTTTATAGCCGGATCCCTGCGCAGCCCCGCGTCTTGGCATGCGAAGAATGCTCCAGCAGCGCAATACTTGGCTGAGCGCATATCCCAGTGGGGGATTGACACCCGCCACTGAGACCAGTTTGTTGCTCACCGCCTATAGAGGCGGGGGGCATCTCACACAGAGATAAAGTCAGCTGCCACGACCTGTTTCAAATATTGCTTCAAGGGAGATAAAGCTTTGAAATTACGCATACCCGATTTTTACGACAGCTTCCACTGCACAGGAAGCGATTGCCCCGACAACTGCTGCATCGGCTGGGAACTTGACATAGATGAAGACACGTACGAATACTACAAAAACGTGCCGGGAGAATTCGGAGACCGGCTGAGAGCCAATATGGAGAGCGCCCGGGATGCGGGTGACAGCACGGACGTGCTCGGGGACGGGAGTGACGCCAGGCGAAGCTTCCGGCTTCAGATCGACGGCCGCTGCCCCTTCCTGAACCAATGCGGTCTCTGCGATATCGTACTGAACCTCGGCGAGGAAGCCCTGTGCAGGATCTGCACGGATTACCCGAGATATACTTTCGAATGGGGAGGTGTGACGGAAAAGAGTCTCACTCTCTCCTGCCCCGAGGCAGAAAGACTGACCTTCCTGAATGACATCCCGATCTCTTTCAAGGAAATCGAGCTGCAGGACGAAGGTCTCTCCTCCTACATGGAAGAAGAGTTCGACGAGTCAGTGGCGGCTCTGCCGGACGACGCTGAATTTGAGGATAACTGGGATGACGGGGAGGATGAGGCATTTGCCTCTCACATCCTGAACATCCGCGAAGCCTGCTTCAAGATTCTTCAAAACCGCGAAAAGCCTCTCGGTGAGCGCGTTGAACTGTATCTTGCACTCTGCCGCGACGCACAGGACCTGATCAATCAGTATGAGTCAGACAGCGGCATCCTTGACAGGGAGCTTCCCGGACTGCTTGAGAAGTATATTTCCTTCGACGCGAAGGTACTCGGCATCACATTCGGCGTCGACGTAACAGAGTACCGGGAGCGGCTGGAGGTTCTTGACAAGCTCGAGGTAATAAGTGACCGCTGGACGAAAATCCTGGAGGCCACAAAAGCAGAGCTCGAATCAGATTACTTTAGACACCTGCTGTGGTGGCAGACCTCGTCGGATTTCAATGAGGTCCACTATGAGCACCTTCTCGTGTACTACACCTTCCGCTATTTTCCGCGGGCAGCCTACGATTTCTGTCTGACAGAGAAAGCTAAGTTCGCTGTCTTCTGTACGCTGGTGATCCGGGACCTGGACGCCGCCAGATATGCCCTGAACGGACGCTCCTTCAGCTTCACCGACCGTCTGCAGACGGTGGCTGAGTTCTCCCGAGAGGTGGAGCATTCGGACTATAACATCGAAACATTGTGCGAGGAGCTGTCGTTCGTATAAAATAAGGGGGCTGTCGCTTTTAGACGGTGTCACCACTATATATGGCAGACATTTGCAAATAACGTCTGCCATATATAGTGGTGACGCGCCTTAATGCGACAGCCCCTTATGCATCACGCAGCACCACGCTCACCCAGTCCTCGGAGTGCTCCGTCATGTACTGCATCTGCTCCATATTCTCAAATTTCATGAGGAGGATCTCTATACCCCTGTTGGCTCCGGTGAACTCATAGACAGTCTCTCCCGGCCGACATGTGATATGCTCCTCAATCACATGTCTCCTCCTTACCTCCGGGTCAATCTCTACATGGTCAAGGACCCCGTCTCTGACACTGTGGACCACATAGTAAGAATAAAATCCCTGCGGCTTGCGGCAGGGTTCAAATGTAATCTCCTCTCCCATCGCCCCTCTCACGGAGTATTCAATCAGGTCAAGACCGCAGCTGTATCTGATAACTTCGGGTATAAAATTCCCGCCGTTTCGCGGAGCCACTTCCATCAGGTATATATTCTGAGCGTTGTCTATTCTGACCTCAAAATTATAAGCAGCCGTTCTCATATCGAGCAATGAAAGCAGGCGCTGGATTTCTTCATTTACCCGACGCAGCAGCTCTGGGGATAAACTGCACGGAAAAGATCCTGATACGGGGACAAATGGATTCCTGCACCGCTCATCAAAATGATGATCCGCAAAATACGAGAACATCAATTTTCCGCTGACCGAAAAACCGTCTCCCACTATCTGTCTGCCGCATGTGTCGACCATCTCTTCCAGAATGATCCGCCTTTTTCTGGAAAAGGACAGGGCATTGGTCAGTTTTGCCTCCGCATCATCAGGATTTTCTATTTTACTGACGCCCTTGCTCCCGGACGAATCCACCGGTTTGACAATGACAGGGAAGGCAAATTTTCCATTCTCTAAATCTCTGAGAGCTTCCGAGGCGTCTGAGTAAGCGCAGCCATAAGGAGCGAAAAATCCATTCTCTCTCTGAAAAGCTCTGAACTTTTCTTTGTCACACAGGATTTCTACAGACTCATAAGGATTGCCTGGGAGATGCATCTGCTCCGCAACATATGCGGCAGTCGGTGCTGCCGGATCCGATGCATACGCAATGATGCAGTCTATCTTCTCCTTTCTTGCAACATCAAGAACAGCCTCTTTGTCCGTGGTACTGATCTGATAGAATTTGTCCGCATGATACTGACCCGGATTGTCTTCCAGATAATCGCAAAGCACAGTGAAAAGGCCCAGTTTCTTTGCAGTTTCAATAGCCTTTATCTGTTGTAGTGAGCCGCCAAGCAGTAGTATTTTCTTCATTTTCAAGTCAACATATTCTCCATCGTATCTCCTGCACCGGCTTTAGCAGCAGTGTCAGGATCGCACGCGGGAAGAGTGTGCTAAGGAACACGACCAGTTCTTTTCTTCCCCCCAAAGCATCGATAATCATACGGTACTGCCGGATATTTTCTTCCGACTGAACGCACAGAACGCGAAAGCATGCCATAAGGCCATACCCGAACAGCGCAAAGTCGTTGTGAAGATCCGTGTCGAAGCAGTCCTTTGCGAACTTTCTGAAATCCAGTTCCTGTACAAAATATCTTCCGGCCAGATTCTTCCCTCTGACCATCGTATTCCAATTCGTGCCTCCCTGCGTCACATAGCGGTATGCGCTCATTGTGCGGCTCATGCACAGGACGCTGCCTTTTAAGAGCATGAGCAGAGTCCGCTTGCGGTCACCCACACAGTGACGAATCTGTCGAAACTTCTTTCTCTCCTCATCGGTCATATCAGAAAGAAGGCTGCTCCTCATCACAACAGACGCAGTCTGTCCCGGCATTCTCGACTCGTAAGTAAGTTCCCTCAGAGTATAGACAAAATCTTTCCTGAAAGGATAAAACTTGCTGACGGGCTTTTGGCGATTGCCTAAGGCATCGACCACCACGCAGTTATGGCATACGCCCGAGTACTCGGGATGTCTTTCGAGAATATCTATCTGCAGAGAAAGCTTCCGCTTATCTGTCCAGTAATCATCTCCCTCACAGTACGCAGTGTACTTTCCGGTTATCTTCGGTGACACAAAGCGGCTGACAAAATCAATGCCCTGCTGCATCTGATTCTCTTCCTGCAGGATCGGTATAATGAGATCCGGATATTCATCTGCATAGCGCAAAATGATCTCCCGTGATCCGTCCGTCGACGCATCATCGTGAATAATGATCTCCGCCGTAAAATCCCCAAGCTGTCCGACCACGCTGCGGATCGCTTTCTCAAGATAAGGCGCCTGATTGTAAACAAACATTAATACCGAGACTACCGGAGTCTCGCCCTCTTTAACCCCTCTCATCCTCTTCCTTTCCGGCAAATGTGTTTTCAGCCTCGCTCACGAGACTTGCCGCGGGATTCAGGTCAGCATCAGTTGGCATCTTCCACACTGAATCACCGGATCTTCAGATTCCTCGCTCTGTAACAGCAGTAGCTGCCCGTCCTGTTCAGCTCCACAGCTTTCTCGATGGCAAATCCGTTCAAGGTCAGGGCATCAATCACCTCCGGAAGTGACAGAAAATGCTCTCTCTCATTCCAGCATACCGACTTTGCTCTCCGCGTATAAATATTCATATAGATGTTGTCGTATCTGCGAAATTCAACATAGTTCCAGAGGTCAAAAATCAGGTATTTTGCGCGTCGCATTTGCGAAATAAGCTTTTCCACATCATTAATATACAGCAGGAATCCCGCCATATAATATGCATCGACCGGCAGGTCCGGAATCGGGTCGACATTGACATCACAGATGATCGTATCTGCATTCCTGCGCACAATATCAAGCCCGTAGTATCTGATGCGGGGATCCAGATACCGCCTCAGCACCTCATCCCCGCACCCCATATCCATGATCGAGGTCACATCGTCAGGTATCATCGACGCCATTTTTCCGGCGCGCGAGCTGAACTCCGAATAGTCAAATCCACCAATACTTTTCTCGTACTGCGTCCAGGTCGTGAAGCCGTCGCCGATCATGCGGTAAAAGCCGATATCCAGATGCCAGCCGTCAAAGAAATGCCGGTTCTCTGCGAGTCCGAATGATACCAACCTGTCCCTGAGTTCCGCAAAGCGTTTTGAGTCCGTAATAACTATCACAATATTATCCCGGTCCTCATCCTCGATATGACTGATCGGATAGACCGGCTTTATTGAATTACCGGTGGGAAAACCGGCCTTCTGAATATCAGCATCGTCATCCAGGAAATACTCTATTCTCTCCGCCCCGGCAAGCGTCAGGAGTTCTCTCGCCCATCTTCCGGCAGGC
Organism: uncultured Lachnospiraceae bacterium; assembly: GCA_902788035.1. GTDB lineage: Bacteria > Bacillota > Clostridia > Lachnospirales > Lachnospiraceae > Chordicoccus. The sequence goes on along the minus strand of CADAIL010000027.1, from coordinate 22,968 downwards.
ATCGCAATCACTTTTTTCATAGCTTCCGTATTCACTCAATATGGCAGAAACGAATTACAGTACAAGGCATTTTCCGCCAAATGCCTGGATATCATCCGTAAGCACATAGCCAACCTTCCGGTCATCTCCCTTGTTCAGAACCTCCAGCGAAGACGTGCGGAAAATACCGGTTCCATAGTAAGAATCCTCATTCATCAGGATCGTACCGGTAATATACTCTCTAAAATCCTGTCCTTCCCATCTGTTCATTTCACTTATCTGCTTAATAAAGGGCTGCAGGACCATGTCCCTGGCTGTCCCTTCCGCAAAGAGCTTCTCCCACTCTTCGTCAGTGACCATGCTGCCGGCATAGACCATCTGACTCGAGCCCAGGCATGGATGTTTCAGGATATACTTGTCTTTATTACATCTCGCATCTTCCCAGATATCCTCATTTCCGCGGTAAAGCCATGAGACGATAAAATGATCTCTGAGGAATGCGGTCTCCTCCTCATTCATGAACCTTGATGTCACCGAATCATCAAAGAGAAGCGTGATAATACGCTTGTCGTGCGTCAGGAACACACTGCGCAGATCATTATGGTAATTGTTGTCCAGGAAGCGTTTGATCGTATCCTCCGAGCAGTGCAGAAGGTCCTGCTGGTTGAACGTGCCGATCAGAAAAGTTCCGTCCAGAGTACCCTTCCGGGCTGCCTCCTCAGCGTCCGGCACCTCAATGATCGTTATCTTTTTACCCAGTGCTTCAAAGAACGGCATGAACAGCTTCCACGCAGCCAAACGGTTGCTGCCTTTGAGAAGACATACATGATCAAACCCTTCGGCGGGCTGCACAAAGCTTTCAAGAAGCTCTTCCATCCTGTTGTCGGTAACTTCGACACCGTGATCCGCAGCGAGCTGGCGGCCGCGCAGATCGGCAAAAAAGGACGTATAGTATCCGTTTCCGTAAAAGCGGGAAGTGAATTCACAGACCTTTATGTTCCTGTCCGAATCCATGAGATAATCAAGTCTGGCGGAACCCGGGTGATACGGTCCTCGCATATCCTGCAGTTCAAGAAGCCGCATTACATTTTCCGGATATGAAATACGATCGAGGTATTCCCTGTAATGCTCGGCATAGAAATGAATAAAACGATTTGTCAACGTCGTAATTCTGTGAAGTTCGCGGTCTCTCTCGGAAGTAACGACCATAGGTCTGTCAAAATACCAGCGGTGGTAATACTTAGCCATTTCCACATGAATGCTTCCGAACAAGTCATAATATCTGCCCATTTAATTCCCTCCTGCTGTCATAGCATCTGCTCGCGATAATCGAACAAATGCAGGCTCTTTGCACTCCTTTTTCAATTATTTCTCCGGGTAATAACCGATCCACCAGTATTTCTTATCGGACTTCCACTGTATCAGATCCGTGAACTCTTTTAGCAGCCCCTTTTGATACGCGACCTGTCCGACAAATCCGGCATTCTCGTTCCCCTCAACTATGATCCATTTTTCATCGTCAGTATAAGCAAAATCCCATCCGATATATCCGAGATCCTCAAATCTCATTGCCGCTTCCACAGCAAGGCTGCAGACCTCTCTCCATTTTGGAACACGGAAACCTTTAATACGGATTCCTGTATTGGGATGGCATACATAATATTCATTCTTATCCGTGTAGCCGTCTGTCAGTACCGTACCGGTCTCAGGATCAATACCCGCAACGATACTGCCTGAAGATCGGCTGCACAGAAAATTGCCGCCTTTTCCGATACGGATGACGGGATAAAAGAAGTGAATACCGTCATCTGTTCTGACAGTCGTGATGCGGATACTGTTAACGGATGCCGGGTGCAGGCAGGCAAGAGCTTCTCCCTGCCGAATCACTTCTTCCGCAATGATGCCGCTGCCGCGTGCCCATCTGTAACGGCTCTGTATCTCTGCCGTCTCCTTAAGGAGAGTCCTAAGAGCCGGATCAGGATCGTTACCATAGTCACAGGTCCTGCATTTTCGCACACCAATAGATGTGGCCAGACCGATGGGTTTTACAACGAATTCGCTATGTCTGCCGAAGAAATCTCTGAACTGATCACTGCCTTCTATAGAATAATCCCCATTTTCATCGTTTCCGGGCTTTTGGGACACCTTAATCAGCTCTCTCCCGTAAAATTCCTTCAGGATCTGATAGGTCTCATATTTATCGGCCAGCAGATATTCTTTTTCTCTCTTATTAAGGTGCCGGGTATAGTTCAGCTTATTCATATTCGAGACATATGTTTCCTTCTCGTCATGCTTCTTATGAAACAGATCGAAGAAAAATACCTCTTTTGTGACGAACCCATAGCGCCAGTAGTTATAGAGAGTGATGTAAAAAGTTTCGTCCTCGCTGAGACCGTCGGGCACGCCATAAGATCGAATAATGCCGTAAATATCATCCACAACCTCAGTAGTATATACTTCCGGTCGTGATTCCATGATAGCTTTTCCAATCGATGCCTGCTCCTGCAAATCGTCAGTTGTTGCTATGTCCATTTTTCATCTCCCGAGCATGTTCCAAAGCTGCATATCTTAAGCGCCCAATCATTTTTAAACGCCTTAAGTAGATATAGTATCACTTTTCGAATTTTTTTACAATTTCATTTCCCGGAGTACTATAATTCTCAAAATTCCGACAATGCGTTCATTCAAGTCTCGCTCATCTCCTGCTTTTCTCCCGGCAGGCAGGCAAGACACAAAGCATTGTAGTGACTGCTACATTTTTAACTATTATTTTGTAGCCGCAAATGCTATAATTGAAAAGTAGCCGGCGCATTCTCATGTTTAAAAACACGAGAATGCGCCGGTTAATTTTCAAGTCTCATTCACAGTGCCGTTCCGTATCTTCAGACGGGAAAGCTCTGTCACTTATTCTTGTCGTAAATAATCTTGAGGCCCTTCATCATGAGCATCGGGTCAATAATCACATCCTTCCGGCAGTGGGGAACGATCACCTTGGAGAGACCGCCCGTGGCCACCACCTTACAGGGATAGCCAAGCTCCTCCTCAAAGCGCTCGATCATGCCGTCCAGCATCGCGGCCTCACCAAAGACGATGCCGCTCTTCATGCAGTCGACCGTGTTCTTGCCTATCACCTTTTTCGGAGCCTCAAGAGAAATATGGGGCAGCTGGGACGTCTGGCTGGCCAGTGAATCCACCGAGACCACAACGCCCGGCAGAATCACGCCGCCGATATAATTCCCTGCGCGGTCCACGACTGTGATTGTCGTCGCGGTTCCCATGTCGATCACGATGCAGGGCGCACCGTAGACTTTGAGCGCGGCCACCGAATCGACGACCAGGTCCGCACCGACTGAACCCGGATTATCCATCTTCAGGTTGATGCCCGACTTAAGGCCTGCTCCGACCGTCATCGGCTTCATCCCGGCTACCTTCTCAACTGCTGTGCAGAGGATCTGCGTGAGCGGCGGCACGACCGACGCGAGGATCGCGCCGTCAATCCGTTTTGTTTCCACGCCTTGGAGCTCCAAAATCGTCTTGATCAGGACGGCATACTCAAGCTCTGTCTTGCGCCTATCAGTCGAAACTCTCTCTGTGAACAGAATCTTCTCGTCATCGACGCATCCAATCTCAATATTCGTGTTTCCCATATCGATTGCGAGAATCATAAATTCCTCCTCCCGGACACATCCGGTTCCTCACTTCGTATCAAAGTCGGCACAGCTCACAGTTCGCTAACCGGCTGCAAAGCATCCATCTTCGTGAGATGCGCATTGTAAGTCCGACCGAGAGATCAGGAAACGTGTAAGCGTTTCCTTAGATCGCAGGGAAGGACTTACGCTTTTCGATAAAGATGATGCTTGCTGCCGGACGGCACAGCTCACAGTTCGTTAACAGGCTGCAAAGCATCCTTCTTCGTGAGAAAAGCATTGTAAGTCCGACCGAGAGATCAGGAAACGTGTAAGCGTTTCCTTAGCTCGCAGGGAAAGACTTACGCTTTTCGATGAAGATGATGCTTGCTGCCTGTAACCGAACTGCGAGATATGCCTGTTGGCTCTGTCTGATTTACTGCTTCCAGGCTATTGCCGCTTCTCTTGCCTTCTCCGTTGTCGCTTTAAATACCGCAAATGACTGCGGCCCCACCTTCAGCACATCGCTCTCATCCACCGGCAGCGCTTCGATATCACCGATTCCATAAACCTTTTCAAACCCCGCCGGGATGATGTTCGTCATCGTCTCCCTGGACGGATTGAGTACCATGATAAAACTGCCGCGCTTATAGATGAACGGGAACTTCTCCTTTTCCGCGTAGATGACCTCGCAGTATGTGTTGGCCTGCAGGTCTTTGTGCGCATGGCGAAGCGCGATCAGATCCTTTACCGTGTGATAGAGAGAATCCGGATCCTTCATGGCATCCTCCACGTTCGGAGCATCCGGAGCGTCATCGACCGGCAGATAGAGATCCGCCGCGTCTGCCTCCGAGAATCCGAGATTCTTACCGGAATTCCACTGCATCGGCGTGCGGCTTCCGGTTCTGAAATATCCGCCCTCCTTGGTGGGCAGATCTTCCCGATACTTCATGCCGATCTCATCGCCGTAATAGAGGAACGGGACGCCCGGCATAGTGAAAATGAACGCGTACGCAAGCTCTATCTCACGCTTAGTCAGAGTCTTTGTAAGTCTCGGCGTGTCGTGGTTGCATGTGATGAGGCTGATGTAGCCGCTCATCATCGTCTTATTATATCTCGGCTGATATTCTTCAAGGAACTTCATGATGTCCCCGTGACCGTCCGCGCGGAAGAAGCTTCTGTCCTCACCCTCCGTGATATAGTCGCGGAACAGGGAATTGACTCCGTTGCCCGGATGATTCAGGTAGAAATCCATGTCGAAGCCCGCGCCGTTGATAGCCTGGTCGGGATTATTCCACTCGGATACAAATGCCGCCTGCGGGAAATCGTGCCACAGTCCCGGCAGTATATCCCTGTAGATCCGGCACGTGCCGCTCTTATTCGCGTCATCCTCCTTGACCAGCGAATCCGCCATGTCGACACGGAATCCGTCACAGCCCTTCTCGAGCCAGAACCGCATCACATCCGCCATAGCCTTGCGGGTCGCAAGGCATGCCGGGTCATCGATTCCCTTCTGCCAGGGCTCCGTCGGCGTGAGCCAGCCGTAGTTGAGAGCAGGCTGACATTTGAAAAAATTCAGCATATAGACGCCGTCCCTCTCGGCCTCGCCGCCGATATAGGGGTGACCTTCGATACCGTTGAAAATAAAATCCGACCAGATATAGCGGTCCGAGTACTCATTCTTCTCCGCCTTCGAGCTCTCCTTGAACCATTCGTGCTCCTCCGAGGTGTGACCGGGGACAAGGTCGATCAGGACTTTAATCCCGCGCTTGTGGGCTTCCTCAAAAAGTCTTACGGCATCTTCATCTGTCCCGTAGCGGGCCGCGACCTTCTTGTAGTCGCGCACGTCATAGCCCGCGTCTTTGAACGGGGAGTCATAAAACGGGTTGATCCAGAGCGCGTTGCATCCAAGTTCCTTAATATAGTCAAGCTTCTCAATGATGCCGATAAGGTCTCCGATGCCGTCACCGTTCGCGTCGTAGAACGACTGGGGGTAAATTTCATAAAACACTGCATCCTGTAGCCATTTCATCATATCTTTGCCCTCCTTATTAGCATTTCGCCTTAATCTAATTCATTTCCGCCTATATTCTTTTGACGATCTCATCAAGGATGAGATGCGCTGTCTCCGCCTTCGATGTTAGCGGCAGGTCGCACAAATCCTCCTTCGTGATGACAGTCACCTTGTTCGTGTCGTGGGCAAATCCCGCCCCCTCGTCGCGTATACTGTTGGCGGCTATCATATCGAGTTTTTTCTTTTCGAGCTTCTTTCTCGAATTCTCGATCAGATTCTCCGTCTCCATCGAGAAGCCGCACACGAACTGATGCGTCTTTTTCTCGGCCAGTGTGCCCAGGATGTCGGTCGTGCGCTCAAGCTCGATCGTCATCCCCCCGCCGGACTTCTTGATCTTCTGGTCGGCAACTTCTTTCGGTCTGTAGTCAGCGACCGCCGCCGCCATAATGAGCACGTCCGTCTCATCGAATTCAGCAAATACAGCCTCCGCCATATCAGCCGCAGATACGATCTTCCTTACGGTCACACCGGAAGGCGGCGCAAGAGCCACCTGACCCGAGACGAGGACCACATCCGCCCCGCGGTCCCGGGCGGCTTCCGCCAGTGCGTATCCCATCTTTCCGCTCGAATGGTTCGTAATGTACCGGACAGGATCGATCGCTTCCTGGGTAGGTCCGGCAGTGACCAGAACTTTCTTTCCGGCAAGATCCTTCGGGCGTTCACCCCCCTGCAGGACTTCATTTGCAGCATCTACGATCGTCTCGACCGGCGCGAGCTTCCCGCGACCCACATCTCCGCAGGCCAGAAGGCCTGTATCGGGAGTGATGATCTTATAGCCGTAGCGGACCAGCTTTGCCAGATTCTCCTGAACGATCGGGTTGTCATACATGGCAGTGTTCATGGCGGGAGCGATCAGCTTCGGACAGGTCGCTGCCATGATCGTTGTGGTAGCCATGTCGTCGGCTATCCCGTTCGCGATCTTGCCGATTATGTCAGCCGAAGCCGGGGCAATCAGGCACACATCCGCTGCCTTTGCCGCCGCTATGTGCTCCACCTCGAACTTGAAATTCCGGTCGAATGTGTCGATGAGGCACTTACTGTTAGTCAGCGTTTCAAATGTGACCGGCGTGACGAACTTTGCCCCGTTCGGTGTCAGGGTGACCGTGACACTCACGCCCTCCTTTATGAAAGCCCTCGCAATATCACACGCTTTATAGGCCGCTATCGAACCGGACACGGCCAGAAGTACATTCTTTTTTCCGTCAGGCATCATAGTCATTTCCCCGCTTATCAGTATTTCTCATTCATTTTATCAATGATCTGCTTCTCACGCTTCTGCATGAGAAAAGCTTCCGCTACCAGGATCACAGCTCCGCCGACGGCAAGTCCGATGCCGACGACGATCAGGACAATTCCTCCGACAATCATAATCATCTCCTCCTTTTATCCGAGCATCCGCCTTTACGCAGTTTCCCGCAAAGCTTATTTATCCGAACCAACCGCCCTTTCTCAGTTTCTCGTGAAGCTCCCGGAGTTTCAGCATCTCGTCATCCGCCAGGTTGCCGCTGGAGGAGAAGAGGGCATATGCACGATTATAGGCATCCCGGAACTCGTCGTAGGTGCGCTCACTCTCCTGCCGCTCTTCCTCAATTGCTGCCTCGAGAAATGCCTTTCTTTTAAATCCGCGGTAATCATCCGGGTAATTCTTCGTAAGCTCCGAAATAAAATCGGATGCAGCGCTGTAATCGCCGAGAGTCTCGGATATATAGGCCAGCCGGTCCAGCGTGTGGGCTGACGCGCTGCCCTCTTTCTTAAGCGTCATGTACTGCTCGTAGGCATTTTTCAGATAGGCAGCCTTCTTTGTCACATTTTTTTCTGCCTCCGCCCTCTCGGTCCAGACATCCGCAAGTTCCGAGATCAGCGTGAGATAGAATCTTCCTTCCGCGGATCCGACCCGCTCCGTCAGGAAACTGATCCGCTTCTCCGTCTCCCCGGAAATTCCGTAGAGTTTCGAGATCATGAGGACAGACCTTCTTGTCATATCCGGATCTCCTACCTCTGCAGCCTCCCCGTACAGCGGCATAGCCTTCTCATACTCACCCTCCATGTAGGCCGTCTCCGCGTTCACATATGAGAGGACAGACTGCCCTGCCAGAAGTTTTGTGAGTTCATCCAGAAGAGGCTCTGCCTCCTCCTGTCTGCCGTCCCTGATGAGACTTACCGCCTCGTCCCTGAGGGCTCTCGCATATAGATTTTCATTATCTTCGTGCATATAGTAGACTGCGTCCGAGAAAGCTTTTTCCGCCTCCTTGTAATCACCCAGCTCGAACTCAGCCTCTCCCCAGGTGAAGAACATCTCGCTTCGAAGGTCTGCGTTCTCCGCACTCGCCTCGATCTGCCTGTTTCTCTTCACGGCTTTTCCACAATCGACCACAGCCTGATACTCACCCTGCTCATACAGATTCTGCATCTCGAGCACATAAGCATACAGTTTTCCCGGCAGGAGTTCCTTTGCTTCCTCAATTAGAGCCATGTTTTTTTCCGGCTCGTTTGAGCCCTCCGAGGTCCTTACACTCTCCACCAGTTTTGTGTATCTTTCATATTTCCCGTGGCTGCGGACAAAGAATCCGGCTCCGACAAGGACCGCGCCTGCCGCGATGCAGGCAAGGCCTGCCATCATTCGCTTGTGAGATTCCAGTCTGTACCTCTTGTACTGGGAATCCTCACGGTAGAGATGGCGCAGCGCGTCCATGAGTTCAAGTCCGTTTCTGTATCGACGGGCGTCATCCGCGAGACAGTTTTCTATGACATTTGCAAATGGCTCCGACATCTCCGGCAGGCACTCCGCAAGAGGCTCATGGGGAGATGCGGGCTTTTTTCCGGTGAGAAGCTCGTACATGACCTCACCGAATGCGCGGATATCTCGTGCAAATGCATCCGCGTTGTCATCAGACACAAAGGTCTCCCTGCGCCTTTGATAAAACTTCTTACTCTGCTGCCATGATGCCTCCTCCGATCTGGATGCATCCTGCAGTCTGACAGCTTCCTGAATATCGTAGTTTACCAGCTTCGCGCTGCTCTTTTCCGGATCGATCAGAATATGGGTCATGTCCACCCGTCCGTGAGCGATCGGATACCTGCGGCCGTGCAGGGTCGAAAGCGCTTTCGCGGTTCCCCGGGCCCACCTGAGGACTTCCTTCTCCCCATACTGGCCATGCATGAGAAACGCGCTTCTAAGCGAAGCCCCCTTTACATCATCACAGATCGCGTAGAGGGTGCCGTCATATACAGCAGCATCAAGGACCGTCTGAAGATGACTGCCTTCCACAGTGGAGAGGGCTTTGACACGGAGGAGCAGCTCACTGTCTCTGACATCCGCGACTGTCCGCACAAGAACGAACCGCTCGGTCTTCACGTCGTACGCGCGGCTGACCGTTTCGCCCCCATATGAAATTCTGTCACGGACCGCATAGCGGTCCGCCAGGCGTATTCCCTGTTCCAGCATATCTTTCCTCATTCAGTAAAATATAAAAAATCAGTAACAGGCCTCTCGGAACCTGCTGCCGGTTTATTGAGAAGCTGCTTTTCGAAGACCAGCGAGCTGCTGCCTCCGCCGTCCAGACATTTGCCAAAACCGCAGTCCCGGGACATAAGAGTGTCGCGGATCTCATCGTATGTCATACCTTTATTATAACCTCCGTTTCCGGCGGTGATAATATAATATTCACAAGGTCTGACCATTCCTATAGCGGTTCTCGGGTACCTGTACTGCTCGCTCTGAATGCCCACATTCACTGCCTGACCGTTGGAGATGAGCAGTGTATCTCCGCAGCACCACGTGTCCGTGACTCCCATCGCGAGAAGCTCCGAAGCAGTCATCCCCTGCTGCGGTGAGAACAGGTTCCCGCTGTTCGTGAGACAGATCTCCATGCCGTTAGCCGTCATTTTACTGTCCGGCATGACCTGGCTGTTCTTGATCGAAATATCCGCCATCGTCGGAGTGTTCGTGACGTAGCTGAAATTACTTCCGTTAATGCCCACGACCCAGCCAAGCCGCTCCGCGGCGCTTGTCGGGGTTTCCCTGGATCCGCCGTAATCGTCATTTGAAAGACCGGCGTGTATCTGCGACGGGTCATCGATGATAATATGGGTCAGCAGATAATAGTATTCATCCGTCTCATACTCATTGATAGTCACCATGATCGTATCTGTGAGGTGCAGGTATTTTGCGGTCTCGATCTCACCCGCATAGTCCTTCATGGCCTTGTGGATCTCCGTATCCCTGGCGGCCCTCACCGTGAAGGCATAATTTCCTCCCCGATAGTCGAACGATATCTCTGTATCCCCGTAGACGAGCGGCAGATAGGCTTCCGGTTCAAGTCGGACTTCGTCCATCTCCGCATGTTCCTCATGTCCATCTTTATACTGCAGGCGGATACCCGTCACATTCAGCATATCCTCCTGAAACAGAAGACCGGGGTCTGTGTCCGCGATTGCGCCCGTGACAGGCTCGATCGTTATCTTCGCTGTGGCTTCTCCTGCAAATGTATCCGCGGTCACCTCCGTATCTTCCCGCAAAGGCTCCGGATCCCTGACGGTGAAGACCTTTGTCTCCTTCTCGTGACCGTCCTCGTACCTGATCACACAGGTAAGATTTTCCGCCGACGGCAGCGTGGTCTCGTAAAACGGACCGTCCTGCACGAGGCTTGCTCCCACGGCCCGTACCGGGTCGATTGTCAGATTCGTGTCTCCGCATGCGGTCGTGACCGGCAGCGTTACTTTCTCGAATATCCCTTCCTCCGGGATCTTTTGTATCTCCTCCGGAATCTCTTTTTCTCTCCCATCCTCATAAATAAGATGAGTTGTGACCCGCTCAGGGTCAATTATGTCGCTCTGATACAGCTTACCGTCATACTCGGAGATGATTTTCTCTGCACTCACGTACGGAACGCTGAGGCTCGTTGTCCATTTTCCGCTGGAAAATGTGTATTCCGTGACGGTTGCAGGGGCGGCTGCGTCTTTCGGATCCGTCGACTCTGCTTTACCCGAGTCTGCTGCTTCTTTCGAGTCCGTGAGCTCAGCAACACCAGAGTCTGCTCCTGCTGCACCCGGTTTCTCAATGTTTTCTGCGTCAATTGTAGACATCGAGAACTCCGAAACCTCTTTCCGCACACCGAAGAGCGTCCTTGTCTCGACTTTAAAATCATTTTCAGCCAGCGCCTCGTACTCATAAAGAGTTGCCGTCGGCTCTGCCACAATACCGACCGGAACAAGGAAGCCTGAAAAAAGGAAGACCGCTGTGGCCGCGGCCAAAACGATAACTGTCAGTTTCTTTCTGTTCATCACAATTTTGTTCAATTATCTCCCTCAACACAAAATTGTCTATTCTGCCCGCAAAATCAGGCGGAGCTATCGGTTTGTTATCTAAAAAACGGGGCTGTCCGCACAGCCCCGTAAATCTAATCAGTGCATTACCTGAGACAATACTGACATCAGTTCTTCAATATCGACCGGCTTTGAGAGGTACGCGTCCATTCCGGCGGCGAGCGCCTTCTCGCGGTCGACCTCGTAGGCGTTCGCGCTCACGCCGATAATCGGTACTGAGCTGCGCGAAGAAGCGCCGCCATCCATCATACGAATGGTTTCTGTCGCCTCATACCCGTTCATCACCGGCATCTGGATGTCCATGATAATACCGTCATAATAATCTGCCGGGTTCTTTCGCACCATCGCAATAGCCCGCATGCCGTCCTCGGCATGCTCGACATCCGCGCCCAGATGATTCATGAACTTTGTCATGATTGCGGTATTGATCATACTGTCCTCGACGACCAGGAACCGCTTGCCCGCCATAAGCTGCTCAATCGGTACCTTCTCATCTTCTGCCCTCTTGGGGAACAGTTCTACCGGATCCTGCAGCTTAAGATCGAGTATGACTGTAAACGAGCTGCCAACGCCGCGCGTGCTGTGTACGGTAATCGTTCCGCCCATGAGCTGGGTCAGCCTGTACGCGATCCGAAGGCCCAGACCGGCTCCCTCATATTCGTTTACATATTCCCTTGCAAATGGCTCGAACAGCTTCTTCTGGAATTCCTCACCGATACCGATGCCGTTGTCTTCCACCAGGAATTCATATGAGAGTGAATCCGGCTCGTGACTTTTTTTGTGCCGGACAGCGAGCCTGAGCGCACCGCCCTCCGGGGTAAATTTCACGGCGTTTCTTAAGAGGTTCAGAAGCACAATTGACAGATTACCTCTGTCGCAGATGACCTTAGAGTGGGTAAGATGCCCCATCTCGACAGAGAAGCTCTGATTTTTTGCCTCTGCCATCGGCTCAATGATCTCCTGCAGATCTCTTATGACGGTCTTCAAATCATTCGGCGTGGCATCTATGCGCACACGGCCGGTCTCGATCCGGACGAGATCCAGAGTGTTGGTGATAAGCCGCTGCATCTGTGTACTGTTCTTCAGAATACGTTCAAGATTTGTTCTGACGAGCTCATCTTCTTCGCTCTGCAGAGCCATAGCCGCGTCTCCGACCACGCTGTTCATGGTGACGCGGAGTTCCTGGGACATATTTGCAAGAAAGACCATACGGCGCACGCCGGCTTCCCGCTCCTTATTCAACATGTCCTCAAGCAGACTGCGGTTGTGCTCCCGCTCCTGACGCATCAGAAATACTTCCGCCCGATCATCATCAACTTTTTTATAACACATGATGACTTTCGTCGGAATCTCCCGTCTTCTGGCTACGACTCTATATTCAACACTGCGCCACTTTCCGTAATTTACGGGAAATGCCAAATCAAAATAGTCCTTGTCTGTCAGCTCTTTTTTCAGATTATCGATACTGCCGACGTCTTCTCTCCACTTGGAGAATTCCAGGTCGACACGCTCCTGACTATACTTGCTGTTGAGCTCAGAATACCTGCCGGACCGTTCCATGCCGAATGTGCCGTATTTCTCTGTCTCGTACACGACTTCCATATAGTCATTTTCCAGATCCACCGAATATATCAGCAAATATCTGGATAAAATGGAATCGATAATCTCCTCTTCAAGTCTGCCCATATAAGCCCCCGATTCCCCTTAGTGACCGGTATCACTGTTCTTCCGATAAACGTCTGTTTTCACAACTGTCCCCCCGCCGTACAGACTGATCCAGGCTCTACTGCTATTTGGGCGGGAGTATCCCCATACTGAGTTATATTATCGTACAAAACCACTAATTTGTATATAGTAATCTTAATAATCTTATAAATGTTTAACAATTGTAAATACTTACAGTTTATGCGGTCGACATTTGCAAAAGGTGAAGCAATGCGGGATCCGGGCCGGTTCAGCGTCAGCCCAGCGGTATCTCGACAACTCTTGCCATATTGGTCAGGCACTCTTCGATCTGGTCAGAAATCTCGCGCACAAGACGCTCGGAGATCTCCTCATTCTTCTCCTTCTCAAAGCTCTCATAGAAACTTGCGCGGATCTCATCCTTCAGCTGGTCAAGATGATCCTCGAAGTAGCTCTTCGGGACAAGCTTTCGGATCGGGCGCGGAATGTCCAGGTCCATGATTGCTTTCTGCATCCGGTTCTTTCCCAGAATGAGTACAAGGACCGTGATGACAAAGCCCGCGATAATGCCGACAAAGCCCTCGGCGATAAGAGCTACGCCGCTGCCGCCGCACAGAAGACCAATGATGAGGGCAACTATTGTGTCTATGAGCAGAGTCATCTCCTCCACGTTGAACACATTCTTGGTGTCAAGATGTATATCAATATCCGACAGAGCCAGATAGGATGAAAGACTCAGAGCTTTATAGGGGACATTATGATTCACGCAGATCGGGACAGTGTGCTCCTCGACCTCATAGGCAACCGGCCGAAGCCACTGCTGAACCGGTTCTACAAGCAGCTGCTTTGCCTCATCTGTATGCAGAAAAGCCTCAATATCCTTCTGAAGCTCACCGTCGATGTCGCTCAGCCGCTTGATTTTTCCGTCCCTCCAGCGGTGGATCACCGGCAGCATTACCTTTTTAAGTATGGGGCCTGTCATGGAATCGACTGCCCGCATATAGAGACCGTCGACGTTCTCGGACACGATCCGCTCGATCACTGAGGAATCAATCAGATCCTGCAGTTCCTTGCGGAAGAGTCTCAGCTCCTCGTCGATCCTGCCGCTAAGCGCAAGCCCTTTGGCAACAGAGAATTCCGGCTGGATCTCCGTTATGATGACCGCCTCCGGGTAGACCTCCCGGCACCAGTCCCTGATCTCCGCGAGCTTGGAAACACCGCCCGTCATGAAAATGAGGTCCGGCATCTCGCCGTTAATATGTCTCCTCGTCTCGTGAAGGCTCTCGATGAAGACCTCCTTGAAAGACTTTCCTCCCAGCCTGTCCGTCTTTTTGTGCAGGATCCGGTCAGCCACGGAGGCATCCATTTTGAGGACAAGCTTCAGCGGCTTGTCGTAATAGACCTGGACAGTCTTCATGCAGGGATTGTCTTTCCAGTAACCCTCGTCCGAGAAATACTTCTCCTTGAGTCTTCGGGCTGCAAATTCACAGTAGCTCCGCCACGACGGACTCTCCGCAAATACTTCGCGGAGCCGTTTTCCGTCCTTCGACTCCTCTAAAGAACAGTCGAGGAGCAGCTCATCCATGATTCCGCCGCCAAGAAAAACTTCACCCGCCGTATGAAGCGGAGCTTCCTTTCCGCCGGATATATATGCGAAGTCCGTCGTCGAGGAACCGATATCCACGACCAGGACCGGATGGCTCAGTATATCATAGCCGACCTGCAGGTGCTTGGACTGACAGGCGGAAACAAGAGCAGCCCTCGATTCGGAAATAATCTTTACCGGCGGGTAGCTAATCTGCTCAAAAATGTAGCGGTAGCGCTCTCTCGTCTGCGCGTCCCAGCCGGCAGGGCATCCGATATACATACTGCAGTCCTCGCCCTGAATGTAGTCTCCGTTTCTTATCAGCTCTCCCAGAACGCCGGCTGCAAAGCTCTTTATGTCCCGCTCGCAGTCCCGGTCAACAAGGAAACGGCTCTTGAAGCGGATCTTGCGCTCGATCGCCTCCGCCGTATAGCAGGCGCTCTCCCCTATCAGAATGTCCTGATTGACCAGCCGGGCGTAAGCTGTGATAAAGCTCTTGGCGTCCCTGACAGAGAGCACCTCAGGGACAGCGGACGAATCATTTTTAAGCCTGGTAACGGCGCTCTCGGCGTCGCCAAGGTCAAATCCGAAAAATCTCTCCATCTCACATTCCTCCCTGTGCTATGCCAAAAAGTATCCCCATCTTACATTCCTCCCTGAGCGATTCCTCTGATCAGGACTGCCCCGTCCTTCACGAGCGCAGGGCGGATGGTACCGCGCCTCTTCGAGGGCATTTTATTGAACCAGCGCTCTGTATCGGCAGAGTAATCGACAACGTCAATTCCGCGCCGATGCAGATAAAACTTAATATTGGAAATGGTATCCTCGGAGTCCCCCTCATCGCGCCTTGCGTAGGCCGACTCCAGAATGCCGGACAGGAGCTCGAGTTCCTCTGACTCTGCCTTTTCGGATTTCATCTCGATTGCCGGAGCTTCCTGCTGTTCCCTTCCGTGGATATCCTGAAGGTTCCGGTCGATGACCGTCATCATCCGAAGGAGATTGGAATAAATCTTGCCTCCATCTACCCGTGTCTCGAAGATTTGATCCCGGTTTCCGGGCGCGGATCTTCTCCCGCCGAACCTTACACCCGCCACAAAGGTTCCCGCAAAGCCTGCAATGAGACCGATAAGGCCGACCGGCGCAAGAACTGCAGGCGCGAGCGCAAGTACAAGCCCGCCTGCTGCCATGGCACCTATGCCTCCGGCCAGAGGTATCACGTAATTCTTACCGCTCACTTCGGTGACGCCGGTTCGCTCATAGGCCCGGATCTCACCTGTGCTGTCGACCAGCGAGATGGCAGCCCGTGCCGTCTGCATCGAGTAGTAAGCCGCTTCGCTGACCCGTTCACTGGGAGCTTGTTCGTTATACTCAAGAAGAAGACGGCTGAGCTCATCCTCGCATTCGCGGGCGGCCTGTTCGGGGCTTACTGCATTTGTAAGACGCGTTATCAGCCGCTCTTTATCTTTTTCAAGCAGGTCTCTGATATTCATAATTAGATCCTTTCGGTTGTGGTGAGCGGGAAGCTGTTGGCATGCGATTCTCCTCTGGCGTCAGGAAACGCGCGGGACTTGAATTTGGCCCCGCCATGTGTCCTGCCGCCGTGCAATCAAGTCTCGTTCGCGAGACTTGGCGCGGGACTTATGTCAGCGCCAGCTGACATAGATAAACAACATGGACGATCCCGCGTTCATGCATGCAGGACCGTCCACATAAAATCAATTAGTATCCGCCAAATACGATGACCGGGGTGCCGACCTCGGTATGCTCATAAAGTGTTGCCGCGGCGTTGTACGGCAGGTTGATGCAGCCATGGGAACCGGAGCTGTAATAAATGGTTCCTCCGAAGCTGCCTCTCCAGGACGCGTCGTGCAGACCGTAGCCCTTATAGAACGGCATCCAGAAATTGACAAATGATGTGTAGGACGGAACACCGTTCACCATCGGTCCCTGAAGAGTACGGTTCCTCTGCTTATAGTAGATCGAATAAAGGCCGAGAACCGTGTGTCTTGAGGAATCATACTTTGTGCCGGACACACACGGCGTATCAAGGATCAGCTGACCGTTCTCATAATAGTATACATGCTGATTAGAGAGGTCCGCCTCTACATACGTTCCGCCGAACCTCGGATCCACATTCTTATTGAGAGAGTACAGCGGTTCCTTCTCCTCGGATGTACAATCTTTGAGCTCTTTGAACAGGGCTTCTGTCTCACCCGGCTGATCGATCACATGTCCGTACTCTGCACAGGACAGGTTGATCGTTCCGGAATTTGTCGACGGGAACGGAATCGAATTGTGTCTCTCATCGACCTGCGCGGCAATCTCGGCAACAAACTTCGCGCAGTTATCATGTATGGTTGTATCATCCAGATAGTAGTACCCGTTGTCCTGCCTCGTGATCCAGTTGATCAGCATTCCACGGTCAATCGTCTTGGTCGCATCTTTCGGAAGCTTATAGGTGATCTTGGTCGACAGGAACTTGTTCAGGTTGTCGCGCTGATAGATGAGATCCGGATTGTCCGCAGTGACCGTCGGCGTCTCATAGGATCCCTTGATATCGTTGAGGTTGCCCTCCATCTCAGAATTTGTTACCAGCTCATTCAGAGCCGGGAGTATGGCGTCCGCGATCGGGGCATTGCCCTGGGTCTCGGGAACGATTTCAAACTCATTCTTGTCCGTGATGTTCAGATACGCGTTGGTGGGGGTGACGACATTTTCAACCTGGAATTCAGGCATGGCCTTCACAACCTCCGCCAGTTTTGCTTCATCAAATGTATGATTCTCCGGAACATCAATCTCAACGGTCTGGCCCATATTTCTGAGGACCCATGTCAGCGGGTTCTGATCAAGCAAAGCCTGCTCGACTTCGCCTGTCGAGACATATCTGTAGCCGATTTCTTCCGGCGTGATCGTCTCCTGCGCGCCATCGCGGAATGTCAGCGTCAGGCTGTACGTGTCCTCGACACGGGCTCTGATGTCTTCCTCGACCTCAGCTACGGTCTGGCCGCTGACGTCATTTCCGTTGACAAAAGTTCCGATCATGAACTTGTCCGTATACTGGTAGGACTGAGTCAGATAATAGAAAACGAATGCGCCTATGATCGCTGCGAGGAGCAGGCTTGTGCGGAGCAGCTTGATCCAGATCGAAGTGCGTTTTTCCGGGACCGGCGGCTCTGGAGCGGAGGGCTCTGGCTGCGCAGGTGATACCTGTGCGGTGTCCGCGGACGCGGCGTTCGCCGGGGCTGTGTCTCCCGGCAGCGGTGCGGCTAGGGTTTCGGCGGCTGCTGCCGCAGTTGCTCCTGCCTCAGTTGCTCCTGCCTCAGTTGCTTCAGCCTCAGTTGCTTCAGCGGCTTCTAGTGTTCCGACGGCAAATGTTTCGGTTGCTGCTGTTGTTCCGGCTGCTTCTGCGGTTCCGGCTGCTGCGGTTTCGGCTGCTTCAGACCCAGTTGTTTCTGCTTTCTCTTCTGCGGCTTCCGTTTCAGCATCTGCAGACACGCCGCCTTCTCCGGCTGTCGCGACCGTTTCAGCGGCTTCCGCCGATTTAGTTTCCTCGGCTGCCGCTGCCGCTTCATCGGCTTCAGACAATTTAGCTTCTCCGGCTGCCGCTGCCGCTTCATCGGCTTCAGGCAATTTAGCTTCCCCTGCTCCACTCACATTAGACAAGCTTCCCGAAGTCTGTAAGGGACGCTCATACGCATGATTGAGTTCGGCCAGAAGCTCCTCACCGGCAGGACCGATTCCACCGGAGCCCTCATTATTAATACCAGTGGGATTTACCACCCCATGGCCATCCCTGTAATTACTCATTTAAATACTCCACCTGATAAAAATTTCTCACACTATATTAGACCAATATCACCAGAAAAGTGTTTCAGATTGCTGTCAATATTGTTAAAAAAGTGCAAACCCCTTAACATAATACTCGATTTAGAGTAATACTTCAAGGAGTCATGAGCATTTCTCGGCCTAATTGAGTTCATTGGTTCAGCATAATTTGCACCTCGTTTTATCTATTCTTGCTCCCAGCGCATAAAGCTTGTCTTGTTTATTGCCGAGGTATGATGGCTCACTTGCCATTCGCGCATTATGTCCTTATGGCACATAAAAAGCAAAACCCATACGTAAATATAGAACAATTTAAGATGGGAGTAACCAGCAGTCGCTTTTGCAAAATAATGCACATACGCAGTGCCATACAAGACTCAAATCAAGCTGCATAGGCAGTCGCGCAAGCTCGATTTTAGTTATATCTACTGTTGACCCAAACTGATGAACAGCTTAAAAGCAGTTACTATTAATGTTTTTGATACTCGGTGATGGTAAGACGTTCTTATATGAGATTTTGACCAGCACTTAGCAAAAGGTGCTTTCTCTGAAATCTACTGCCCTCTAAACCTTCCGGGCAGTCATCGTACGCCGGAAAGGACAAAGATGGCTGTTCGCCATTACTACTTTGGGGTGAAGAGCATGTTTAGATTCTGTCACAAGGACAAAAATTACGCGCCTCATAACTCATTCGAGCTTTTGGCGCGTAAATTATTTCGAGTCTCGGTTTATCAATTCTTTCGGAGCGCCAAGGTCGGTCCAGCACCTCTGCGGAGAGACGATGATCATCCCCATCACTCCCCCGCCGCCTGCTCGTAAAGCGCTGCAAGCACCTCGGGAGTCACCGATCCCTTCTGGTTGTAAATCACCACTCCGTTCCGATCAAGCACAATAGTCTGCGGCAAGGTTGATGAACCGTCGACGATGCTCCACAGCATATCGTCCTCCGTATCAACGGCAAAGGGGATCGTCCAGCCCTTGTCAGCCAGGAATTCCGCCGGATCATCCGTCACGATGGAAGAATGCACGGCAAGCATGGCAATGTCTCCCTCATGCTGCTGATAGAGCGCGTCAAAATGCGGGAGCTCCTGCACACAAGGTGTACAGTAGGTTGCCCAGAGGTTGATGAAGACGACCTTGCCCCGGGTATCCGCAAGATGGAACTCAGAGCCGTCAAGGCACTCCATCGTGAAGTCAGCAAGCTCCATGCCAGGCTCAAAACCTATGGTTGCTCCCGCCTGGCCTGTAGCATCTACACCGGTTCCAGCCTGTCCGGAAACTTCAGTCCCGGTTCCTGCCTGATTGGAAACCCCTGCTCCTGCTTGGCCGGAAACCCCTGATCCGGTTTCTGCGCGGACTGCCGGATCAAGGAAATTGAACCACACAAGAGCAGCGCACAATACAAGAAGCGCGATACCCCAGGCAATCCTTCCGCCCTTTTTGCGGCTCCCATATGCTTTGTCATTGAACGCTGCTGCCGGCGATTTCACTGCATTGCCCGCCTTGATCGAGCCTACTCCCGCCGGTGCTTTCACCTCATTGTCCGCCTTGAGAGAGCCCGCTCCCTCCGATGCCATCAGCACCACATTACCGGCCTTGAGCGAAATGGCCTTCTGCGCACACACGTCCATGCACTTTGCGCAGTGAATGCACTCATGATCGCCCACATGGCGAACGTCCATGCCACAGTTCCTTACGCAGGCTCCGCAACTGTTGCAGCGGCTCTGATCCACCCGCACTCCCACAAGGCAGAACTTGTTAAAAAGTCCGTAAATCGCGCCGAGCGGGCAAATGAAACGGCAGAAGCTGCGGTAGCAGAAAATGCAGGCAAGTCCGATGATCAGCATAATCGTGAACTTCCTTGTAAAGAGGATTCCCAACATGCCAAAAAGGCTCGTATTGGCCGGATTGGACAGGAGTCCGATCGCTCCTTCAAATGTTCCCGCCGGACAAATATACTTACAGAATCCCGGCACCGGAATATCGTGCGCAAGTCCGTACCAGAGCGGAATAGCTAAAACAAATACGACCAAAATCACATATCTCAGCCATGTCAGCACTCTCGTAATACGGCTCTTCTTTATCTTATATGTAGGAATCTTATTCAGAAGTTCCTGAATAAGACCCAGCGGACAGAGCCATCCGCAGATGGTGCGCCCGGCCGTCACGCCGAAGAGCAGGAGAATGCCCATCACATACCATCCTGCCCGGTGACCGGAAGAGGCCAGCGCGTTCTGCAGCGCGCCGAGCGGACATGCAGCCACAGCTCCGGGGCAGGAATAACAATTAAAACCGGGAGCGCAGGCGTACTTCGCTGACCCCTGGTAAATCTCGCCGTCAATAAAGCCTTTCAGATGCGCATTGTGAAGCAGCGCACTGTAAAGCTGAATGAGTTTTCTTGTTGAGGGGCGGAGGGGTTTCCGTCCGATAGCATTTGTATTATCCAAGGCCTATACACTCCGTACAAATCTTTACCGCTTTACCAAAAACATCTCTTGCGCTTCCGTTAAAAGTGCCTGCGACGATCATCATAACTGCGACGATCAAAAGAGCGATGCGAAGGAACCGTGCCCGTTCTGCCTGCCGTCCTTTTCCACCGTCTGC
The DNA here is from genome assembly GCA_902788035.1 of uncultured Lachnospiraceae bacterium. Taxonomy (GTDB): domain Bacteria; phylum Bacillota; class Clostridia; order Lachnospirales; family Lachnospiraceae; genus Chordicoccus. Next base: position 2,267 of record CADAIL010000027.1, on the reverse strand, counting down.
CTCAGTTTTCACGCCTCCCGCTTTTTCCAGCTTGATCTGCTCCTTGGCGGCCAGAATCTCACGCTCCATGCTCTTTTCCTGCAGCACCGTAGAAATCATGAGAATACCCAGGCCAATCAGCGTCCACGGAAGGATATGCGCAATCAGGGCAAGGAACACAGGCTCCAGATCGCCGTTCGGGAAATGATTTCCGTTCGTTATGTAAATAAGGATCGGAACCATGCAGAGTGCAAATGCAGCCCAGCCCCCATAATTAAGTTTCCTCTGCCTGCTCCGCTCCGCTTTCATCTCGCTGCTCGGTGAGGCGACGCGGCTTATCGTCAAATCCCGCTGGAGTTCGACATCCTTTGCGGGCTTGTCGGCATTTGCATCCGTGATCTTCATGATGAGACCGACGACGGTCACAATTATTCCCAGAATCAGCACCGGCATGACAGGAACTAAGGCCGCTGCCACCTTCTCGCGGGTGTAGATCCAGCTCAGGGGATCGGCTGCCTTTTGGGCCAGCCCGGCCCGGTAGATCATGATCGCTGCGGCGGCAAGCATCGCGCAAACCACAACGCAGAGAACAGACTGTACGATTAAATACACCTTATTCTTATTCACGTCCGCTCCTTTCTTTAAGATGCCATCTGCCGGAGGGCTGACAGCATCGGAAACGCCGGCTAACATCTCGGTTCAAAGTTCCCTCGTCAGATTGCGGATCCACTCCCCGCTCTTATAATGCCTGAGCGCGAACGGCATCTTGGCGAACTCATCCGTGCACATACACAGATATACAATGAGCGGCGGCAGCTTCAGCACGAACGCGCTCACAAGCCCGAGCGGCACCGCAAAGCACCACATACAGATGATATCGAGTTTCATGCCGTACCTGGAATCCCCGCCGCACCGGAAGATTGACGCGATCAGCACTGTGTTGATCATTTGCCCCATCTGGTATACGCAGTTGACAGGAAGCATGACCCGCAGATATCCTACTGCCACCGGGGATAGTTTTGCAAATGACGGAATCACCGGCGACAACAAAAGCAGCACCAGTCCCTGCACGATACTCACGATCACAGTGACCTGCATGATCGAGGAGGCATCCTCTCTTGCCCGGCTGATTTGATTTGCACCGAGCTCGACACCGAGAAGTATAGATGACGCGGCGGAAATGCCGAATCCGACTGTCGTTATGAGATCGCGGGTGACCGTCACGATCGAGTTAGCCGCGACGATATCCGATCCCAGGTGACCCATGATGATAGAATTCATATTGAAGGCCAGCCCCCACATAGCGTCATTGATGAAGGCCGGAAGGGAATAGCGGACAAAATCGGCAACGAGCGCCCGCGGGATTGTGAACATGTTGACCGGATTTCTCGGCATGATCCTCTGACGGACAAAATCCGCAAGGCAGATTGCCAGCTCCACAAATCGTGAGATTGCGGTCGCAAGAGCGGCTCCCCGAATTCCCATCCGGGGAAACCCGCCAAGGCCGAAAATGAGCAACGCGTTCAGTACAACGTTGAGGCCGAGGGCAAGCACCGAAACCTTGGTCGCCATGGAGACTCGCTCACAGCTCTTCATGATAGACAGATAGGGCTGTGTAATGCCCATAAAGAAATATGAGAGTGCGACCCATCGAAGGTAATCGGCTCCCGCGTCTATGAGCTCGGGTACATTTGTCCATATGCGTATGACAAAGTCGGGGAAAAAGGCGGCAGCTGCGCAGACGACGGTCGACACCGGGACCGATATAATGAGTCCTATGCCGAAAATTCTGGCGACAGTTCTGCGGTCACCCCTGCCCCAGTACTGGGAAGCGAGAATCGTGAGCGCTGACGCGAGCCCGAAATACACAATATTTAAAACGAACTGGACCTGCCCGGCCAGAGAGGCTGCCGAGAGAACTGTCTGATTCACCTGTCCGAGCATGACGACGTCGGCCATGCTGACGGCTGATGTGATCAGATTCTGTATGACTATGGGCAGGAGCAGTGTAAAGAGCTTGTGGTAGAAGCCCTCGCGGGGCTTTGTGTAGAGCATAGGTAAAATGTCCTCTCAGTGATTTTTTCGGCTTGCCGGTACCCGGCAGGTAGAAAAAAACCGGAACCCTGATTTGCATCAGTGTTCCGGTATATCGTGGAGATAGTGAGACTCGAACTCATGACCCCTTGAATGCCATTGGAATATCTGGCTTTTTGCAAGTATACCGGACTTTTGACAGGTTCAAAAAATGGCTTATTTATCAGCAAAACTGACATTTGCAAATTCTGCTG
>CADAIL010000026.1 GCA_902788035.1 uncultured Lachnospiraceae bacterium | reverse complement strand
GGAGGATGATGAGTCCACAGTTTATGACATAGAGATGCAGACGACTACTTACGAAGATCTTCCAAAGAGGATGCGCTACTACCAGTCGATGATTGATCTAAACCTGATAGAACGCGGTGCCAAGTATAAGGAACTGAAGAAAAGCTATATTATATTCATTTGCTTAGAAAATCCTTATAGCGAGTCTGGACTACATAAATACAGTTTTAAGACTGTCTGTGTGGAGGATCCTTTTGTAGAATTCCAGGATGATCTCTTCAAGATTATCCTGTCTGCAGAAGGAGATAAATCAGACGTCTCAGATGAAATGGGCGCATTTTTATCATATTTATCTGATAAGAAGGCATATTCTGATTTTACAAAGAGACTGCATCAGAGAGTCCTGGCAGCGCGGGAACATGTAGAATGGAGGAGGGAATATATGACTCTACTCGAACGAGATGAACGAATGCGCGAGGAAGGCCGGGAAGAGGTGCGCAAGGAAGCAGAGAAGAGGGTATTAGAGGCAGAGGAGAAGAAATCAAAAGCGGAAGAGAAAGCATCAAAAGCGGAAGAGAAAGCATCAAAGGCGGAAGAGAAAGCATCAAAGGCGGAAGAGAAAGCTTTAAAAGCAGAGAAAGAAATTGTAATAACTGAAGAAATCGTAATCCGGGCGATTAGGGATAAGATGAATTCGGACATGATATCTGCGACGGAGGCTATGGATAAAATGAATATCCCGGCTGAATTGAGGGAAAAATATACGACAAGGCTGGTATGATACAGCTTCAAAGTGGCGAGCCAAAAGGCTCGCTGCTTGCGTATTTGCTTCAGGATGTTTATGATATTGCGATTTTTGAGAATGTCCCGATCCATATTGAGGCTTATATTGCAAATGTAACAGGTAAGCCAAAATGCGACAGTGAAATTAAGAGTCTCTTGTGGATTGACCGGAATTACAAGGAGCACGGAATAAAGCTTGGCAGCATTCTTGAGAAGGGCGTAGTTCCCAAGCTTATCGAGATGGGACTTATGTGAGCGGGGTGATTTTCAATGAAAACTAAAATCATATGGCATGGCACAGCGTCTGTGGAGCTTATTTCGGATTGCGGTCGAATAATCTTTGATCCATTTGTCCCGCTCAAGGGCTCGCCGGTGCCTGTTAAAATTGAAGACTTTGATGGTTTCACGGACATTTTCGTCACACATGGTCATTTTGACCACATAACCTCGCTGCCGGAGATTGTGCAGAGGAATCCGAAGACGCTGATCCATTGTACTAAAACGCCCTACAGGACGCTGGCGCGGAAGGGCGTTGATCGGAAGAATCTGCATTTGCTGCACTATGGCGATACTCTGAAAGTGAACGGTTTTCAATTATCTGTTCTTCACGGCAGACATGCCATCCTACCGAAAGCGACTCTTAAACGCCTGGTCTACATTTTGAAGCATCCTGCCAAAGGAAACATTCCCTTTATCCTGCGGGAGAATCGTGTTGCTGTCGAGAATGACGAGACGGTCTTTTATAAGATTGAGGCAAATGAAAAGACCATATGCCTCATGGGCAGCATGAATCTGCGAGGTGAGATTGAGTACCCCGTCGAGGCTGATCTGCTGATCCTTCCCTATAACGGCTGGGAGGACAACTTTCCGCCGGCTGTCAGGGTCATTGAGCGGCTGAAACCGAAGCGGGTCTTGCTTGATCATTATGATGACACGTTTCCGCCGCTGACCATGCCGCTGGATCTTGAGCCGATACTTGGAAAATATGAGGGCAAGGTGAAGGAAATGCGGCTTGGTGTGATTGAGGAGGTTTGAATCAATGGATTATGAAGTTATAAAAATCAATGAAAATTCCTGGAGAATCGAGGATTCCGGTGTGCGGTTCTTCTTACTCGTCGGAACGGAAAAAGCCCTTTTAATCGACTCAGGTATGAGAGTCGACAATGCGAGGAATATAGCTGAAGTATTGACCGATTTACCCATAATGCTGGTGAATACGCATGCGGACAGAGATCACATTTGCAGCAATGAACAGTTTGCAGAGTTTTATATGCATCCGGCGGAAGAACCGATCTACCGAAGGTCCGGTAAGGCAGGAAAGATTATCCCGGTATCTGAGGGTGATGTTATAGACTTGGGGGAACGTGAGCTGAGAGTTATTTCGCTGCCGGGGCACACGCCGGGAAGCATAGCGCTGCTGGATGTAAGAAACAGGGTATTAATCAGCGGTGATCCCGTGCAGGAACACGGACGAATTTTTATGTTTGGCGATCATCGGGATATGAAAGATTATATTCGCAGTTTGGAGCATTTGGCGAGTTATCGGGATCGGTTTGATTATATATGGCCGTCACATGCGGATATTCCGATATCCCCGGATGTGGTAATGAAGCTGCATGATGGGGCGCAGGATATCCTGGATGGGAAGCTCGAGGGCAGAGCCACTGATATGTTCGGTAAAAGCATAGTAGAATACGATTTGGGGTTCTGCACGATGCTGTGTGACTGATGGCGGATTGAGACTGTTTCATATTATGTGTTTGGGATAAGGTTATGGATGTTATACAACCTGAACTGCGATAGATTATTGAGGCTCCGTATGGTAGAATTCATTTTGAGGTGATGAATCAGGAACGGTTCTGCATTGCCGCAAAATAATAGGTAAATTTTACATGTAGGGAGGATTAATGATGGCAGTTTACAGATGCAGAGTATGCGGATATATATTCGACGAAGAGAAAGAGGGAAAGAGTATCAGGGATATTGACATTTGCCCGCGCTGCAAGCAACCGGACGATATGTTTGTTCTGGTAGAAGAGAACGCTGAGGAGAATCAGCAGCCGCAGTTCTTTAAAGGTTAAATGCAACTGACAAGGTTGGTGATAAAGTAAACTTCCACTTCCCTTCATGGTAAAAAAGACGAGGATATAAATATCGGAAAGGCAGCAAAGGACTACTGCCTGGCGGCGCAGATCTGTTTCGATTACTATGCGGAAGGTCTGTCGGTGAGCAGCGCGGTGGACGATGTGACGAAAGAGATGCTGAGCGGCTACATCGCAGGCCGTGAAGGGAAATTACCGACAGGGGTGAGCATTCGCGGCATCGCCGCGATGCTGGGATCAGACAACACGCTGCGGCTGTGAGCGCGTTCCAGTAAGAGATGAATTGCCGTGGCGGCATTTGTATTTGTTGTATGCACAATTGTTGAACTGCTCCGGCAGCGGGTATTTGCCTTTATATTTAAGAGCAGGTAGTTCAGATTTGTGATCATGGAAAGGAGAAGACCATGACTGAGATGAAAATGCGCAACCACGAAGTTACGACGCGGCACCCGCTGCTCACGGCAGAGGGCACGCTCATGGAGCCCGGGTGGTCGCGGCAGTTATTGCAAATGTATGACCGGCGGGCCATCAAAGCCCCCAAATTCTGCATCAAGGAGTGGGATTATTATCTGGTGCTGAATGAGGATTTCGCGGGCGCGTTCACGCTGTCCGACGACGGTTATATCGGGCTGCAGTCTGTCTCGCTTCTGAACCTGAAGGAGGGGTGGGAGCACACGGAGACCATTCTGAATGCGCTTCCTATGGGCAAGTTCCATATGCCATCGACCTCGGAGGAGGGGACGATCCGCTATAAGGATGATCGTCTGCAGATGACTTTCTTCAAAGGTCCCGGAAAGCGCGGCATTGCCTGCAGGTTTGAGGATTTTTGGGAGGGGAAGACATTTGCATGCAAGATTGAACTTGAGCAGCCGCAGATGGACACGATGGTCATCGCGACCCCGTGGAAGGAGAACCGCCGCGCGTTTTACTATAATCAGAAAATCAACACCATGAGGGCCAGCGGCTGGATGAAGTTCGACGGGAAGGAGTATGTGTTCAATCCGGAGACGGATTTCGGGACGCTCGACTGGGGGCGCGGCGTCTGGACCTACGATAACCGCTGGTACTGGGGATCGGGCAACGGAATCGTGGACGGGAAGCCGTTCGGATTCAATATCGGGTACGGGTTCGGCGACACGAGCGCAGCTTCCGAGAATATGCTGTTTTATGACGGTGTCGGCCACAAGCTCGACGATGTGGAGTTCCATATTCCGGCAGACAGTTATATGAAGCCGTGGAAGTTTACGTCGAGTGACGGGAGGTTCGAGATGGATTTTGTGCCTGTGCTCGACCGGGCGGCTAAGATCGACGCGAAGATCATCCTGAGCGACCAGCATCAGGTCTTCGGCCGGATGACCGGGAAGGCGGTGCTTGATGACGGGAGAGTGCTGGAGATAAAAGATCTGATGTGCTTTGCAGAGGATGTGCATAATAGGTATTGAGAACGTGCCTGATCCTTTAAGTACGTATCATATTTTGAGCAGATAGTAAAAGAAGTCAAAGCAGGAGCTTATGCTGATCATAATGTGAGTCTTTCTGAGCGGAGAATTATTATGAGGACAGCCGCATCGGGTGAATGGTCGGGTTTCCTGCGCAGCTGTACTGAATGAGGGGAATATGAAGCAGGTTCTTTTAAAATCGGTATTTGATGCATTCGATTATGTTCTGCAGCACTATTACCCGGCGGGGCTTAGAGAGCTGGTGGAGCTGTCTGATACGTATGCCGTGATTTCCATTCAGGATACACATACCGGCGGGTTTGGATTTACATTTGCAAAAAATGAGTTCTGCAAGGACGTGCTCACGCTGTACTTTGACGATATTACGCGTGAGGTGGAGGGTGCTGTCCTGTTTTCGGATGAGATGGCGCGGCAGATCATCGATTTTATTGAGAAGAACAGAGATGTAGAGACTCTGCTCGTCCACTGTTTTGCGGGACAGTCGCGTTCGCGCGCGGTGGCAGCGTTTGCGGTAGAGATGCTGGGCGGCGACAGTTCGATATATCTGGAGCAGGGCGCGGCCAATATGTATGTATATGACACACTGTTTGTGGCCTGGATGCAGAGAGCTTCATAAGATGGCTGGAGGCTGCCTTTGGCGAAGTCCCGGAGAAATTCACCACGGTCAAAGGCAGCAATATTGCCTCAGAAGCAGGATATTGCTGCCTTTGGCAAAGTCCCGGAGAAACAGGTCTCGGTCAAAGGCAGCAAAATTGTTTTAGAAGCAGGATATTGCTGCCTCTGCCGAAGTCCTGGAGAAATTCACCACGGTCAAAGGCAGCAAAATTGCCTCAGAAGCAGGATATTGCTGCCTTTGGCGAAGTCCCGGAGAAACAGGCTTCGGTCAAAGGCAGCAAAATTGTCTTAGAAGCAGGATATTGCTGCCTCTGCCGAAGTCCTAGAGAAATTCACCACGGTCAAAGGCAGCAAAATTGCCTCAGAAGCAGGATATTGCTGCCTTTGGCGAAATCCCGGAGAAACAGGCCTCGGTCAAAGGCAGCAAACAAGCCCAAGAATCAAGAATTTGCTGCCACCGGCGTTGATGCGAAGAATTCGCCCAAAACCGAAGGCAGCAAATTCCTCGAGAAATCCAGAATCAGTTGCCTCTGAAATTCATCCGCAACCGCAGCCCGCTCTCACACAAACTCTGTCCCTGTATAGTAAGTGATATCACTGAAAACCCGCTTAAATTCATTGATCTCAAGCAGGAAGATACCATTGGAAGCATTCGGGTCATCGTTGCCGGACAGACCTTTATAGCGGTATGTGGAGCCCTTGTACTTGCTGTCCCAGTGCTCGCCGTAGTCGTAGCCCCAGCTGTCATGATAAACCTTTGGATTCTTTTTCAGAGACTGCAAATTACTACCATGCGGATTCCTAAGAACAACATAGGTCGTGCCATCGATGACTGTGCAGTCGAGCAGAGAGTATTCATGCCCTATGAACAGCCCTAGATTCTCCTCATAATAGCTCTTTGTCCCTGCCTCAGAGTAGTGCGTCTCCTTCTTTTTTGAGTTGATTCTAATATATTCATAAATCGATGCGCACGTGGGGTGGCAGTAGGCAGCCCGGCAGATCTCAAGGACCTCATCAATGCTGAGAAACTTAAGCATCTTGGCCTCGACTTCCTCAGTGTGGAGGATTTGCTTCAGCGTGTCTCTGGAGTAGCCGCACCAGATATGAGAAGTCTTGCTCATGTCAGGGTAATCGCTGGATGTTCCCTCAAGGAACTTTGCGTAGGCCTTTTCGTAAACGGCGGGCCAGCAGGCGTCGGCTTCGGATTTATTTGAACTTGTCTTCTTGACCAGCTCTTTTGGACCGCACGCGCCGTAATTGCGTCCGCTCGAAGAGGAGACCAGGATCTCCTCGGACACGACGATGGACTGAACTGTCTTTTTCTTGTCCTTCCACCAGGTGATTCCCTCCTCGACTGGCTTTTCCGGGACATAGAACTCAATGCGGTGCCATGGCGTCTCCTCGCGTGCGCCATCAATGTACTTGTATCGCATCTCGGTCGTGTTTTTTATTCGGAACGAGTCGACGAACGCAACTGAGCACAGAGCGGAGAGGAAGTAGCAGTCGCCGATGCTTTTTTGGCAAATGTCCGTAAACCGCGCTGTCTCATTAAAGAAATATCCCTTGTCTCTCCATTCCATGCCGTCGGGCTGATAGGGTGGGTCATAAGCGTTCGGCTTCATTCCGCCTGGCAGACAAGATTCATTGTTCTCATTCGGCTTCTCCGAGAACGGCTTCCTGGCTATCCTCGGCGACAGAGGTGCTTTGGCAGGTTTGTTATTTGACTTGTCTGTATTCAAAAGGAAGTCGAGGGTGCGGGTCCGCTTTTCGGCTTGAGTGAGTTCGCTGGTCTTGCTGGCAGGAGTCTTCTGGGATTGTGTGAGTTCTCCGGCCATACTGGTAGGGATTGATTGGGATTGCGTGGGTTCATCGGTTCCAGTGGTAGAAGATGTTTGGGGCTCAGATTCTATGCCGGAAGCATCTTGGAGCTCCTCAGTTCCTGCGACGGGAGATGGCTGGGATTCTGGGTGGGGGACATTTGCAATAGCGCTGGGCCTTCTCAAGTCTCTGGTGAGCGCTTTAGTAGTTCTCTTTCTCGTAACTTTTTCCGGTCTCGCATACTTCTCCATGAAATCTACAAGACGCTCCTGCATCTCTTCATCCGTGAACGTGTACACAGTGCCGCTGTCATCCCTGACGGTCTTCGGCGAGAAGAGGGGAGACTCGTCGCTCAGATAACCTTCCTTAGTGATGCCGAAGCAGTCAGCCAGTGTTTCGAACTCGTCTTTCTGCTTGGACCAGTCGATGCGTTTTCCGACAATCAATTCCGCGACGCTGTGCGGATTGGGGCAGCCGATGACATAACCTTTTTCTTTCATGGGAGACCTCCTGGCGAATGGAAGAGTGGCAGCAGCTGTGTGGTGAGACCATCACACTTCCATGTTACCGTAAAAAGGGGTGAGATGCAAATGTGTGCGAAAGGACATTTGAATAATCCCCACCATTGTTGCAAAATAAATCTGCAAAATGAATGGAAAGATATGAGGAAGAGGATTGAAACAAATGAATCGATAATAGGATTTTTCGAATATGATCGAGGATGGGGCGTGTCCAACCATTCGACTGGCGTCATTGCCTGTATCTAGCACTTTATATCCGGTGTTGGGCTGGCGTAAAGTTGCTTTGTTTCATGCTTAAAGACTCGCATCGAGTGCACAACACCGGTCCGCCTAATTAATGGTTGTAAAAAAGAACGCTCCGTGACGGAGCGTTTTTTGATGCTTTCTGACTGAGGGCTGCTTGTGGAACGTATGGAAAAGAATGGGTGTGCTAAGCCGCGGTGCCGGAAATATGATAAGAATCTTTCAGTGTGGAAAACATCGTTTCTATATAAATCGGGTCCGATGTCCAGTGGTTTTGTTGCTGATGTTATCAGAGGGACGGATAGCATTTCTATGCGATGAAGAGAAGGCTATTATCTGTGATTTCTTGTGTCAATGCCCTAGAACGGGCAATCATCATTTCTACCTGGAAGAGACTCCGCAGGGATCCTTCCGGTTCAAGGGGGTGTCAATGCCCTAGAACGGGCAATCATCATTTCTACAAGAACGGAGACCTGACGCCCAGTGATGTCATGGCGGTGTCAATGCCCTAGAACGGGCAATCATCATTTCTACTCTCCCGTCAGACGAGTACGTTTACGGTGAGGGATGTGTCAATGCCCTAGAACGGGCAATCATCATTTCTACGAGGTCGAGAAGACCATCAAGAATGCCGACTGGGAGGTGTCAATGCCCTAGAACGTGCAGTCATCATTTCTACGTTCCAGGTCGCCATCATCGGCGAGTATGCCCCGGAGCAGGTGTCAATGCCCTAGAACGTGCAGTCATCATTTCTACCCTACCCCTCAAAATTTGTTGATTTTATGCGGCTTTTCAGCCTCGATTTTCGGGGTATTTTTCTGAATATTTAGATAATAGCGGATATTCATCTGAGTTTCTGACTGTTTACAATTTGTTCATATTTGTGCCTCGATTTTTAAAAATGGACAGACTAATCGGGGCACGCTTTTCATTAAAATACGTATAGCCGCAGCTCAGAATGCTGCTTCCTTCTGTTGAATGCCCCAGGTTCAAAACATGAACCACAGCTCTCATCCAACTATCCGGACAGACCCATCTGCGCAAAACCAGATACAACGACCTCGCTCTCCGCATAAGATCCACAACATCATCCTTCTGACAGGTGCGCTCTAATTGCAGCATCCTTTTATCAAAGCACTATTTTATAATAGCATAATTTCAGCCAAAATCAAATGGCGAGTAAGAGTAATAAAAGATTAGCTCGCCCAAAATCAAAGGCAACTAATTCCTCAAGATATCCAGAATCAGTTGCCTCTGTAAAATCAGCTAGACCAGCCCTGTTGACTGCATGTTATGCGGCGGACATTGAAAGATAAATAATTCAAGCACATGTGCCCACCCTCAACACAGACAGCAGATTATTATGAATTTTTATAAGAATCCACCTTATTTCTCAAGCATATACCCATTTAAACTCAAATACTCAAGCTTTCCCGTCTCCTCATTATAATCCGCGTTGAACCATGTGATCTTAAGATCGTAATACTCATCCAGCTCTATCGGACCGCACTCGCTCAAATTGAATGGCTCATACTGCGAGGATGCTGCCTTTTTAGCTCCGAACTCCTCAAGCTCCTTTACGAACTCTGACAGGTCCGCCGTGTACGTCACCTTCCCGTCGACTGACAGTTCGACGGCAGAAACCGGCTCGGTGCCATTACCGTCAACGGAAGTCAGCGTCTTATACTTCGAAACATCAAAGCCCACGAGCTCATCACTGCCGTTCAGGTAATATGTCCTGGGACCGGATTCCGATGTACCGTAGCAGGATTTGAGAGTTTTCTGCTCGTCTTCGGTAAACGTCTGATTGACAATATCTTTTCCGCGATAGCCGCAGTCATTCACGAGAACCCTGTAGGAAGAGCCGGCGAGCTCGCTTAGATCCGAATCTTTGAGTTCCTCTGTGATCTTGATTTCGGACAAGCGCTTGATTTGAGAGCGTGCGCAGACGGATGTGTAATTTGCAAATGGCACCAGCAGCGCAGTCACAACAGCAAGCGCAGCAACCCAGAGGATCAGGGCAATCGCTTCTTTTTTGAGCAGACGCTGAAGCAAATACAGCACCATATAGATCAACTCAAATATGACAAGTGCAACTCCGAAATATCTTGAAGGCGTAAATCCGTACTCATTGATACGGATGAAGACGCTCCATGCCTGCAGAAGGATGCAGGGGATGAAGACAAAGGGGAGGATATTTGCGATTTTGCAGAAAATGTTGTCTTCCCCGATCCCGCATGCCAGCGTCCATATCACCATTCCTGCTGCAAATAAGCTTGTGATGATGGAGAAGACGGCGTTGGAGGGGATGTCATTTGTAACAAATATCTTGACAATATAAATGTAAATGATCGACATGGCCAGGATCAGCATGGGCTCAAGCACGTACAGCACACAGGCTTTGGCGAAGCGCCCGACGCCGCCCTTTTTGCCTGACACGACAAGGAGCATGGCTGGAGTATAAATGCCGCCCGCGAGGAAGATTTCCACCCTGCCGATGAAGCTGTGTGTGTGGAAGATGAGCGTGTCGAAAATCAGAATGATGATGGCGAGACCGGCGGCGAACAGCCCGTAGACTACGCTGGTCCGAACGAGGCCAAAGAATGTTTTCAGACAGTAGGATTCAAAGCTGTCTCCCTGACGACGGTACATGTGGTAGATGGAGGCGAGACCGAGGCAAGCGAAATAGGAGACATAGATATCTGTAATAATTTCGTTGGCTTTATACCATGGCATCCCAAGGAAGACTTCGCTGTCGAAAAATTCAAAATACTGGAAAAATGCGGACAGGAGCGCTGCGATTACGTATCCCGCAATCCTGAGTGCCGGTCTGTCCTTCAAGTGCTCCTCAATGAAGAGGGTCTGGACGGACAGGGCGGCGAGGAACACGATGATTCTTTCACACATTTCAGTGTCGAAATCGCAGTCAATTATGACGGCACCGATCGCTGCGATGAGCACGATGGAGCCGAGGGTAATTGGATACTCTCTGAAGACACTGGCAATTCTTAGGACTGCGTTTTTGAGTTTTACTACGATAGATTTCTTATCTTTTTTCTGAGAATCATCCGGCAAAGCAGCAGGTGCTTCTAAGTTAAGATTTTGTTCTTCGTTATTCATAGGCATTTTCCTTTACGAAGGGATTGGTTTATGTTTTCAGCACAATACCATACATCTGTGTATTTTGAGTGAATTGGGTGATGATTGGATTGTGAAGACACGAATTAGTGTTTTTCACGATAAAATAGGGCTTTCGCAATATGAAGTTGTGGCATCTTTCGCTAATATGTAAAATCCGGCCTTAACTGCCGGATTTTACATATTATTGTGTCACAGACAAAAATAAACCCCCTGCTATGCAGGGGGATGAAAGATCTTCAGATTAAAGAAAGAGCTCCTGTGCTAGTATAAAAGTAGGTCTGCAAACCACAAATATATAGCACAGGAGGTCCAAATAATGGACATAAATAGTTTAGCGCATACAAAATGGGAATGTAAATACCATATTGTTTTTGCACCAAAGTATCGTCGGCTGGTGATATATAAGCAAATAAAGGCTGATGTAGGAGAAATACTGGGCGGATTATGTAGAAGAAAGGGTATAGAAATAATAGAAGCAGAATGCTGCCCGGATCATATTCACATGTTGGTCAGAATACCACCGAAATATTCCGTATCAGAAATAGTGGGATATCTAAAAGGAAAAAGTTCGCTAATGATATTCGAACGACATGCCAACCTGAAGTATAAGTATGGAAACCGCCATTTCTGGTGTAGAGGATATTATGTTGATACGGTGGGGAAGAATACTGCTGCAATAAAGGAATATATCCGAAATCAATTAAAAGAAGATGTCCAGTATGACCAGATGAGTTTATTTGAGTATATTGACCCGTTCACGGGTGAGCCGGTGAGGAAAAACAAGAAATAACCGCTTAAGCGGAAGTTGGAAATCAAAGCAAACCAGCAAGCCCCGAGGGGGCTGAGCCGGAAGAGGGGAGCACTGAAAAAGCCCCCGTGAGGGGGCCGCTGTGAATGTGGTGCAGCTGGCGGACCGTCAGTGCGCCCTCAGGCGCAAGCAGGTACCAGCCCCTTATAGGGGCAGAACAAGCCACCAGCTTAGCTGGTGGTCTTGACTAGCGTTGCCTTCAGTAAATTATCTGGTTTGAACCTTGTTATCAAGAAGTCGGCAGTCGATCTTGCAAAATAACACACATGTACAGTGCTACATAAGGGTCAAATCAAAGCGCATAGGCAGTCTCACTGACTCGTTTTTTGTTAAATCAGCTTAACACGCTATTGAATTTACAGTGAAGAAGCAGTCACCTTTATGGAGTTTGATGCTCGGTGACCGCATGGTTTATCTAAACCAGATTCCAACCTTCAGTCGATAAAAGGTCATGTCACAGCTAGCAACTGCCTTCAAAATCACTCAGGCAGTCATGAAGCGGCGTTTTGAACTTTGATGACCGCCACCACTCAGCATAAGAGGCTGCCAATGTTGCGCCAGCCCTGTTCGTCATCGGCCGCAATCACGGCCGACAGTTCAAAAGATAGGGGGAAATTGGTCGGTTCTTTACACGTGGTATTTCTCGCGTGAAAAGAACCGTCCCCAATTCGTCATACGATCAGCTTCGGAATCAACTGTATCGTATGTCGGTCCCTCTCCTGATAATCCGGATCGACCCCGGTGACAGACTCCTCCCGCTCATCCAACTCAACAAGCTCTTCCCATGGAATCAGGCAGGCGTGAGTCCGGTCCACGCGATTCTTGCCGATCTTAATGTTGGAAGAGCCCTTCTCTGCCTTTTCGCGGGTATAGACGGCCGCGCGCTCGTTCCATTCCTCCGGTGTCATCGTTCGATAGCGATGAGCAAAGTGGAACGCGCACCACCGCTCGTGCTCTGTCCGGCAGAGAGCCTCCTCCTGCTTTTCTGTAAGATTGAGCCCGTGCTTTAACACTTCATCCCTTGTAGTTCCGGCCATGTAAAGAAATGCCGGTACAAAATCGGCGGAAGCCTCGGAACTCAGGCGGCTGAAATAGTCGCACGCGAACCAGTTTTCCTCGACTGTCTTTCCGTTATTTCCGCAATACTGATGATTCAGGTCCATGGCATCTTTATCAAGCTCCTCCCCCGACACGATTGCCAGGTTATATAGAGGCCAGGACTTCCGGACAATGCCATCGACCTCCGTGCGAATCTCAGTCACCTCTGATGAACGGCATGAAACGAGATAGGCTTCGGGGTGTACGGAGTGAAGAATATTGGCGTAAGAAAATTCCATTTCGGAATCCGTCTGCCCTCCGGTGGCGATCACGACATAGTTCAGTTCAGCGGCGTGACGATGGAGGTAGTCAAATGCCTCATCACTGCGGCCATCCTTTCCGACAAATGAAATATCATACCGCTCCAGCATTTCACTGTACATAATCTTGAAAGCCCCGCTCTGCGAGCTCTCCGCAGGGTCAAATATTATGGCTGAAAAATGGCTTCCGTAAAACTGACCGTTCATGAGCAGCGCTCTCAAAACCGCCTGTCCCATGCTTCCGAATCCTACGATCATGACATTAAAGTCGTCGGTCGTGCGGGCATTTTCATCAAATGAAAGTGTCTTGTAAGGAGGACAATCCGCAATCATGATTCTTGCTGCCAGGGCGGTGTCATCGAAGACGTGGACATTTTCAAATCCGTAGTGCGAGTTGTTGTTCATGAGAGAGGAGATGTCGAAGTATTCATTTGCACCAAGAATAAGCCGCGTGCCTGCAGCAGGGATCTTGAGATTTTCCATGGATTTGCGGAAGTTGCGCGCGTAAGTGATATTATCCGAAACGGAATCCCCAAGTGCGTACACTGTGACCTGACGGTCCATACGCGCGAGGGCGATTGACTTCAGAAAGAACTCGGACGCCGAGGAGGCGGCATCACTCGAGGTGTAGACCGCCCGCATTTCCTGAATTTTCGCGATGACTTCGCCGGTCGTGTTTTTGTTGCAAATAAAGAGCACCTTTTTACCCTGACTGCACAGCTCATTTCCGAGATACAGGGTGTGATTATTCACGAACGGGAAAATGTTCAGATCGCCCCTTCGGAGCGTGAGAGCCCGAACCCGGTTAATGAGGCCCGCACCGAAAGCGGTCATCGCGGCGCTTGCGGTGACATAGAGAGCGAGGATATGCGCCATGTAAAAGAAGAACTTGACAGGAAGTAAGCCAAAAAACGGCAGCTTTGACATGTCATCGAACCCATCTTTTCCGAGAAACATTCCGAAGACGGCAAAGAGTGTTTTGAGAATAGCCACCATTGTGCTTTCTTGCGGATGGGTCGCGTAGCCGTACCCGTAGAGGAAGAAGCCGAGGAAGTTAGCTGCTCCGCCCGCAATGATGAAAAATTTTTTTGTCGCCTGCGGCTTCAATAGCAGGTTGGCGATTAATACCATCATGATTGCGCATGCTGCGCATACCACAATAACGATTCTCATGGCTTCCTCCCATATCATTACTTATGTGATCTTCTGTTCATTATATCAGAGCTGTGTATTCAGTTCAATTTAGGCTCATTCATAGCGCACAATGTGCAAATCATGCCGTCGGTTCGCTCATATTTACCGTGTGTATAATAAATTATAGCATTATTTGTTTTATAAGAGGATACGAACGAAGAATTGACAGAAAATCTTTTTGCAGTTGGAATAAACCCCAAAAGCATGTAAAATAATGACAGAATTGTATGAAAGAGAGTCTGAAGGTAAAATCAAAGGAGCGGGTAACAGGGCATGAAGAAAATCGGAATCGGGTATGATAATTATAAAAAATTTATCGATCAGAATCTGTACTATGTAGATAAGACCCTTCTCGTCCGCGATGTTCTGGAGAAGGGGATGGGCGACCGGATGTCCTTCTATATCCGAGAAAACCCCTCGATCCTGCTTACATATTCGAGGTAAAGGTGCGCAAGAAGTATAATGAGATGCATGACGGACTGGCGGAGGCATTTGAGCAGATTAAAACGCGCCGATATGAGGAAGACATACTGGATGATGGGTATGCCGGGGTCGTATCTTTCGGCATATGCTTCTGTAAGAAGAGCTGCATAGTAGACCTATATCAGGATTAATTAGTTCGGGAATTGGGACGGTTCTTTTCATGTGGATTTTTTCACGTGATAAGAATCGTCCTATTTCCACACGAGAGGACATGACGATGAGATATTCAAACTATATTTTCGATCTGTATGCTACCCTGATTGATATTCATACAGACCAGAAGCCAATCGAATTCTGGAGGCGCATCGCGGCAATCATGGATGCCTATGGTGCAGTGTACGAACCGATGGAACTGCGAACAAGGTACAGACAGCTCATTCATGAGCATGAGATTCGTCTCGCGGCGGAGCTGGGTACGGAATTTCCGGAGATTGAGCTGGGAGATGTGTTTATTGAGCTGCTTCTGTCGCCGCCGGTCGCCAGGAACGATGGCATCTGGGGCAATCCCAGAGAATGGAGTGATGAAGTGCTTGTTCGGTGGTGCAGTGCATTTGCCTATGCGTTCCGTGTTATCTCAAGAATCAAGTTCGAGCTGTACCCGGACACACTCACCCTTCTCGATGGGTTAAAGCGCGAGGGAAAGCATGTATATCTGCTGTCCAATGCCCAGAGTCTTTTCACAAGGCCTGAGATGGAAGAGCTTGGGCTGACTTCATATTTCGAGGATATCTTTATTTCTTCCGAGTATGAGATGAAGAAGCCGGAGCCACGATTCATGCAGGAACTCCTTGATAAGCATCAGCTGGATCCGTCCGAGAGTGTCATGATTGGAAATGAGATGCGGTCGGATATTTTGATGGCTGGACGCTGCGGGGTGAACGCGATTCTCGTGAATCACGACGGATATAGAGGTGTCGAGATTGCGGCTGGGTTTGAGGAGGCGAGAGCGGCGGCTCCGCGTGAGCGCAGGGCAGAGATTTCGCTGGATGTCTGTCCGAATCTTTTGTCGTTGCTTCAGATTTAGGATTTCAAAATTGTTTGGAATTAAGAACAATTCATCTCTTGACATGAAAGGACGTAATCGGTAGAATATGAAAACATAAAAGACAAGGGCGTCTTGGAAGAAATTCCAAGGCGCCTTTTCTATTACGCGGAACTGCCGAAAGCCGGCTGGCAGATTTCGAAACAAAAACATGGACGCTCTGATACGTCCCAAATAAGCAATTATAAGTAAATGCAAGACACTGTAAAACAATGGCGTTTTAAGAGATAGCTCACTCTTGAAATGCCATTGTTTTTTTGTCTGATTCTCGCGAGAGGTCTTATATGCGAGACTTTAAAAATGAGAGGGAGAATTATTATGGAATTAACTACTGAGATTTTGAAAGTTCTTGACGGCGAGATCTTCGCTGTCTGGTTCCTCATCGGAGCAGCCTTCGTCTTCTGGATGCAGGCAGGATTTGCAATGTGCGAGGCTGGTTTCACCAGGGCAAAGAACGCAGGCAACATCATCATGAAGAACCTGATGGATTTCTGCATCGGCACGGTCATGTGGTTCATATGTGGCGCATCGCTGATGCTGGGAGAGAATGTCCTTCATGGATTCATGGGCGGATTCAGCTTTGACGTCTTCACACATTACAGCACGTTTGACTATTCATCATTTGTCTTCAACCTTGTTTTCTGCGCGACGACGGCAACGATCGTATCCGGCTCCATGGCTGAGAGAACAAAGTTCTCAAGCTACTGCATCTATTCAGCCATCATCTCTGCGTTGATCTATCCGATCGAAGCGCACTGGACCTGGGGCGGCGGCTTCCTAGCGCAGTGGGGATTTCACGATTATGCAGGCTCCAACTGCATTCATATGGTCGGAGGCATATGCGCATTTGTAGGCGCGTGGATGCTTGGTCCTAGAATCGGTAAGTTCGACAGAGATAAGAACGGAAAAGTGACCAAGGTCAATGCGTTCCCCGGCCACAACCTGGTCATTGCGGCTCTGGGCGTCTTTATTCTCTGGCTCGGCTGGTACGGTTTCAACGGCGCGGCGGCGACGGATGTTCCCACGCTCGGATCTGTATTCCTTACAACAACAGTCGCTCCTTCGGTCGCAACGGTGACCTGCATGATTTTCACCTGGCTGAAATACGGCAAACCGGATGTATCCATGTGTCTGAATGCCTCTCTGGCCGGTCTGGTCGCCATCACAGCACCCTGTGACGTAGCGGACTGCGCAGGTGCGGCAATCATAGGTTTGGTCTCCGGACTTCTAGTAGTGTTCGGCGTATGGTTCAATGACAATGTGACCCATGTCGATGACCCGGTCGGCGCAGTGGCGGTCCATATGCTGAACGGCATCTGGGGAACGCTCGCGGTCGGACTTTTCGCAACGGAGACGGCACCGGGATTTGCCATGGCGGGCATCCGTGAAGGACTTTTCTACGGCGGCGGATTTAGCCAGCTTGGTAAGCAGTTTGGAGGTATGTTTGTCACGGCGCTGTGGACGCTGATTACTATTTATATCGCGTTTACCGTTATAAAGCTTACGGTTGGACTCAGAGTATCAGAAGAGGAAGAAATTACAGGTCTCGACTCGACAGAGCACGGTCTTCCGTCCGCTTATTCCGGATTCTCAATCATGGATATTTCCAACACGATGACGATGAGTGTCAATGAGAACACGAATCTCGGTACTGACGTCTATGAGGATGCGTCGCAGGCGAAGCGCGACGCGGCTGTGCCGGTGGTAAGAGCAGACGGCGCAACCATCGGAGCCGACGGCACAACCCAGGGTGCTGGATTTGCAGCCATCGGAGCCGGCGCAGCCGGTGTCAGCTCCGCAGCCGGACTGGACACATCCGCTCTGTCTGCAATCAGCAAAGGCATGTCCAAGGTGGTCATTATCGCGAAGCTCACTAGATATGACAAGCTGCGAAAAGCCATGAATGAACTCGGCGTCACAGGCATGACAGTAACACAGGTCATGGGCTGCGGAATCCAGAAGGGATCCGGTGAGAAATATCGAGGCGTTGAGATTGATATGACCCTTCTTCCCAAGGTCAAGGTTGAGGTCGTAGTCAGCCAGATTCCGGTCGATAAAGTCATTGAAGCGGCGAAGAAAGCTCTGTATACAGGTCACATTGGTGACGGCAAGATCTTTGTTTACCCGGTAAGCAAGGTCGTAAAGGTCAGGACCGGAGAAGAGGATCTCGAAGCGCTGCAGGATGTAGAGTAAGGATCTGTGGGTAAGCAGGAAACACTGATTCCTGCTTACCTTATATCTGTTTAAATGGATTTTGTGGAACACAAAGAAAACGTATGAGCTGTAATTTGGAAAGAGACAAGGTCAATGCTGCCGGATCATGTCCGGATAGCTGCCGGCATGTGAGGCAGGTTTAGCGGTATAACAAAGGAAATCTGACCGGGCTGCGAAAATAGGAAAGGGGGCAAATGATGGCTGCATTTGAACGTGTAAAATCCGGGATACCTGCCATGGACAGGGTTCTCGACAATATCAGGATGGGAGACAATGTGGTGTGGCGTGTCTCTGATCTGAAGGAGTTCCACTATTTTCTGGATCCTTATATTGAACAGGCGATAGAGGATCATCGGAACATTATTTATGTGCGCTTTGCCAGCCACCCGCCCCTTGTTGTCAGACATCCGGAAGTCAGGACAGTCCAAATCGAGCTCTCGCACAGATTCGAGAATTTCACAGTCGAGATCCACAATCTGATTGAGCGGGAAGGGCGGGACGCGTTCTATGTGTTCGACTGCCTATCGGAGCTTCAGACAGCCTGGTCCACCGATCTTATGATGGGGAATTTTTTCCGCGTGACCTGTCCGTTTTTGTTTATTCTGGACACTGTCGCGTTTTTCCCGTTGATTCGCGGGAAGCATTCGCTGCAGGCGATCGGCAAGATCCGGGATACGACGCAGCTATTTCTGGACGTGTATTCGTACGGGGACGCGGTCTACGTCCGGCCGGATAAGGTGTGGGAACGCAATTCGGACACCATGTTCCTGCCACATTTTTACGATCGTGCAAATGGCACTGTGACCCCACTCCTCGACGGCGTCCGCGCAAGCCGTTTTTATCAGGTCATGAACCGCCACCAGAGGCCGGGGGATGAGCAGAATACGGATTTCTGGGATCGCTTTTTCAATCTGAGCAAGCATTTGTATGAGATGGGGGCTGATGTCACTGAGGCCTGCGCTCGTATGTGCAGGATTATGATGACGCGGGATGAGAAGATGCGGGGTATGATCCGTGAGAATTTCGGTCCCATGGATTATTTCTTTGTCCGTGACCGCATGATTGGGACCGGTATGATCGGAGGGAAGGCCTGCGGTATGCTGCTGGCTCGCAAAATCATCGAGAATAAGCGGCCGGACATCTACGATGTCATGGAACCGCACGATTCCTGGTTCGTGGGATCGGATGTCTACTATTCCTATATTGTCGAGAATGGCCTGTGGGACCTGCGGATACGGCAGCGCCGGGAGGAGGAGTATTTTTCTCTGGCAAATGAGTTCTCTGAATGCCTTTTGACAGGTCACTTTTCCCATGAGATGGAAGAGCGATTCTGCCTTCTTCTCGAGTATTACGGTCACGATCCGATCATCGTGAGGTCGAGCAGTATATTGGAGGATGGGTTTGGGAATGCATTTGCAGGAAAATATGAATCCGTGTTCTGTGCAAATGCAGGCTCCCTCGAAGAACGCCTCGAAGAGTTCGAAAATGCAGTCCGGCAGGTCTATGCGAGCACGATGAGTCTGTCGGCCCTGGACTACAGAAAGCGGCGGAATCTTGCCAGCCGCGACGAGCAGATGGCTCTCCTGGTACAGCGCGTCTCCGGGTCACACTATGATCATTATTATATGCCCTGCGCCGCGGGAGTCGGCTATTCCTACAGCATGTACCGGTTTGACAAGAAGATGGACCCCTCGGCCGGAATGCTGCGCCTTGTCATGGGACTAGGCACATCTGCAGTCGACAGGACGGAGGGGTCTTACCCTAGGCTGGTCAATCTTGACAGGCCGGAAGCCACTAATTTTGTCACGGTCGCGGAGAAGCATCAATTCTCTCAGCGAAAGCTGGAAGTTATTGATAAAGAAAAGAAATGCCTGCAAAAACTCCAGCTGCAGGATATTGAGCCGAAGCTGCCGCGGTATCTCAAGAATGCGCTGCTTGAACATGACTACGAGATCGAGCAGAGGTTCAGCGAGCGCGGCCAGTACCGCTCCGTTATGTTCATTTCCTGCAAAGGCCTTGTCAGTCGCAGGGAGATGATGAGGGGGCTTCAGGAGATGATGCAGACTATTCAGAAGGAGTACGGCCAGCCGGTCGATATAGAATTCACTCTGAATCTTTCCGAGAACCGGGAATATATGATTAACCTGCTTCAGTGCCGGCCGCTTCAGGCATTTGAGGACACTGGGGAGGTCCTGCTTCCTAAGTCGTTACCGGAGGAGAGTCTGCTGCTTCACTCCGAGGGCGCTTCAATGGGACTTTCAAGAGCTTTATCCCTTGATTTTATAGTGTATGTTGATCCTATTTCCTATTATAAACTGCCATACGCGCAGAAGGATTCCGTGGCCAAAGCCATAGGGAGGATCAATTGGAGATACAGGGGTTCAGGGAAGCATATGATGCTGATTGTTCCGGGGAGAGTCGGGACGACGTCGCCGGAGCTTGGGGTGCCAACAACATTTGCCGACATCAGTGAATTCGAGGTGATCTGCGAGCTGTCGGTATCCGGGGTGGGTTACAACCCCGAGCTTTCGTACGGCAGTCATATCTTCCAGGACCTCGTTGAGGCCGGGATTCTGTACACAGCTGTATTCGAGGACGAACACACCAAAGTCTATCATCCGGAAAAGCTCCTTGAGATCCCGAATCTGTTTAGAGAGATGCTGCCCGATGCCGGCAATCTTGAGTCGGTCGTCAGAATTTGTGATGTCAGCGGCGGTCGCTGCACACTTTATAATGACCTGAGTCATGAGCAGCTGTATGTGGTGATGGGTGATGAGGGGTGAGGAAAGGAACAAACAGTATGAAATATGATCGCAAGCTTATATTGGAGGACGGAAGTGTATACCCCGGCATCGGTTTCGGCGCCGGGGGCACTGTCGTGTGTGAGGTTGTTTTTAACACTTCCCAGGTCGGCTATCAGGAGATTCTGTCCGACCCATCTTATACAGATCAGGCAGTTGTCATGACCTATCCGCTGATCGGAAATTACGGTCTGGCGGATGACGATTATGAGAGCAAGATGACCGGACCTGCAGCCCTGATTGTGAGGGATATCAATGAGACGCCGTCCAATTTCCGATCAACGAGATCGGTGCCGGAATTTCTCATGGATACCGGGACGCCCGGGATCAGCGGCGTGGATACCCGAAAGCTAACGAGGAGTATCCGGGACTTTGGGACGCGCAGAGCTGTCCTGACGGATTCCGATATGTCTGTGGAGGAGGGCATGCGGCTGATTGGGGAGACACCGGTCAGGCGTGACGCGGTCAGCCGATGCAGCTGTAGAAAGAAATGGTACAGCCGGACGTCGAATCCGAGATTCCATGTGGTTGCCATCGACTGCGGAATGAAGACTAATATTGTCCGAATGATGAATAAATTCAAATGTAATGTCACCGTCGTTCCCTACAACACCGGCAGTGAGGAGATTTTGTCGCTTTTGCCGGACGGCGTATTCATTTCGAATGGTCCCGGCGATCCGATGGATGTTCCGGAGGTTGTTCGTACGCTCAGGGAAATCCGGGGACATGTTCCCCTCTTCGGGATCTGCCTCGGGCATCAGCTGATATCTCTCTCATACGGAGCGAAAACTTATAAATTGAAGTTCGGACATCGGGGAGGCAATCACCCGGTGAAGGATATCAGGACCGGGAAGATTGAAATAACAAGCCAGAACCATAGCTATGCGGTGGATGAGGCATCACTTGCCGGGACTGGTCTTACAGTATCACATATCAATTTGCTTGATGGAACTGTGGAGGGTGTGTGCTGCGAGGAGGACAAAGTGTTCTCCGTCCAGTACCATCCCGAAAGCGCTCCGGGACCGCAGGACAGTACGTACCTGTTTTCACGGTTCACCCAGATGATGAAAGAAGACTGAAGGATGCTGCCGGAGGAACGGTAAGTATCGGAGCGAACACGCAAATGGGTTGAAAGGAGCTGCCGAGAAATAGCAGCGCAGATTATTGACGAAAAGAGGCTTAACAATGCCAAAACGGACAGATATTCATAAGATTCTTGTCATCGGCTCTGGACCGATCGTGATCGGTCAGGCGGCCGAGTTTGATTACGCGGGAACCCAGGCCTGCCTTGCCCTCAAGGAGGAAGGCTATGAGGTCGTTCTTGCCAATTCCAACCCGGCGACCATTATGACTGATCACACGATTGCCGACAAGGTGTACATGGAGCCGCTGACTCTGGAGTATATGGCCAGGATATGCCGCTATGAGCGGCCGGACGCGATCGTTCCGGGAATCGGCGGTCAGACCGGGCTCAATCTCTCCCTGCAGCTCTACGAGAAGGGCGTTCTCGATGAGTGTGAGATCGAGCTTTTGGGGACGGACGCGGAGAGTATCCGCAGGGCTGAGGACCGGGAGAAATTCAAGCAGCTGTGCGAGGAACTGCACGAGCCGGTCGTTCCCTCCACTATTGCAGGGAGTATCGAGGAAGGCCTGTCAGCGGCAAAGACCATCGGTTATCCGGTCATTCTTCGGCCGGCCTTTACGCTGGGCGGGACCGGCGGTGGATTTGCGTATCACGAGGAAGAGATGCGGGAGATGATGAAACACGCACTCGCGCTGTCCCCGGTCAATCAGGTTCTCGTGGAGAAGAGTATCAAAGGCTACAAGGAGATTGAGTACGAGGTGATGAGGGATGCAAATGACACCGCCATCACCATTTGCAACATGGAAAATCTCGATCCGGTCGGAATTCACACGGGTGATTCGATCGTGGTAGCTCCAAGCCAGACGCTGACCAATAAGGAATATCACATGCTGCGGGACAGCGCGCTCCGGATCATTCGCGCGCTTAAAGTGAAGGGAGGCTGCAACGTGCAGTTCGCGATGGACCCGGAGTCATTTGATTATTACGTCATCGAGGTCAATCCAAGGGTCTCGAGATCGTCCGCGCTTGCCTCCAAGGCCACCGGCTATCCGATCGCGAGGGTCTCCGCCAAGATCGCGGTCGGGATGAATCTGGAGGAGATTCCGCTTGCCAATACCCCTGCGTGCTTCGAACCGGCCCTCGATTATGTGGTGACAAAGATGCCGCGGTTCCCATTTGACAAATTCACTCTCGCTTCAAATGTCCTTTCCACCCAAATGAAGTCAACCGGCGAGACGATGAGCATCGGGCGGACTATGGAGGAGAGTCTTCTGAAGGCAATCCGATCTCTGGAGGATGGGAAGAACCATATTCATCTTGAGAAGTTTGATATGAAGAACCTCTCACAGAAGAAAGCACCGGAGAACCGCGCGGAGGCGGTTGACAGGCTTCTTCATTATATTGAGGAGGGGACGGACGATCGGATTTATGCTATCTCGGAGCTTTTGTGGCTCGGGGCGGACCCGCAGACTATCTATGCCAGGACGAAGATTGACCTGTTTTTTCTGGATAAGATCAAAAAGATTGTTGATTATGAGAAAAAGCTGGAGGCATATGCGGATTCGTACGCTGCGTTAGGTTCAGTAGATGTTTATGAATTGATCTATGATGCCAAGCGCATGGGCTTCTCCGACTCCTACATTGCCGAGTTGCTTCGATGCAATGAAGAGGATATCCGTCTTTTCAGGAAGCGGCACGCCATTCGTCCTGTCTATAAGATGATTGATACCTGCGCAAGTGAGTTCGCAAGCTATGTGCCGTATTTCTACTCGACTTATGAGGACGAGAATGAGTCAATCATATCCGATAAAAAGAAGATTATCGTGCTCGGTTCAGGACCGATCCGCATCGGACAGGGGGTGGAGTTCGACTATTCCACTGTTCATGCGGTCAAGACGATCCGGGAGATGGGGTATGAAGCGATTGTAATCAACAACAATCCGGAGACGGTATCGACGGATTACACGACAGCCGACAAGCTCTATTTTGAACCGCTGACAGTGGAGGATATCATGAACATTGTCGATCTCGAGCAGCCCCTTGGAGTGATAGCTTCTCTCGGCGGACAGACAGCGGTGAATCTGGCGGAGCCTTTGGCTAAAAGAGGGGTCAGAGTCATCGGGACAGGTCCTCGGGCGATTCATAGAGCGGAGGACAGAGATGCATTTGAAAATGTCATCAGAGAACTCGGAATACCTCATCCGGAGGGCGTGGCTGTCATGAGCATCGAAGAAGGCCTCCGTGCGGCGGAGGAGATCGGTTATCCGGTGCTGGTGCGGCCTTCCTATGTTCTCGGCGGCAGGGCTATGGAGATTGTAGCCAATGAAACTCTTCTTAAGCAATACCTGAGCAGCGCAGTCTCTGTCAATGAGGACAGTCCGGTGCTTGTCGACCGGTATATTGTCGGAAAAGAGGTAGAGGTGGATGCTATATGCGACGGGAAGAGCGTATTCCTGCCGGGCATCATGGAGCTGGTGGAACGGACCGGCGTGCATTCCGGCGACAGCACGAGCGTATATCCGCCGTTTTCGGTCTCGGACCGCGTGAAGGAGACGATTTGGGAATACACCAGAAAGCTGGGCATCGGTATCGGCATTGTCGGACTCTATAATATTCAGTTCATTGTAGATGACGAGGACAACGTGTTTATTATCGAGGTGAATCCGAGGGCTTCCCGGAGTGTGCCTTTCCTTTCGAAATCGACAGGGGTATCACTGGTGGGTATCGCGACGAGGGTGATGCTAGGAATCAGCCTCAGGGAGCAGGGATTTGCAGACTTCCGTCTGCCTGAGAAGGAATTTAGGTATGTGAAGGCGCCGGCGTTTTCATTTGAAAAACTGAACGGAATGGATGCTTACCTGTCGCCGGAGATGAAGTCGACCGGCGAGGCGATCGGCTATGACAAGAGCCTCAAGCGCGCGTTTTATAAGGCAATGCAGGCATCCGGCATCAAGATGAAGGAGTATGGGACCGTTATCGTCACATTGGCTGACGAGGACAAGGAGGAGGCGCTGCCATTAATTCGGAGGTTCTACGAGCTTGGTTTTAATATCGAGGCGACGATTGGGACCGGACTGTTCCTCAAGGAGCATGGAATCCGGACTAGGATCCGAGGGAAGATCAGCGAGGGGAGTGATGAGATTCTGCGGTCGATCCGGGCAGGTTATGTCAGCTACATCATAAACACAAGAGCAATCCTGTCCGGCGTCCACTACAGCGACGGCGCAGCAATCAGGCGGTGCGCGATCATGAACGGGGTTACAATGTTCACGTCGCTTGATACGGTGCGGATTCTTCTGGAGGTGCTTGAGGAGATAACGCCGAGGATATCTACGATATGACATGTTGGGGACGGTTCTTCGCATGGAAAAATCCATGCGAAGAACCGTCCCTGACACGTGAAACTGCCCGGGTGTTGAGGCAGGCAGTCGCAAAGAGTGAAATCAGCACAAATCAACTGAAAGCAAGAAAGTAGGTATTCAGTCATCTGAGCTCAAACCGGAGGATGATGACTGCCCGGGTGTGTAGGCATTCAGTCGCAAAGAGTGAAATCAACACAAATCAACTGAAAGCAAGAATGTGGGCATTCAGTCGTCTGAGCTCAAAACGGAGGATGATGACTGCCCGGGTGTTGAGGCATTCAGTCGCAAAGAGTGAAATCAACTCAAATCAACTGAAAGCAAGAAAGTAGGCATTCAGTCATCTGAGCTCAAAATGGAGGATGATGACTGCCCGGGTGTGTAGGCATTCAGTCGCGAAGAGTGAAATCAACTCAAATCAACTGAAAGCAAGAAAGTAGGCATTCAGTCATCTGAGCTCAAAATGGAGGATGATGACTGCCCGGATGTTTTTGAGGGCAGTAGATTACAGCAAAATCACTTTATGTCTACTGCCACTCAAAATCTCATATAAGAATGTCTTACCATCACCTATTATCAAAATCAATAAAGGTGACTGCTTTTAAGCTGGCCATATCTGTAAACTTTCAGCGGATTTATTTAAAGACGAGCTGGCATGACTGCCTATAGCATATGATTTTATCTTCATATGGCACTGCACATGCGTCTTATTTAGCAAAATCGACTGCCTGATTACTAGCGGCAGCAGATTTAGCAAAAAAGGAACTGGCATGACTGACATTGAAATAGGAAGCATCAGAAACCTGCTTCGAAGAACATATATATGTTCTTTATCATGTTGATTTGATTGGATTCGTCCCATGCAAAAGCTGTCCTTCAGCCGCAATCTTGCGGTGGGGACAGCTTTTTTACAGATTATAATCTCGAGAAAAAATCTTCTAAATGTCATCTGAAATGAAAATACATACTATAATTGTGGAATATTGTCGGAAATTATGTGATAATTATACTATGAATTTTGACCAAATCATGAACACGCCAGAACATCTTACTACTGTAAGAATCCAATGATTGTTCTTGGAACGTCTGGTGAAAGATCATCCGATTTACCAGGTCAAAAGTCGGATGAAGCACCTCATCAATTCCCGGAGAACAGCTCTCTCGTTTTCTTAAGGAGCAGCACGACCAGAATGGAAACGTAGGCAACCGCTTTAAGGAGTGGGAACGCGCTGATCTTTCCCTTCAGCTTGGCTGCCACGGAACCGATGGAGAATAAGGTGAAACCGAGCGCGATCCTGTAGTGAAGGCGCTTTTGGGCTTGGATGATTGCAAATGAAGTAATCCCCTGGACGATACCGACGACCACGGTGACAAACCCCATGAACACAGTAAATTTCTTCAATTTTTTCGGGTCAGAAAGCCGTTCCATGAACTTGTCGGACAGCTCCAGTGGATTGAGCTTTCTCCTGCCGCTCATGTAAATGAGGCCGGTGACAATGCTGAAGATACACAGGATGGCATAGAAGATGCCGCAAAGAAGGAGTGGGATGTTGTGATGTTTGAGACGGAATGATTTCAAGTTTTTTCTCCTTTCTAAAGAAGAATTGTACACGGCAGGATTTCACGATCTTTATGTACCGCGCTGCGGGGACTCCAACGGTCACGAACGCTATGCTGTCGGCAGTAAAATTCCCTGATACGCAGAGCTGCAGCGCGACAGCGAAAAAGGCAATCGCCTGGGCAGTGAGTGCCGGTATCGTGAAGGGCTTTACGAAAGAGAGGTATGGCCCGCTGGAGAACAGTACGAGGCTGCAGGTGGCCATAATGTTGTATCGATTCTATAAGTGATGATCCCCAAAGGAGTTTACAATGGCACGAATAGATGAACTCAATTTTATCGAAATCGACGGCGTCACCTGCTGCAGGGGACACGCTTTCCCCTTCGGAGCCACGCTGTCGGGCAACGGAGGCATCAACTTTTCAATCAACTCTGTGGACGCCGAGGGCTGTGAGCTCGTCCTGTACCACCAGGGGGCGGAAGAGGCATTTGCCCACATCCCCGTGCCCGATGCATTCCGGACAGGCAGCAACTACTCGATCATGGTGTTCGGACAGAACCCGGAGGAGCTAGAGTACACCTGGAGATTCTTCGGCCAATACGCCCCGGAAAAAGGTCTGCGTTTCGACCCAAATGCTTCGCTGCTGGATCCGTACGCTAAACTGATCAGCGGTCACGAATTCTGGGGGCAGAAGAAGTCCGAGCGCAGGCAAATGCGCTGCAAGATCATTCTGGATGACTATGACTGGGAGGATGACACCCAGCTGGAGATCCCGATGGAGGATCTGGTTATCTATGAGCTCCACGTCCGCGGATACACGAAAGATCCCTCAAGCCCGTCCAGATATAAGGGAACATACGCCGGAATTGTCGACATGATCCCATATTTCAAGGAGCTTGGCATCAATTGTGTGGAACTCCTGCCTGTATTCGAATTCGATGAGATGGAGGAGACCCTCTATCTCGACGGGGACAAGCGGCTCAATTACTGGGGCTATTCCACAATCTCGTTCTTCGCGCCTAAATCGTCTTATGCCTATTCGGGAGCACACGGGATGGCAGCGGACGAGATGAAGAACATGATCAAGAAGCTGCACAAGAACGGAATCGAGGTGATCCTTGACGTCGTCTTCAACCACACGGCGGAGATGGGGGATGACGGTCCGGTCCTCAGCTATAAAGGCATCGACAACCGCACCTATTATCATTTGAACGAAAAGGGCGGCTACATGAATTACTCCGGCTGCGGCAACGCCGTGAACTGCAACAACGTCGTTGTTCGCCAGCATATCCTGGACTGCCTTCGCTACTGGGTGGTCGACTATCATGTGGATGGTTTCCGATTCGATGAAGCTCCGATTCTCTCGCGCGATAAAGACGGAAAGCCGATGCAGAGTCCGCCTCTCCTTGAAGCACTTGCCCACGACCCGGTCCTTTCCAAGACGAAGCTGATCGCGGAAGCGTGGGATGCCGCCGGGCTATATCAGGTCGGCTCCTTCCCGGCTCCGGATAAGTGGGCTGAGTGGAACGGGCATTTTCGGGACTGCGTCAGAAACTTTATCAGGAGTGACGCCTCGGCAGGGCCGGAGCTCATTAACCGCATTCAGGGCTCGCCCGATATGTATAAGAACAGAAAGGAGCCCTCGACCATCAATTTCGTGACCTGCCACGACGGCTTCACGCTTAACGATCTGGTGTCCTACAATGAGAAGCATAATGATGCAAATGGTGAAGCAGGGCGCGACGGCAACAGCCACAACAGCAGCTGGAACAGCGGAGTGGAAGGTCCTACAAATGACCCGGTCATCGAAGCTCTGCGAAACAGGCGGATCAAGAACGCGCTGGCGCTGCTTCTTCTGAGCCGAGGAACACCCATGCTGCTTGCCGGCGACGAGTTCAGGAATACGCAGCACGGCAATAACAACGCTTACTGTCAGGATAATCCGCTGTCCTGGATCAACTGGGAAAACAGGGAGCAATTTTCTGACGTTTATGAGTTCTGCAAACTTCTGATTGTTCTTCGCCGCGATCATCCTGTACTTCGCCGAAGAGAGTACTTCACAGACAGGAACAGCAGCGGCTATCCGGAACTGTCTTTCCACGGGGAGAAACCATGGTCGCTTGACATGTGGAATCCTTTCCTTGTATTTGGCTTTATGTACGCGGAGCCGAAAAAGGATTTCGGGACAGAAAGGGACTGCTTTATTTACTGCGGCGTTAACTCTCACTGGGAGGAGCATACGATGGAGCTTCCGATCCTGCCTGCCGATTTGAAGTGGCATAAGATCGCATATACGGGGGACAATAAATATGAAATGCAGGCCCTGCAGGGCAGGCAGATCAGACTCATGTCCCGGAGCCTTATGGTATTAATAGGAATGTAAAACAAAAGGAGATTTACAAATGAAAAAATTTGCCGGGCAATGATAATCGCCGAGGCGGCGTACGCATTCTATCTGGTGACGAGGTCTAAAGTAAATACCAACTGAGCGAGACGGTCCTTCTTACAAGAGTATTCGAGTAAGAAGGACCGTACATATTTTGTGAAAAATAGCCAACTACAAAGTTCACAGTCGATGAATAGTGTGGTATTATATACAATGTGATAAACAATTCAAGTTTTTCAAATGGCATCCGGGAGCCGCAGGCAGTCCGGATGCATTGACCCCAAAAGTTGGACCATACGGTTGGCAGGCGGTGGTCATTTTTTGATTGAGGAGAGAGGTTTAACATGAGTTCAATAGAGATTCAGAAGATAAGCATCGTTGATTTGGACACTGACGTGATCGTAAATGCGGCCAACTCCGGTCTTCTGGCAGGAGGCGGCGTCTGCGCTGCTATTTTTAAGGCAGCGGGATATGATAAGCTGACCAAAGCCTGCAACAAAATCGGTCACTGTAAGATCGGTTCCGCAGTCATTACCCCGGGCTTTGATCTGAAAGCCAAATATATCATTCACGCTGTCGGCCCGATATATTCGGACGGAAGACACGGTGAAGCTGAGATGCTGTACAACGCCTATAAGAAATCGCTCGAGCTGGCTGTGATCAACGGCTGCAAGAGTATAGGTTTTCCGTTAATATCCGCGGGCATTTTCGGCTACCCGTTGGACGAGGCCTGGGAACTTGCCGTGCAGGCATGTCGTAATTTCATTAAGGCCAACCCTGATGTAGAGATTGATATAATATTTGCAGTGCTTAGTGACAGAATATATAAGATAGGCGAGTGGTATCTGAACAGGCCGGACGACTGATACGGAGGTGGATTTGAAAAGAATACTGAGAATTCTTCTGCCGGCCCTGCTGTTTGTCCTCGTCCTGCTCTGTTTCTTCAAAGTGAGAGGAGTGCTGCTCAGCCACGTTTACGCGCCTGACGATCATACGGGTTATGCAAATGCGACCATCTCTCCTTCAGCTCCGCAAGGTTCCGGCGGAGACACGGCAGATTCCGCAAGTTCAGCCATCCCTCCGGCTGAATCCTCCGATTCGGTATTTCATCTGGAAGCTTCCGACAGCGGCGCAATCGGAGGCGGCCAGACCGAAGATGGATTTGCTATTCCCGTATATAACGGGGACGAGTTTGTTCCAATCAACAATAACGTTCCGGATTTCACCGAGGAGGAGATCGGCACAGAAGAGTTTTACGAGTTCAGCGAACTGGATCAGCTCGGACGCGCGGGGTGTGCGTGGGGCTGCATCGGTCCTTCGATGCTGGCCACCGAGGAGCGCGGGTCAATCGGTATGATCAGACCCTCCGGGTGGCACACAGTGAAATATGATTTTGTTGACGGTCTGTATCTCTACAACCGGTGCCATCTGATTGCATTCTCTCTCTGCGGTGTCAATGCTGACGAGCGAAATCTGATTACCGGAACACGATATCTCAATATTGAGGGAATGCTGGGCATCGAGAACCGTGTGTACTGGTACGTGAAAGACACCGGGAATCATGTTTTATACAGAGTCACACCCAGATATATCGGCGACGATCTTCTTGCGGTCGGAGTGCAGATGGAGGCATACTCTGTTGAGGACCGGGGGGAGAGGCTGAGCCTCAACATGTTCTGCTTTAATGTTCAGCCGGGCGTTTTGATTGATTATAAGACAGGCGATAATCGGCTGGATCCGAATTATGAGACTTCAAGGAGCATATCGGCTGAGTCGAATCCCGAGATAAGTGTCAATGAAGTTGGGCAGTTCGCCAACGATGCCGGGCAGTTCGCCGACGATGCTGAGCAGGAAGTCGATGACGCTGGGCTGGGCGCCACTGAATCGGGTATACAGTCCGGAGAAAAAGACATTAATTCAAAAGAAAATGAACCCTATGTTCCGGACGAGAAGGTAACTTACATAATAAACACGAACAGCGGGCGGTTCCACCTTCCGGAGTGCCAGAGCGTGCAGGATATGAAGGAAAAGAACCGAAAAGAGTTTTTCGGCACGCGGGAAGAACTTGTGGATGCGGGGTATAAGCCCTGTGGGAGGTGCAATCCCTGACCCCCCTGAGTTCAAACATGTACATTCAGCTGCCGGTCATCAAGGCAGATTTTTGAAAGGAGATCAAAATGAGAGTAGACGCAATTAAGCATGACATCACAAAGCTTGAGAACTGCGCGGCCGTTGTCAATAGCACCAATTATTTCCTGTCGGACGGTGCGCCAAAGAGCGTTAATCATGCCATCCACGTGGCTGCCGGCCCGAGGCTTCACGAGGTCTGCAAGCGACTTGGAACCTGCAACACGGGTCAGGCGATCACCACGGATGCATTTGATATGAAGGCGGATTATATTATCCACACGGTCACACCGTCCTGGAGAGCCGATAAGTCTGAGAAGGCAAATGTCCTCCTCACCAAATGCTACACAAACTGCCTGAAAGCAGCTCTCGATAAGGGA
Source organism: uncultured Lachnospiraceae bacterium (assembly GCA_902788035.1). Taxonomy (GTDB): domain Bacteria; phylum Bacillota; class Clostridia; order Lachnospirales; family Lachnospiraceae; genus Chordicoccus. The sequence goes on along the minus strand of CADAIL010000026.1, from coordinate 6,945 downwards.
GCACGCTCGATCGCTTTCCCGTCCCTCGGAACAGGTCACTGCCACTTCCCGCCGGAAATGGCTGCGGAGACTGCCGTAACAGCGGTGAAGGAGTTCCTTGATGAGAATCCGGGTTCATTTGATGCTATCACATGGAGTCTGTCCAGCCAGGAGATGGCGGATATATACAGAGCGGTGATCGCCCGAAAGCTCCCGGACGCGTTCGTCGTTGACGAACCCGAGCAGGAAGCAGCTCCGGAGGATGTATCGATCGAGAAGCCGGAGCTTTCGGCTGATGATAAGATCGTGAAGTTCTGCCTCAAGTATTATCTTGTTCTGAAGCTTGTCGACAAGGATCAGATCCTGAAAGACTGGTGCCGCGATTACAACGCACAAGCAATTTCCGAGAGCCATTCAGCCCTCAAGGATATACTTCAGTTCCGCATGACCTCCGATGCTTACCGCGCAGGTATTATGACCGGAAAAGCACAGGAGATACTCGAAGATGAAGGGGTCGTGTATGAGAATCTTAAAAATCTGAACAACGATGATATGAGCAAATTAGATCCGGCTGTACTCAAGGCTGCGCTTGAGATCCAGTTCAAGGCTGATGAGGCCAATGAAGGCGTCCTCATCCGTGAGGGCGTTGCAAGTGGATTTGTTGTAAAACTTGTAAGAGCACTGTATAACATGCTCAGATAAATATGATTTGAATGAGTGAAAGGGTTGTCGCATTAATGCGACAGCCCTTTTTTGCGTGGGGTTCATATAAGCATATTCAGCATTGCTCCCACCGGCAGCAGATAACCGATGAGCCTGAGCCCCGGATGCAGCATGGCCGGATCCCAGATGATGGGACAAAGGACAAGGTTCACTCCCAAAATGGTCATCATCCAGGAATGATAGGTCAGCCTGCTTCGGAAGAAAAGGGTGAATAAGGCTGCCCAGAGGGCGGCATATAATAGAAAGCCAAGCCAGATCAGTATCTGCATCGGAACGGCGATTCCGCGGAGGGGCTCCAAAATTCCGGAAAGTACAATGAAAATGATCCCCGGAATACTTATCTCCGCAAGATTGCTGATCAGTGAAAACGCAAATCGTTCAGACCGGCGTAGCCCCCGCATGATTCCGGTAATTCCCGCTCCGCTGCTTGGTGAATTTCCAAGCAGAAGAAGCATAAAAAGGATCAGTGCGCATATTCCGTGAATCGGATAAAGTTTTTGCGGATTCTGTCCGTCCTTATCCGATACTGTTTTTTCGCCTGTCTGGTAAGTCTCGAAAACTATTTTGAACAGTTCGCTCGTGCGATAATTTTCGTACAGCTCTGACATGTGAGAAAATGCTGAATCAGAGTCAGCAGGAAAGTGCTTTTCTGATTCTTTTTGGAGGAGTACCCTACTTGAAGATTGGTAATATGCGGCAAATATAGTCTCCCTTGCAACGGCCGCCTTCGAAGAATATGCGGATGTGACCACTGAGATGAGGGAGTTATTATCACCTCGTGCAAATTTCCGGTCAAAATCCTCTGAGAACAAAAATCCGGTGTCGGCTCTGCCGTCCTGCACATCTTGAATCAGAGCATCGGAAGAGGATACACGTATGAATCTCATCACGGAATCCATTTCATTCAGACTTTCGAGGATTTCATTTGCATAAACAGAGTCTTTGGGAATATAAAGCTCTATATCTTTATTTTCTTTGATCGCAGTGACGGTGGAGGCCAGTATAAAAGGTATGATGGAAGCAAGGAGAAAGATTCCCCACAGGGCAGGCCTCCTGAGCGATGCTTTCAGGGACAGATAGTACCAGATGAAAAGTCTTTTCATGATTTACTCCCTCCCCATCCGATGAAAAATATGAGCGCGCACACTCTGTCAATATGAGCGGGGAATATTGATTTACAGTTTTGTGTTTTGTGTGCGGGAAATTAGTTTGAACTACGTCAGAGAAAATGCTATGCTTAACATGACTTTTGTTATCCTGTGGAGGAACAACATGAGATTGTTTATTGCGATACAATTTTCAGATGATATAAAGAAGGGCTTGATTTCCGTTATGCATGATCTTAAAAAGAAGAATGTGGGCGGCAGCTACAGCCCGGCTGACAACCTGCACCTGACTCTTGCTTTCATCGGCGAGACCCAGAATGTTGAGGGGGTGAAGAGGGCGATGGAGGCGACGACATTTGCACCTTTCATGCTGTCTCTCACGGATCTTGGGAACTTCGGTGATATTCTGTGGGTCGGTGCCAAGGGTGGACAGAAGCTTAAGGCTTACGTGAAAGCCCTCGGCGGACAGCTTGACGCTGCCGGCATAAAGTATGATAAAAAGAAGTTCGAGCCGCACATCACCCTCGTGAGGAGGGCATCGAACGCCAGACCGCAGGGAATCACGGTTCCGAAAAAGGATATGATGGTCAAGAAGATATCACTTATGAAATCGGAACAGAAAAACGGCAGGATGGTTTATACTGAGATATTCCATGTTGGGAGCTGAGCCGGATTCTGCGCCATTTCAAATTTGTGAGATATAATTGGAGGCTTGAATTGAAGGACGAGAAACGGGAAGAATTGAAATCGCTGCTTGGAGAATATCTGGATCACCCGAAGGTGCTTGAGATGAAATCATATACACAGCACGGCAGCATTACGACTTATGACCATTGCAGGCGTGTGGCGGCGGCAAGTCTCAGAATCAATCGTAAGCTGCATCTGGGTGCAGATGAGAAGAAACTTGCTATCGGGGCGATGCTTCATGATTTTTACCTGTATGACTGGCATGCGTATGATGACGGGAGCCACAGGCTTCACGGATTCCATCATCCTGAGAAGGCAAGAGCGAATGCCAGTGAAATATTTCATGTCGGCAGGAAGGAACAGGACATTATACGTACTCATATGTGGCCGCTGACTCTGCGCGCTGTGCCGAGATCCCGGGAGGCTGTGATTGTGTGTGTGGCGGATAAGTGGTGTTCGCTGCAGGAGACTGTTTTTATGAGAAGGAAATAAGTTTGAGACATCCGGGGCTGCTTCTGGCGGCCCCGTTTATCTCGGCCACAAAATGAAAGGAGGGACAAGTGTACACGATAAAATCCATTGATTTCATTAAGTGGGGACATATTCTGCCGGCAGTGATTGGTAAGGTACTGTGCTTTTCGCTGATAATTATCATGTTAACAAGTTGTGCCAACGGTTCTGGTGACATGGCCGGTGCTGAGCAACTAAATCCTACAATTCGAACAAACTCTGAAGAAAGCACACAAGTCACACGTGGGAAGGTCTATAAATCTGACAATAACAATGACACTACCGCACAAGCCACCCTCGAAGCACGCTTCCTAAAAGTCGGCAAAGCGGATGCCATAGTCCTTATGTGTCAGGATAAGACCATGGTCATCGACTGCGGCGAGGAGGATGACGGAAAGGAGGTCCTTGCCTACCTGAAAAGCCGCGGAATTGAAAAAGTTGATGTGCTCATGATTACTCATTTCGACAAGGACCATGTCGGCGGGGCCGACACTCTTGTGGAAGGTATCAAGATTGAAAGAGTGCTCCTGCCTGCTTACACAGGCAGCGGAAGTGAGTACACGGACTTTATGGAAGCCCTCGGAAAAGCCGGAATAAATCCGGAAAATGTGACTGAAAACCTGAACTTGACGCTCGGAAGTGCCTCAATTCTTGTTGAGCCGCCTGCTTCATATGAGATACCTGCACATGTCGAAGAGTACGACAATGATTTTTCTCTCATCACTACTGTAGAGTTCGATGGTAAACGGCTCATATTCACAGGAGACAGCGAGAAAAAGAGGATCCGGGAATGGCTGGAAGATGGGGCTGCCTGTGAGTGCGACGTGCTCAAGATTCCGCATCACGGAGTATACAATAAAGCGCTGGCGGATCTTTTGAGTGCGACAAAACCATCGCACACTGTAATCTGTGATTCAAAAAAGAACCCGGCAGACGAGAAAACACTTGGACTTATCAAAAGTATCGGGGCCGACTGCATGCAGACTCAATACGGAGATGTCACTATACTGTGTAGTCGTGACGGCATAGAGATCCATCAATGACATTGCACTTCTGAGACGCCCCAACCGGCCCGAAAGCATCTTTATTGTTCTACTGAGATTGTGTATAATGTGAGTGGATATTGCGCAGTACTGTCCTTGCAGCACATTTATCCGCGATTCTACCGTCGCCCTTGCGGGGGATATGAATATGACAGGAATAATGCGCGTTATCCATGATACGGTATGCCACAATGAAACCTCAGGTTAGCTATTATACGGTATACCACGATGAACCTTCTGAAAAGATTGAGGATCCTGATATGACAAAATATGAAGCAAACAAAACAGTCGACGTAAACGGTGTGACTCTTCACTATGCGGAATGCGGCGAAGGCCGCCCCGTTGTCCTGATACACGGCAACGCTGAGGACCACAACCTTTTCGGAACGGTGATAGGGCAGCTGACCGCCGCCGGCTTCCATGTGTATGCTCCGGATTCCCGTGGGCACGGTGCAAATGTTCCTCTGTCAGAATACCACTACGCCGACATGGCGGAAGACATCTATCAGTTCATCAAAGCATTGGGGCTCGAGAAACCCGCTCTGTACGGTCACAGCGACGGAGGCATTATAGCCCTTCTCTTAGAGCTGAGCCACCCTGGCACGCTCGGAATCATGGCGGTAAGCGGAACGAATCTGAAGCCTGAGGGAATTATACCATCGTTCATAGAGGAGTACACGGAACTCAATCGTAAGAAGCCGGATCCGCTCATCACTCTGATGTTGACAGAACCCCACATTGATCCGAAATCCCTTAAGTCCATAACCATTCCCGTGCTTGTCACGGCGGGTGACGATGATCTGATCCTCCCGGAGGAGACATGGCTTCTGGCGGAGAGCCTGCCAAACTCAACGCTGGTGTTCGTGAAAGATGCAGACCACGGAAGTTATATCGTGGATAGTGAAGTCATGGGTGAGATGCTGATTAAATTCCTGAACAAAGAATGGGAGTGAACGGATCAGAAGTGACCAGAACATGCGATCCACCATAGGCTTTTAAGCTCTGATGTTCACTTTATATCCATAGCAATAGACGAGTTTCATTTTGCGCGTTCATCGAAGACTTACGTCACGATAATTCTGCGTCAGAGGTAAATATAAAGGAGAAAGTATGACTGATTTAACAAAACAAATGCTGGAAAAACTGAACGAATTCTTTGAGGAGGAAAAGCTGCTCAATCATGCCGCCCATGTTGTACAGTTCGACATGGAGACGGTGTGCCCGCCCAAGGGTATGGAACTTGCAGGCGAGACGCAGGCCTATCTGTCCAACAAGATTTTCAAGATCCACCGCGACCCGAACTTCCTCGTGGCAGCCGGCTGGCTGTATGACCACCGCGATGAGCTGGATGTATATGACAGGGCTCTTGCGGAGCAGCTGCACCGCGAGGACATGAAGATCCGCAACATCACACCGGAGCAGGACCGCGAGTTCTCGAAAGTGTATAACAAAGCTTATGCTGCCTGGCTGAAGGCGAAACAGAGCTCAGATTTCTCGCAGTTCGCGCCCTCCCTCTCCGCGGTCCGCGACGTGGAGTTCAAGCGTGTAGAGCTCATGGACGAGAAGAGCCCCGTCCTTTACGATAATTTGCTCGATACCTATGAGCGCGGGATGACATCCGAGAAATTGGATGAGGTATTTGGCAAATGCCGTTCCCGCCTTGTCCCGCTTCTAAAGAAGATCATGGCAAGTAAGAAGGTCATCCGCACGGATTTCCTGAACCGCGAAGTTGACGACAGGGCGCAGGAAAAAGCAGTCAAATATCTTCTTGACACCATCGGCTTTGATTTTGAGCGGGGCGGATTCTCGACGACCGAGCATCCTTTTACAGACAGCATGGGACCGGACGATGAGCGCGTGACAACGCATTTTTATCCGACCAACTTCCTCTCCAGCATGTACAGTACGGTCCACGAGGGAGGACACGCTCTGTTCGACCAGAACCAGCCGAGGGAACATTGGATTCATAATATCACCGACGGCAAGACTATGGGTCAGCACGAGTCGGTCTCCCGATTCTATGAGAATATCATCGGAAGATCGGAAGCCTTTATCCACCTGATCTTCCCGAAAATACAGGAAATCTTCGGAGACGTTCTGTCGGACGTTACAGAGCGGGAGTTCTATGAGGCGGTCAATTACGTTTCGCCGTCCTGCATTCGCACAGAAGCCGATGAGTTTACATATATCTTCCACATCATGATCCGCTATGAGATCGAGAAAGCGATCGTGGCGGGCGGGGTCAGTATTGATGATCTGCCGAAGATCTGGAACGATACGTATGAGGAGTACCTCGGGATCCGTCCTGCAGATGACGCCGACGGCGTTCTTCAGGACGTCCACTGGACTTCCGGCTTCGGTTATTTCCCGACCTATGCGCTCGGCAATATGTATAACGCGATGTACCGGAACCGTATGCGCGAAGAATTTGACGTCGACGCCGCAGTGGCTGCGGGTGATTTCGGGAAAATCAACGGATGGATGAAGGAGCATGTCTGGAAGAAGGCTGACCTTCTGGCTCCCGCTGAGTGGATCCGCGATATCACAGGCCGCGAGCTCACACCTGACGATTTCCTCGATTATCTGGAGGAGAAATATTCAAAGCTGTATGAGCTCTGATGCTGACCCGGTAACCCGTATCAGAGACGGGGTTCATTTGTAGTTAGCCGGCAGGGACCCGCGCTTGTTTCTTCAGTCGCTGTTCACAAGGGATCTTCTATATAATTATTCAAGGGGCGTCAGCCCCTCTTTCTTTTTATTCTGCCGATCTGTGGACCAGGGCAGATATCGGTATTATGGATCCCGACGGATAGGGGGCCAATGGACGGTCCCGCATGCGTACGGCCGGCCGCAAGCGGTCCGAAAGGGGAAACCGGCACGACGGTCAAATATCAAAA